>NZ_JBQFSY010000008.1:0-302210 GCF_056538305.1 Ruegeria sp. BG9
CTAAAACTCAACCTCAGATGCCCCCAGTCTATCCTGAGCGTCCCCGCCGCCTCAGCAGCGCCCCAGCGCCTCAGCAGCGCCGGTGAAGGGGGTTCTAAGGTTTACCCCACAAAGCCGCAAGCGGAAAATTACATATCGGCGTATTTTTTTGCGATTTCTTATTTATAATTTTAAAATCAATGAGTTAAATAATGTCTTCAAGCGCCAAGACAGCAAGATACAGGCACGTCCTACATGGAACACCTTAGCCCAACCAGAACCTCACAATGGCAAACCACAACATCTTGGGCCAAGCTAAACCGCGGATACAATAAAGCCCGACTCGCGCCCGCGAGTCGAATCCGGTGACAGGCTTCAAAAACTCCGTTTTGCGCGTCGGTGTAGATCACTCTTTCCTCTACTTGCGCATTTCATTGGGATGCGGTCTGGTTCCCGAATGACAAGACACGATCCAATCTGGCCCACCCATGACTGAAGGTCTTTCCTATCCACTAGTACGCACCGTCGGGCTTGACGGGGCTTTGGTGACATTTGCAGACAAGATGGATGAGGCCGCAAACCGCGCGGCCTTGGCGTTTCGGGCGCAGGTGGACAGCCTTACGCTGCACGGGCTTATAGAGACATCAGCCTCTCTGGGGTCTGCATATGTGCGCTTTGACCCTCGGGTTGTTTCACATCTCGAGATCACAAGCCAACTGCAGCAAATCCTGAACCAGCAGGACTGGTATAGTGCCCCTCTGCCAAGCGGACGAAGGCTATGGCGGGTGCCGACTGTTTATGGCACGGACCTTGCCCCACAGCTGGAGGATGCCGCGCGTGTAGCCGGGTTGAACCCGGCTGAGGCTGTCCAGCGGCTAAGTCAGACACAAGTGCGGGTGCTGACCATCGGTTTTGCGCCGGGGCAACCCTATCTCGGGCCGCTGGGACCCGAATTCAACATACCGCGCTTGCAGGAGCTAACGCCCATGGTGCCCGAGGGCGCTCTCGTTCTGGCGATCTCGCAATTTGTGTTGTTCTCTGGCCCAACACCGACCGGGTGGCGGCATGTTGGGCAAACGGCGTTCCGGTGCTTTCAGCCTGACAAAGATCAAGCATTTACCCTGCGGCCCGGTGATGAGCTTCAGTTCACCTCTGTCTCTCGTGATGAGTTTGAGGCAATGCGTACCAATAAAGACGACGGCCTTGGTGGCGCAACCTGTCAGGAGATCGCCTGATGACTCTGATGGTTCACCGAATTGGACCAGCTTGTACGGTTCAGGATCAGGGGCGCATCGGCTATTTGGATCAAGGTCTCTCTCGTTCCGGAGCAGCCGATATTCTGGCACTGCATGAGGGCGCAGCCTTGCTAGGACAAAGCGCCGATCTGGCCGCGCTGGAAATGGCCGGCATGGGCGGCACGTTCGAAGCGACGCGACGCACAAGGATCGCTCTGACTGGTGCGACGATGCAGGCAAGCGTCGACGGTTCCCCGATCGTGTGGAACGCATCCCATGTTCTTGAGCAAGGGGCAATGCTGACGATCGGTGCGACCGTTCAGGGCAACTACGGCTATCTGCATTTGGAGGGCGGCCTTGAGGCCGAGCTGTTCCTCGGCTCGCGCGCGACACATCTGACAGCCAAGATCGGACGCGCCGTTGCGGTGGGCGATGTGTTACCTGCAGGGAAGAATGCGGGCGACGGCAGGATGAAGCTGTCCCCCCCGGACCGGTTCAACGGCGGCACCCTTCGCGTCGTCGCCAGCTTTCAAACCGCGTTGTTCGATGATGAAACGCTGGATCGCTTTGCGCAGACAGAGTTCACGCGTGGCACGCGGGCCAACCGTATGGGGATGCAGCTGGAAAGTGACGGACCAGGCTTTGCGGCCAAAGATCAGCTCAATATCCTGTCCGAGGTGATCACGCCCGGCGACATTCAGATGACTGGCACCGGCAACCCCTTCATTCTACTGCCCGAATGCCAGACGACCGGAGGCTACCCCCGAATTGCAACCGTCTTGCCCTGCGACATGTCCAAGGCTGCTCAGACCCCGGCCCGCAGGACGGTTCGGTTTGAATTCGTGACTCTGGAACAGGCTGTAGAGATTGATGCCGCGTTTCGCGCAGATCTTGCACGCCTTCCTAGCCGCGTTGAGCCTCTGGTCCGCGACCCTCATGACATCCCGGACCTGTTGTCCTACCAATTGATCGGCGGAGTGATCTCTGCCACCGACTAAGGAGACTATCTGATGCCGCGCGTGGATCTGAACGCCGATATGGGCGAGAGCTTTGGCCCCTGGAAGATGGGCGATGACGAAAGCCTGCTGAAGATCATTACATCCGCCAATATCGCCTGCGGGTTTCATGCGGGCGACTGGGATGTGATGGCCAAGACCATGACATTGGCCGCTGAGAATGATGTGGGCATCGGGGCGCATCCCGGCTTTCCCGACCTTCAGGGATTTGGGCGGCGCAATATGAAAGTGCCCCATGACAGCCTGCGCAATCTGGTGCGCTATCAGCTGGGCGCAGCACTGGGTATGGCCTCAGCAACTGGCACCAGAGTGCGGCATCTGAAACTGCACGGGGCTTTGGCCAATATGTGTTCGGTCGACCTCGACATGGCGCGCGCCTGCTATCAGGGGGCGCTGGATGTCGATCCGGACATCATCATCATGGTGCTGGCGGCCACGAAACAGGAAGAGGCCGTGCGAGAGCTTGGTTGCAAATGGGTGGGCGAGATCTTCGCCGACCGGGCCTACAATGACGATGGCACTTTGGTGGATCGCAGCCTGCCCGGCGCAGTGATCCACGACCCTGAGATTGCCGGCCCGCGCATCCTGAACATGGTGCGCGAAGGGGCAATCATCACCGAGTCCGGCAAACGGCTGGAGACGTCCATCGACACGATCTGCCTGCATGGGGACGGCCCGACTGCCGTACAGATCGCCCGGTCGGTCCGAGAAAACCTGATCGAAGGCGGGGTCGAGGTGACAAAGTTCACCCGATAGACATCAGCCCGTAATCCGGGGTCCCTATCCTATCGCTGTTGCCTGAATTCGGTTGAGCGCATAGCATGCCCGCAAGTGCATGTTCTGAATACCGTATTTCTAGCAACGCTATTGGCTGGCCCCGCGCTCGCCGCCAGATGCCCGGCAAGGAGGCGCACATGTCTTTCGATCTGATGTCTTACACACCCCGCGGTGACAAGAAGAACTCGGACTTCTTTCACGAATACCTTCCGATGATCTACGAACGCAGGACCAGCTCGGGCGTCGCGGATCAGGTCGGCCCGATGCGTGCGATTGTCATCCAGGTCGAATCCACGGCGCTGTTCGATACGATGTTCGAGCTTTATGTGATGACCCCCTACCGCCACTCGGCCAGCTATCTGGGACAGACACACAAGTTCGCGGTCCTGCATTCGCATCCCGACTATCCGGCGCTGATCCTGATGGCCCCGCTGAGCGACAGTTTCGAGGACTTCATCCCGCGCATCAACCGGATGTACCCGCTGGCCCGCCCGACCCCGCAAACTCGGTACGTGGGGGAGGTCTTTGCCGCCTGCGATCTGAAAGAGCTCAGCAGAACTCTCGAAGAGCAGAACATCCGGTTTGAATATGCAGGTGACACGGAAAACCCGTTCTACACGCTGGATGGCTTTCGCTTTACCACGCCGTCGGATTTCACCTGCAACCGCGTTGGCTATTCCACCCTGGATTTCAACGACCCCGACAGTTTGGGCCTCGGCGACCGCGTTTTGCTGAGCGATACCGAGAAAGCTCGATTGGAAGAGGCTGCAACCTTCGGCACGGACTCGAAAATTGCGCCGCTGATGCTGGGGATCGACCACCTTGCCACCCGGGTGCTGGCGGGCGAGCGTGAAGATGCGATCCTCGAATTTCTGACGATGGTGCCTTATTACTTCTGGGGAGCTTACAACATCTTCGACATGAATTCGTCTACCAATGTGAATCGCAACGCCAATGTGGATGACGACAAGAAATCCCCGGCCAAGGTGTTTACGGCAAACAACACGCCGTCCTTCGTAAACTCATTTGCCAAGCTGCCAATGCCGACCGAGGATTTCGTGCGCAACTTCGGCCGGCGCCTGCATCACATGGCGGTTGAGATTCAGGACGGTGACCATGGCGCGGGCGAAAAGAACGTGGATTTCGTCGTAAATACGCTCAAGGACAAGGGCGTGCCGTTCCTGGCTCATGTTGTGGGGGAATGCAAAGACGATCCCAACCTGAAACAGATCTTCTCGAAACACTCAAAGAATACGCTTCTGATCACTGAGTATATCGAACGGTGCCACCATTATGACGGGTTCTTCACCAAGGACAACGTCGCCGCGCTGACTGCCGCCGCCGGGCAGGATGAGCAGTATGAGCACGGCCATGTGTTCGACTGAACTGGTTTCATAAAAAAGGGCTGCGAAATTTCGCAGCCCAGACCCATCAGGAGAGTATATGTCGGGTCTTATGACGGCCCGATCATGAAACAGGTGACATTGCGCGCCTGAAGCCGGCGGCATGCCAGATCGGCCTGTTCGCGGGTCATGCCCTGGAATGTGGCCTCGAACCCTTTGGAGCTTTGATTGACCTTGCGCAGCGTGCCGTCCAGCGCTGTCATCTCGGACAGAGCGGTTTTCAGCAGCACCTTCTCGGCTTCATAGCGCGTGGTGTAGCGGCCAACATTCACGCCCCACAGATGCCCGCCCGAGGTGGACAGCCGTGTGACGACCTCTTGTTCCGGCTCCGGTTGCTCGGCCGGTTGAGTCGAAGCCAGAACCAGATTGTCGGGCCGCAGGGCCGGACGTGTGTCCGAGCTTTCGACCGGAGGTGCAGTCGGCGCAATATCCGCCTGTGCAATAGCTGCGGCAATCCCGTCCTTGATGCGGTCCCGGTTTTCATCGGCAGTGTCAACAACCGCGCTTGCAACCTGTGTCGTCGCTGTCGGACGCATCGCCGGGCGCAGGCTGGTCTTGGGTGCGCCGGTCAAACGAGCAACTTGCGTGCCACCCAAACCAGCATTGCCCGCGTAAGCGGGGCGCGCAGGGCGGCGGATCGGGGCGCGCGACGGGGCGCGGCGGAACCCGAGATCCAACAGCTCAGCCACCTTGGCGTTCCGCGAGGCACCCGATTTGCCACCAAAGACCGTTGCGATGATACGCTCATCCTTGCGCTTAGCCGAGGCCACAAGGTTGAAGCCCGCCGCGCGGGTATAGCCTGTCTTGATCCCATCCGCGCCTTTATAGGCGGCCAACAGGCGGCGGTTCGTGTTGGGAACCGTCTTGATCCCAGCATTGGTCGACTGGCGCGAGAACAGGTTGTAATACTGCGGGTAATCATACAGCAGATGCCGCCCCAGCGTGGTCATGTCACGCGCGGTAGACATATGCCCTGATTCCGTTAGGCCATGGGCGTTCTTGAAGGTTGTGCGGCTCATCCCCATTGCTTTGGCGGTGCGCGTCATGCGGCGGGCAAAGGCGGCCTCGGACCCGCTGATCGCAATCCCGATAGCCGTTGCGGCATCATTGGCGGATTTCACCGCTGCCGCGCGGATCAGGTAGCGGAACGCAATCGTCTGGCCCGACCGCAAGCCCAGCTTCGACGGAGGCTCGGCCGCTGCCGCCCGCGTGATGCGAACCTGAGTATCCAGCGTGATCTCTCCGTTCCGAACTGCCTCGAACGCGATATAGAGGGTCATCATCTTGGTCAGTGAGGCCGGGTGCAGGCGGGTATCAGCGTTGCGCGAGTGCAAGACCTCCCCCGTTCGCGCGTCGATCACCATCGCCGCGTAAGGCGCGGCCAAAGCTTTGAGCGGCGCGAAAGAAAGCACCAACATAAACGCTGTGAGGAATACGCCCATCCGGGCCGGGACTGTCCACCGACTCTGCACGATCTTTGCCTCTGTCTGCCTCGTTCCGCCGGGTTTTCCCGGTCGGATGAAATTTATTGATTATCACCAAGGCTAACACAGGACCCCGGCAAAATAAACCAAAAGCTGGGGTTTCCCGGCATCTTGAGGGGCACGAACACCTTCTATATATAGGCGCAGCCCCTATACCGACCCACCAGATGAGCGATGATGACGGGAACAAGGCAAAGGTTGCGCGGTTTTTTCCAGAACTGCGGCCGAACGGCAACATCAGCCTAGGGCGCGCACCAGATCCGAAAGTCCGCCTAGATCAGACAACTCTCGGAATCGGGGATGGTCAGAGGGTGTTTCGGCATGCTCGACCTCCCACACCAGCCCGTGCGGGACATGAACGCCCCAGCACCCGGCGGCAATCGGCGCCACCACATCCGACCGCATTGAGTTGCCCACCATCATCGCGCTCAAAGGCCCCTCGCCATGCTGCTCGAAGATCGTCCTATAGGTCTCGGCCGTCTTTTCCGAAACGATCTCGACCCCGTCGAACAAATCCCCCAACCCCGATTGGGCCAGCTTACGCTCTTGATCAATCAGGTCACCCTTGGTGATCAGAATGACGCGGTGGGTCTCGGCCACGCCCTCGACCGCCTCACGCGCATGGGGCAGAAGTTCGATGGGATGGGCCAGCATCTCTTGCCCCGCGTCGATCAACTGGCGGATGACCGAGGCTGGAACCCGGTCTTCGGTCACCTCAATCGCCGTTTCGATCATCGACAGGACAAAGCCTTTGATTCCATAGCCATAGTGCTGGATGTTGCGCTTTTCGGCGGCCAACAGACGCTCCATCAGGTGGTCGCGTTCGGCGTGTTCTGCCAGCAATTGCGCGAAATGGGCCTGTGTCAGTTGGAAAAACCGCTCGTTATGCCACAGCGTGTCATCCGCATCGAAGGCGATCGTGGTCAGTTTATTGTCCATTCCGAAAGGGTCCGCTGCCTCTTTATTCTGACGGCGTCAACGTTATATAAGCCCTCAGATAAACCCAATGCCTGAATCGGACAGTTGCGCGCGATGCTGGAAAACCCCTGGATGATGTCTGACAAATCGGATGACGACGGCGACTCGTCCGTCCTGCTGCAGACGCGACCCAAAACCAAGCGCCCTCCACTGTATAAAGTGCTTTTACTGAACGATGACTACACCCCGATGGAGTTTGTGGTTCACGTGTTGGAGCGCTTTTTTGGCATGACCCACGCGCAGGCGTTCGAGATCATGCTGACCGTGCATAAAAAGGGCGTCGCAGTGGTGGGTGTGTTCAGCCATGAGATTGCCGAGACCAAGGTGGGTCAGGTGATGGATTTCGCGCGTCGGCATCAGCATCCGCTGCAATGCACGATGGAACGCGAAGAATAACGCAGGCCGGGTCGCCCGGAATTTACCATGTCCCCTCGTCTTGATCTTGCCCTGAACAGCGGTTTGACCCTGTCGCAACCGCTGGTGGTGATCGGCCCGACCCCTGAAGAAGATCTGTCAGCCCTGCCGCGCGAGGCTCAGGTGATTCAGCTGTTCAAACCTTTCCATGATCATTTCGCTGGTCAGGGCTTTGCCACCAAACCGAAGCTTGACGCGGCATGCAGCGATGCTCTGGTGTTCTTGCCGCGCGCCAAGGCGCTGGCTCGGTCGCTTGTCCAGCAGGCGTGCAGTCGTACCAGCGGGACAATCGTGGTTGATGGGGCCAAAACCAACGGTGTCGACAGTATTCTGAAAGACATCCGCAAGCGCGTTGCCGTCGAAGGCCCTATTTCCAAGGCCCATGGCAAGATCTTCTGGTTTCAGGCCGACGCCGACGCCTTCGCGGATTGGGCAGCACCCGAGAAGCAAAGCGTCGATGGCTACGTGACCGCTCCGGGTGTATTTTCTGCCGATGGGATCGACCCAGCCTCGGCCCTACTGGCGCAGTCCTTGCCGGACAAGATCGGCCCGCGCGTGGCTGATCTGGGCGCAGGTTGGGGGTATCTATCTGCGGGTCTTTTAAAAAACGACCGCCTCAAAGCCCTTCATCTGGTTGAGGCGGATCACGCCGCGCTGACATGCGCGCAAACAAACGTCCCCGATATGCGTGCTCAGTTTCACTGGGCGGATGCGGTGACCTGGACCGCGCCCGAGCCTATCGACACCGTCATCATGAACCCGCCCTTTCACACCTCACGCAGTGCCGATCCGGCGTTGGGGCAGGGCTTCATCAAGTCCGCCGCGAAGAACCTGACCCGCAACGGCACCCTGTGGATGGTTGCCAACCGCCACCTGCCCTATGAGGCAACACTGGCCGAATCCTTCGCCCAAGTTCAGGAAGTGGCAGGCGACAATCGGTTCAAGGTGTTTCAAGCCTCTCGCCCCCGGGCCTAAGCCCGGCTAACCTGCCCCAAATCAGGAGGATTCGGATGTCCTTTTCCATAGCTGGCAAGACAGCGATCGTAACCGGCGGGGCCAACGGGATTGGGTTGGCCATCGGCCGGCATTTTGCAGATGCCGGGGCCAATGTAGTCTTTGCGGATATGGATGAAAAACGGCTCGCCGAGGAATTGGGTGAGCAGGCAGATGACGGCAACATCCGATATTTCGCAGGTGATCTGCGCGAAAAACTGACCATTGCCAACCTGCTTTCGGCCACGCTGGATGCGTTCGATCAGGTCGACATTCTGATCAACGGCGCGCGTCAGGTGATCCCGTCTGACCCGCTAGACCCCGATGACGACTCGGTCCGGACCTTGCTGAACCAGAACCTGATGCCCGCCTTGCGCCTCAGCCAATTGGTGGCCAAGCGGATGATCAAACAATCCGGCGAGGATGAGGAAAACCCGGCGGGGTCCATCATCAACCTGTCCTCAATCGCAGCACGGCGCACCCATCCGGATCTGATGGCATATTCAGTCTCGACTGCAGCATTGGATCAAATGACCCGCTCGCTGGCGGTTGCACTGGCCCCCAACCGTATCCGCGTGAACTCGATCGCGCTGGGGTCAGTGATGAGCGCATCGCTGCAATCAACGCTGAAAGAAAATCGCGATTTCCGCGACGACATCGAGAAACACACCCCTCTGGCCCGGATCGCCGCCCCGACCGAACTGACAGAAACAGCGCAGTTTCTGGCCTCGGACGCGGCAGGTTTCATCACTGGCCAGATCCTGACAATTGACGGCGGCCGCACCTTGCTGGATCCCGTCGCAGCTCCGGCGCATTGACCATGTTTGATACCGAAAAGACCACCGCCTCAGCCTGGTTCCGCCAATTGCGCGACGATATCGTTGCCGCTTTTGAAACGCTGGAGGACAGCCACGACACTGGCCCGTTTGCTGACGCAACTCCCGGTCGTTTCGAAGTAAAAGAAACCAAACGCCAGTCCGAGGACGGCTCGGACGCGGGCGGCGGGCTGATGTCTGTGATGCGGGGCGGGTGCGTGTTCGAAAAGGTCGGCGTCAATGTCTCGACCGTCTACGGCACGTTGGGCGAACGCGCACAACAGGCCATGGCGGCACGAAAGGGCATCCCTGGCATGACCGAGGATCCACGGTTCTGGGCCTCCGGCATTTCTCTGGTCGCCCATATGCAAAACCCGCATGCCCCCGCCGTTCACATGAACACGCGCATGTTCTGGACACCGCATGCCTGGTGGTTTGGCGGCGGGTCAGACCTGAACCCCTGTATCGAATATGACGACGATACCGCCCATTTCCACGCGACCCAGAAGGCGCATCTGGACCCGCACGGACCAAGCCACTATCCGCGCCTTAAGGACTGGGCGGATGAGTATTTCTACATCCCTCACCGCAAGCGCGCGCGCGGCGTTGGTGGTATCTTCATGGATGACTACTGCACCGATGACTGGCAGGCGGATTTCGCCCTGACGCAGGATATCGGCAAAGCCTTCCTGCCCGCGTTCCTGCCTTTGGTCGAAAAACGCCGGGTCCAGAGCTTTTCAGACGCGGACAAAGACACCCAACTGGTGCATCGGGGCCTCTATGCCGAATACAATCTGGTCTATGATCGGGGTACCAAGTTCGGGCTTGAGACTGGCCACGATCCGGACGCGGTGCTGATGAGCTTGCCGCCCATGGCGAAATGGGTCTGAGGCTCAGAACCCAAAATCCATGAAGTTGTCAAAGCAATAGGCTTGCGCAGAGGTCGCCGACATATTCTCTCCGACCTTTCTGACCGTGATGGAATAGCCCGGATCGGTATCCGCGCCCGGAGGTGGTGTCAGTGAGAATTGCACCGTGCGTACGCCCGGCTCATAGGCACGGTAGATATAAATGCGCGTCGGCCCGGGTACACCCAACGTACGTATCGCGAAATCGCCGATCCCGCACCAGTAGTTCACTGGCGCCGATGATCCGATAGCCTTGACCTCATAGATGCCACCCTCCAACGGCGTTATCTGGGTCCGGTTTTGTGGCCCCACACGAACACCGAAGCCGACAGCCTGTGCAAGTTGGGGTGCGAAAACAAAGGCTGAGACCGCAATGAGCTTGGCAACACGCATCATCTGAACATCCTGAAATATACTCTGTTCCATGAGAGTAACACAATTGGAGGTTGGGTCGAGAGGGGGCTCGGCAATAGACCGCAAACACATCAAAATACTTATATGCAACTTACATGGCGGCGCATATCATCATGATATTTATTGCAAGTCTGGTGTCCCTGTGAGCCAAACATTTCCAAAAGACTGGTTTGACCTCTCGCCTGAGAAATACGCCGATTTCGGGGCAATGTTCTACTTGGCAGGCCTGACCCCAACGCATCAGAAACGCAGTTTGGCGCAGGTTCTCTATGCCTTTGAAACGCCGTTGCGGCTGGGGCAGTATCACATCTTCCGCCAGAACGGCTTTCCCCGAGGGTTCGTAACCTTTGCCGGCCTCAGCCGTGAGGTTGAAAACAGATATGCCATTCAGGAAAAACCCTTGAAGGATGCGGATTTCACCAGCGGGTCCTCGTTCTGGATCGTTGATCTGGTCGCGCCGTTCGGGCAGACCAATGAAATTGTCGACATTCTTAAGGCAGAAATACCACACCCCCGCGTCCGAACGAATCGTCTGGTTGGTGACATGGGCCAGAACCGGATCGTAGAATGGAGCCGTGATGCCGCGGGCGAGGTCCATATGAAGCTCTATCGTAAGAAGGATTTCAAACGCCTGCTGGAACAAGGCGAGGGCTAGCATGGTCTCGGTTCCGGTCACGGGTGATTTGACAGGGGATGTCACGGGCTCACCGCCGAACGTCGCCAGCGGTCAGGTCATTCTTGGCACTACCCCGGGAACGTTTGATGTCGACAATTGGGCAATCGCGACCCCACCGGCCAATGGGACGGCCACGATAGACGCGGATACCGGCGAATGGACCTATACGGTCGATCCCACCTTCTTTGACAGCCTCGACTTTAACCAGATTGCGACCGACACGTTCGTCATTCAGGGGTCCGATGGGATTTTCGTTGGTCAGGCGACCATCACCATTTCCATTCAGGGCGTCTGCTTCACCGCTGGGACGCTGATCGAAACCGGAACCGGACCAGAGCTCGTCGAGGCCCTGACAGTCGGCGATCTGGTCCAGACCAAAGATCACGGGCTGCAGCCTATTCGGTGGATCGAGGCCAGCCCGATCCCACCCGAGCGATTGCGTCGTGACCCTGATCTGCGGCCCGTGCGTATCCTGCGCGGCAGCCTTGGGCCCGACATACCCTCGCGCGATCTTCTGGTGTCGCAGCAACATCGTGTCCTGATTCAAGGACCGAAAGTCGAGCTGCTGTTTGGCGCCGCCGAGGTTCTGGTCGCCGCAAAACACCTGTGTTCATGGCCGGGTATCTTCGTCGACACCTCAGACCAGCCGGTCGAATACCTGCATATCCTGCTGGATCAGCATGAGATTCTGACCGCCGAAGGCGCATTGGCAGAGAGCCTATTTCTGGGTGACGAAGCGCTGCATTCCCTGTCCTCAGAAGGGCTGCAGGAGCTGGCCTCGATCTTTCCCGACCGCACCCCAGAAAAATCCACCGGCTTCGGACGCGCTGCTCGAATGATCCTGCGCGAGCATGAGGCCCGTGCCTTGGCCTGACTCTAACCTGTCGGGCCGATCCGCCCACCCACATCCTGCGGCGCCAATGCAACCGTCTTGATCACCGCGTAGCATCGCACGCCCGGTTGCAAACCAAGCCCCGCGACGGAACGGCGGGTGATCCGCGCCAGAACGATACCTGCCGACGTATCCATCGAGATGATCGCACCCGGCCCGTCCCCGGCGCGGATCGTATCGACCGTGCCCGCTAGAACGTTCAGCGCCGACAGCCCTGCCGGAGGCTGGTTGGACAAGATCACCTCTTGCGCGGGGATACGAATGCGAAGCTCTGCGCCGATTTGATGCGGGATACGCGGCAGAAACAGAGACTCTCCCCCCGCATCCAACTCGGTCAACCCGTCCTCGTGATGCGCCCGCACACGCACCTGCAGCACCGCGCCAACCGCGCGCACACCCGCAGGGGTTACGGACGGATCGGCCAGCACCTCAGAGGCCGGACCATGGCGCGCCACCTTGCCATCCTGCAGTGCAACAACCGAGGTCGCCAAACGTGCGACCTCGGCCGCGGAATGCGTGACATAGAGAATTGGAACTGAGACCTCATCCCGAAGACGCTCAAAGTAAGGCAGGATTTCGGCCTTGCGGCCTTCGTCCAACGCAGCCAGAGGTTCGTCGGCCAGAATTAGGCGTGGGCTGGCTAGCAAGGCGCGTCCGATCGCGACCCGCTGCTTCTCCCCCCCGGACAAACCAGCCGGACGACGGTCAAGCAAGTGACCAATGCCCAGCATCTCGATCACTTTGTCCGGGTCCTCACGCGTTGCAGACCGCGGAGCAAACCAGCGCCCGAAAGACAGGTTCTGGCGCACGGTCAGGTGAGGGAACAGACGTCCTTCCTGAAAGATATAGCCGAGCCTGCGTTTGTGCGGCGGCAGCCAAAGCTTGGTGTCCGTGTCGAAAAGGACCCAATCATCCACGGCGACGCGCCCGGCCTCGGGTCGCAATAGACCAGCCACGGCATTCACCACCGTTGTCTTGCCCGACCCCGAACGCCCGAACAGAACCGTCACGCCCGGCGGAGCCTCAAAGTTGAGGTCCAGATCGAGCCCCGCAAGGCTATGGCGCAGATGAACAAACAGGCTCATGACCCGGCCACCCGCGCCGCCGCGCGGCGCCCGACATATTCCGACAGTAGCAATGCCCCCATCGCGATGATGATCGAGATGACGACCAACCGGGTCGCCGCCGCCTCACCCCCCGGCACCTGCAGGAAGGCGTAGACGGCTGATGGCAGGGTTTGAGTCTGGCCCGGAATGTTCGAGACAAAGGTGATCGTGGCCCCAAACTCGCCCATCGCCTTGGCAAAGGCCAGAATGGCCCCCGCGATGACCCCCGGCAGGATCATTGGCAATGTCACCGTCGCAAACACCCAAGGGCGCGAAGCCCCCAGCGTAGCCCCCGCCTGTTCAAGTCGAGGGTCAACAGCCTCGATCGACAGACGGATGGCCCGCACCATCAAAGGGAACGCCATGATCCCGGCCGCAATCGCAGCGCCCGTCCATCGGAAAGCAACAACGATCCCGAACTCGGCCAATATGCGTCCGGCCGGACCCTGAACACCAAATGTCAGCAGCAGCAGGTAACCGGTCACCACGGGCGGTAAGATCAGGGGCAAATGCACGAGACCATTCAACATCTGTCGCGCCGGAAAGCGCCAGCGCGCCAAAGCATAAGCCACGAATATCCCGAATGGCAAAGTCGCCAGCGTTGCCCAGAACGACACCCGCAGGGACAATTTCAACGCCTCAATCTCGGCAGGACTCAACCAATCCATAAGGCTCACCGTCCAGGCAGAGAAAACCCCTGCCCCTTGAACACATCTGACGCGAATTCGCTCTGGAGAAACGTCAGAAAATCCTGCGCCTCTGGCTTGGCAAAGGACGTCTCGGCGACCGGGTAAATGATTGGCGGATGACTGTCCTCTGGGAAGCTCCCAACAACACCAACCCGCGCGTCAGCCTGAGCGTCCGTCCGGTAAACGATGCCCATCGGTGCCGCCCCGGTTGCGACCAAAGCCAGTGCCGCTCGAACATTGTCGGTTTGCGCGACCTGACGCTGCACTGCGTCCCACAGGCCAAGGCTCTGCAATGCGGCCTTGCCGTAGATCCCTGCGGGGACGGCATCGACCAAAGCCATGGCAAGAAAGCCGCCCTCAAGCTGTTCGGCCAAATCATAAGTCGCCGAGACCTCGCCAATATCCGTCTGCGGCGCGGCTCCGATCAGTACCAATCCATTGCCCAAGAGGGCGACTCGAGTTTCGGGCTTGACCACGTCATCCTTCTGCAACACATCCATCCAATCCTCATTCGCGGAAATGAACAGATCAGCTGGAGCGCCTTGCTGCAACTGACGCGCGAGAACCGAAGATGCGGCATATGAAATCGTGACATCGTTGCCGGTTTCGCGCTGATACGCGGTCGAAACCTCGTCCAAAGCAGTCTTCAGACTGGCCGCCGCAAACACCAAAATCCCATCTGCCCCGGCCCGAAGCGGAGCCAGCAAAAACGCGCCAAGCGCCAGCGCTGCCACAAGAAAACGGCAAGGGGAGTGTCGGGCCATGTCCTCTCCGGCCTGAGGGGTTTCGGTCCCTTCTGGGGATATCGGAGGCAACAGGCCCCGCGCAAGCGCCTTTCCGTATTTGCCTTCAATCGGGTGTGCAGTGATGCCTTCAGCGGTACAGACAGCCGTCGCAGACGCGCCACCCGAAGAAAGGTGAGAAATTCGCGCAAACCCTCTTGCACCCGCCCTCGGGCTTGGCTAAATGCACCGTCACGGGTGATTAGCTCAGTTGGTAGAGCGCTTCGTTTACACCGAAGATGTCGGGAGTTCGAGTCTCTCATCACCCACCATCCTTTCCCCACAAAGTATCAAGTTCTTACGCGACTAGCACCTATTGTTGTAATGCGCATGAAACGATGTCGGCTGGGCCTCCGCTTCTGTTATACGGAAAAGATGTCTACGACACAGGAGCTTTGGGCGACGGCAATATTCGTAAACGAACTATCAGTAATTGGCAGACAACTTTGCGGAAGGGCGTTCGATCTCGACCCAAATCGTTACTAGAGCGTTCTGATGCGGCGAACTGGCCGCGAGAGACTGAGTTGCGCGCGAAGGAGTTTCGTCCCTGGAGTCAAGCAAAGCGGTTTTTTTTGGCTTCGGCGCAGCATTTGACACATTAGGCTCAGAGTGGTCATTCGATCCAATCTTACGAACAGCTGCCTTGCGGGAAAAGCTTCCGTAACCTGACTGGTTGCTGATGATCGATCTCAGCCTAATGTAGGCTTTCATTTTTCACTGCTCCAAGACTCTGCGTATTAGTTTGCTCTGCGTTGTTCCGACTGATTAGGCCTAGACCCTCCCATTTTTGACATCATAGCCTTCGCATAGTCGCGTTTTGCTTGCGCAGGGTCCTCGAAGCGAGCATGCACGACGCAAAAGAAAAGGGCACCGTCATCTAAACCGTTGCGAGGCGTAAACCAATCAAACGGGTCGGTTGGCTTTACCGATGCAAACTGGTTGGTTGATGGCGCGGCGGGTGCGGCACTGGCTTCATTATTTGTGATATCGTCAAGCAGTGTTGGACGGACCGTGCCGGTGTCCGGTGTGAGGATGCCCATGATCTGCTCGCGGCCAGCCGGTACAAAACGCCCACTTTCTTCGACTGGAAACCGGATCGGCTGCCCGGCATAAACATCACGCTGCACTTCGCTGTTCCGGACAACTATCGTTCCGTTGACCAGCACATACGGAATGCCTTCTGACGGCAGACCTTGCTGGCCAAGGGTATAGTTCGCCTTTTCGGTCACAGTCTCCGGATCAAAAATCGTGATATCCGCGACCATGCCTTCTTGCATACGCCCACGCACCTGCATTGCACGCAAGCCAGTGTCACCCAATCGCTTCGCATGTATGTAACTCAGCTGAGTGAGTGTGAGCATCAGCGGCACATTCGCTTCGCGAGCCAGTCTCAAGACTAGCGCGTGACTGCCTGCGGACCGAGGGTGCCCGGCATAGTCTTCGTAAGGGGCGTCCCAACTCATCAAGTTGCCCTCGATATCCAACCCGGCCATACCGTCACCCGAAATGCCATAACCTGCGATGGTGATCCAATCGTTGAGCCATTGCTCTCTTGGTGGGCTAAAAACAATGGCCGTCCGTCCCGGTTCATTCTCAGCGAAGCTCAAGAATTCGTCTTTAGTCACAAAGCGATCAAGCTGGGGGTCAAAAATGGTGTCTTCGTATTTGTACCCCATCGACCCTTCCCAGTTTTCGGGGGCGATGATCGAAGCGCCGTAGTTTCCCGATCCAGCAGTCCAAGGATAGTAGCTGGACCAGACGTTATAGCCTTGGTCGCGGGCCATCTGGAGCTTTTCCTGATTTTCCCACCATCCATAGTCATTGTCGTGGTGTATGTGCAGCGGGGCGTCCAGCACCATCGCATTGACCAGGATTTCGTTGACCCCGGTCTGTGTCTCAGTAGGTGTGGAAGCACTTGGATGAAACCGGTGATGCACCGAAGTTAACCGCCCATAACGCGCAGCGGCCCGCTGTGCTTCGAACATCTCATAGGTTGTGATTCCTTCGCGGGCGTAGCCAATGGTAGATCCCACGCCGAGGGCTCCGAGACGTAGCCCTTCATCCAGTTGGGCGGTGATTTCGTTCATCTGCTCGCGGTTGCTTGGAACCGACGACCAACCCTCGACCCCGTCTTCCACGGATTGTGCCCGAAGTGCGAAGAAGTTCCGGAAGTCAATGTCGCCACCTTCCAGAACAAGGCCGTCATGCACCCGCATCCGTGCGAATTCTTGTCCAATGACTGTGCCGTAGTTCGCCTGCGTCACGCCTTGGCGCGCAGCGTACCACTCGTCGATATTCGCGGCTCCGACCTCAAAATCCATTTGAGTCGTAACCCCATCGCGAAGGTTAACCTTGATACCCCAAGGATCCAGTCCGTGTTGTTCAAGGTCGATAAACCCGGGCGCCACAACGTGCCCTGTCGCGTCGATGGCTTCGCTGCCGTCAATATCTTTGTCGGTAATCGCGGTGATCCAGCCGTTGCTTATTCCTACATTGGCGATCTGATCGAACCCGGTTTCCGGATCCATTACCCGACCGTTGAGGATGACCACATCGTAAGTTTGCGCGACGCAGAAAGTGGAAAACACGGACAACGTGCCAGCCAGAAACAGGGTACGCATGGATAGATCCTCCCTTTGATCAGCAGAATTGCATATTTCAACGCTTTTGACGTCTGCTTTCGACCCACACTAGAAAACGATCCGGGTTCGCAGGCCGAACAGTGTAATGCTATCCTGAGAGGGGTTCAGCAGCGGGTTCGAAATGTACTGCAGGGACGGCGTGATCTGCAGCCCGGGTGAGATTGAAAACCGGTAGAAGGCTTCCAGAGTGAATTGATCGCCATCTATGCCTCGTGCCTCGGCCCAGTTCAGGCCCAGACCGGCCAGATCGGTATTGCGACCATAGTAACCCAGACCGGCAGATACCGACCGGTCATAAAGAGCGGCGGTCCCTTTTGAGGCCCCTGCCCGAAAGAACGGCATCCACTTGTTGTCAACAAACCATGCGGCAGAAAACGCAGCGCCGTAGTCTTCCGCTCGGCTGCCATCTTCGGCCGCATCCGCATGCCAGAGGGTCAGATGGACATTGTCGAAATAAATGCGATCAAAGCCGGACGTGTACCCAAGCTCGAGTGATTTGAAGAGGTTGCCGTCGCTGAACACATCAAAGTTTGGATCAGACGGATCGGCGTTTGCATCTGCAACGCTCGCGACTACGTAGAAGTTTTCGCTCAGCTTGATCCCACCAGCAATACCAAGGCCCGGGTTGGGCGCGTTGAGTGTCGGGTTGGTGTTGAAGGACAGGTTTTGGAAGCCACTATAGGGGCTTACCAACCCATAGATGTCCACAAAGTCCGTTACATCAATCTGCCCGAATTGCAGCGTCCACGAACCGTTTTCGGCCCTTTGGGTCCAGAACAGATTGGTCAGCAGCAAACCGCTGTCGTTGAAGGCTGTCCCGGTGATCGAAAGCGCTCCGCCATCCAGCCCAAGAAACTGCGGGGCCACATCGGTATAGCTGTGCCGGTCTTCGATTTTGAATGTCAGGGAACCTCGTTCAGTCGCCTGCCAACTCCCGTAGAAACGTGCAATTCCGCTGGCCGCTTCGCCGGTTCCCAGATCAGCATTCGTGGTTTGGCCCAGCGCCAGGTAATCAATATTGAACCGAAACCCACCCTCAGCCAGCCGGTCTTTCCACTCAAACCAACCCGGTGCGATGTTGCGTGGAAAATCGGATCGGTATTGTGGGTCGGTTAGCCCATCTCCGGGGGTCAGATCAGCTTCGACCGAAGAGGGTCCGGACAGTCCTTGCGCCGAGGCAGCGCCAGCGACAGCAATACTCAGTGTAGCAGCCAGAAGTCTTATCATTCAGACGCCCTTGCCCCACCGGTTTTGCGATTGCCCGCCGCACGGATGCGATCAGCGGCACGCCGCTTCCATTCCAGCCTGTCTGCCTTGGTTTCCAGCGTTTCGACACTTTCTGTTTCCAACTGGAACGTCGCGTTCATGGGCATCTGGCCATCCACAACCATCATATTCTGAACAGACGGGTCGATAGTCAGCATGCCCGTCAGTCGAACGGGTTCATGAAAATAGCTGGGCGCCCAGTCCCCGTTCAACCGCACACGGATCATCTGGTTGGGCGGAGGGGGAGGCATGTGACTGCACATCCCGCGTTCCGGCACCAAATACGCCACAGCCCGACCGTCCGGATCATTCGGAGCAGGAATGGCAAAGCCCGCAAGCGTGATTTTTTGACCGTCGAATTGTGGATTTCCGTTTGTCCCCGCCTTTCTCCGACGTTCCATCACAACTTCGCGCTGATCGAGCAGCCAGTCGATATCAATTCCATCAGCAGCCAAGGCATCCTCTGTCTCGGTCAAAAGCGTTTGCCACTTTTGCCGTTCTTCTTCGCTGCCACCATCCTGCTGCAGCCTGCCACGCAATCGAACAACGTAGAGGACATCGTCGAATTGTTCAGGGCTGAGATCACGGTAGGGGTCTTCAAAGACCTGCGCAGATGGGTCTGGCAGGTCGGCCCAGTCCAATGCGGTTTCAGGCGTTGCCAACGCAGAATGCCCACACCAAAAAAACCCTGCGAATACTACCCAGCGGAACCAATGGTGCATAAATTCTCTCCGGCTACTTAGACAGGTCAATTCAGTGTGTTTTTGTAGATAACGCCATCTTTCATGATCAGTCGAATCGTATCAGGGCTTTCAGGCCTCGGGTCGGCGCCGAACCACTGATCACCCGTACCAACCACCGAGAAATCCTCGAGCGGGTTACCGTCGATCAGCAGGATATCCGCATAGGCGCCTTCTTCGATCACACCCAGTTTTCCAGCGGTATAGGGGTTCATGAAGTCACCTGACAAAGCGACCACCTCGCCACCTGTCGATGTCAGCGTGACCATGGATGTGTAGGGCCCGAAAAACTCATTGTTCAGGTGCTTTTCGTAGGCAATCTGGATATTGCATGCCTCAACCGAACCAACGCAGTCGGTCTGGAACCCTCGCTTCACCGGGCATTCTTTCATGTTGTCGATATAGCCTGCAAATGTGGCCGAGGCAGATTTGGCTTTGGCAAGGCTTGCGGGCACGCTGGCCACCGCCGGAATATCAAGCAGGCCGGGATCGAATGCCGTCAGGTTGGTGGTGATATACTCCCCTTTTTCGTTCATGACTTGGGCAATTTCACAGTCAAACGAGAAGCCGTGTTCGATCGACATCACACCTGCATCAAGCGCACTTAGGATCGCTTCCTTGCGATAGGAATGCGCCATGACATAGCTGCCATACTCATTGGCCACTTGTACGGCGGCCCTGATTTCCTCGGGCGATCCGGCCAGTAGTTGCCATGGGTCAAAGGCCGAAACGACACCGCCGGACTGCATGAACTTCAACTGGGTCGCACCCATGCGGAAATTGTTGCGCGCGAACCTGTAGACGTCGTCGACACCGCTCACCTCCTGCGCCAAGTTCAGACGGCTCATGTTGGTCTCTGAGCCCGGTGGAGCAGTGAAATTCGCGAAATCAGCATGACCGCCGCGCGTTCCGATAAATGCACCGGAAGGAAAGTAACGCGGTCCTTCAATTTGGCCTGCGTCAATTGCGCGGCGCAGCCCGCCATTGGCGCCACCTGCATCCCTGACTGTGGTGAAGCCCTGCATCAAATACATCTCGGCCATCCGCGCACCGTGTATGGCAAAGTCTTCCCACGTTGTGTTGGCCTCCATCGCAGGCAGGGTCGGGCCCATCAGCATCAGGTGCGCGTGCAGTTCGATAAACCCGGGGGTCAGTGTCCGCCCCTCTCCGTCAATAACTGTGGCATTTGGGGCATCAATCGCATCGGTTGAGACAGCCTTGATCAGGTTGCCCTCAACCAGAACGCTGGCATTTTCGATACGCTGTTCATTCACACCGTCGAAGACATGTACGTTGGTAAACAGCGTTTGGGGTTCTTCCTGATCCTGTGCTTGCGCTGGCGCTGAAACAGAGAGACCTGCAGCGACAATTGCCGCCGAGCAAAGAGACATTCGCAGACCGGACATAAGTACTCCCTTCATATTCGTGTTTTGCCAACTGTAGCCCGGAAAGTTTTGCCTCGGTTGCCAGTTTCGCATTAGGATGTTCGAATGTGACTGCAAAAATGGCCACTGATCACAGCATTTGATCCTGAAAGGGTGACGAAATTGCCGTTCAACTCCACCTCTCAAGAGCATAGCGAAGGGTTCATTCGTCTCGCATTGGCGGCTCCGTTTCTGCAGTACCTCACCGACCGCGAGATCGATCCGCAACCCGCTTTGGATCAGGTCGGCTTGAAGTCCGAACTGTTGACTGACCCTTCTGTCTATGTCCACTCAGAGCTGGTTTACGGCCTGCTAAATGCCTTCTCAGACGTGTCAGGGGACCGATACCTTGGCCTGAATGTAGGAGAGACTTTTGACCTGCGGGGATGGCCTCCGTTCGCTCAGGCCCTACAATCGACAAACTCGCTGTTCGAGTTCTTTACCCGCTTTGTTGGGCTTGTCCCGCTGGAGTCCAATTCCGTGCGGCACAGCCTTGTAATCGAAGCAGACAAAGCAACCTATCGTATCGAGAGGCAACAGGAACCCGCTGTCCCACCCATTCAAGTGACCGGTTTTGGAGCCGCAATCTATGTACGGCTTCTGGAGACTGTCGTCGGAGAATCCTGGGATTCTTCGCGTGTGCGATGGGAAAGTCGGTATATTACGGGTCTACCGGTCAACTACAAAGGGATCGAAGTTGGCTTGGGACCTGATCCCGGAATGCAAATCAGTTTTCCTGTGGAATGGTTGTTTTTGCTCCATGCCTCTGAGGGTTCCGCCAAACCCATAGCTTCAGCTCGACAAAACGAAGAAGTAACGGTGGTGGCCGCTTTGCGATCCGTCTTACGCGACAAACTGGACGAAACCGATCTGGGACCAGAGGTTGTGGCCGGACTACTGGGAATACAGCCGGAACGGTTTCTGAAAGCGCTTCAACAACAAGGCACAACACTCCCCCGCGAAATCAAACGGCTGCGTGTCGATGTCGCCAAGGAGCACCTCAGAGATGACAAGATGACAATTGCTGAGATCGGTCTACTCCTTGGCTACTCAGACAAGTCCCATTTCACTCGCTTTTTCCGTGGTCAAACCGGAATGACACCAACCAAGTTCCGTCTTGGTGCGTAGTTGCGTTGTAACGCCTTGGACTGCTTGCTCCCTTCATAGGAAGTGCAGGTCGTCAATAATTTGCGACAGATTTTTGGAACCCTATTAAAGGATCGCAGTGGGATAATTCCCCGCGTACCGGAGTTATGTCTCCCACAAGAACGGTGCGTCAGATTCTATGCAGGTCTTGTGAGGCTAAGCTGGTTTGATACCCTTTTCAGTGCTTGGATTGTTTTGTTTCGCGCCGCTCGTCAGAGTCTTTTTCCCTGCAGATAATTTCGGCCCAAGATCTCCTCAAAAGGGACAACAAAAAAGGACTGCAGGAGACGATTTTTCTGACAGAGCCTTTCCGATGTGAGGGATGGCTAGGGAATAAATCCTTTCGGCACTCCGAACTTCAATGAATCTACGCTGATACCTGTCAACGAATGCAGAAAAGCAATCAGGTTTTGAATTTCCACCTCCGTGAGTTGGATCGGAACAACGTCGCTTTTATTGCGTTGACGCTCCATTTCATAGTCGTCCTCCCACACTATGAAATCGGTTTTTTGCAACCATGGCACCTCGGGCAAAGCAGCCATTTCAGGCCTCCAGTTGTCCAGGCTTGCCTGTGGGTTCAAGTGATGGCGAATGATGCTTTCAAGATCGGGGAAGGCTCCATTGTGACCGTAGGGCGCGGTCAGGGCAACGTTGCGCAACATAGGGGTGCGGAACCTATAGGCATCCTCCAGGCGGTTGCTTTCGCCCATGCGGCCTACATCCCGGACGAAAGGATCCCACTGCCGGGTGCGGCCCGGTCCAAAGGGCGGCAAACCTAAAGCATGGAACTTCTGATCTGACATGAGAGGTCCGGCGTGGCAGCTGGAGCAACGGGCTTTGCCGTAGAAAAGCTCCATCCCATCCAATTGGGCCAGCGAAAGGGCATTCGTGTCATCCTCGAGGTAGTGGTCAAACGGGCTGTCGGTGCTCCGCCACTCGATCGCCATGAAAGCGGCCAGAGCGTTGGCGACTTGCGTGATCGTGATGTCTTCGGTCGTCTCGACCTCGTCAAAGGCGGCGACGATGGCCGGACCATACCGTGGATCGGTGCGGACGCGTTTCGCCAGAATAGGCCAGCCTTTGTCTATCCGATCATGCACCGCGCCTGTGACCTCATTCTCGGCCACATTGCCTGCCATCTCGAATTGTGAGGTCAGGGGAAACAGAGCCTGTGCCGCCAGAAGGGAATTCAGGCCCTCGGGCAGCCACTCCTGCGCTGGGGAGTTGAAGCCGTTGCCATAGTCGTCTGAAATACTCAGCCTGCCGTCGTGAAAGACGGTGTGAATTTCCTTGGCCCCAAGGTTCCACAGGCCCGGAGAATTGCGTGGGATGCGTTTGCGTATTCTGTCTGCCCCGGTGCCGGGTGTGCGGTCCGGTCCCAACCCCTGCCCGCCTTCTCCTATGCCCAGTGACAACCCGTCAGAGGTGCCGAAATCCGGGTGGTGGCAATGGGCGCAGCTGATGTTCTGGTTGCCCGACAGGATCGGGTCGTAAAACAGTTGATGACCAACGGCGGCCTGTTCCATATCAAATGGGATAAAGTCATCATCGGTTAGCGGGCGCGGCAAATCCTGTGCCGCAGCGGCCCCAACCCAGAAGAGAGCAACCACCCCATGCGTCAGCTTGTTTTCGCCCTTTGCGTATTTGCGTCTCCGGCTCTGGCGGAACTGGAGCAAGCGCGCGACATGATGGAAGCCGGACAGTTTGAAGCCGCGCGCGAGGAGCTTCTTCCAGCCGCTCGCTCGGGCAACGCCGAGGCTGAGGAGTTGATCGGCGTGATGTACGGGCTGGGCCTTGGGGTTGAGCAGGACTACGAGCGGGCCTTTGAATGGTATTTGCGCGCCTCGATGAAGGGGCATCCGGGGGCTCAGTCGGGCGTTGGCTGGTACTATGAATTGGGTCTGGGCATGCCCGAGCCCGATCTGGTGCGCGCCTATATGTGGTACACGCTCAGCGCCATTGGCGGCGACCCCGATGCGGCGATCAGCCTTGAAGAAGTGGTCAAGAAAATGTCGCCAGAGCAGATCGAAAAGGCGCATGTGCTGGTCAACGACTACAAAGGGTGGATGTACCCGTTTCGGTGAGGGCCGAGCCGCAAAGCCCGGCCTATGTACTTAGTTCAAGTCCGCATCGCGTGAGGCGTTTACATCGGCCTCAGCGGCAGCAACCGCATCGGTCAGCGCGCCAAAGATTTCGTCCCCACGGGCAACGTTGGACTGGAACCAGTCATACACCGGAGTTGCGGCCTCTTTGAACGCTGCCTTCTGATCTGGCGTCAGGACATAGAGGTCTCCGCCACCAGCGACAAAATCCTCATAGGCCTGAATCGACTTGCGCTTGGGCGAGGCAAAGGTGGCCTGTTGCAGCGCATAGAAACCGTCGACAACGACGCGGCGCATATCCTCAGGCATCTCCTGGAACTTGGCGTTATTCATCCACCACAGCGCGCCCATATAGGCATGGCCGTCCAGCGTGACATATTGCAGACCCGCGTCGGGGAATTTCATGCCCATGATGTCAGTGATCCCGTTCTTGGAGCCCTCAACCACACCGGTCTGGAAGCTGGTGAACAGTTCCGGCCATGGGATCGGCGTCGGCGACGCGCCCAGCGCTTTGACCAGTTCCTGCGGCAGGTCGGCGACCACAGTGCGGATTTTCAGACCTTCCATATCGGCAGGCTCGGCAATGCGGCGCTGTGTATTCGCGAAGTTGCGCCAGCCGCCGGTGTTGCCAATGGTCATCAAGCGGATCGCGCCGCCCGAGTCCTCCAGCGCCATGTTGCGCATGGTGCGGGTGAAGTCGCCGGACAAAACATGCTCGGCAATGCGGTCATCGGCCATCAGGTAAGGCAGGTCCAGAACCTGCACGTAAGGAAAGATGCCCGAGGCCCCGCCCGAGGTGGAGATATAGATGTCGATCGTGCCATCGGCCACGCCTTGCAGGCATTCCGCGCCGTTCGAACACAGCTGCGTTCCGATGAACAGCTCGACCTCGATCGCGCCGTTCGAGGCGGCCTCGACATAGTTCTTGAAGACAATCAGACCATCATAGTCTTCGTCATTTTCGTTCGAGTTGGCAGTGGCGCGCAGCGTGTAGTCGGCGGCTGTGGCGGCCATAGCGGACGCGGCCACGAGCGATGTGGCCACCGCTGCGGTTTTGATGAAATCTCTGAGCATGCGTTTCCTCCCTATGGAACTCAGTTAGTTTGCAAATCCCGTTATCCTCGGGATCGTCATGGATAGTGCGGGGATATAGGTGATCAGGAAGATCACTATGATTTCAACGGCCAGGAACGGCAGGATCGCCTTGGCGATGGTTTCGACCCGCTCGCGCGACACGGCGGCGGCCACGAACAGCACCAAGCCCATTGGCGGTGTGGCGAGGCCGACGGTCAGGTTGACGCTCATGATGATCGCAAAGTGGATCGGGTCGACGCCGAGGCTGGTGAAGATGGGTCCAAGGATCGGGCCAAGGATGATGATTGCTGGGCCTGCGTCCAGAAACATGCCGACGATGAACAGCAGAAGGTTGATCAGGAACAACAGGATCAGCGGGTTTTCCGACAGGCTGAGGATCAGCGAGGCCAGCTGTTCCGGCGCATGGCTAAGACTGACCACCGTCTTGAACGCCATCGCCGCGCCGACCAGCAGAAGGACGACGGCGGAAGTCATGCCTGCGTTGCTGAGCACCTCGGGCACTTCTTTCCACGTCAGCGTGCGCAAGACAAAGAAGCCGATGATGAAGGCGTAGCCCACGGCGACGGCGGCGGCCTCGGTGGGTGTGAAGATGCCGCCCAGAATACCGCCCAGAATGATCACCGGGGTCATCAGCGGGAAAAAGGCTTTCAGGCTGGCCTGACGTCGCTCGGGCCATGTGTATTTGCGGCTGGCGACGGGGAAGTCATAGCGGTCGGCCATGAGTTTGATCATCAGCATAAGGCCCACACCCACCATCACGCCCGGCACGATGCCCGCTAGGAACAGCGCGGCGACGCTTTCACCCATGACGTAGGCGTAAATGATCATGATGCCCGAAGGTGGGATAATCGGTCCGATCACAGAACTCGCCGCTGTGATCGCGGCAGCGAATTTGCGGGTGTAGCCTTGTTTATCCATCGCCGGGATCAGCATCGACCCAAGCGCCGAAGTGTCCGCAACAGCGGACCCCGAGAGGCCTGCGAAGAGGATTGAACTCAGCACGTTCACATGCGCAAGACCGCCGCGCAGGTGGCCCATCAGGGCCTGGCTGAACTCGACCAAGCGGATGGTGATGCCGCCGCGGTTCATCAGCTCTCCGGCGAGCATGAAGAAGGGGATCGCCATCAGCGGGAAGCTGTCCATCCCGTTATAGACGTTCCGATAGAGCAACGTGATGTCGTTGGTTTGACCGTTGAGCCACAGCAGGATACCGGGCGCGGCCAAAAGGGCGAAAAAGACCGGCAAGCCGATCAGCAGGAAAATCAGGAAGGTGGGCAGGAACCAGATCAGCATTTATTCGGCCCCCACTGCCGCATCAGGAATTTCAGGCAACAGGTGGCCCCCGCCGAGCAGAGTGATAAAGGATCGCAGGATCAGCTCAATGTTCACCGAAATCAGAAGGATGATCCCCACCAGCAACGAGGCCATCATCCAACTGCGCGGGATGCGGTACCATTCGTCGAACCCGAGTGAGGTAGGAAGGTATAGCGCGGCGGTGGCGAATTTGCCTCCAAAGCCAGTGACCTCGGACCAGCCGATATTGACCGCGACCAGCAAGACGGCGAGCGAGATCAGCAGCAGGAACAGGTTCAGCGATTGGCCGATTACGCGCGGCAGAAAGCGCTCCAGCATATCGATGGCCACAAAGCCGCCTCGCCGGAACGCGGTGGGGGCCATAAGCCCGGTCATCCAGAGCATGCAAAACCGCGCGGCCTCATCCGGCCAGGGCAGAGCATTGCCCAGCACATACCGGAAGAAAACTTGGATTAGGATTGCGATCACCATGAGTGCAATCGCAACGACACCAACCGCGCGGCCCAGACGCAGCACGGTTTCGTTCACGAATGCAATCGGCGCAAGCACCGACGCCAGTCCGCTCATGCGGATCCTCCCTTGTTCAGCCGCGGGTATGTCCCGCGGTCGTCAAATCGCGCTTAGTGCTGCGCGAATTGGCCGAGTTTCCCGGCGTAAAAGGTCAGCGCGTCTCCATCCGCCATGCTGGCCTTAAGAACCTTTCCCACCACAATAACGTGATCGCCCGCATCGTGATACGCGTGTTGTTCACATTCGAACCGCGCCAAGCAGTCCGGCAGGATCGGCGTTCCGTTCTCACAGCGCTCATGCTCGATGTCGCGCAGCGCAAAGGCGTCTTTCGAGCAGCCAAAGCACAGCTCGGCCTGTTCCGAGGACAGTACATGCACGCTGAAGTGGCGAGCTTTGTGGAAATACGGGAAGCGGCGCGAGTTGCGGTCGCCCGCCCACATGATCAAGGGCGGGTCCAATGAAAGCGACGAAAAGCTGTTGGCTGTAATGCAGACCGGGCCATCGGCGCTGGCGCAGGTGACGATGGTGACACCGGTCGCAAAGCGCCCGAAGGCGTCGCGCAGAGTCCGGGTATCGTCCTTGTGCGGCACGAAGGTGTGGGTCATGTCCTTTGAGATTGCATTCATCATGGTACCTCATGCCCCAGCGCCGCCTCGTAAAGGCGGTACCAGCTTTCGCGATCCAGTTTGACTTTCAACGCGTCCGAAGCGCGTTTGATCCGATCCAGATTATTGGTGCCCAGAACCGGCAGGATGTTGGCCGGATGGGCTAGCAGGAAGGCCACGGCGACGGCGGCGCGATCCACGTCGAACTCGGCTGCGATTTCATCCGCGACAACGCCCACAGGCGGGTTTCCAGCCATCAACAACCCACCCCCCAGCGGCGACCACGCCATCACTGGATGACCATGCTGCTGGTGAAATGCCAGGTCACCATTGGTGAAGGGGCTGATCTCACCCAGAGACACCTCGATCTGGTTGGTGACCAGTTGGGTTTTCATCGCCGATTGTAGCAGGGACCAATCCCAAGGCCGGAAGTTCGACACGCCGACCGCGCCGACCTTGCCGCTCGCGACGGCCTCGTCCAGAGCCGCTCCGGTCTCATGGTGGTCCATCATGGGATCAGGGCGGTGAATCAGCAGCAGGTCGATATGGTCAATCGCCATTTCGGACAGGGACGTCTCCACCGATTTCATGATATGCGCGCGCGAGGTGTCATAGTATTTCACCTTGGCGTCTGCATAACGGCCACAGGGCGCGACGATGTCGCATTTGGTAACGATCTCCATTCGCAGGCGCAGACCGGGATTGGCGCGCAGGGCATTGCCCAGAACCGCCTCGGCCCCGTAGTCACCATAGATATCGGCCTGATCAAAGGTGGTGATACCCTGATCCAGACAGGCCTGAATCTTGGCTTCGACATGCGCCGCCGATGTGTCTGCATCGTCGCCCAAGCGCCACATGCCATAGACAAGGCGGCTCATTTCCAGCGAGTCAGATAGTTGCACACGTTGCATCAGCGACGAACTCCGTTGCCCAGCGGGGTCGCCGGGGTAGTTGCAGGCACGCGCCCATAAGCTTCGGGCAGCGAACAGGTTTTCAGGTTGGGCAGCACGCGGGCGCCGAAGTGTTTGGCTTCATCCATGTGCGGATAGCCCGAAAAGATGAAGGCGCGGATGCCCATCTTTTGGTATTCTTCAATCTTGCTCATAACCTGATCGGTCGACCCGACCAACGCTGCGCCACAGCCCGAACGCGCACGGCCAACGCCGGTCCAGAGACCGGGTTCGACATAACCATATTCATCGGCCAGATCACGGTTCTTGGCCTGATGCGCAACACCCAGCGAAGTCGAGTCCAGCGCCCGTTCCCGGATCGCACGGCCATATTCGTCATCCAGTTTCGAGACGATGTAATCCGCATATTCCTGCGCCTCGGCCTCGGTATCGCGAACGATCATGTGGACACGCAAACCGTAATCCAGCGTTCGGTTGTAGTTCTCGGCGACCGCATGAACGGCTTTCATCCGCTCGGCCAGTTGCTCCTTGGTTTCGGGCCACATCAGGTAGACGTCGCAATGCTCGCCGCACAAGTCCAGCGCAGAGGGGGAATAACCACCGAAATAGAGCAGCGGCCCGCCAATCTGGTATGGCTTGGCCGGGTCAGTGGTCAGGCCTGAGAAGTTATAGACCTCGCCTGCATGATTGATCTCGTCCTGTGTCCAGGCTTGCTTCAGGATCTCTACCACTTCGCGCGAGCGCTGATAGCGGAACGCGCTGTCGGCTTTCTCACCGGGAAAGTCGGAGGAGATGATGTTGACCGTCAACCGCCCCTTCAGCATGTGATCCAGCGTTGCAATGGTGCGGGCCAGCATGATCGGCTGCATCTCGCCACAGCGTACAGCGGCCAACAGGTTGATCCGGTCCGTGATTGGGGCGCAGCCCGCGACAAAGCTCAGCGTGTCCTGACCGACCTGATAGGAGGACGGGCATAGGATGTTGCGGAAGCCCTGCGCTTCGGCCTCTTTCACAATGCCGGAACAATGCTCCCAACTCGACCGCAGGTCGCCATCGGGTACGCCAAGGAACTGGTAATCATCGGAACACAAAGCGGCAAACCACGAAACTTCGGCCGCATCCAGATCGGGGGATGTGATGGGGACGATGCTCATTTGATTCACGCTCCGTACATCTTTGACTTTCCTCTTGCGTAGCAATCGCTTTGATGTAGATCAATAGTGTATCAATTTTTCCTGCGACCGAGTGAAGCGTCCTCTGTGCCTGCCTCCAACCGAAACCCAAATGCCCTGCCGGTATATATTCAGATCGCGGAACTTCTGATCCGCGACATCGCGGCTGGGCGCCTTATTGATGGTGAGCGTTTACCGCCCGAGCGTGAGATGGCGGCGGAGTTGAATGTCTCGGTTGGAACGCTCCGAAAATCGCTCTCTGAGCTAGGAAAAAAGGGGATGTTGGAGCGTATCCAGGGCTCAGGCAACTACATCCGCGAGACCGGCACACAAAATAGCGTCTATGCAATGTTCAGGCTGGAACTGCCCAAAGGGGGTGGCCTGCCGCGTGCGGATATCCTGTCAGTTGACCATCTGAAGAAGCCGACCAATCTGCCGAAATTCGGGGCTTCTGATGCCGGTTCGCGCGTCCGGCGCATGCGCTACCTGAATGACACAATCATTGCAGTCGAGGAAATTTGGCTAGACGAATCAGCGGGCCTGATCGACCAGAGCCTGCTGTCCGACTCACTCTATCGCTACTATCAGCGCCAATTGGGCTTTTGGATCGCAAGGGCCGAAGACAGAGTCTCGGTCCAACCACTACCGGACTGGACACCTCCTGACTTCACCAAACCAGCGGGCCAATCAGTAGGCTACATCGAGCGGTTCAGCTGGTCGGAAAACGCCGAACCCGTTGAATTCTCAAAAACTTGGTTCGACCCAGATCGGGCCAACTACGTACAACGTTTGAAGTAAAAGGAATCGCACATGACCCGGACCATCAATTACGGGCTGATTGGATGCGGCATGATGGGGCAAGAGCACCTGCACAACATCGGATTGCTGGAAAGCACCAATGTAGCAGCGATCTTTGAGCCCGATTCAGAGATGGCAAATACCGCCAAGGCAATTGCGCCAAATGCGGCCATGGTGGGTTCCATTCAAGAGCTTCTGGCGGTTGAAGAACTGGACTGCGTAGTCATTGTTAGCCCAAACCATCTTCATGTGGACCAGATTTGCGAAATCGCTGAAACACGTCCGCTTCCGTTTTTGGTGGAAAAGCCATTGTTCACCGACCCGCAAGACGTGGCTCGTCTCGAGCAGTTGCAGCGCGACTATCCCTGCCCGATTTGGGTTGCGATGGAATACCGGTACATGCCCCCTGTTGCAGCTCTGATCGAGAAGGCTCAGGTGACAGGTGGCATAAAAATGTTGTCGATCCGCGAGCATCGTTTTCCGTTCCTGGACAAGGTCGGCCATTGGAACCGCTTCAACCGCAACACTGGCGGCACTTTTGTCGAAAAATGCTGTCACTTCTTCGACCTCATGCGTTTGATATTGCAATCCGACCCGGTACGCATAACCGCAAGTGGTGGGCAGGCCGTGAACCATTTGGACGAGAGCTACGATGGTCAAACCCCAGATATTCTGGATCACGGCTACGTTCTCGTCGATTTTGCTTCGGGTGCGCGCGCGATGTTGGAACTGTGCATGTTTGCGGAAGGCTCTCGTTATCAGGAAGAAATATCAGCCGTCGGACCAAAAGCTAAAATCGAGGCTCTGGTTCCAGGACCGGTGCGCTTTTGGCAGGATCACTTGGGCGCCCCCCCGCCTCCGCGCTTAATCGTGAGTCCACGCAATCCCAAAGGCCCCGTATCAATGGACGTTCCAGTGGACCCGAACTTATTGGCGGCTGGGGATCATAATGGGTCGACCTACTATCAGCACAAAGGTTTCTTGGCCGTGCTTCGTGGCGAAAAAGCTAAGCCGGACGTAAGTTTGAACGACGGCCTCTGGGCGGTCAGAATGGGGCAAGCGGCGCAACGGGCGATAGACACGGGCGAAACGGTGTACATGGTCGATTGAACGGGTTCAAAAACACGGGCGCGTGTTGCCGCCCCTAAAAGGCCCCATATCGCTCGAGGTTGTGTCAGACATCGCCAATCGATTTGGCAAAGGGCCAATTCTAGCGACTGTGCAAGCCTACGTTTGCGCAGTCCTACTTGGATGCTCCGCTAGACTTTTTGTCTTGCCTTCCCTGCTGCGAACGGCCGCCTTTCATGGTCGAGTGAGTTGCTCTTGCGGATGCAGCTCAGATCCGCTTGCCCCGGACAAACCGAAACACCTTTCTTCTGGGTTGGCGTCCAAGCTCCAATAAAAACAGTGCCTAACATGATGACGATGTCGTGCAACTTGCGATACCGACGACGGACCTGCTCGATCATCCGATGGCCCTGCCGATAACACCCATGTACCGAGCCTCGGCATCGAGATTAAATGTGCAGCTCTTATCCAGAATGCGGGCGGGCTGGACGCATAGCCTGATCTTTGGTCATTAGAACTATTGTGTAGTCGGCTCCACAACTACAGCACCCTACACAGTAAATTCGATCGCATAGGTTCGTTGGGTTTCGTGTCTCTCATCACCCAGGATGCTTCTTTTAAAAAACGCTCCTCCTCGCACGATGTTGATGTGGCATTGTTGCAACCGGTTGCAGCAACGCGGACTTGGTGCATAATACTGACACCATGATATTGCCTAGCGCCCTCCCCGCCCAATTGCCTGCAAGGCACCTGCCATGAGCGTCACCCTCAAAGATGTTGCCGCGCTGGCGGGTGTGTCGCGATCAGCCGTTTCGCGCACTTTTACCGAAGGGGCTTCGGTTTCAGCCAAAACCCGCAGTAAGGTGGAAAAAGCCGCGAAAGAGCTGGGCTATAGCCCCAATGCGCTGGCCTCGTCGCTGACAACCGGGCGGACCAAGCTGATCGGGCTGATCTCGAACAACTTCCACAACCCGATCTTTTTGGAGGTGTTCGACCAGTTCACCCGCGCTCTGCAAGAACGAGGGCTGCGTCCTTTGATCGTGAACCTGACTGATGAGACCGAGCCTGCCAATTCCGTCCGGATGTTGCGGCAATACTCGGTCGATGCGGTCATTGTCGCCTCATCGACCTTGCCGCCGAGCTTTGCCAAGGCTTTCCACGATGCCGGGGTTCCGGTGGTGCATACATTTGGCCGCTCGGCCACCTCGCCCGAGGTGCATGTGGTCGGGATCGACAACGTGGAATGCGGGCGTATGGCTGCGCGAGAACTGGTGGCGCGTGAGTACACACGCGTCGGGTATCTTGGGGGGCCGAAGGATGCGACCTCGGCCATGGACCGGTATCGCGGGTTCATCGAGGAAACCGCGCAATATGCGAACCTCGAGGTATCCTATTCCTTCGCGCAGAACTACTCATTCGATGCTGGCAGGGCCGAGATGCTGCGGCTGTTGGGGGAAACCCCGGCCGAGGGGTATTTCTGCGGCGATGACATCCTGTCGATTGGCGCGCTGTCGGCCCTCAAGGATCATGGGCTGACGCCGGGGCGCGACATCGGCATCATCGGCCTGAACGATATGGAAATGTCCCGTTGGGAGAGTGTTGACCTGACCACCATTCACCAGCCGATCAAGCAGATCATCAACGCCTCGGTTGATCTGGTCGAGGAGATGTTGAAAGAGCCTCAGAGATACCCTGAGGCTCGTATTTTCCCTTGCCGGGTAATCGAGAGAGGCACGCTGCGCCCCCGACAGTGATTACCGGAACATTGGCGGACGCGCGTCTTTCCACGCGCCGTCCTCTTTGCCTGACGCGACGGCGGCATGAACGGCGGCGATCGAGCGCACACCGTCTGAAGCGCCGGGCAGACCGTCGCGGGCCTCACCTCGGATTGCATCGGCCAGATCGCAATAGATATTGGCCACGGCCAGCGGGAAGCCCTCGGGGTGGGCGATGGCCACGCGCGACAGTCGTTGCACTTCGTCATGCAGACCACCTTCGCCCTTTTCGATGATCTGGGTGCGCCCTCCGACTGGGGTGTAGATCAATTGGTTGGGCTGCTCGGACGCCCAGCGCAAACCGCCGGTTTCGCCAAACACTTGAATGTCGAACCCGTGTTGCCGCCCGATCGCCACGGACGATGTCCACAGGCGACCAACCGTGCCGCCTTCGGTGCGGAAATTGATCATCGCGTCATCCTCCAGCTCGCGGCTGGAAATGGTCGAGGCCATATCGGCGGACAGCGATTTCACCTGATCATCGCAGACAAAACTGGCCATATGCAGCGCATGAATGCCGCAGTCGGCGAATTGGCCCGAGACACCCGCCATCGCCGGATCATAGCGCCAGCGGACCCGAGGGTTATCGGCATCCGTCGCATCCCCGTGATGGCCATGGCTGAAATTGGTCACGACCAAACGCACCTTGCCGATATCCCCTGCCCGCACCATCGCGCGGGCCTGCCGGATCATCGGATAGGCCGAGTAGCAGTAGTTCACCGCACAGATCTTGCCCGAGGCCTCGGCCACGCGCACAATCTCTTCGCCTTCTTCGACCGTCATGGTCATGGGCTTTTCGCACAGGACGTTGAAGCCGGCCTCTAGAAACGCTTTGGCGATTTCAAAGTGGGTTGAGTTCGGCGTGGCAATCGTGACCAGATCAATCCGGTCGAAGCGGTCTTTTTCGCCCGCCAGCATGTCCTGCCAGCTGCCATAGGCCCGGTCGGCGCTAATGCCCAACCGCTGGGCATATTCGCGGCCGACCTCGGGCCGGTGATCCAGAGCGCCGGCCGCGAACTCGAACATCCCGTCCGCCTGCGCGCCCAACCGATGGGCAGGTCCGATCTGGCTGCCTTCACCGCCACCAATCATGCCCCATTTCAGCTTTGCCATGGTCTTTGTCTCTCTTCAATTTTACCGAACAAGAGCGATCAGAAATCGCTGATATCTTTCCACTGGCGCTGGTCCGACGAAGCCAGCGCAGCCGCCAGAACCCGGTTGACCTCATGCCCGTCGCGGAAGGTCGGCCAGATCGGTTTGCCGGTGTGAATGGCCTGCAGGAAATCCTTGGCCTCGATGATTATCTGGTCCTGATAGCCGGTTCCGTGGCCGGGACCCTGACAGAAGGGTTCATAATCCGGATGGGCGGGGCCGGTCAGGATTTTTGTGAACCCGCGCTGCCCTTCCGGCCCTTCGCGGCGATAGAGCCAGAGGGCGTTCTGATCCTCCTGATCGAACCGGATTGCGCCCTTGGTGCCCGAAATCTCATAGGCATAGCCCATCTTGCGGCCTGTTGCGACGCGGCTGAAATAGAGGTTGCCCATCACACCGTTTTCAAAGCGGCACATCATCTGGGCATGGTCGTCATTCGTAACCTCCCCGCCCGGGCGCGTGCGATGAACGGTTTCGACATCGGCCATAACCTGTGAAATTGGGCCGATCAGTGCCAACGCGCCGTTCACCATATGCGGGGCCAGATCTCCGATCGTGCCGTTGGCCATGCCGGTCGTGCGCCACGTGGCGGGGGCGTCGGGGTCAGCATAGAAATCCTCGGTATGTTCACCGCGAAACCAGGTGATGTCGCCGATGTCACCGTCTGCAATAAGTTTGCGTGCATACTGGCTGGCAGGGGTGCGGATATAGTTGAAACCCACCATGTTGACGACGCCGGCATCCTCGGCCGCGCGCGTCATCGCCTGGCTGTCCTCCAGCGACGCGCCCAGAGGTTTCTCACAGAGGACCGGCTTGCCCAAGGCCAAGGCTGCCTCGGCGATCTGGCGATGCGTTTCCTGAGGCGAGGCGATCACGATCGCGTCGACCTTCGGATCCTCAACCAAAGCGCGCCAATCGTCGGTCGCGCGCTGGAATCCATAGGCCGCACGGTATCGTTCGGCACTTTCAGGGGACGAGGCGCAAATCACCTCGAGCTGCGGACGCAGAGCAGTGTTGAACACGGCGCCCACGGCGGACATGGCAACAGAATGCGCCTTGCCCATATAGCCGCCACCAACAATTCCAATTCCGATTTCAGGCATCTGTCGCGGCTCCGAACATACTATTTGCAACCGGTTGCAAAATCAGTATCGTGTGAATCGATTCAACGCAAGGTCCAAACTTTGCCAACGACATTACGCCGGAGGAACATCACGTGAGCGCTTTGATCGAGGGCATCAAAGGAAATCGGTTTGCGGTTTTCGGCCGTGCCGGAATGGATATGTTTGCCGATCCAATCGGCGTCAAAAGCGAGGATGCCGACACGTTCCATGCCGATCTGGGCGGGTCCTCGGCCAATATTTGCGCGGGTCTGGTCAAGCTCGGCAGTCAGGCATCATTGGTTACCTCGGTATCGGACGATGCAGTTGGTCGATTCTGTCTGAACCGCCTGCGTCACTACGGTGTCGACACCTCTTACATCCGCGTTGTCGGCGGTGAGTTCCGCATATCCCTGGCGATCTATGAAAGCCGGATCGAGAATTTTCAGAACGTCATCTACCGCAATGGGGCGGTCGATTTCCAAGTCACCGAAGAGGACATGGACCGGATTGACTATGCGGTATTCTCAGCCGTGATATCCGCCGGAACTGTCTTTGCAGCGGAACCATCACGCAGCGCCACGTTTCGGGCTTTTGACAACGCCCGCGCCGCAGGGTTGCCAATAATTTTCGATATCGATTATCGCCCTTATAGCTGGCCATCGCCCGAAGTGGCGGCCGACGTCTTGTCCCGGGCCGGAGAGGCCAGCGACCTGATTGTCGGCAATGACGAGGAATTCGGCTTCATGGCCGGCGGTATCGAAAAAGGGTTCGCAAAGGCCAAAGAACTTGCCGAAAAGCCGAGCCGCATCGTCATATACAAGATGGGTGAAAAAGGTGCCGTTACGATGATGGACGGCCATGAGATTCACACGGGCATCTACCCAGTTACCGCAGTCAAACCTAACGGAGCAGGGGATAGCTTTATGGCAGGTTTGCTGGCCTCAGTCGCCGCAGGCTATTCGCTAGAAGAAGCCGTCATGCGCGGATCGGCTTGCGCCTCCATCGTGGTTTCGAAACCCGGATGCGCCCCCGCCATGCCCACAACACCCGAGCTGGATGCGTTTCTGGCCGACCACCCCGGCCCGACCAAATAGGAGGCCCCCATGCATATCGCGCCCCATGACAACCAGAACAAAGCTATTGTCGATGTCGACGACCCGCTGGTTCCGCTGAACTATTTCAACATCGTCAAACTCAAGCGAGGCGAGGCGTTCGAATACCAGGTGCCGGGCTATGAAACCTGCATCGCCCCCGCCACCGGCTCCGTGGATGTAGACGTCGAAGGCGTGCAATTCGCCAAACTGGGTAACCGGGGCGAGGACGTGTGGGATGGTGAGCCAGAGGGCGTCTATGTCCCGGTTGGCGCCAAAACGCAGCTGGTCTGCGTGTCGGACGCGGCCGAGGTTTTCATCGCTGGGGCCAAGTATGACAAGGTTCTGGACCCGTTCGATGTGCGCGAACACGACCTTGTGCAGTACGGCAGCGACGACACCAAAACGCATCGCAAGATCAAACATATCCTAGGTCAAAAACAACAGGATAAGGTCGGCCGCCTTTTGGTGAGTGAGCTGTTCACGGTTGGTCAGGGTGGCTGGTCGGGCTTCCCGAGCCACAAACACGACACCAACAGCCTGCCGGATGAGACGCGCCACGACGAGACCTATAACTTCCGCTTCAAACCCAATTGGGGCTCGGGCCTGCAGATGTTGCAGCGCGAAGACAATGAACCGGGCGATGCCTATCACATCGTCGACGGCTCAACCGTTTGTATCGACAAGGGTTATCATCCCTGCTGCGTGTTGCCGGGATATGAGATGTATTACTTTACCATCCTCGGCGGGCTGACGCAGCGCTCGCTGGTGCAGTATTTCCAACCCACCCATGCCTATCAGGTCGAGACGATTCCGGGCATCAAAGACATGATCGCGAAGTTCAAATGACCCTCGTCACCCTGAAAGACGTCCTGCAACCGGCTTATGAACAGGGCTATGCCGTCGGTGGTCTGGTTACCCTCGGCTGGGAGGATATGCGCGCCTATGTAGCCGCGGCTGAGGCCGAAAACGCGCCGGTCATCCTGCAAGCCGGTCCTAGCTGTCGCGAGCATACGCCGCTGCCGATCCTTGGCAAAATGTTCCGCCATCTGGCCGAGGGGACCTCGGTCCCCGTGGTGGCGCATTTGGACCATGGTTACACGTATGAGGACTGCAAGATCGCGTTGGACAGCGGATTTACGTCGCTGATGTTCGACGGGTCGCGCAAGCCACTGCAGCAGAATATCGACGAGACCGCCGCCATTGCTGAAATGGCCCACGCGGCCGGGATTTCCTGTGAAGGAGAGATCGGGTTCGTGGGCTATTCCGGCGGCGAAAGCTCGAACGGAACTGACCCCGAGGAGGCCGCGCAATTTGCTCGTGAAACAGGCGTGGATGCGATGGCGATCTCGGTCGGGAATGTCCACCTGCAGCAGAACAAGGAAGGCGGTCTTGACGAAGACCGCATCGCCCGGATCGACGCGCTGACCGAGGTTCCGCTGGTGATCCACGGAGGCTCGGGCGTGCCAGTCGAGCAGCGCACGCGCTTGGCCCAAGGCACCTCGATCTGCAAATTCAACATCGGGACCGAACTGCGCATGGCCTTTGGTAACGCCCTACGCGACGCTGTGAACAGCGACCCCGAACGGTTCGACCGCGTGACCATACTTAAAGAGACCCAAGACCCGGTCGAGGCCGCCGCCCGCACCGTGATCCGCGCCTTTGGCGCGCCGCCTCAGAGATAGCGAGATCGGGATGTAAATGGCTATGTAGTTTAACCCTGCGACTAGATAGATTGTCTTTCTCAGGCAACGTTTGTGTATCTGGGGGAAAAGCGGTCCTTCGGTCAGCGAGCGGCGAAAGAGGAAAAAAGAGCCCAGAGAGATCGATGCTGCGCTGCGCACCAATGTCTGCTTCAATGGTTCTTGGTTCTGCGCTATGAACGTAAGCACTTCGAGCAAACCCGACCGATGGCAACAATTTTGGCGACTCAAAATCCGATCATACGCCCCGCGCAGGCGGCGGACGCCAATGCATTGGCGACCTGTATCGACGCGGCCTATGAAAAATACGCCGAGCGCATCTCCGATCTGCCTGCTGTTTCCGATGGATGCGCGCAAGACATTGCCGACAATCAGGTTTGGGTCGTCGTGCAAAGAAACGAGATCATAGCTGGTCTCGTTCTTGTCGCCGGTGATGGTTTCATAAAACTTGCGAACCTTGCGGTTCATCCCGACCATGTCGGTAAGGGTCTGGGACGTAAACTGATCGAACTTTCAGAGCGCGAAGCAAAACGGCTAAGATTCAGTGAAATGCGTCTGAATACCCACGTCGACATGCCCGAGAATGTTCGACTTTACCAGCACTTGGGGTGGGCTGAGGTTAGTCGAAGTGGCAACACAGTCTCGATGCGAAAACACGTGGCCAGTGACTGACTAGAGCGTGCTTGCCCTGATGGTTGCCGCAATGGCCGTAGCTGCGCTGGAAACAAGAAGCGGTCGTTCACACGGAGTTCTTGATTGGCAGTTTTATCCGCCTCTCGTCATCCGATGGATTCGTTTTGAATGGCAGCCTTCTGCGAAGCTGCGCTCAGGTGCCGAACTATCGGCCAAAAAAGGTCAAGCCGGTGCTTCATTGATATTTCCAGCGACTGGAAAACAATTGCTTGGCCCATGCCGGACGATCAAACTAAGCCTAGATCGAGCCACCCTCGACCATGAAATTCCCGGCGCTGCACATGGCGGCGTCGTCCGAGGCCAGAAACACCACCATCCGCGCCACGTAGACCGGGTCGATCGGGTCGGGCAGGCATTGGCGGTCGACCTGTTTTGCCAGTGCCTCGGGCGTGACCCACAGGTCTTTCTGGCGCTGGGTCATGATCCAACCGGGGACAACAGTGTTCACGCGGATCCGGTGATCTCCCAGCTCGCGCGCCATGGTTCGGGTCAGGCCATGCACAGCGGATTTGGCGGTGGCATAAGCGGGGAAACCTGCGCCGGCCTCCCACCAGGAATTCGACCCCAGATTGACGATGGAGCCTCCGCCCCGTTCGATCATTGCAGGGGCAACCGCCTGAATGGCAAAGAACATATGGCGGATATTGGTCGCCATGCGTTCATCCCAATAGTCCGGGGTGACCTCACGCCAGTCATGTCGGTCATCTTGCGCCGCGTTGTTGACCAGAACATGCGCCGCGCCCAATTCCTCGGTCAGTTGCTCCAGCGCATCGCGCAGCGCATCGATATCGCGCAGATCGCATTGGGCAAAGGCATGCTCGCCTTCGAGTTTCGCCAACAGTTCGTGCCCTGCATCCGCGTTGAGGTCCAGAAACCCGACCTTGGCCCCCTGCGCAGCAAAGGCCCGAACCGTTTCCGCTCCGATCCCGCCAGCCCCGCCGGTGATGAAAACGGTCTTGCCGTTCAGGCTGGGATAGGTGGCAAAGTCCGGGGTCATCCGTCACGCTCCATGATCCATTCGACCTCGGGGGCCGCGACAAAGCGCCATTTCCGCAAAGGTCCTGCCATGACGTTCAGATAGTACATCTCAAACCCATAGGGTGCTCCGCAAGGGTGGTGTCCGCGCGGAACGGTCACAACGTCGCCGTCCGAGACCGCCATCGTTTCATCCAGCTGGCCATCATCGGTATAGACGCGCTGAATCCCGAACCCGTTGGCCGGGTTGAGGCGGTGGTAATAGGTTTCCTCAAGATAGGTAATGCGCGGGAAGTCATCCTCATCATGGCGGTGGCTAGGGTATGAAGACCAATGACCGTTCGGGGTGAACACCTCGGTCACCAGCAGGCTATCGGCGTAGTCTTCATTCTCCATCGCGATATTGTTGATATGGCGCGTGTTCACGCCCTTGCCGCGTTCGGTCAGAGTGATGCCATCCGGCCCAATCCGCCGGGCCTGATGTCCGCCTTTGCCGGGGGCCGAGCAGACGGCGATGACGCAATCGGTTTCGGCCACGGCCTCCCATTCGGTGCCGTTGGGCAGGTAGAGGCAATGAGGCGGTAATTTCTCGAACACATTCATCCGGTCGCCCAGAACGCCCCAATCCTGCCCGGCGCCGGAGATCTGCGCCTTGCCTTCGACCATGACCAGAATGACCTCACGATCTCCAGTGACCTCGGTCGCCTTGTCGCCCGCGCGCAGGTGGTAGAGGCCGAACCCGACATAACGCCACCCGGCGCTGGCCGGAGTGATGTCGTGGACCTTGCCACGGGTGCCGAATGGTTTCTTGAGCAAATCTGCCATGTTGGTCTCCGGTAATGGGCGGCCTTTCAGACCGCCCGGTTCTTATTGCAGGCGGATTGCCGTGTGGTCAGCGCCGAAAGCGCATTCGATAGCTGCGCCTCGGACCACCCCTCGGCCACAGCGCGGCGCAGGATGTCTGCCTGACTGTCCGGCGCATTCCCCCCGACCGGAGGGTCCGTGTCGAGATTGGTTGGAAAGGGATAGCCCTCGGCAGTTGCAGCGATCGCGGCCTCTAGCTGTGTAGCGGTCAGATCGCCCCGTTGTTTCAAGGCGATGAGCGACGGAAACACCGCCTCGGACATCGCGCGGCGATCCACGGCCTCCATCGCCCGACCAAAGGCCGTGGACACCTGAAGCAGGTTTGCCATGCGATGAATGTCTGCACTGCGGTTTTCCCCGGCCGCATGGAACAGCGCAGGGTTGAAGAACACGGCATCCCCTTTTTGCAAAGGCAGCTGTACGTAGTTCTCTTCGAAATGCGCGCGGTGATCCGTGTCGTGGAAGGCAAGATATCCGGGCGCATAAAGCTGCGAGAACGGAAGCAGCTTGGTTGGGCCGGACTCTACCGGCATATCGCAATGCGCGACAGCGCCCTGCAATGTCAGAGCTGCCGTTAGAAAATGCGCGTGCGCGGGATAGCGTGCTGCGCTGTCTGCCGTTTGAAACCCAAGATGATAGTCACGATGCGCTTGCTGTGCCTGCCCGCCGGGGCGCACCTGGTTGATCTGCGCCGTGACCTGATAGTTCGGGCCAAGCCAAGCCTCACACGCGGCGGCAATCGAGGTGTTTCCGAAATAGAGCGCGAAGCCTTCGGGATCGCGCAGGCACTGTTTCTGCAACGCGTTCCAGATCCGGTCATTGGCCCCAGAGGCCGCAAAGTGGTCGCCCTCACCCCCACCGCCCTGACGTTCGTCGTTGATGATCTGGCGGAATACATCTGTGGCCCGGTCAATCACACTTGTATCCGGATACGCCCGTTTCAGGGCGATGACGCCTGCGGATTTGGCAAGTACCCAAGCCCATTCGGCCAGCAAGGCCTGCCGATTGTCTGCTTGCTCTAGTAGCGGACGCAAAGCCTGCATGTCATAGACGGGCACATTGTTTTCCACAGACGCAGCAAACGGCACCGCGTCCGCCGAAAGGGCCTGTGAGGTCAACACCTTGAATTCATCCAGATCACAGGATTCCCGGTCAAAATAGCCGACATATCCGAGTTCTTGATTTACCATGACTTTCTCCTTTCTCATGGCTTCGGTGTTGCCCCTTGGGGCGGTTTGTTACGCGGTGATCTCCAATCCTGCCTTGCCGCAGACGTCAACGATGTGGTCGTAGCCTTTCTTTGAGTACTCATAGGGCGGCGCTTTGGCCGGGTCCTGTTCTGCCTCAACGACGATCCAACCGTCATAATCCATCGCTTTCAGCGCATTTGCGACCGCCTGAAAATCAATGCAGCCGTCACTTGGCACCGTGAACGCGCCTGCGATCACGGCATCCAGGAAACTGCGGTTGTTTTCCCGCACGTCCTGCACGATGGCGGGGCGGATATCCTTGAAATGCACGTGATGCACGCGGTCGCCCCAACGGTTCAGGGTCGCCATCACGTCGCCACTGCCAAACAGCAGGTGACCGGTGTCAAAGCACAGCTTCACCTCGGGGCCTGAGCCCTCCATCAGCCAGTTCACGTCATCTTCGCTTTCGATGATCGTGCCCATGTGGTGGTGATAGGCCATTGGCATGCCCTGATCACCCATCCATTTTGCCAACTCGGTCAGCTTGGCCGCGTAGGACAGCACCTCATCCTTTGACAGTTTCGGACGGTCATTGACCGGCGTCCCGATCTGGCCTTGAACGGTGTTGGAGCATTCGGCGTAAACGATACACGGGCTGTTCAGGGCCACGAACTGTTCAACCTGTTCCCGTACCGCGTCTTGTTCTGACGCGAAGTCATTGACCAGCGAGGCACCGGAACACCAGCCGCCACAAAGCGCGATATCGTTGCCCTCAAGGTAGGCGCGCAGCCCTTCGGTATCGCTGGGCATCCGCTGGCCCCGTTCGACGCCGGTGTAACCAATCTGACGCGACTCCTGCAGCGCTTGTTCCATTGTGTATGCGGCGGTCAGGTCCGGCAGATCGTCGTTCTGCCACGCGATCGGAGAGATCCCGATTTTCACGCTCATTTCGTGTTTCTTTCCTTGATGGCAACCTCATAGGCCGCGCGTTTTTCGTTCACTTCGGGGCGGGTGCTGACCTCGGGCACCGCAACCTCCCACCATGTGCCGCCATATTCGGTCGAGGGGTAAGGATCGGTGTCGATGACAATCACGTAAGGCCCTGTGATGTCGCCGCGTTTGGCCAGCGCGTCCTCAAGCTCGGCAATCGAGCTGACCTTGACCGAGGTCGCCCCCATCGCCGCCGCATGTGCCGCGAAATCGATGTTCGAGGCGGTTTCGTGGACGGTGTGATCCAGCAGGTTGTTAAACTCGGCCCCGCCAGTGCCCATTTGCAGGCGGTTGATACAGCCAAAGCCCCGGTTGTCGGTGATTACGACGGTGAAGGAGACGCCCATCATCGCAGCCGTCGCCATTTCCGAGTTCGCCATCATATAGGTGCCGTCGCCCGTAAAGCAGATCACGTCGCGATCCGGTTGGGCCATCTTGATGCCCATGGCGCCTGCGATCTCATAGCCCATGCAGCTGAACCCGTATTCCATGTGATACGCCCCGGGTCGCGGCGCTTTCCACAGCTTGTGCAGCTCACCCGGCATTGTGCCAGCGGCGCACATCACCACCGTGTCGCCATTCGAGGCGCGCTGAACTGCACCCACCACCTGCATATCAGTGGGCAGAGCGTTCCCGTCACCCGGCGCGTCGGTCAGCGCGTCAACCTTGCCAAACCAATCCGCTTTGAGTCTGTCGGCCACAGGATCAGCATTGTAGCCCTGCAGCGCGGCGCCCAGCTCCTGCAAGCCAACGCGTGCGTCGGATTGCAACGGCATCGCGCCGTGTTTCTCAGCATCATAGGCGGCTGTGTTGAGGCAGATCATCTCGCGCGCGGGGTTTGAAAACAGGCCCCACGAGCCGGTCGTGAAATCCTGCAAGCGCGTACCAACGGCCAGCACCAGATCGGCCTCCGCGCAGATGTCATTGGCCGGCTCACCGCCCGTCACACCAATCGGACCCAGGTTAAGAGGATGATCCCAGGCCAAGGAGGATTTGCCGGCCTGCGTCTCGGTGATCGGGATATTGTGTGTCTCAGCAAAGCTCTGCAAGGCGTCGGTTGCATCCGAGTAATGCACCCCACCGCCTGCGACAATGACTGGTCGTTTGGCCGCTGAAATTGCGGCTACGGCGCGCGCCAGCTCGCCTTCGTCCGGGCGAATACGGCGTTGGAACCACACGCGCGGTTCAAAGAAGCTTTCGGGATAGTCATAGGCCTCGGCCTGCACGTCCTGACAGAAAGCCAAAGTGACCGGCCCGCAATCCGCCGGATCTGTCATCGTGCGGAAAGCACGCGGCAGAGCGGTCAGCAGATGCTCGGGGCGCGAAATACGGTCATAGTAGCGGCTGACTGGGCGGAAACAGTCATTTGCGCTGATGGTGCCATCGCCAAAACTCTCGATCTGTTGCAACACCGGGTCCGGCCCGCGCGAGGCGAAGACGTCGCCCGGCAGCAGAAGAACCGGCAGGCGGTTCACATGGGCCAGCGCAGCAGCGGTGACCATATTGGTCGCGCCCGGCCCGATGGACGAGGTCACCGCCATCGCCCGTGTGCGCCGCATCTGTTTGGCATATGCAATCGCGCAATGCGCCATCGTCTGTTCATTGTGGCCGCGATAGGTGGGCAGCGTGTCTTTGACACCATGCAGCGCCTCACCCAGCCCGGCCACATTGCCATGGCCGAAAATGGCCCAGACACCTGCGATGAAAGGCTCTCCGGCCTCATTCATCTGGGCACCCAGATAGCGCACCAAAGCTTGCGCTGCGGTCAGTCGGACGGTCTTGCCCATTGTGATCCCTTTCAACACAAGGCCATTCCGGCCAGTTCTGCGATTTCGTTGGATGTCGGACCGAATGGTCCCGTTTTGGGGGAACGGCGTTAAACCGTTCCGCCCAGTGACCCTTCCAATTGGGCCAATTCCTGTCCTCCCGCCATCAGGTCCTGTAGTTCTTCAGGTGTGATCTCGCCGCGTTTTGCGGTGCCCAGCGTTTTGCCCCGGTTCAGCACGGTAAAGCGGTCGCCGACGGCCAGCGCGTGGCGCACGTTGTGGCTGATGAAAACCACTCCGACGCCTTGGCTGCGCACCTTGTCGATGGTCGCTAGCACGTTCGAAGTTTGCCGCACCCCAAGGGCCGAGGTCGGCTCGTCCAAAATCAAGATCTTGGCGCCGAAATGAACGGCGCGCGCAATCGCAACCGTCTGGCGTTCCCCTCCAGACAGGGTGCCCACAGCCTGATCAGGGCCACGCAGATTGATGCCCATCTTGCGCATCTCTTCCATAGTGATTTCGTCAGCCAGCTTCTTATCGAAGAAGCTGATTCCGGCCACTTTGCGCGTAGGTTCGTTGCCCATGAAGAAATTGCGGCTGACACTCATCAGCGGGATCATGGCCAAATGCTGATGCACTGTTGCGATCCCCGCTGAAATAGCATCGCGCGGGTCTTCAAAATGCATCGGCTTGTCTTCGAAGAAAATCTCGCCCGAAGTTGGTTTGTGAACGCCCGACATCGTCTTAATGAAGGTCGATTTGCCTGCACCATTGTCGCCGAGAAGACAGTGGCATTCCCCCGGTTTAAGATCAAAGCTGACGCCTGCCAGCGCAATCACCGAGCCGAAGTGTTTCTGGATGTCGACCATACGAATGATCGGCTTGCTATCCTGCACGTCCCCATGGTGGAACTTGGTATCGTCAGTCATCTCAGTGTTCTCCTGTGATGATGCGGCGGATATAGGTGTTCAGGATTACGGCACCCAACAGGATGATCCCCAAGAAGACCCTAAACAATGAGCTTTCAACGCCAGCAAAGAACAGCCCCTGCTGTACCACGCCAAAAATCAAAGCGCCTAAAGCAGCCCCCAGAACCGAGCCATATCCGCCGGTCAGCAGCGCGCCGCCAATTACAACCGCAATAATCGCTTCAAACTCCTTGAGCAAACCGCGGTCTGCACCAGCCGAGCCGAACTCCATAACCTGACAGGTGGCGAAGACCGTGGCGCAGAAGGCGGTGAACATGAACATCAGTATTTTGACTTTGTTCACTGGCACGCCTGAATTCCGCGCTGCCTCGGCGTCGCCACCCGCTGCGAAAATCCAGTTGCCAAACTTGGTTTTAGTAAGCAGCACGTGACCAAAAATAATGATACCAATGGCCCAGACAATCAGCATGGGAATACCGTCAACAACAGGCTGGCCCGCGCGCGTTCCACGCTCGAACGTTTCGATCAAACCGTTTTCGCCAAGCCAAGTGAAGAACCCTTGTCCGACTTTGCCACCGAAGATCGACGCCAGCCAGTCACCCTCCGCGACGTCTTTGATGCCGCCAATGATCGTCTTCCGCTCAATGGTTTGCGGCAGATAAATGGTGAAGCCGCGCAGGATAAACAGAAAGGCCAAAGTCACGATAAAGCTGGGCAGGCCAGTTCGCACCACGATAAAACCGTTCAAGGCCCCAATCGACACACAGAGCGCAAACGTCACAATGATAGCCATCCACACGGGCCAACTGAGTGTGACTGAGAAGATCGCGATCATCATCCCGGCAAAGCCGATCATCGAACCGACCGATAAGTCAAATTCGCCTGCGATCATGAGCAGGCACGCCCCTACGGCAATGATCATGAACTGCGCCGAAACGATTGACCAGTTCAGCACACCCTGACTGGTAAACATGCCACTATCGAAGGCAAACAACAGAAAAAACGTGAATACGGCGACGGTGCCGACAATTCCACCCAGCTCAGGGCGGATCAGAGCACGGCGCAGCGGCGAGATCTCTTTGATCCGTTCATCTTCAACTGCCGTGGATTGAGCTGACTCAGACATTGTGGTCCTCCCCTCGCGGGTGATCCAGAAAAAATGGAAGTAGGTCTGAGCGGGCGCCTTAGCACGCCCGCTCAGCTCGGAAGATCAGCGGTATTCACCTGCGAATTCTTCGATTTTCTCCAGGCCGTCCGCGGTCACGAAACCGGGGCCAGAGTTGATGTTGTTGCCAGGCAGAACGCCGTAACGGTGGTAGTTAGTCAGAACAACAACCGGCAGGTAGGCCTGCAGGAACGGCTGCTGGTCGATTCCCCACTGAATGGTACCGTCCTTGATGGCTTTGACAATCTCGCCACCCAGATCGAACGTACCGAAATAAATGTCACCGGCCATGCCGTTCTCTTGAAGCGCCAAGATGGTTGGATCGGCAGAGGTCGGGCCAAGCGTCAAAACAGCGTCCGTCTCTGGGTTAGCCGACAGGTAGGCCAGAACGCGGTTCTTAATCTCCGCAGGGTCCTGTCCCGCGTCGATCATCTGCTCACCAAGCTCAATACCCAGGCCGTCCGCGAAGCCCTGGCAACGCTCTTGGCTGGATGGCTGGACGATGTAATGGTTCACACAAAGGAAAGAGCCAATGCCGTCACCTTTCGCCCGAAGACCAGCCGCGTAGCCGGCGTCGTATTCGGGCTGCCCGACATACATCAGGGCGCCAACTTCGCGTGCCTTGTCGGGTGTCCCAGTGTTCATAATGATCACGTCGATCCCGGAATCTACAGCAGCTTTGATCGGGCCTTCGAGAATATCCGGGTCAGCCAACGTGGTGATGATACCATTGGGACCGGAGGCCGCAGCCTGATCGATGATGCGCGCCATATCCGCAAGGTCACCAGTAGGCGGGTTGCGATATTCCACCTCGACACCCATCTGCTCACCGGCCAAAGCGATACCGTTCTTGATCGTGTTCCACCAGCTGTCACTGTCAGGGGCATGGCTGACCAGGATGTACTTTTCACCCTCAGCCGCGGCACCGCTTGCGGCCGCCACCGCGACAGCACTGGCCATCAGTACTCGTTTCACAAACTTGTTCATTTGGTTTCCTCCCATAAAACCGTCTGTTTTCGTCCTAGGCTATCAGCCCCATTTAATCGGTTGGGCCGAATCTGTATTGCCCGGGTCTGTATCCGAGCTGTTTTCAGTTTGAAGAAATTCAATCATTTTGCAACCGGTTTCAAAACTTCAGCCAGATGAACTGGCCTACCCGACTGCGCCGACATCGTTGCCGCCTCGGCCATGGCGAGGGCTGCAACCCCATCTTCCAGCGACACTGGAACCTGCGCGCCCGAGGCGGCAGCCTCCACAAAAGCGGCCCACTCGGCCTGATAGGCAGGCATGTAGCGTTCCAGAAAGAAATAGGTGGGTTTGGCCCCGACGACGCCGGCGGAGGTCGATTTGACAACCGTGTTTTCCAGCATGTTCTGCGCCTGCAGAAGACCTTCGGAACCCAGCAGCTCGACCCGCTGATCATAGCCATAGGCCGCCCGGCGTGAATTCTTGATAGCCGCAATACGACCATCCGCGTAAGCCATTGTGACAACGGCGGTATCCACGTCTCCGGCCGCGCCGATTTCTGGGTCGACGATCGACGAGCCGACAGCGGAAATCGTCTTCGGGACCTCTCCCATCAGGAAATTCGCCATGTCGAAATCGTGGATCATCATGTCCCGGAACAGACCACCCGAAACCTTTACATAGCTCACCGGCGGCGGGGAGGGATCGAACGAGGTGATGGACAGCAGTTCAGCCTTGCCGATCTCGCCTGCATCCACAGCCACTTTCAATGCCGAAAAACTGGGATCAAACCGACGGTTGAAGCCGATCATCACGGGTCGACCATGGGCCGCAACCGACTGCTGGCAGGAAATGGCCCGCTGAAGGTCCAGATCGACGGGTTTTTCGCACAAAACCGCTTTACCCGCCGCTGTTGCGGCTTCGATCAGGTCCGAATGCGTGTCGGTCGGCGTCGCGATCAGCACTGCGTCGATTTCAGGGTCAGCTATGATCTGGTCCGAGGTTCGAACCTCGGCGCCGTGCTCATGGGCCAGATCCTCTGCCGCCTGAGCCATAGCATCCGAGACCGCGCATAACACACTGCCCGGATGGGCTGATATCGCCCGCGCATGCACCCGCCCGATCCGACCGGCGCCCAGCAATCCAACCTTCAACATCCAAACCCTCGAATCCTGTTCTGTGGCGCAACAATGGATTTTTTTGCAACCGGTTGCAACAATTTTGTCGCCTCTATTTGGTAGCAAAATTACCAAATGACGCGAGCCGCACCGCGTGCCCAGCCCAAGGCGCTCACCGAAGGGCAGGAAAACCCGAGTCTTCCCGGTCACATCTTCTTGGGTCTTCAAGAGTTTGGGTAGATATCCCGATTAAACTCGATAGGCTCAACGCTTGTAGCCAGTGGCCCAAAACCGCAAAGCGAACAGGATGTTGAATGGTACTGCGTAGTTTCTTTTCGATCGACAGCGAGAACATGTTGGTCACGTCCAGCCCCAGCGCTGGGATTGTAGGCACACCGATCCGCAACAACTCGGACACGCCGAATGGAACCGTTTTTCAATATACTTCGGGTGGGGGAACCACGGTCACCGTGGATGACACCTCGGGCACTCCGGATGTGTTCGAAGATGATCAGGCCTTCAGCCATACCATAACCGATGGCGGCGGGATTGTAGCCAACGGAACGCCCGTTGAATCCGAATCCTTCATCGACATTCGGCAACTTGACGAAAACGGCCTAGAGACCGGCCCTGTCATCCGGCTGTATGTCTTTTCGCAAAACGGCGTGACTTCGGATGTCTGGGGTTTTGCAGCCTCAGAGCGGCTGATAGATGGGGCGTCCTACGTCAAGGTTGCGGGATCAAATACGGGGTCTTCGCTGTATTCGGACTATGTGGCTTGCTTTGCTGAGGACACATTGATCGAAACAGCCGACGGTTCGGTTCCCGTGCAGCAGATCCACGTCGATCAAAAGGTCTGGACACGGGACAACGGCCTGCAGCCAGTTCTGTGGATCGGGAGCACGTCCGTTCCGGCAACCGGGCGCTTTGCCCCTGTGGTCTTTGCCCCCAACACGCTGGGGAACCCGAGACAACTAGTCGTCTCGCAGCAGCACCGGATGATGATCGACACCAGCGTAGCCGAGCTTCTGTTTGGCGCGCCCCACGCATTGGTGGCAGCCAAGTTCCTATGCGGCATGGACGGAGTATCGATTCGCGAAGGCGGGCATGTCAACTATTGGCATGTCATGTTCGATCAGCATCAAATCGTCAGATCTGAGGGCGTCCTGAGCGAGAGTTTTTTCGTAACTTCGAACTCGATCGGAGCGCTGGACCACCCGCAGCGTGCTGAAATACTGTCACTTTTCCCTGAGCTGCGCGGAAATCCCAACGCTTATGGGCCGACAGCTGCACCCATTCTAAAACCACATGAAGCGGCTGTTCTCAGGTCTCATCTCTCCCGTTTGAACACCACAAAAACCCGCGTAGCGGCACATTAACTACGGGAATCCCCCAATTTCGCGCGCCGCGAGCATTTGTTAATTTTTGGTTACTGATTTACCTACCACTCAGTAACGCTCTAAAGAAGGGCTGGCGCGACCCCCTCAGCCAGCCCTTCTGAACCTTCCCCGCCAAAGCGAAGAACGGATCGGACAAGCCGCGTGTTTTTCTTGGGTGAAATGGCGATCCCTGAAGGACTCGAACCCTCAACCTGCTGATTAGAAGTCAGCTGCTCTATCCAGTTGAGCTAAGGGACCGCTGCGCCCTTCTTGCTGGTTTTAAGGGCGGGGTTCAAGGGCCAAGCGCATGAAGGCGCTGTTTGGATCGTCTTCATACCCATAGATCGGGCCGCAATAGGAATAACCCAGCGCCTCATAGAGCTTACGCGCAGCATCATAATCCGGCAGATGCGCCGCACCCGTTTCGAGCACAAGTGCCTCTGTGCCCTCATTGGCAGCGAGATCGGCAAGATGCGCCATCATCACCCGCGCGAGACCGCGCCCGCGTGCGGCTTCAACAACGTGAACGGATTTCACTTCGGCCGTCCCATCAGGCAGTGTCTTCAACGCGCCGCAGCCCAAGGCGCGGCCCTCTTCGAAAAGACCCCAGAAGCGGATGCCGTCACCCGACAAGGCCTCGGGCCCCATGGTGTGGTTGCTTTCCGCCGGACAGGCTTGCTCGCTATGGGCAAAATGCGCCTCGATCACAGGGCGCAAGGCATCCGACGTGGGGTCGGCCAGTCGAATTTCGATCATTTAGTGCGTCCAGGGGCTGCGACGGTCGGTTGCGAAATTCTCGCCATACCCGCGCGGACGCAGGTTGGGCTTGCGCTTGTGCGGCTCGCTGACCTGAACGTCGATACCATTGTCCTTGGCGTAATCCAGTGCCTCTTCCTTGGTATCGAATTTCAGGCGCACCTGGGTCTGGGTGTCATCGGATGAGGTCCAGCCCATCAGCGGATCAACTTCACGCGAGGACGCAGGCGCATATTCCAAAACCCACTTGCGGGTCTTGGCCATGCCCGAGGTCATCGCATTCCGCGAAGGCTGGTAAATCCGTGCGCGCATCTCGCCTCTCCGTACTCACTTGGCTGGCTTTGTTTATGCGTCACAGCATCCATTCGGACAAGTCCGCAATTGTCGCAATTGCGCGCAATGGAAATGCCCCCTTGAACCGGAACAAAAACAGATCAAAATCAGGCGCGAAAGGAATCCCCCCTCTATGGCCTATGCTCATTCCGACAAGACCCAGCTGACCTCAGAAGACGTCCGCGCCCGCCTCAAGCTTGAGGGCGGCAAGGCGTTCGTGATGCACACCGATTTTGCGCCTGCCGGGGACCAGCCCACAGCCATCAAAGAGCTGGCGGGCGGCGTTCTGGACGGCGAGCGCGATCAGGTTCTGCTTGGCGCGACCGGCACGGGCAAGACCTTCACCATGGCTAAGGTGATCGAGGAAACGCAGCGCCCCGCCATCATCCTTGCACCCAACAAGACACTGGCCGCGCAGCTGTACGGCGAGTTCAAAGGCTTCTTCCCCGAAAACTCAGTCGAGTATTTCGTATCTTACTACGACTACTACCAGCCCGAGGCCTACGTGCCGCGTTCGGACACGTACATAGAAAAAGAATCGCAGATCAACGAACAGATCGACCGGATGCGCCACTCGGCCACCCGCGCGCTTTTGGAACGCGATGACGTGATCATCGTCGCCTCGGTCTCGTGTATCTACGGTATCGGTTCGGTCGAGACCTACGGGGCGATGACACAGGATCTGAAAGTTGGCAGTGAGTACGACCAGCGTCAGGTCATGGCCGATCTCGTCGCTCAGCAATATCGCCGCAACGATCAGGCGTTTCAGCGCGGGTCCTTCCGGGTTCGGGGTGACTCGCTGGAGATCTGGCCCGCCCACCTTGAGGATCGCGCCTGGAAGCTGTCTTTCTTCGGCGAGGAACTGGAACAGATCACCGAATTCGACCCCCTGACCGGCGAACGCACGGCAACGATGGAGCAGGTGCGCGTCTACGCAAACTCGCACTACGTGACGCCGAAACCGACGATGCAGCAAGCGATCATCGGGATCAAAAAGGAACTGCGCATCCGGCTGGACCAACTGGTGGGCGAAGGCAAACTGCTGGAAGCCCAACGTCTGGAGCAACGCACCAATTTCGATCTGGAAATGCTGGAGGCCACCGGCGTCTGCAACGGGATCGAGAACTACTCGCGCTATCTGACCGGCCGCGCGCCGGGCGAACCGCCCCCGACCCTATTCGAATTCATCCCCGACAACGCCATTGTCTTTGCTGACGAATCCCACGTCTCCGTCCCGCAGATCGGCGGCATGTACAGGGGCGACTATCGCCGTAAATTCACCCTGGCCGAACACGGGTTCCGCCTGCCATCGTGCATGGACAACCGACCCCTCAAGTTCGAGGAATGGGACGCCATGCGCCCGCAATCCGTCTTCGTCTCGGCCACCCCGGCGAAGTGGGAGATCGAACAGACCGGTGGCGTCTTCACCGAACAGGTCATCCGCCCCACCGGTCTTCTGGACCCTGAGGTCGAAATCCGCCCCGTGTCGATGCAGGTGGACGACCTGCTGGACGAGGTGCGCAAAGTCTCTGCCAATGGCTTCCGCACGCTGGTCACGACTCTGACCAAGCGCATGGCCGAGGACCTGACTGAATACCTGCACGAACAGGGCATCAAAGTCCGCTACATGCACTCGGATATCGACACGCTGGAACGGATCGAAATCCTGCGTGACCTGCGGTTGGGGGCGTTCGACGTGCTGGTCGGCATCAACCTTCTGCGCGAAGGCCTCGATATTCCCGAATGTGGGCTGGTCGCCATTCTTGACGCGGACAAAGAGGGCTTCCTGCGATCCGAGACCTCTCTGGTCCAGACCATCGGCCGCGCTGCGCGGAACGCCGAGGGCCGGGTGATCATGTATGCCGACAAGATCACCGGCTCGATGGAGCGCGCGCTGAACGAGACCAACCGCCGCCGCGCCAAGCAGATCGCCTATAACGAGGAACACGGCATCACGCCCGAGACGGTGAAGAAAAACGTCGAGGACGTTTTGGCCGGTCTCTACGAAGGCGATGTCGACATGAACCGCGTCACCGCCACCATCGACAAACCGATGCACGGCGCCAACCTCGAGGCCCATCTGGACGGGTTACGCGAGAAGATGCGCAAAGCCGCCGAGAACCTGGAATTCGAAGAGGCTGCCAACATCCGCGATGAGATCAAACGTCTGGAAGCGGTCGATCTGGCCGTCGCCGATGACCCTATGGCGCGCCAATGGGCGGTCGAGAAGGCCTCGGAAGACGCGGTGAAATCGCGCGGACGATCAACGGCTGGTAGGCCGGGGCAACGGGGTGGGAATGTGAAGCGGAGGAAGCGGTGAATTCGCTACCAAGCACATTGCTTGGCTTCGTCTTTGCTGGTCGCCCAATCAACACAGTCTTTCAGTTCAGATAACTCGTTTGTAGTATCCTTAGCGTCGCGTAACAGGTCGTTATAGTCATCTACCAATTCGTTATATTTGAACTGAAGACTCTCGTATTCTTCCACGCATTCGGACACATTTGATTTGCACGTGAAGCCTTCGAAATCGCATTGGTAGCTGTCAAAACAAACAGCATTAGTGCTCACGCATTTGCCCGCACTTGAGCATACTTTGTCCCCATAATCGAGACAAGCAGGTTGGGCTCCGTACTGGCATGAGAAAGATTGCGCAATCATTTCAGTGGCAAATACCGTTGCAGAGAAGCAGACAGAAATCGCCAAATACATATTTACTAGTTTCATTTTCCCATTCATTTTATTTGTTCGCGTCGCACGAAATCCTTCTGCGATGAGCCAAAACAACTGCATTGCCCCATTCACTTCAATCGCGCGCGCGCTTCTATTTCTTCGGATTTTTCGATGGTTTGGGAGCCGGTTTTGGATTAGGTCTTGGCGCGGGCTTTGTCCCATCATTACGTTGCGATGAAGCATTTCCGAGACGACCACGTGTCGGTGGAGGCGCAGGTCTCTTTGCCATTTACTACCTTTAGGAGAAGTTTTGACGTCTAATAATCGTCTTGATATCGCAGTAGAAGCCCTTCGGCAAACGGAACTGAGGCTAGAAGACTACAATCAGTTGGCATCTAATGCGGACCAAAGAGCAATGGCGCTTGCTGGAACGATGACGGCAGTTGCCGCTTTGCTTGGTGCTTTGGGGGCAAACACCCCTGCTCCACTGCTGACTTATTTTTGCTGCTCGGTTTTCGTCTTGTCTGGCATTTTGGCTGCGGCATCATGCCTTCCCCGAAGCTTCCATGTGAGAGGGCACTATTGGCGAGATTGGAAAGGCCATCTCGATGAAGACGATGATTTTTTTGAAGTTATTACTTCTCAAGCTGCAGAAAACGATGACAGGTTAGATCAGAACGACAAAGCTTTAGAAAAAGCTGCGAGACTAACGAAATTCTCATTCGTTTTGTCGCTTTGGACGTTTTGCTTTTTTGTTTCCGCTCAATTAGGAGCATTGTTCATTCAATGAACTATGTGCTTGCAGTGCTTTGGTTTTCATTCTTGGTACCCCACACTCCACCCTTGCACCCCGCCCCACCCTCCTCCACGTTTGAAATCACAAATTGTGATTCCAAACGGTTGCCATGACGAACACCCTGCCCAGCACGCATGAGGTCCAAAGCGCCATTCACCGGGTGCGTGGCACCCGTGTGGTGCTGGCCGAGGATCTGGCGCAGTTCTATGGAAAGTCGGTCAGCGCCTTCAATCAGGCCGTCTCGCGCAACAAGGACCTGTTCGAGGGCTACCGCTTTCAGCTGTCCGACGCCGAGGTCGCCGATTTGCAATCACAGAATGTGATCTCAAAACCCAAAGGCCGCGGCGGGCGGCGGGTCAATCCGTGGGTCTATACGGATTACGGCGTGGCCATCGCTTCGGCCCTGTTCAAGGACCCGCGCGCGATCAGGATCACCCGGATGATCACCGAGGCCTTTGTCGACGGTGCAAATGCGCTGGCCGAGACCCCGCGCAGCGTACCGGAAATCCTGCTGCCAAAGGACGACCCCGTCCCACTGCTGCCCAATGGCGCGCAACTGCGTGATTTGGCCGAGAACATCCTCGATTCCGGTAAGCAGAGCCTTGTTGACTATATCGCCAGCCCCAGCACCAATCGCAAACAGGCCGTGGCGGCGATCATGAAGACGCTGGCCGAAACCGCCAGCGAAGATGTCCGCACCCAGCAGGAACGCCTGCGCCTGAGCATTGCCCAGCGCCTGGCCACCGGTGACTATGCTGACGATGATGACCGAAAGCGGCTGCTGGACTTGTTGAATGCAATGAAGGGCTAGCCTGTCACACACTTGCCAAAGGGCAATCTGCGGCTAGGTTCATCGCCATGCGCTTTGTCCTGCTCTCACTGCTGCTCGGCAGCCCCGCCTATGCGTGGAACGCCACGATTGGCGAGATCTGCACATTGACACACGAGACCGAAGCAGAGGAGATCCGGCTCACCTACGATCCGGCGCAGCCGCTCTATACCCTCGAAATCATGCGACGCGCCGAAGGCTGGACGCAAACGCCTTGGTTTGCCATGCGATTTGAAGGCCCAAACCCGATTGAGATTGGAACGCCAAGACATAAGCTGTCGGACGATGCGATGTCCCTATTCGTCTCAGACACCGGCTTTGGCAACGTCTTGGATGGCTTGGAGTTCAACCAAACAGCCTACGCCTTCACGCAAGACCACCTGAGTGAATTCTCACTGGAAGGCGCCGCGCCAGAGGTGCGCAAGTTTCGCACCTGTGCAGCGGCACGGCTTTCGTAGCATTGCCTGAAGTGGCGCGGATCGGCCTGTGGTCAAACGTGCGTTCAGCCTTTGTCCCAATGGGCAACCACGTCAAAGCCCGCCGGGGTTGGCGGCGCTTCCATGAATTCAGCGAAATGCCCCCAAAGCTCGGCCACTTTTGGGGCGTTTGCGTTCGAGATATCCTCACTTTCGACCACCGAGATCACGTATCCGGTCCCATCCTCGTTCATGACGTTGGTAAAACAGTGCATGCCGGGCATGCCCATGATTTCAGATTTCAATTCGTTCATCTTCGCCGTGGCCGCCTCGCGCGTGCCAGGCTTCATTTTAAATTGAGTTACGCGTGCAAACATCTTTGTCCTCCCAACCTGGGCGAAATTGCCCGATGGAGGCACCAAACTGGTACCAACGCGGCGCATCATAGCATGTTCTGGCAGATTCCCGCAGCGCCACAGGCCAAACGGTCGCGGAGGAGACAGCCCTCAACCCACGGGTTTTAGGGCTTGATGAACTTGGCGTTGCCCAAGGACCTTTGGTTGACGGTTGTTTCGCGGGGCGTGGTCGTGCTTGGTGATGGGACCGTTTGACGCTGCGCCACATCCGGTCCACAGGCCACTCCATCCCCGTCGGGATCGTTGCGCGGATGATAGCCCGCATAGCCTTCGTAAAACGTTCCAAAACCCATGGACCGAGAGGCATCGCAGCCGGCCAGCGCGATCAGATGGACCATAGCTTCATCCCGACCATAGTCCGAAAGGCGCACGAACATGTTGAAAGAGATCAACGCGACGGTCAGCGGCAGGCACAGAACCATAAGCAGAATACGCACCGGAGAGAGTGCGCGTCGCCGGGCGGCTTCGGCCCGGCGCTGACGTTTGGTCGGCAAGGGTTCGTCCAGATTGGATTTGCGAAACATCATGCCATCGCGATACAGGGACTTTGTGGCGAAGCCGAGGCAGAACACGGCTTACCCACAAAGATCACCGCGGATAGAATTACCCTCACGCTCACCAATGCGAGGCACAATGCCAACGAAAGACCCCTACCAACCGCTGGACGACACCGCCCGGGGCCTGATCCGCGAATTGATGGATGAGGCGACCCATGCTGCGCTCGCCGTTTTGAGGCCAGGCACCGTTGTACCATCTGTATCGCGGATTGCAATGGCAACAGATGCCGAGGGGCAGCCGATCTCGCTGATTTCAAGCCTGTCGGACCATAGCCAGTCGCTACAGAACAACCCTGCCTGTGCCTTGCTGATCGGGGATCCCGGCGCTAAGGGAGACCCCCTCACGCATCCTCGGCTGACCTTGCACGCGACGGCCCGTTTGATTGCACGGGGAACGGCGGATCATGACAACCTCCGCCAGAGGTATCTGTCACTGCGCCCGAAGGCTAAACTCTATGCAGATTTCACTGATTTCAGCTTTGTCCGCTTTGAGATTGAAGATGGGTTGCTGAACGGCGGGTTTGGCAATGCTTACCGCGTCGAAGCTACAGACATCTGACCCCAATGCACGGGACCTGCGTCAATTAAATGTCTCAGCCACGTCATACATGACCGGCTCAAAACTCTTGCACAGCTCATTGATCTTGCGGTTGCGGTCGCGCATTTCCGGGGTACGCAGCATGGCCAGAAAATCCTCGCGCCGTTCCCATTGCGAATAATTGGCAATACGGGTCTGGGCGTCGTTGACATGCAGGCCGGCCGATACAAATCCGGGCTGTTTTGAGATGAATTCGGAATAGGCATCCGTCAGAGCCTCAAGCAGGTCCTGACAGGTGCCGGGTGTCATCTCAAATGTCGTGATAACGGTCTGAACGCTGGCGGTTTTGGCTATTGTCGGCATCTGAGTCCTCCTTTGGCTTACCCTCAGCCTAGCACAGGATTCCCAAACGTCTTGTCTTTCCTGTCACCCAAAGCGAAGCCGCCCCGATACAGGGGCGACTGGCTGCTATCGTTACTCTTCCAGACGCATCTGTACCGATACATCGCCGCTCAGGCTTTCGGCCCAGCGCAATTGGACGGCATCGCCATTGCTGCCCTGTTCGACATCGGCATAGGGAAAGGAATAGCGCACCGACCCCAGCGCCGTTCTGAGCGGCCCCAGAACCGCCACCGCATCGCAACTGCGCGCCTTGGAGCCAAACGGCAACCGACCGTACGAGTCGATGGTCCAGACCAGCGAGGCCGAGCTCTGGCTATGTCGTACCCGCAGCGGGTTTTCCACCTTGGCTTCAATACCGTGATAGGTGTTGTTGCTGAACGTGACGTTGATGTGCTGATCCGCATCCAGATCCGCAAAAGACGTATCCACCCGGTCGGCGCGCTCTAGGTCCGTTCCGTTAGAGCGGAACTTGTTACCGGTCACCGCCAGCCCGTCCAGAAAATGCCCCGGACCGTGCGGGCGGATCACGATATAGCTGAACCAGGGCGGGGCCTCGCTGGAATAGAAGATATTGTCAGTGATGCTCATGGCGCTGAAGGAATAGCCCGAGACATAGGCAGGCGTCGTGTCACGCTCGTTCGTCCATTGCACAAAGCAATTGTCTATGTAGTTCTCGGCGATGGTCGAGCTGTTATAGGTCCCGATCATGATCAGCCCTGCGGTCCGCACCCCTTGCGGAATACTGTCGCCCTGGAAGAAGTGGTTACCAAGGATCATATTGTTGTCCCCGCCGATAACCGCAAAATGCTTGAAGCGCACTGCCCGGTTGTGGCGGATCTTAACATCATTCGAGGTGGTGTTCAGCGCGATCGACTTGCGATCCGGCACAATGAACGACTCTTCCGAGGACAGGAACTGGCAATTGTCGATCAACATCCCTTTGCAGCCCGTGCCAATCGAGGTGATGCCGCGATCCAGCGGACGGCTGATGAAACAATCCGACAATGAGAATGTGCTGCCCGCAGGTGCCAGACGAATGGCGCTGCAGCGGCCGTTGCACTGGAACTCGATCTGTTCCATCCCGAATTTGCGCAGCACTCCGAAATTGCCGAAATCCAGCAGGTATTTGAAGGACACGAAGGTGAAGGTCTGGGTTCCTGCCGCGTCATACATCGGTGCGTTCAACGTCAGCTCTCCGGCGCTTTCATCTTTGCCGCGCACGTAAATCTCGCGCCCGACGCCGCTGCCCTGAACCAGCGAACCGATGGGGATGTTCGCGACGTTGGCCACATTGGTCAGACGGGTCGAATCCGCTGGATCATAGGTCGCGACCGAGGTGAAGGTCTCGGTATCCCAGGCTGAGCTGCTTTTGACATCGAACTGACCGTTACGGATGACGCGGCGGGTCGAAAACCCCGGCTTGTTGGGAACAGCGGCAAACATGTCGATTGGGGCCGTCACTTCGATCTTGCGCCCACCCAGATCCAGCGATTCATGGTCCGAGTTGTTCAACAATGCCTGAAACGCTTTTTTGAAGGCCAGCTCTTCATTCCCGAACGCGGCAATGTAAGTTGGCAGGTCATAGTTTTTCAGCAGCAAAAGCATCTTGTCGTCAGGCATCGTGACCGTGCCCTCAAACTCGACCTCCGAGGACAGGGTGGTGTTCTCTGCTAGACGATAGGTGCCTTGGGGCACAAAAATGCGTGGGCCTCCGGCGGCCTGATCCGCCGCCTCGAACGCGGCCGAGTCGTCGGCAATGCCGTCGCCCACCGCGCCGTAGTCGCGCACATCCACACGGCTGATGATCTCACGCAGGAACACGCCAGTGACATCCGTGATCTCCAGATCATCGACGCGGATGACGGCCCCGTTGGCGCCCTCAATATCAATGCCGAAATGACCGTAGAGCGCACTGACACCCCAAGCCATGTCCACGCCCGGCCGTCGCCCCGTGCCTACAATGGCGGTGATCTCGGTCACTGCGCCATAACTTGCCAGCTGAGTGGCTGGGCCTTGCTCGATTACCCCCGTCAGGTGGGTGTCGCCTGCTGCACCGGCCCAGGCCGCGATGCGCACCTCGGGCAGAGGACCACTGATCGCCTTGACCCGCGCCTTGATCTGCAAATAGCACCCCGGCAGGATCTGGGTCTGGCCCATGTAGCGCAACTGCTGCGGGCTGTTGATCTTCAGGATCTCAAGGCAGCCGCCAAAATCCGCATCCGACGGCACAAATGCCCCGGTGCCCGAGCCATCATAGGTCGGTGAGCCCGGCGTACCATCGCCCGCAGACCACACGCCCAGACCGTTTTCGAAAGCAGGCGGCATGAACACAATGCCGTCGGTGATTGCCTTGTTCATAGAAATCCCTTTCCTCGTCGCGCGGCCCAATGGCTGCACGTTCAAACGCCGTGTTCAGGTCCATCCCGAACGCGACAGTCTGAGTATCCAAAAGGGATTAACCGCCACTCATACGACCGTGACGGTGCTGTTGCATCAGGCTGCTGGGTCGGCGCGCCCAAGTAGCTGCACGCCGTTGATCTTCCAGCCATTCTCCTGCTGGATCATCTGATAGTCGAGAATGTGAACCGCGCCATCGCCATCGGTGATCATGACCTTCTGCCACATCGCGCCTGCGACCTCGCGCAGTTCCAGAAACCGCACATCAGAGGGACGCCAGACCATGGGATAGCCATTGCGTACCATCGCTCCGAAATTGTCCGGGTTTCCGAATAGACGCTGAATATTGGGGCTGGCAAAGGTAAAGGCGGTGGCGAAATCATCCGCCTTAAAGGCCTGAATCTGGGCCGCGATATTGGCCTCGATCTCGGTATTCTGGGCAAACGCACCCGAGGCCAAACCAGCACTCAGGGACAGGGCAAGCAGTAAACGACGCATGGGGCTACCTCCTGACGGAACGGTAGCCCCATGCGGGATCAGGTCAAATCAGACCAGCTCTCCGGCCAAGGCCTTTTCGATCAGCGCGATCGTTTCCGGCACGCCATAGAGGGCAATGAAGCCACCAAAACGCGGGCCTTGCGAGGCCCCCAACAGCACCTCGTAGAGGGCAGTGAACCAACCACGCATCGGGTCAAACCGCTCGCGCCCGATGGAATAGACCACCGATTGCAGCGCCTCGTCTTCGGCTGGACCGTCATAGGCCTCGAGCGCGGCTTTCAGAGCCTCCAACGCCTCGCGCTCTTGCTCCGTCGGGGCGCGGTGCTTGCGCGTTGGTTTGACGAAATCGTTGAAGTAGCGCACGGCAAAACCGGCCGCCTGATCCAGATCGGGGTGGCTCTCGGCGGTCGCCTCAGGCGCGTAACGGCGGATAAAGCCCCAAAGCGCCTCTTTGTCTTCTGCCCCGGAAACCGACGCGAGGTTCAGCAACATGGCAAACGGTACGATCAAGGTCGATTCCGGGACATCACCGCCATGGATATGCCAGACTGGATTGTTCAACTGAGCCTTCAGCTCCTGCCCCGGATAGGCCCGCAGCTGCTGATGGTATTCATCATAGGCCTTGGGAATGACGTCGAAATGCATCCGCTTGGCCGTCTTGGGCTTTTGATACATGAAATACGACAGGCTTTCCGTCGGCGCATAGGTCAGCCATTCGTCAATCGATACGCCATTGCCGGACGATTTCGAGATTTTCTGGCCGTTTTCATCCAGAAACAGCTCATACGAGAAATGCTCGGGCGCGCGGCCACCCAAAGCACGGCAGATCGCGTCATAGATCTTTTCGTTGGTGGCGTGTTCCTTGCCGTACATCTCAAAATCGACGCCCAGCGCAGCCCAGCGCGCGCCAAAGTCCGGCTTCCACTGCAGCTTGACGTTGCCGCCTGTGACGGGAACGGTCCATTCCTTGCCCGTCTCATCATCAAAGGTCACGGTGTAGGTCTCGGCGCAGACCTTTTTCATCGGTACATACATCACCCGCCCGCTTTCGGGATGCAGAGGCAGGAAGATCGAATAAGTTTGCTGCCGTTCTTCACGGAGACTTTTCAGCATGATCGCCATAATCTCGTCATAGCGTTCGACAGCACGCTTAAGAATCTCGTCAAATTGTCCGGACTCGTAGAATTCCTTCGCCGAATAGAACTCATACTCGAACCCAAAGGTGTCGAGGAATCGGCGTAGCATAGCGTTGTTGTGCGCCCCAAAGCTTTCGTATTCACCGAATGGATCGGGAACCGAAGTCAGCGGACGCTGCAGGTGCTGCTCCAGAATCTCCGGGTTCGGCACGTTGCTGGGCACTTTTCGCATACCGTCCAGATCGTCCGAAAAACAGATCAGCTTGGTTGGTATATCCGACAGCGCTTCAAACGCGCGCTTGACCATCGTGGTTCGCGCGACCTCCCCAAAGGTGCCGATATGCGGCAGACCCGAGGGGCCATAGCCGGTCTCGAACAACACAAACCCCTTCTCCGGAGCGTTCTTCTGATAGCGTTTGAGCAACCGGCGCGCCTCTTCGAAAGGCCAGGCCTTGGACGACATTGCGGTTTCACGCAGTTCAGACATCAGATTTGCTCCATCGGGAAAAACAGCGCCGGTCGCCCTTTGCAACCGACCGGCCCCTCCTATTGTGCCGGTGCAGCATGAGTCAATAAAAGCACGGGGTTTTTCTAGCGCCGCCCACTGCAAATAAGCATAAGCTCAGTGTGCAGAACCATTTTGAAATCCCGGGCAACGCGGTAACCTTCCGAAAAGATACACTGCACAAGCACGAGGTGCCTGATGAACCGCCCAGATATTTTTGCTTTTTTGCTCATCCTAGCGGTTAGCATCGCATCAGGCCCCAGATCGGCGACGTCGCAGCCAAGCGAAGATGTACAGACTTGGCCGAGAGGGGCGCTGCGGTTGGAAACTCCCATTCCCGACCTAAGTGCATTGAACCACCGGCCTGCGGGCCGTCACGGTAAAATACAGGCCGTTGGCGATGAGCTTTTCTTCGCGGATGGTACCCCGGCCCGATTTTGGGGGGCGAACCTTCAAGCCTATGCGCTGTTCACGACCGAAACTCGTTTCATGCGGGCCCACGCCCAACGCCTTTCTCGGTTGGGCTTCAATCTGGTGCGCATCCACCACCACGACTCGCATTGGGTGCAGCCCAATATCTTTGGCAACGAAGCGCAGACAACCCGCAAGCTCGATGCCTTCTCATTGAAAAAACTGGACCAATGGATCGCGGCACTAAAGGCCGAGGGCCTTTACATCTGGCTCGACCTTCATGTCGGTCGCAGCTTTACACCCGAAGACGGGGTCGAGGATTTCGAAGAGATCGCCAAGGGTGAGACCTCGATTCGCGTCAAGGGATTCAGCTACATTTCACCAAGCATCGAAGCGCTGATGCTTGAATTTCAGGACAAGTATCTACGACACATCAACAAGATAACTGGGCTATCCTACGCAGAAGATCCTGCGGTCATTGCCGTTATGATCACGAACGAAAATGATCTGACACATCACTTCGGAAATGCGCTGCTGCCAGACAAGAACGTCCCCCTGCATAACGCTGTCTATATGGAGGCCGCGCACGAATTTGCCGTGGAACACGGCCTTGATCCGGAGCTCACCTGGCGATCCTGGCTGCACGGGCCGTCCAAGCTGTTTCTCAACGAACTTGAACGCCGCTTCAATGACCGAATGATCGAGAATATTGAAGCGACCGGGTTTGAGGGTCTGATCACCACAACCAGCCTGTGGGGGGGGATGTCGGTCGCCGGGCTGCCCTCTCTCACGCGCGGCTCCATGGTTGACGGGCATAGCTATGGAAGCTCAAGCGAAGTTTATTACGACCCAAGAACGCAGTCCGGCTTTCTGGATTGGCTGTCTATTGGACAAGTGGTCGGAATGCCGTTCAGCATTTCCGAGTGGAACATCGGAGAATTTCCCGGCGACGACAGGTTTATTGCACCACTCAATGTCGCCGTGCGTGCCGCCCATCAGGGATGGGATGCCCCTATCGTCTATGGTTATGCGCAGCAGCCCTTGAATGGCCCGCTTCGCCCCACCAACTGGAGCATGGCCGAAGACCCCGCGATGATGGCCATGATGCCTGCGGCTGCTCTTCTCTATCGGCAGGGCCATGTGCGCCTTGCGGAAAAGACTTATGCCCTTTGCCCCGATCACGAGGCCTTTTTTGGCAGTTCGATAACGCCGGCATCCTCGGTCGGGATACGAACAATCGTCGAGCAAAGTAGATTGGTCACCTGTATGCCGGACACGCCGGCACTGCCTTGGTTGCAAGCCTCGGTACTGGAGGAGCAGCAACATGAAATACTCGATACCGAACACTCTTACCTGGAACCGGACGCTCAAACCGTTGCGGCGGATACCGGTGATTTTTATAGGGCATTCAACGATGGCCTGATTGTCATCGACACGGCCAAGACCCAGGCCGCCGCAGGACACCTTTCGGACAAAACGGTCGCAACCACGAATGTAGCTTTCGAGGTCGAGAACCCAACTGCGGCTGTTGTTGTCCAAAGTCTTGATGATGAAGAGATTACAACTTCAGGACGTATTCTGGTCTCACTGGCCGGCCGCGCAGTTCCGGAAGAACTCTCCTTCCGGATTGAGCCCTTAGTCGGACGGCTTCAGATAAAAGCATCGCCTAGGCTAACGCTTCGCTTCCCCGACCAGAAAAAAGCCGCCGTGGGAGCACACAGTTTTCAGGACGGTGTGCATGTCATTGACCTTGAAAAATTGGGCACCGGGAACTGGTTTTATCTCGAATAGAAATCCGGGGGCAGCATGAAACCCGTGCGCACCCACATTCCAATTGAACCTTCCAACTCCCCCTCCTGTCGTGTCGGTGCAGCATGAGTCAAAAAAGCACGGGGTTTTTCTTAGGGCCAAGGCCGATTCAACCGGTCAACTGGTCCAGTTTCGCCGCCCAGATAAAGTCATTCTCGCTGAGTCCGCCGATTTCATGGGTTGTCAGCCTGACATCCACATAGCCCCAGCCGAACGAGATATCGGGATGGTGGCCCTGCTGATCCGCCAGCCATGCACAAAGATTGGCCAGATATGTCGCCTTAGCGAAACCCTTGAACGCGAAGTGGCGGCTAAGCTCGGTCGACCCGACATTCAGTGTCCATTCCGATGACAGCTCGCCCATATGAGCATTCGCCTCGTCTGCCGTCAGGGCTGGAATGCCGCCGGAACAAGGTACGCACGTACGGTCTGACAAGTTGCAGGTTTGTCCTGTTGTGGTCATTTTCGATCACTCCGCTGCTGTTGCTTTGGGTGGGAACTTGTTGGGCAATAGACCGAGCGACTGCGCCTGTCTTACATCTGCCAACAGGTCCCTGTCGGCCGCGGCGAACAGCGCCTCGGGGTCTTGCAGAACAAAGTAGCCCATCTGGTGCATGTCGATCCGGTATGGAGTACGCAGGATCGTCAGCACGTCGAACGGGTCCCGGTCCGGCATATCACTTTCGACCGCATAGACAAGTTCAGTGGGCGAGGACGCCAGCCCCGATCCAAGCGCTTTGATCTCACCGTCTTGCCACCGTAACCCGAACTCGATCGAGAACCAATAGAGCCGGATCAGCCAAGCATAGTCCTTCGGCCCAGCCTGCACCCCGGCCTTGCCGATGGCCTGACTGAACGCCGCAAATCTGGGATCGCTGAGCAAGGGCGTATGCCCAAAGATCTCGTGAAAGATGTCCGGCTCTTCAATATAGTCGAAATCCTCGCGTGAGCGGATAAAGGACGCTGCCGGAAACACTCTGTCGGCCAGCATCCCGAAGAAGGTTTCGAACCCAATCAGCGCTGGCACGGGCTGAACCCGCCATCCGGTCAGGTCCAACAAACGTTCCGAGATATCCTTGCAAGAGGGCACACGGGTCTTCGGCAACTCCAACCGTTTCAGGCCGTCGAGATAGTCGCGCGCCATGTATTTCTGCACGTTGTCCTGCTGCGCCGAGTAGAGATCAGCCCAAACGGCGTCCTCTTCAGCCGTATACGCGATATGACCCTTCGCATCGGCGATTTTAGCGCGGTATTTCGTTGATTTCGGCATCTTCTCCTCCCCTTCACAAATATTCTATTCAAGGGCGGTGGCGAATTCAGTTTCTATAAATGGGAAAATCGCTTATAGTTGAACGGATCATTTTGCATTGAGGTCAAAATTGGCACAAACGTTTCATCCTGCTGATCTGGCCATCCTGCAACAGCTGCAAACCGATGGCCGGTTGTCGATGCAGGAACTTGCAGACCGCACAGGCCTGTCGGCCTCGCAATGCTGGCGTCGGGTGCGGGATCTTGAGGCATCGGGCGTTATATCGGGCTACTCTGCGCAGGTCCGCGCCAAGTCTGTCGGACTGAACGCAATTTCTTATATCCACGTCGCGTTGCAGAGCCATCAGGAAGACAACATCAATGCCTTCCTCCGTCTGGTTGAGACAGAACCTCAGATCGTGGAATGCGCGTCGATTACCGGAGATCATGACTTCCTACTCAAGGTCTATGCCAAATCGCCCGAAGATCTTGAGCTTTTCATAATGCAGTGCCTTCTGAAGTCAGGCCTGGTCCGTGACACCCGTAGCAATTTCGTGCTGCGCCAGACCAAAACGCGGGGACCACTGCCAATTCTCTGACACACACAGGCAAAAGCCGTTGAACCCGTCCGCCAGCCCTCCTATCGTGCGACGGCAGCAAATGACTCAGGACGACCCAATGACCGATCAAATTCCACACCCGATGTCTCCGCAAGATTGCCTTGTGGCGATCATGGTCGCGATCTCGGCGTCGGATGAGACGATCCGCACCGCCGAACTGGTCAAGATCGAAGGCGCGGTGAATATGCTGCCTGTGTTTGCGGGTTATGACATCGACCGCACCCGCCGGGTTTCGCAAATCGTTTTCGACCTGTTCGAACAGGAAGATGGGTTGGATGCCCTGTTCGGCCTGATCCGTGACAATTTGCCAGAACGCCTGAACGAAACCGCCTATGCGCTGGCCTGCGACGTGGCCGCCGCAGACGGTTCACTGGCCGAGACCGAGCTACGTTTGCTGGAAGAAATCCGCTATGAGCTGAACATCGACCGCCTGCACGCAGCCGCGATCGAACGCGGTGCCCGCGCGCGCCACGCGGTTTAGGCTCAACTGCCGTAGAGAGACCCCCAGCGTTCAATCAGCGCCCGCTGAAGCTTGCGCGACCGGCGGTTCCAACTACGGGCACCTTCGGGACGCTCGCGTTGTTCGCGCGGGATCGTGGCGCGGTGGTCCACATCTGCGGTAAAGATCGCAAAGGCCAGTTCGGACCCGTCGGCCGTGGTCAGAAAGCCGCCAAGACCCGAGACGAAGTTCAGCGTTCCGGTTTTTGCATTCACCTTGATGGGGTGATCCTTGACCGCCCGACCCTGACTATCGGTCAGCGTGAAAGGCTTGAGCAAGGGCCGCAGCGCCCCGGTTTTGCGCGCAGCAACAAGCGCCTTCACCAAATCGCCGGGAGGCATGCGAGACGCATCACCCAGGCCCGAATGATCCACCATGGCGATTTGACTGGCCCCATAGCTCTCAGCCGCCCAGCGGTTCATCTCAGCCGCCGAGTCCGCCAGATCACTCGGCCTGACCCCGCGTGCTTTCGTAGCCGCCATACCAACCATTTCTGCAGTTAGATTGGTCGAGTATTTCAGCATCCCTCTCAGGATGCTCTCCAACCGGTCGCTCTGGTGGACAACCAACGCAGTGCCTTTCGGGGTTTCCTGCGTGACTTGCACCCGACCCAGAACAACCCCGTTTGAACGGGCAAGCGTGCGAAACACATCGCCCGCATAAAGTGAAGGTTTTCGAACAGGCAACCAACGTGCGCCGCCATTGCCCAGCGCGCCTTTGGCCACGGTCCAGCGGTCCTGACGCGCGCTGGGTTGGTAGGTGTAGATCGGCAGGCTGCGCGGTTCGACCCGCATCACAGCCATATCGACATCTGGACGGTACTTGGCGCTGCGCGCATCCATCGTGACGTTGTAATTCGTCCCGGCCCGCTTCCATTCGAAATGAACGCGGTTGAAGTTCAAAGAAATTCCACTGATCGCCGGGCTATAGCCCAGATGATCTGGCTGCCCAGGGTCGATGCTGAACACGTAGGGCAAGGCTCCGTCATAGACTTTGAACGCCCCGCGAACTTCGGTCACCCCAGCCTCGCGCAGATTGGCTGCCATGCTTGCCAATGCATCTGTATCCAGCAGAGGGTCTCCGCCGCCGACAAGGATCAAGTCGCCCTTTAGAATGCCATTCTCAATTGGCCCATCCGCCAGAAGCTTGGTCTCAAAGCGATGATCTGGCCCCAGAACGTCCAACGCATAGAGCGCGGTCAGCGCCTTGCCCACACTGGCCGGAGGCAACCCGGCCTCACCCCCCAGCGCCTCAAGCTGGGTGCCCGTCTCAACATCTGCCACTGCAAAGATCACATCGCCCCGCAGCCCGGCTGCGCGCACGAACCGCTCTGCCCCGGTCAGCTGAGGTCCACGGGCCTGAGGCCGCAAGGACACCAAGGGGGCCTGCGCAAAGGCAGCAGCGGGGATCGCAGCTGCGCTCAACCCTGCAAGAAACAAACGGCGTGAAATACGATCAACCATGGGTCAATTAAAATCCCAGAGATGAAATTTGGACAACCATTGCATGAGAATATGCAGGCAATGTGGCTATTCGGGCAACACTCCGTTCGCCCAGATGCCGCGATTGCGAAGATCAGTTGAACTGAGATTTACCATCGGCACGTTCACGAAACACCATGCCGGCGCCTGCGCGCGTCCCAATAGATGCCGCGCCTGCCCGTCAATTCTGTAGGGTGCGTAGACCCGCGCCGCTGGCGACATCCGCGCGGAAATTCGATCCCCCGGTCGCGCCACAACGCCTACGGGGACGCTGTCCATGATCAGCCGCCAGTCCTTCCATTGGTGAAACTGCGCCAGATTGTCGGCCCCCATTATCCAGACGAACCGAACTTGAGGATAAAGCCGCCGGAGGGCCACCAGAGTATCCGCCGTCGCCCGCGTACCCGTCAGCGCCTCGATATCCGTAACGTCCACCCGAGGGTGCTGCATCACCGCCTGCGCGGCCCTTAACCGACGCGGCAAAGGCGCAGGCCCTTGCTGTTTCAGAGGGTTACCCGGAGAAACCAGCCACCACACACGATCCAAACCGAAAGCCTTCATCGCCTCAAGCGTGACATGCACATGACCTTGATGCGGAGGATCAAAGGACCCTCCGAACAGCCCAATGACCTGTCCGGGCCGAGCATAGGGTATCTGGTTGCGCAACATGCTTTGCTGTTGTTCAGAAGTGAAGCAGCTTGTCAATCAATCGGTTGCACCCTATCGCCCACCCGAACGCGTCCAGGGCGCACCACTTCCGCACACCACCCGCCATGCCCACGCACGGCAGAATAGCCGCCTTTTCCCAGCGCTTCCTCCATCCGGCTGCAAGGTGCGCAGATCACGGTAAAGCGCAGAACCGCCTCACCTACCTGCACCTCTCGGCCTTTAAGCGCGGAGAGGTTAATCCCCGAAACCACCAGATTGCGCCGCAATATCTCTGGCGCAATCGGCCCTTGTCCTAGATACGAGCCAATCGCCGCCAAATGCTCTTGCTGGATCAAGGTCACCGCCCTCTTTCCCGTGCGACTGCGATCTCCATCCAAACCATTGGTGCAAATCATAGCGGCACCTAAGGTGATGATCTCCGTCCGCCGGGCTGGACGCAAACCAATCCAATCGACCCGACCGGGCTTTGCCCACCCGGAAATCAAATCCGCAAGTTCTGACATCTCACGCGCCTCTCAAACCGAAGCCACTCTAGCCCGCCCAAGGTCTAAGCAAAAATCACGAAACCACCAGCTTGCCCCGCCCGCCCCGCTTGGATATCAAGCGTTTCAACCCAATTTCCCCGACCCAGAGGACGCGACATGGCCGCCTATCAATATGTCTACCACATGCAGGGTGTCTCCAAGACCTATCCCGGTGGCAAGAAGTGCTTTGAAAACATCCACCTGAGCTTTTTGCCCGGCGTGAAAATCGGTGTCGTCGGCGTCAATGGCGCGGGTAAATCGACACTGATGAAGATCATGGCGGGCCTGGACACCGATTTCACCGGTGAGGCATGGGCGGCCGAGGGAGCCAAAGTGGGCTATCTGCCGCAGGAACCGCAGCTGGATGAATCGCTGACCGTCCGCGAAAATGTCATGCTGGGCGTGGCCGCAAAAAAGACCAAGGTCGACCGGTTCAACGAAATCGCCATGGAGATCGCTGAGAATTATTCGGACGAGTTGATGGAAGAGATGACCACCCTGCAGGACGCGATCGACGCGGAAAACCTGTGGGACCTCGACAGCCAGATCGACGTCTCGATGGAGGCGCTGCGCTGCCCGCCGGACGACGCCAATATCGCTAACCTCTCGGGTGGCGAGAAACGCCGCGTGGCGCTGTGCAAGCTGTTGCTGGAAGCACCCGACATGCTGCTGCTGGACGAACCGACCAACCACCTGGACGCCGAGACCATCGCCTGGCTGCAACAGCACCTGATCGACTACAAAGGCACCATCCTGATCGTCACCCACGACCGCTATTTCCTGGATGACATCACCGGCTGGATTCTCGAGCTCGACCGTGGCCGGGGTATTCCTTACGAGGGCAACTACTCCGCGTGGCTGGAACAAAAGGCCAAACGGCTGGAGCAGGAAGCGCGCGAGGACAAGTCCAAGCAGAAGACCCTCCAGCGCGAGCTGGAATGGATGCGTCAGGGCCAAAAGGCCCGTCAGGCCAAATCCAAAGCCCGGATCAACGCCTATAACGAGCTGGCCGAACAGTCCGAGCGCGAAAAGCTGACCCGTGCCCAGATCGTCATCCCCAACGGCCAGCGCCTTGGTGGCAAGGTGATCGAGGTCGAGGGGCTGTCGAAACACATGGGCGACAAGCAGCTGATCGAAGGGCTGGACTTTGCCCTGCCCCCCGGCGGCATTGTCGGCGTCATCGGCCCCAACGGTGCAGGTAAATCGACCCTGTTCAAGATGCTGACCGGTCAGGAACAACCCGACAGCGGCACCATCACGCTGGGCGACACGGTCGAGCTGTCTTATGTCGACCAGTCCCGCGATGACCTTGCCGACAACGACACCGTGTGGGAGGCGATCACCGGCGGCGCTGAGATCATTCAGCTGGGCGACGCGCAGGTCAATTCCCGCGCCTATTGCTCGTCTTTCAACTTCAAGGGCGGCGATCAGCAGAAAAAGGTCTCTCTGCTATCAGGGGGTGAGCGCAACCGCGTCCACATGGCCCGCCTGCTGAAAGAGGGCGGCAACGTCCTGCTGCTCGACGAACCGACCAACGACCTCGACGTCGAAACCCTGCGCGCGCTGGAAGACGCGCTGGTCGATTTCGCCGGCTGCGCCGTGGTGATTTCCCACGACCGCTTTTTCCTCGACCGGATCTGCACGCATATTCTGGCCTTCGAGGGTGACGCCCATGTGGAATGGTTCGAGGGCAACTTCGAGGATTACGAAGAGGACAAAAAGCGCCGTCTGGGACCGGACGCGCTGGAGCCTAAACGGTTGAAGCATAAGAAGTTTGCGCGGTAGATCATGCCAATGGAATGGGAACGGATATCCGAGAGCATTCCATATTTGGACAGCGAAAGAACGATAGAGTTCGTAGTAGGCGACTACGCCTACTCGCTTCTTCTTGATCCATCTCTACCCAACAGAATTCGGCTAACAAACAAAGAAACAAGCGGAAATTGGATCGTGGAAGTAGCCAGAACCAGTCGGGGACTGCTACGGCTTGATGGAATTGCGTTTGGTGCCCCCGGTATTGAGCAAAGTGATTGTTGGTTTAGGTTAGAAACTGGGACGCGAAGTAAGATCACTTATTGGGGTGATAGTGTTGTCCTAAGAACCGACGAAACCACGAGTGGAATAAACGGATGACAACCGGCAATTCGTACCAACCGATCCCGGACTGATCGGCTCGATTTCATCGCTAGCATGCTTGCAAAACTGACTATTTCGAACAAACCCGCAAAGGCATCCCGTTAAAGATTTTTTGGCACTGCGAGAAGTGTTGTAGGTGTCGGGCTCGAGCCCGACCTACAAATTGCGCGTATCTACACTACGACTCTCCGAGCTTGCCAAAGGTAAAACCATCACTCCACTATGGACCCACTCGACCCGCGCGGATGTCGCGATGGATCGACGAATACGGCTAATCGGTTGGATGTTCTACGAGCCTATGCTTGACCGAATTGCTACAACAATACGCCTTGTCGTTGCGGCAATCCGTTTCACTACGGATACGGTGCTTCCAAAACTTGTGTTGCCAAATAGTCGCTTAGCGTTTGTTCCGCCGTAGGCCGGGCTTCAGCCCGGCATATCTGCCACTTGGTACGACGGGCAGGTTTGACGTCGCGAGTGCCGGGCTTAAGCCCGAACTACGACTTGGTTTGTCTACACACTTAGTTAATCGAGCTTTGATTGTGCCCCAACGCGTCGAGTAACCCGCATCCCCCGGTGGCAAAGTCCAAATTGCGTTAAGATGATCGGGCAAGACCACATAGGCATCGCACCAGAAAGCCAGCTCATATCGCGGAGTCCCAAAAGCCGCACGCGAATGCGCAACGTTTCGCACCAACAAATCGGACGACCTGTCGGCCAGCGAGACAATGAATAAATTCTTCGCTCCGGGTATTCGAGCGCGGCGGTAGTTTCTCATAAAGGCATCCCAACGCGCTCGTGGCTGCCAACGCGTTAACCGATTCCGCCCTTGCCACACCGCCACCCCAATGCCATATCCAAAGGGCTAACGTTTTTCTATTTCGACCCACTGTCTCCTTCTACGGCGCTCAGTCATTCGATCCAGACCGACGACGCCAGGCTGCCGCATCCACGTGGGCAGCACTAAACAGGAGACACGGAAATGCCTGCAGGCACCGTTAAATGGTTCAACACCACCAAAGGCTACGGCTTTATCGCACCCGAAGATGGCGGCAAAGACATCTTCGTTCACATCTCGGCTGTCGAGCGTTCGGGCCTGACCGGTCTGGCCGACAACCAGAAAGTCACCTACGAGCTGCGCTCGGGTCGTGACGGTCGCGAAAGCGCAGACAATATCGAACTGGCATAAGTCACTCAGACGGGCGGGGGTAAACCCCGCCCTTTTTTGTGGCCGAAAGGCCTCATATCACAATTTCGTAATATCTGCCCCATAATTGACCAATTAAGATATCATTCTGGAATTCGAGTGATGATTTTTCAGGTCAATTCAAGAGGCGCACATGTTTACACGTCGTGTTTTTCTGGCCGGAACGGCCCTGAGCCTTCTCCCCGGTATTGCCGTTGCCAAGAAGGCTGCCGAGTATGATCCCACACCGCAATTTGTCCGGATCAAAAAGCAGTTTCAGCCGGGGCAACTGCTGGTCGTGCCGCGATCATTCTACCTGTACTACGTGACCGAACCGCGCAAGGCGGTCCGCTATGGCTGTGGTGTCGGCAAAGCCGGGTTGGAGTTCACCGGCACTGCGACCATCGACGTGAAGAAGGAATGGCCCACCTGGCGTCCTACGCAAGAGATGATCGAGCGGGATCCGGTGGCCTATGCCCGTTTCAAGGATAACGACTATGTTCAGCCCGGCGGGGGCGACAATCCGTTGGGCGCGCGCGCGCTCTATCTATTCCAGAACGGGGTAGACACCTATTTCCGTATCCACGGCACAACGCAGCCCCAGACGATCGGGCGGGCCGCGTCGAACGGATGTATCCGGATGATGAACGAACACGTGGTAGATCTCTACAACCGTGTGCCGATCGGAACGGTCGTCACAGTGGTTTGACGGCCCCTAGCCCTGTTCACCCGACATCTTGACCAGTTCCAGCACGGATGGGCCAAGCGCCTCAACAATCCGCGCGACGCCTTGGGCATTCGGGTGAATCCTATCAGGCTGCATGTATTGGCTGACTGCGTTCGGATCACCACTCGAGGCGAGACCGTCAAAGAAACTCTCGGCGTAGAGGACATCAAACTGTTCAGCCAAATCCGGGTAGATCGTGTCGAACGCCTGTTTGTAGTCCGGACCATAGTTGCCGGGGGCCTGCATGCCGATCAGCAAAACGTCGACATCGCTTGTTTCAGCCGCGCTCAGGATTGCGGTCAAGTTGGCGCGCGACAGATCGGGGTCGAGGCCCCGCAGCAAGTCGTTGCCACCCAGCGCAACGATCATCGCGTCCACATCCGGCGTCAAAGTCCACTCGACCCGCGCCGCGCCGCCCGCCGTTGTATCCCCCGAGACACCTGCGTTGATCAAACGAACCTCGGCCCCGTTCGCCTGCAGCCAGCGTTCCAGCTGTGGGACAAACCCATCCTGTTCGACCAGCCCATAGCCTTGGGTTAGCGAATCCCCCAATGCGGCAATCACCACGGGCTCGGCTGTTGCAGTATAGCCCCAACTGACAAACAGCCCTGAAACCAGAACCTTGCGCAGAGCTACAAACGCTCCATATCCCAATTGACTGCCCTCCGATGGAAAGACCAATGACTTCAGCTGTTCTTACGCTCCAAAATGCCTCTTTGTCTCTAGATGGCAATGCCGGGCGGGTCGATATCCTGCATGAAATCTCTCTGTCCGTGACGAAGGGTGAGAGTCTGGGGCTGATCGGGCCATCCGGGTCGGGCAAATCTTCGCTGCTGATGCTGATGGGCGGGTTGGAGCAAGCGACCGGCGGTCGCGTCTCGGCTTTGGGTCAGGATCTGACTACAATGGATGAAGATACTCTGGCCCGCTTTCGACGCGACACGATGGGTATCGTGTTCCAGAACTTCCATCTGATCCCCACCATGACGGCACTGGAAAACGTTGCCACCCCACTGGAGCTGGCTGGCCACAAGGACGCATTCACCCGCGCCGAAGCAGAACTCGACACCGTCGGTCTGTCCCATCGGCGCGACCACTATCCGGCGCAATTGTCCGGGGGTGAGCAGCAGCGGGTTGCTCTGGCCCGCGCCTCGGCCCCGCGCCCTCAGATCCTGCTGGCGGATGAGCCGACGGGCAATCTGGATGAAACCAACGGTGCTGCAATCGTCGATCTTTTGTTCGGTCTGCGGGACAAGCACGGCGCGACCTTGGTATTGGTCACGCACAGCCCATCGCTGGCGGCGCGCTGCGACCGCGTTGTGCGCATGCGCGATGGCCGCATCTCGGATGAGACCAAGCAAGAGGCCGCGGAATGAGTCTGCGACTGGCCGGACGGCTGGCACGTCGTGAACTACGCGGAGACCTGCGCGGCTTTCGTATTTTCCTCGCCTGTCTCGCCCTTGGGGTTGCCGCCATCGCTGCGGTCGGCTCGGTCCGCTCGGCCATCCAGACAGGGTTGACGCAGGAAGGGGCTGCCTTGCTGGGCGGAGACGCGCAGCTTGAGTTCACCTATCGCTTTGCCAGCGACGAAGAACGGCGCTGGATGGACGAGACCGCGCAACAAGTGTCCGAGGTTGTCGATTTCCGGTCGATGGCTGTCGCCGCGCAAGACACCGGAACCGAGCGGGCGCTGACACAAGTCAAAGCGGTAGATGGCGCTTACCCTTTGGTGGGATCTGTCACTCTGGCCCCAGAGATGCCACTGGACAACGCTTTTGCGGGCGCAGACGGCCTGCCTGGTGCCGTCATAGCCCCCGAATTGATCGATCGGATGGGGCTGACGGTCGGCGATCGCTTCGCCTTAGGCACGCAGGAGTTTGTCCTGATGGCGGCCCTGAATCACGAGCCAGACGGTGCCGCGGACGGGTTCGCCCTCGGGCCAAGAACACTGGTCCGAACCGAAGACTTGCAAACGTCGGGGCTATTGGCCCCGGGCACCCTGTTTTCGACCAAATACCGCCTTAACCTGCCCAAAGGTACTGATCTTGCAGACCTCAACCAGCAGGCCAAGGAAGCCTTCGATGGCACCGGCATGCGCTGGACCGACGCCCGCAACGGGGCACCTGGAATCACTGAATTCGTCAACCGCCTCAGCGCGTTTCTGGTTCTGGTCGGCCTTTCGGGGCTGGCAGTCGGAGGCATAGGTGTATCCGCAGCCGTCCGAGCGTACCTGTCGCAAAAGACCGAAACCATCGCCACCTTGCGCACCTTGGGGGCCAACCGCGCGACGATCTTCCAGACCTATATGATCCAGATCGGGCTCTTGTCGGGCATCGGAATAGCCATCGGCGTAACATTGGGCGGGGTCTTACCGCTGGCCTTGGCTCCAATGATCGAAAGCATGCTGCCGATCCCGGCGGTTTTCGCCCTCTACCCGCAAGCTCTGGCCGAGGCTGCGATCTACGGCATTCTGACCGCTTTCCTGTTTACCCTCTGGCCACTGGCCCGAACTGAGGAAGTGCGCGCCGCCACCCTGTTTCGAGATGCGCTGACCACGGCCCGCGCCGCCCCCCGACCCATCTATGTCATGGCAACCGGTTTCGGGCTGGTCCTGCTGATCGCAATCGCCGCGTGGTTCAGCGGCTCGGCCCGACTGACGCTCTGGACCAGCGCTGGCTTGGTAGGCGCGCTCATCCTGCTTTACCTATCGGCCATCGCCATCGGTCGCCTCGCCCGGGCGGGCAAACCCGCCGCACGTGGTCGTCCCGCCCTGCGATGGGCGCTCTCGGCTATTTCCGACCCGCGGGAGGGCGCGGCATCGGTGGTCCTGTCCCTCGGTCTCGGCCTGTCTGTTCTGGCCGCTGTTGGGCAGATTGACGGAACCTTGCGCAATGCGATCTCGGGCAACCTGCCGGATGTCGCGCCGTCTTATTTCTTTGTCGACATCCAAAAAGACCAGATGCCAGGGTTCACCGAGCGTCTCGAAACCGACCCATCCGTCAGCCGCATCGAAAGCGCGCCGATGCTGCGTGGGATCATCACCCAGATCAACGGACGCCCCGCGCGCGACATAGCCGGGGACCATTGGGTTTTGGAAGGCGACCGGGGCATCACCTACTCGACCCGCCCGCCCGAAAACGCCCGCGTCACAGCAGGCGATTGGTGGGCCGAAGACTATTCCGGAGAACCGCAGGTCAGCTTCGCCGCAGAAGAGGCCGCGGAGATGGGCCTGACCCTTGGAGATGAACTGACGGTCAACATCTTGGGCCGAGATATCACAGCGCGTCTGACCTCATTGCGCGAGGTCGACTTTTCGACCGCGGGTATGGGCTTCATCATGTCCATGAACCCCTCGGCGCTGGCCGGGGCACCACACAGTTTCATCGCCACTGTCTATGCCGAGGAACAGGCCGAAACTGCGATCCTGCGCGATCTGGCCAACCAGTACCCCAATATCACCGCGATCCGGGTGCGGGACGCGATTGACCGGGTGTCGGGCCTGCTGGCCGGGTTGGCGGCGGCAACCTCCTACGGGGCAGGTGTCTCGCTTTTGACAGGGTTTCTGGTCCTGATCGGCGCAGCCGCCGCCGGAGAGCCTGCGCGACGCTACGAAGCCGCGGTTCTGAAAACACTCGGGGCGAACCGGCAGCGCATCCTGCAAAGCTTTGCTCTGCGTGCTGTCTTGCTGGGAGCAGCCGCTGGGGGAGTCGCCCTTGTGGTCGGAATTCTGGGGGGCTGGGCCGTCGCCACCTATATCTTCGACACCGGCTATACGGTTATATGGCCCTCCGCGGTTGGCATCGTGTTGGCCGGAATGGTCGTGACACTGTGTGCAGGGCTTGCCTTTGCCCTACGTCCGCTATCCGTACGACCAGCCCGCATCCTGCGCGCCAGCGATTGACGGCTTAGCGCGCGCAAGTGACGGGTTGCAGGATTTTCAACAAAGGATCGTTGTCACAAACCAACGCATCCAGCGTGATATCGTCCAGCGAGGCGTAAAACACCTCAGCCGCGTCTTTCAGCGCCAGCTTCAATCGACACGCTTCGGTCAGAGGGCAGGTGTTGTCGGCATCCGCAAAACACTCGGCAATCGGCAATGCGCCTTCCACATCCCGGAATACCGCCCCAACCCGGATCTCATCAGCCGAGCGCGCCAGCAACATGCCCCCATTGCGGCCCCGTTGGGTGCTCAGATAGTTCAACTGGCTCAACTGGTTGATCACCTGGGCCAAATGGTTCTCGGAAATGTTGCAGACCTCGGCGATCTCGGCCTTGGTCACCAGCCTTTCGGGATGTGCCGCGCAATACATCAACAGGCGCACGGCAATATTCGTCCGTTTGGTAATCCGCATAAGGGCCTCCCTAAATCAATGATGTGATCTTATTGCATGTCTGGCAAAAAAGCGGTTTGACATACATCAATCGACCCAAAGGACATCTCGCGCTGATGGCAGACCCCTATTTCTTTGGCTATGGCAGCCTCGTGAACCTGGCCACACATGACTTTCCCGATCCTCGGCCAGCAAAGCTCAAAGGTTGGCGGCGGGCATGGAAGCACACCGACTTGCGCTCAGTCGCGTTCCTGACGGCAGTCCCTGATCCGGATTCCGAGATCGAAGGTATGATCGCCCATGTGCCCAAAAACGACTGGGCCGCGCTGGATGAGCGTGAGTGGGCTTATGACCGAATTCCCGCCACGCAGTCGGTCGCGCACCCTCTTAAGCAGGATGTGGAAATCGCTGTTTATGCGGTGCCGAAGGACCGGCACAATGCGCCGACAGATCATCATCCGCTGCTGCTGAGCTACATAGACGTCGTCGTGCAAGGGTATCTGCGTATTTTTGGACCGGACGGGGCCGATCGGTTCTTCGCAACAACGGATGGCTGGGACGCGCCCGTCTTGAATGACAGGGCCGAGCCAAGATACCCGCGCCACCAACAGCTCAAACCTGACGAGACAGATTTTGTTGACGATCGCTTGCGCCGGGCGTCGGTGCGGGTCATTCAACCGCACCAACAAAAAGAGGCAGACGAACTGCCTGCCTCTTTCAAGTTCTAAGGTCCGGCAATCAGCCTCGCGCGCGGATCACTTGCAACAGTGGCAAGAGTGCCGCCATCTCAGGCCCGCGCTCCATCCCTGTCAACGCCTTGCGCAGCGGCATGAACAGGCCCTTGCCCTTACGGCCCGTGGCCTCTTTGACGGCCTTGGTCCAAGTGCCCCACGTGTCGCCATCAAACGGACCTTCCGGCAATAGCGCAATTGCCTCAGCGATGAAGTCACTATCCTCATCTGCGATCAGAGGCTCGGCCCCGTCCCGGCAAAGCTCCCACCAACCCTTTAGATCGGCCAGAGTGGTGATGTTCTCGCGCGCCATGGCCCAAAACGGCTCGGCCAGGTCAGCAGGAACGCCCGCCTCGGCAACGGCGTCTGCAACATCGGCCAGCGGAAGCGATTGCAGGTGCTTCGCCGTCAGCGGGAACAGGTCCTGCACATCGAACTTGGTCGGAGCCGCGCCAAAGCGGTTGATATCGAACCCATCGATCAGCTCGGCCATCTCGGACCGCAGCTCAACCGGGTCAGACGAGCCCAGACGCGCCATCAAGCTCAGCAGAGCCATCGGCTGCACGCCTTGCTCCCGCAGATCACGCAGGGCCAGCGTGCCCAGACGTTTCGACAGCGCCTCACCCTGCGGACCGGTCAGCAGCGAATGGTGCGCAAAACGGGGGCAGTTGCCGCCCAGCGCCTCGATGATCTGAATCTGCGTTGCTGTGTTGGTGACGTGGTCCGAGCCGCGTACCACATCGGTCACGCCCATCTCGGTATCGTCCACGACAGACGCAATCGTATAGAGCACCTGACCGTCACCCCGGATCAGCACCGGATCGGAAACCGAGGCCGCATCGATCGAGATGTCGCCCAGAATGCCGTCATTCCACTCGATGCGCTCGTGATCCAGCTTGAACCGCCAGACGCCATTGCCACGCTCGGCGCGCAGCGCGTCTTTCTCGGCATCGCTCAGGTTCAGCGCAGCACGGTCATAGACCGGCGGCTTGCCCATGTTCAGCTGCTTCTTGCGCTTGAGGTCCAGCTCGGTCGGCGTCTCAAACGCCTCGTAAAACCGGCCCATCTCGCGCAGCTTGTCAGCGGCTTCGGCGTAGCGGTCCAGACGTTCGGACTGACGCTCGACCCGATCCCAGTGCAGACCCAGCCACTCAAGATCCTGTTTGATCGCGTCGACATATTCCTCTTTCGAGCGCTCAGGATCGGTATCGTCGATGCGCAGGATGAAGGTGCCGCCTGCTTTGCGGGCGATCAGGTAGTTCATCAGAGCGGTGCGCAGGTTGCCCACATGGATATAACCGGTGGGCGACGGGGCGAAACGGGTGGTTGTCATGGGTGTCTCCTGTTGGCGCGGCTCTTGTCACAAAGGCGCGTTTTTGTCCAGCAGGCGTTTCGGACTACCCAAGTTCCGCAGGACCCCCCAGATCGCAAGATGAACAAATATTAACACGCAATGTTCATCCACGCAGACTAAGTACCGGTGTATAAGGTGGCACGCGACCCGAAGCGAACTACCTTTTTCGCTGGCGTTCTGACAGGGAGACTAAGAAATGGCCATCAATTTAACACGCAGAGCGGCCCTGGGCGCCGCAGCAGCCCTTCCATTTGCATCCGCAGCGACCCCACTTTTGGCGGCCGGAGCCGAGACAAAGGCGAACTCGACCATCGCAAGATCATTCCAGCTGGGCGACTTCACGGTCACAACCCTGCTGGATGGCAGCTTGCCGCGCGACGGTGCGCAGGAAATCTTCGGTGGCGGCGCCTCGGATGAGGAATTCGCCAAAGTATCAGCCGAAAACTTCATCTCGCCTGACGTGGCACAGTTCTTTTTCACGCCGACTCTGGTGAACACAGGCTCAGAGCTGATCCTGTTCGATACCGGACTTGGTCAGGGCGGCATTCAGGCCGCTTTGGCAGATGCAGGTGTCACGCCTGATCAGATTAACGTGGTCGTGCTGACCCATATGCACCCGGACCATATCGGCGGCATGACCACCAATGACGCGCCGACATTCCCCAATGCCCGCTATGTCACTGCGGCACCCGAATATGATTTCTGGTCCGCTCAGGAAGCCGGGAACCGGGTCGGCGATCTGGTTGCTGCCAAGGTCACCCCCCTGGCCGAGAAGATGACCTTTATTGAGGATGGCGGCGACGTGGCCTCGGGCGTGACGGCGATGGCGACCTTTGGGCATACCCCCGGTCACATGGTTTATCACCTGGAAAGCAACGGCCAGCGTCTTATTCTGACTGCGGACCTTGCCAATCACTATGTCTGGTCCTTTGCGCACCCAGAATGGGAAGTTCGGTTCGACATGGACAAAGCCGCCGCAACGGAATCACGCCGTAAGATTTTGGGCCTGCTGGCCGCCGACAAAGTACCGATGATCGGCTATCACATGCCCTTCCCGGGCGCTGGCTATGTCGAAACCCGTGGCGACGGCTTCCGCTTTGTGCCCGTCAGCTATCAAATGATGGGCTAAGCCTTCAATACCCTGGGTCCGGCCGGACCTTTGAGCCATCGGTAAATCGAGACAGGCGAAACGCGGCCGGATCCACACAGGGCGTTCTGTGCATGACCAGATCTGCCATCAGCAGACCCGCACCGGGGCCGATGCCGAAGCCGTGGCCAGAAAACCCGGTGGCAATGAACAGACCCGGCAGATCATCGGCCGACGACATCACCGGGATCGCGTCCGGTGTCACGTCAATCATCCCCGCCCAGCTTTGGACGATCTCGGCCTGCTCCAGCGCCGGATAACTCTTGCGCGCATTAGCCCATGCGCCCCGTATAACCTTTTGCGACGGCGCTGGATCCAGCACGCGGCAATGTTCGAACGGAGTCACATCGGTGGGCAGCCAGCGCCGATCCTCTCGCGCCTCGGTCGCCCAGCGGCCTGACAGGCGAAAACGCAGCGATCTCCATTCCTGCGCGAATGCTGGCAGGAACTTGAGGGCCAGCCGGAAACTGTCGGGCACGATATCCACCGTGTTTTCATGACCCGAAGCGATGGTATAGCCACCATCGGCCCGCTTTCGGATTGCAAACCCATCCGACCACAGCGCGACCTCGGGCCCTTCGGCCACCGGCGACACGCGCATGACCGTGTTCAGCACCTTCAGTTGAGGCAAGTCGAACCCCGCGTTTCCGGCGAACAGGCGCGACCAAGCCCCACCGGCTAAAACCACCCGGTCACACGCCACGCGGCCCCGTTCCGTGTAAACTCCGGCGACGCGGCCCGCTTGCATATCGACGCTACGGACGGCGCAATTGGTCATGACGATCGCCCCACGATCACGCGCGGCCTCAGCGATGGCGGGGGCGGCCCATTGCGGCTCGGCCCGACCGTCTTGTGGCATATAAAGACCGCTTGAGATATCCGACTGCGCCCCGGGCATAAGCTCGGCCAGTTCGGCCCCGACGACGATCCGCGCGCCAGTGTCTAACCCATCGACATGGCGCATCCAACGTTCAAGATTGCGCGCATCTCGCTGGCCTGAGGCCCCAAAGAGAATTCCTGATTGCGTGTAGCCGGTCTGACGCCCGGTCCGGTCCTCCATCCCTCGCCAAAGGCGCAGCGATTCCTGCATCAGAGGGATCTCCCTCGGGTCGCGCATACCAAGACGCACCCATCCCCAATTGCGAGAGCTCTGCTCGCCAGCGATCTGACCCTTTTCACAGAGCAGGACCGAAACGCCCCGCTCGGCCAGCTCCAAGGCTGTCGACACACCGACAATACCGCCGCCGATCACGACGACATCGGTTTGTTTCGGCAATGAAAGATCGGAGTCGAAAACAGTAGGCTTGGGACCGGGCATCAAAAGCTCATGGACAATCGCATGGACCGCCATGGAGACCGACCACTGAGCCGCTGGCAACCGGTTTTTTGAGGATCACAACAGGATTGTGCAGACCTGTGGCGCGCACGCCAAAGGTGCCGCGAAATACGCCGCACCTTCTAAGACTTTAGCCTAGCAATTTACGCCGCGCCTGACAGCTCAGCCCATTTCTGACGCAGATTGGCCGAGAACCCGCTCGCCTTGGGCTTTGACCCGGTCCTGACCTCTTCTTGAGGGACGAGATCAGGGAATTCAGGACGCTTCATCGGCGCGACATTCTGCTGACCTGCATCTTCCCTCAGCATGTCCGCAATGGCCGCATCCAGTTTCTCCTCGTCCAACTCTTGGGGAGGAGATTCCATCGTATTCAGCGCACGCGGCGCGTGAAGCGATTTATCATATTGCTCATTCATCGTAACACCACACTGTTCACTCAGACATCCCACCCGGATGTGGCGTCGTCAGGCTAAAGACAGTTTGCCATGACCCTGCGCCCCTCGCAGAAATACGTCACACCCGCCTCACATGAGGCAATATCCAAGCATAAATGTGGCGGAAAAACGCCGCAAAAACAAGGACAGCCTGCGGATCACCTAGGAAAATTAGCGGGGCACGCACGGCATCGGAAACAATGCGAGAGCTCAGAGTGGCACTACACCACAAATAGGAAACAATGTGCCTTATTTACCCCTGATCACGCCAACGATTCACGATCGGATAGCGACGGTCCAACCAGAAGGCCCGGCTGGTCAGGCGCGTGCCGGGGGCGGATTGGAACCGTTTATACTCGCTGATGTAAATCAGATGCTCGACCCGTTTAGCATCGGCCTCATCGAAACCGGCCGAAACACAATCAGCAATCGAGCCATCCTGATCGACCAGGATTTCCAAGATGCCATCCAGAACCGGATAGTCCGGAAGGCTGTCGCTGTCCTTCTGATCTTCACGCAGCTCGGCGCTTGGGGGTTTGTCGATGACCGACGGTCGGATGACCTCGCCTTCACGCCCCCTCATCCAGTCGCGATGATTGGCGTTGCGCCAGCGGCAGGTCTCGAACACGCGGGTTTTGTAGAGGTCTTTGATCGGGTTGTAGCCCCCGTTCATGTCGCCATAGATGGTGGCATAGCCCACGGCGACCTCGGATTTGTTGCCGGTGGTCAAAAGCATCTCTCCAAACTTGTTCGAGATCGCCATCAGCAACACACCGCGCAGGCGCGATTGGATGTTCTCTTCGGTCAGATCGGCATCGCGACCAGTGAACAGAGGGGCCAGAGTCTCAGTCACCGCCGCGCGGCTGTCCGAGATCGGCACATAGTCGTAGTGAACACCCAGTGCCTTGGCGACCGCCTCGGCATCGTCCAGCGAGGCTTGGCTGGTGTATTCCGATGGCAGCATCACGCAGCGCACATTGTCAGCGCCAATCGCGTCAACGGCGATGGCCGCAACCAAGGCTGAATCGACCCCGCCTGAAAGCCCAAGAACCGCCTTTTTGAAACCGGTCTTGCCCATGTAGTCGCGCAAGGATTGGACCATGGCACGGTAGTCCTGCTCCCACACATCCGGTTGGGGCACGATCTCGGCCGGAACGATGCGCCAGCCGTCATCACCACGCTCAAGATCTACATGGCGTATCGCTTCGTCGAATACAGGCATGCGGAAGGCAAGCTCACCACCCGGGTTCAGACCGAAAGTTGCTCCATCAAAAACCTGATCGTCCTGCCCACCAACCATGTTCAGATAGATCAGCGGCAGACCGGTCTCGACCACGCGGGCCACCATGTGGTTCAGACGCACATCGTATTTGTCCCGAAAATAGGGCGAGCCGTTGGGGATCAGCAGAAACTCGGCCCCGGTTTCCTCCAGCGTCTCAGCCACATCCGGGTGCCAGCCATCCTCGCAGATCGGGCTACCGATGCGGAAATTGCCCACCGAGTATGGCCCACCCAGCGGGCCGGAATCATAAAGACGGACCTCATCAAAAACGGTTTCGTTCGGCAGATGGTGTTTCAGGGACTTGCTGGTGATTCGGCCACCATTCAGGATCAGATACGCATTGTAGAGGCTTTCATCCTCGACCCACGGCCCGCCGATGGCGATGGCGGGACCCTCGGCGCAGTCCACGGCCAATGCCTCAATCGCGGCCATGGCAGCGCGGTGAAACACAGGCTTCATCACAAGGTCCTGCGTGTTGTAGCCGGTGATGAACATCTCGGGGAAAGCCACCATATCGGCCCCGGCCTCGCGGGCCTCCTGCCACGCTGCGCGCGCTTTGGCAGCATTGCCGGGAATATCCCCCACGGTGGGGTTAAGCTGCGCCAGAGTGATGCGGAAACGGTCGGCCATGCTGCCCTCTTGCCTTCGTCAGTCCATTTGCATTTAGCAGATCACCGCGCGAGTGAAAGGGCCATGCGGCAAAAGCCGTTGCTCTGCCCGTGACGGTCCCTTAGTTTTGCGCCGAAGAAAGCAAGCAATGATGACCGGGCAGGCAGGAACAACAATGGATGTGATCCGCAATTCGATTGCTGCAGGGGCCATGACCCTGATCGCAGCGGCAGCCTTTGCACAGGACGGAACCGTCATCGTCAAGGATGACGAGGTCGGAGGTGTCTATGAAGGCACCTTCCTGAACGGCTTGCGGCACGGGACCGGGTCGTATCGGCTACCCAACGGGTTCGAGTATTCGGGCGAATGGATCGAAGGCAAGATTCAGGGGCAAGGCACGGCGCGCTTTGCAAATGGCGCGATCTACGAAGGTACATTCGCCGATGGCCAGCCAGACGGCCAGGGCAAGATCACCTATCCCGATGGCGGCACCTACGAAGGGACGTGGTCCAACGGGGCCATCAACGGAACCGGCGTGGCCCAATATGCCAATGGCCTGCGATATGAAGGCGCGTTCAAAGACGCGCGCCATCACGGCAAGGGCACTCTGTCCGACCCCAACGGATACGCCTACGAGGGCGACTGGGTTGAGGGTGAAAAGCAGGGCATAGGCAAGATCACCTCGGCCGATGGCTCGGTCTATGAAGGTGAGATCGAACAGGGCCAGCGCCATGGTCAGGGTCGTCTGGTTCAGTCGGACGGCGTTGAATATGACGGTCAGTGGCAGAACAACGTGATGACAGGCACCGGGCGGCTGACGCTGGCCAACGGGGATGTCTACGAGGGCGCCTTGCTGGACGGGCGCCGTCAGGGCAAAGGCAAGGAAACCTATGCCAACGGCAACGTCTATGAGGGCGACTACGAAGACGATCAACGCCACGGCAAAGGCACCTTCACCGGAACAGATGGCTACAGCTATACGGGCGACTGGTCCCGTGGTCAGATCGAAGGTTTTGGTGAGATCACCTATCCCGATGGCTCAACCTATATCGGTGAACTCAGTGCGGACCTGCCGCATGGCAAGGGCCAGAACACCTATCCCGACGGCACCGTCTATGATGGTGAGTGGGTTGCGGGTGTCTTCGAGGGCCGAGGCAAGGCCACATACCCAAACGGTGTCGTCTATACCGGCGAGTTTCGGAATGCGGTCAGCCATGGTACCGGCGTCGTCACCTTTGCCAACGGTTACCGCTATGAGGGCGAATGGGTTGATGGTGCGCGGCAGGGCAAAGGCAAGGCCAGCTACGCGGACGGCACGATCTATGACGGAGATTTCCTGAATGGCAAGCGCCACGGCAAAGGCACGATCACCGCGCCCAGCACCTTCACCTACACGGGCGATTGGGTTGACGGCAAAATCAGCGGAGTGGGTGTTGCGACCTACAGCACAGGCGACGTTTACGAAGGCGGCTTCCTCGACAACAAACGCCACGGCGAAGGCACCATGCGCTATGCCAACGGCCAAGAGGAGACAGGCGTGTGGGACAATGACGCTCTGCCGCCGCAAAGCGCAGCAGAAGAATCGCCCGCGCAAGAGGATCAACCCGCTCAGGCTGAAAACGCTGACGAACCAACCGAGGCGGAACCCTCCGACGGTTAACTTGCTACCACGGAACGGGTTTTCCGGCCCAGTCGAAGAACCCACCCGTGTCATCGGTCGTTAGACTGTTGACCACGTTCAGCAGGTTCATCGCGGCCTCTTCAGGCTCCACTGCCGGATGTCGACCAAGGTATTTCTGCGTGAAGGCCGTTTTGACGGTTCCGGGATGCAAAGACACGCAGATCGCCTGTTTGTGCGTGCGCGCCAGTTCAATGGCCGAGGTGTGGACGATCTGGTTTACCGCGGCTTTCGCGGCACGGTAGCTGATCCAACCACCGATCCGGTTGTCCCCGATCGACCCCACACGCGCCGACAGAACACCAAAAACAGATCGCCTGTCGCGTGGTAGCAATCTGTGCGCACGGCTGAGGACCAAGGCCGGACCAACCGAATTCAACGCAAACTGATCCATCATGGCCTGCGCCGATACAGCTCGGATCGTCTTTTCCGGCTCCGCCCCGTTGATCTCCAACGCGCCAGAGGCCACCAGAACCAGATCGAACGGATCAGGCAGGTCATCCAACATCTGCAAAGCCTGCTCCGGTTGGGTCAGATCAAACCCGTCAACCGACCGGGACAGGCTGGTGACCTGTATGCCCTGCTCCTCAAGACGCGCGCAAAGCGCCGAACCAATTCCGCCAGAGGCGCCTATAACCAAAGCTGTTTTCATGCCTCACGACCTAGCGGCAGCGACGGTTGGATCAATAATGGGTCCTCAAGAATTCGCATAGAAAGGACCACGCCCTCATTTTGGTTCTTTTCATTCCGCGCAAGCTGGGTATAACCTCATCCTCATGATCAACCGCGCAGATATCCTTGTTGCCGACACCGCCCTTCGCGGTGCGTCGCTGCGTGGCCTACTGATCCTAATCCGCCTCTGAGCGTGCCAACCGGCGCGCCCGCTCAGAGGAGGACGCCAGCGCGCCAAGAGGCTTTAGGACAGAAGAAGAAAGAGAACCCCATGACCAACGTGACCGACCAAGACCGCGTCTTGATCTTCGATACCACTTTGCGCGACGGCGAGCAGAGCCCCGGCGCAACCATGACCCATGACGAAAAGCTCGAGATTGCCGAGCTGCTGGACGAGATGGGCGTCGACATTATCGAAGCCGGTTTCCCCATCGCATCCGAGGGCGACTTCAAGGCCGTTTCCGAGATTGCGCAACGATCGAAAAACAGCCGTATCTGCGGTCTGGCCCGTGCGAACTTCGCCGATATCGACCGCTGCTGGGAGGCTGTAAAACACGCCGAGAAGAACCGTATTCACACCTTCATCGGCACCTCCCCCCTGCACCGCGCCATTCCGAACCTGACGATGGATGAGATGGCCGAGAAGATCCACGAAACCGTCAGCCACGCGCGCAACCTGTGTGAAAACGTACAATGGTCACCGATGGATGCGACGCGGACCGAGTGGGATTACCTCTGCCGAGTGATCGAGATCGCGATCAAGGCCGGGGCGACTACGATTAACATCCCTGACACTGTGGGATATACTGCACCTGTGGAGTCCGCCGACCTGATCAAACGCCTGATCGAGACTGTACCGGGCGCGGATGAGGTGATCTTTGCCACCCACTGTCACAACGACCTTGGCATGGCGACCGCGAACTCTCTGGCCGCTGTAGCAGGCGGTGCGCGTCAGATCGAGTGTACCATCAACGGTCTGGGCGAACGGGCGGGCAATACGGCTTTGGAAGAGGTCGTGATGGCTCTGCGCACCCGCAACGACATCATGCCTTGGCACACGGGCATCGACACAACCAAGATCATGCATATCTCGCGCCGCGTGGCGACCGTGTCGGGCTTCAACGTGCAGTTCAACAAGGCCATCGTCGGCAAGAACGCCTTCGCGCATGAAAGCGGCATCCATCAGGATGGGATGCTGAAGAACCGCGAAAACTTCGAGATCATGCGCCCCGAGGATATCGGTCTCTCAGGGACTTCTCTGCCCTTGGGCAAGCATTCAGGCCGCGCCGCGCTGCGCGACAAGCTCGAGACGTTGGGTTTTGATGTGGGCGATAACCAGCTCAAGGACATCTTCGTGCGGTTCAAGGATCTGGCCGACCGCAAGAAAGAGGTGTTCGACGACGACCTGATCGCGCTCATGACCATGGACGAGCATGACGACTATCTTCAGCTTGTCTCGATGAAAGTGACCTGCGGCACCGGGGGCCAGGCCGAGGCAACCGTCGAACTTGAAATGGACGGCAAGGACATCATCGCCACCGAACATGGCGACGGGCCTGTGGATGCAACGTTCAAAGCGATCCGCGCGATCTACCCCAACACAGCCCGGTTGCAACTGTATCAGGTCCATGCCGTCACCGAAGGCACCGACGCGCAAGCCACAGTCTCGGTCCGCCTGAGCGAAGACGGCATGATCGCAACCGGCCAATCGGCCAACACAGACACGGTCGTTGCGTCAGCCAAGGCCTATATCCACGCGCTGAACCGCCTGATCGTTCGCCGCGAGAAAACCGGCCCCGGCGCAGACACGCGTGAGATCAGCTACAAAGACCTGACCTAGAAACGGCAAAGGGCTCCCGCACCCGCGGCGGCCCGGCTTCGCCGACCCATCTTGGGTTTTGGGCCCGGCAGCGCGCCTGCGGCGCGCTGCCGGGCCCAACGCGTTTGACGGCATCTTTGATGCAGGCAAACGGGGCGCGAGGTTTGCTTGTTCCTCTCCAAGACCTCAAAGTTTTTTGAACAAAGCAGACAGTCTGTGGGTTTCCTGATCCAACCCAAAGGGCGCGTTGATCACGAACATTCCAGACCCGACCATCCCATGCCCTTTGCGCGCTGCGGGGAATGTCACCTCGTGTTTCAACACCTTCGGGAAATCCTGAGACGTCAGCGCGTCCACCATCGGCTTTTGACGGGCATCCTTCAGGATCGGGTACCACAAAGCGATCACGCCCACATTCCATTTGCGATGCAGCTTGGCGATTATCCCCGGAAGGCGGTCATATTCCGCCTTCACCTCGTAGCTGGGGTCAATCAACAGCATACCCCGTCTGGGCGTCGGCGGCAGTAGGGACTGCGCCAGCTCATACCCGTCTTGCTTGTAGACGCGCGCATTGCCCCCCGGCACCGCCAGTGACAATGCCGCATATTCCTGCGGATGCAATTCGGCGAGGTGCAGACTGTCCTGCGACCTCAGCAGGCTAGCTGCAATCAGGGGCGATCCGGGGTAGCTGGCCTCTCCAAAACGCGCACGTGTCATCCCGATCGCTTGCGCCAGCGGATGATCATCGCCAAACCATGCGCCACGCTGAACACGCTCAATCCCGGCGGCTGCTTCTCCGGTCTTGCGGGCTTCGTCTGAATCTAGTCTGTAAAGCCCACGTCCCGAATGGGTTTCGACGTAAGTCAGCGGTTTGTCCTTTTGGGTCAGATAGGACAGCGCCCATGCCAATAAAGCGTGCTTTTGCACATCAGCCAGATTCCCGGCGTGGTAAATATGTTGATATGAGAGCATATTGCCTTCTACAGTCCCTGCAAATGAGGCGAAAAGGTGCTGATTGCCGCGGAATCAGCCCTTTTACCGGGCGAGTTGGCACCCTATAAGTCATCCGTCCCGGAACCGTCGAGTCGCGGGCAGTAGAAAAACCGACATACAGGATCAGGGGAAACATGGGGATCTTTGGCAATCTGGGCGGCCTGTTCACAGCGGACATGGCTATCGACCTTGGAACGGCAAACACGCTGGTCTACGTCAAGGGGCGCGGTGTGATCCTGTCTGAACCCTCGGTTGTAGCCTATCACGTCAAGGACGGCGTGAAAAAGGTTCTGGCGGTTGGCGAAGACGCCAAGCTGATGCTGGGTCGGACACCGGGTTCGATTGAAGCCATTCGCCCGATGCGCGAAGGCGTGATTGCCGACTTCGACACCGCCGAGGAAATGATCAAGCACTTCATCCGCAAAGTGCATAAGCGTTCGACCTTCTCGAAGCCAAAGATCATCGTCTGCGTCCCGCATGGCGCGACCCCTGTTGAAAAACGCGCGATCCGCCAGTCGGTTCTGTCCGCAGGCGCGCGCCGCGCTGGCCTGATTGCCGAACCGATTGCAGCGGCAATTGGCGCAGGCATGCCAATCACCGATCCGACCGGAAACATGGTCGTCGATATCGGTGGCGGCACCACCGAGGTTGCGGTTCTGTCGCTGGGGGATATCGTCTACGCCCGCTCGGTCCGCGTGGGTGGAGACCGTATGGACGAGGCGATCATCTCCTACCTGCGTCGTCAGCAGAACCTTCTGGTCGGCGAATCCACCGCTGAACGCATAAAGACCACCATCGGCACCGCGCGCATGCCCGACGATGGCCGCGGCCAGTCGATGCATATCCGTGGTCGCGACCTACTGAACGGCGTGCCAAAAGAAATCGAGATCAGTCAGGCTCAGGTCGCCGAGGCGCTGTCGGAACCCGTCCAGCAGATTTGCGAGGCTGTAATGACCGCGCTGGAGACCACGCCCCCCGATCTGGCCGCAGACATCGTGGATCGTGGCGTGATGCTCACCGGTGGCGGAGCGCTGCTGGGCGATCTGGATCTGGCTCTGCGCGAACAGACAGGTCTGGCCGTGTCGATTGCCGATGAAAGCCTGAATTGTGTGGCTTTGGGCACCGGCAAGGCGCTAGAATACGAAAAACAGCTGCGCCACGCGATTGACTACGAAAGCTAAGGCGCGCACCCTTTAGAAAATAGGGTAAACTCGGCCCGAGCAGCACGGGAAGGTAACCTGTGGCAAAAGACCGATCACAGCGCGACGACTACACGGCCCCACTGAGGCGTTTGCTTCTGGGGATCGTTGTGCTGTGCCTGCTGGGCATCTTCATTGTCTGGCGGATCGACAGCCCTCGGGTTGAACGGTTCCGCGCGCAGGTTGTAGATGCTGTTGTGCCCTCAATGGATTGGGCCATGGTTCCGGTCACCGCAACCGTCAACCTGTTCCGTGATTTCCAAAGCTATCAGAGCCTGAGCGAGCAGAACCGCGAGCTGCGCTCGGAACTGCGGCTGATGCGCGCCTGGAAAGAGGCAGCGTTGCAGCTGGAACAGGAAAACGCGCGGCTACTGGATTTGAACAATGTGCGGCTTGACCCGCGCCTGACCTATGTGACCGGCGTGGTGATGGCCGATAGCGGCTCTCCCTTCCGGCAGTCGGTGCTGTTGAATGTTGGGGAACGGGACGGGATCGTCGATGGCTGGGCCACGATGGACGGGATCGGCCTGGTTGGCCGTATCTCGGGTGTTGGGCCGGATACGGCGCGCGTCATTCTGATGACGGACGCCTCAAGCGTCATTCCCGCCACCATCCAGCCCTCGGGCCAGACCGCTTTGATCACGGGCGACAATACCCCTGCCCCTTCGGTCGAGTTTCTGGAAAACCGTGAGCTTGTGCGCCCCGGCGACCGGGTCGTGACCTCGGGCGATGGAGGCGTGTTTCCCGCCGGTCTGCTGATCGGCCAGATCGCCGCCGACCCCGGAGGTCGCCTGCGCGTGCGCCTCTCCGCCGATTTCGAACGGTTGGAGTTCCTGCGCGTTCTTCGCTACAACTCGGCCCCCACGATCCGCGATCCGGGTCAGATCGTCGGCCCCTCACGCCCCGCTGCTTCGTTGTCGTCTGAGGAAGCTGGTGATGGATAAACCGGCCTCTCACAAATGGGCGATGCGCGGTCTTTACGGGGCGCTCGCGGTGTTCGTTCTGTTCCTGCATCTGCTACCGCTGGATACGCAGCCGGATCGCTGGCCTTTTCCGGACTTTCTGATCGTCCTTACTTTTGCTTGGGTGCTCAGGCGGCCGGACTATGTGCCGACCGTTTTGGTCGCTTTGGTCATGTTGCTGGCCGATCTGCTGCTGCAACGCCCTCCGGGCCTATTGGCCGCATTAGTGGTGCTGGGCGCGGCTTACTTGCGGTCTGCGGCACCGGGGATGCGGGATGCGGGCTTTGTAGCTGAATGGATGTCGGTCAGTGCAATCGTTGCTGGCGTCTTTCTGGGCAACCGGGTCATCCTTGCAATCCTGTCTGTTGATCAGGCGGCTTTGTTACCGGTTTTGATCCAGCTTGTGCTGACAATTCTGGCCTATCCCGTCATTGTGCTGCTGTCTCAGAGTGTATTCGGCGTGCGCCGCGTCTCGGCTGCGGATGCCAGTGCTACGGGGGCGCGTGCATGAAACAGCGCAAGATCAAAAGCGAAGGTGTCGCCTACAAACGTCTGCCCCGGCGGGCCCTGCTGCTGGGTGGTCTGCAGGCGGTTTTCATTGGCGGGCTGGCCGCGCGCATGCGGTACATGCAAGTCGACCAAGCGGATGAATATCGCCTTTTGGCCGAAGAAAACCGGATCAATATCCGCCTGATCCCGCCGACACGGGGGCGCATCTATGACCGCAATGGGCAGGTCATCGGGCAGAACTCACCGTCCTACCGCATCGTCATTGTACGCGAGGATGCCGGTGACATCGACAAGGTGATCGCCAAACTGTCGGACCTGATCCCGCTGAACGAGGATGAGATTGAAAGGGCGCGCACGGAAATGCGCCGCTCGGCCCCGTTTCTGCCGGTCACGCTGGTCGATCAGGTGACGTGGGAGGATATCTCGAAAGTCGCGGTGAACGCCCCGGCCCTGCCCGGTGTCACGCCTGAGGTCGGCCAGACCCGACAATACCCGCGCTACGAGGATTTCGCCCATATCGTCGGCTATGTCGGCCCGGTCAGCGACTATGACCTCAGCCAAATCGAAGACCCAGAGCCGGTGCTGCGAATCCCCCGGTTCCAGATCGGAAAGGTCGGCTTGGAAGCCAAGCAAGAGATCGACCTGCGCGGCAAGGCAGGCTCCAAGCGGGTCGAGGTGAACGCCACCGGCCGCGTCATGCGCGAATTGGACCGGCAGGAAGGCCAACCGGGTGCTGATCTGCAACTCTCGGTCGACGCGGACCTACAGCAATACGCTCAAGCACGGCTTGCCGGAGAAAGCGCCGCCGCCGTTGTCATTGATTGCGAAACCGGCGATCTGCGGGCAATGGCCTCGGCCCCCAGTTTCGATCCAAACCTGTTCGTGCGCGGTATCTCGGTCGCGGACTATCAGATCCTGACGCAGGACAAATACCGCCCACTGGCCAACAAGACGGTTCAGGGCACATACCCGCCCGGATCGACCTTCAAAATGGTCACCGCCTTGGCCGCGCTTGAGGCCGGTGTCGTTGGCCCCGGCAACACCGTGTACTGCCCCGGCCACCTCAAGGTCGGCAGTCGCCGCTTCCACTGCTGGAAGCGCGGGGGACACGGTATGGTGGACCTCAATACATCGCTCAAGCGCAGCTGCGATGTCTACTACTACGACGTGGCGATCAAGGTCGGCATCGACAAAATCTCAGAGATGGCGCGGACCCTCGGGCTGGGCATCAAGCACGACATTCCGATGTCCGCCGTACGTGCCGGTCTGGCGCCCAATCAGGAATGGAAGCAACGCACCCATGGCGAGGACTGGCTGATAGGCGATACGGCCAATGCATCGATCGGGCAAGGATTTATGCTGGCCTCACCGATGCAGCTGGCCGTGATGACCGCGCGGATTGCCACGGGGCGGGCCGTGACACCGCGACTGGTCCGCTCGATTGATGGGGTCGAACAGCCAACGGGCGCGGGCGAGCCGCTTGAGATCAGCCCGGCCAATCTGAACTACATCCGCGAGGCGATGTGGTCGGTCTCAAACGACCGGCGCGGCACGGCCTATCGCAGCCGGATCATCGCCGATGACCTCCGCATGGCAGGTAAAACCGGTACCAGCCAGGTACGCAACATCACCAAAGCGGAACGTGCCGCAGGTGTGATCCGCAACGAGGACCTGCCATGGGAGCGGCGCGACCATGCGCTGTTCGTCAGCTTCGCCCCTTACGACAAGCCTAAATACGCCATCGCGGTGGTCGTCGAGCATGGCGGCGGTGGCTCCAAAGCGGCGGCCCCGGTCGCGCGCGACATCATGCTTCAGGCGCTTTACAACGGCACGCCCCCGCTCGAGGCCTACCCGGCCGGAGATCGAGAGCGCATCAAGGAACAGCAAAAACGGCTCGAGGGCGATCGCCGCCCCAAAGCGCGCCCCAGCGAGAAGGACCGCGCATGAGCTATCTTGAATATGCGGTCAAATCCACGCCATCGGGGTTCCGTAAATTCCTGTATATGAACTGGCCGCTGACGCTGTTGCTGATCAGCACAGCCAGTGCCGGGTTCCTGATGCTATACTCGGTGGCGGGTGGCTCTTGGATGCCGTGGGCCGAGCCTCAGATCGAACGTTTCGGGCTGGGCCTGACGGTGATGTTCATCGTCGCGCTGGTGCCGATCTGGTTCTGGCGCAACATGTCGGTACTGGCCTATCTGGCCTCGATCGCCCTGCTGGTGTTTGTGGAGCTGTTCGGAACCATCGGCATGGGCGCACAGCGCTGGATCGACCTTGGTTTCATGCGTTTGCAGCCGTCCGAGGTAATGAAAGTCGCGCTGGTGATGCTGCTGGCGGCCTATTATGACTGGCTGCCCTCGCATAAAACCTCACGCCCACTTTGGGTTTTGATCCCTGTCGTGCTGATCCTGATCCCTACCTTCATGGTGCTGCGGCAGCCGGACCTTGGGACCTCGATCCTGCTGTTGGCAGCGGGCGGAGGGCTGATGTTTCTGGCCGGTGTTCACTGGGCCTATTTCGCCGCCGTGATCGCCGCGGTCGTTGGCCTGATTGCGGCCGTTTTCAACAGCCGAGGGACCGAGTGGCAGTTGCTGAAAGACTACCAGTTCCGCCGGATCGACACGTTTCTTGACCCGTCTACCGACCCGCTGGGCGCGGGCTACCACATCACCCAGTCCAAGATCGCCTTGGGATCGGGTGGATGGAATGGGCGCGGCTTCATGCAGGGCACGCAATCGCGGCTGAACTTCCTGCCTGAAAAACACACCGACTTCATCTTCACCACATTGGCGGAAGAGTTCGGCTTTGTCGGTGGCATCACCCTATTGCTGCTTTACGCGCTCATCCTGATCTTCTGCATGGTCACGGCGCTGTCGACCAAAGACAGGTTCTCATCGCTGGTCACCATGGGGATCGCGCTGAACTTCTTCCTGTTCTTTGCGGTCAACATGTCGATGGTGATGGGGCTGGCTCCGGTTGTCGGGGTGCCTCTGCCCATGGTCAGCTACGGCGGTTCTGCCATGCTGGTTCTGATGGCCGCCTTCGGTGTCGTGCAAAGCGCCCATATCCACCGCCCCCGTTGATCGGAAAGCCCCTCGATGCCTGTCAATATCCTGTTCTCCGCACGTCCTGAGCTTTGGCCGGTGTACCAGCCGCTTCTGACCGAGGGGCTGCAAAAGGCAAGCGTCTCATTCAATCTGGCAACCGAGTTCCCCGAGGATGCGGTGGACTATATCGTCTATGCCCCAAGCGGCGGGCTGCTGGATTTCACACCCTACACGCGGCTGAAAGCGGTTCTGAGCCTCTGGGCCGGAGTCGAGAAGATCGCAGGGAACGAAACGCTGACTGTCCCACTGGCGCGGATGGTCGATCACGGTTTAACCCAAGGCATGACCGAATGGGTCGCAGGGCATGTGCTGCGCTATCATCTGGGGATGGACCAGCACATCAAAGTGCAAGATGGTGTGTGGACGCCCGACGCACCGCCATTGGCGAACGAACGTCAGGTCTGCATTCTCGGCCTTGGCGCATTGGGGCAGGAGGCTGCGCAAGCGGTAGCCGCATTGAATTTCAACGTCACCGGATGGAGCCGCACCCCCAAAGACGTCCCCGGAGTAACCTGCCTGAGCGGCGAAGACGGGTTGCGAGAGGCTCTGTCAAAGGCCGAGATCACCGTCCTCTTGCTGCCTGATACACCGGCGACCGAGAACACACTGAACGCCGAAACCCTTGCGTTGATGCCCAAAGGCGCGCGGATCATCAATCCGGGACGTGGGCCTCTGATAGACGATGACGCGCTATTGCAGGCGTTGAACTCAGGCCAGATCGGACATGCCACGCTGGATGTGTTCCGGGTTGAGCCTCTGCCCGCCGATCATCCCTACTGGGCGCATCCGAACGTAACGGTGACGCCGCATATCGCCTCGGAAACTAGGCCGGTCACAGCGGCGCAGGTGATCGTCGAGAATATCCGGCGCGGGGAAGCTGGCGAGCCGTTCGTGCATCTGGTGGATCGCCAGCTGGGGTATTGATCCCTCGATCCAAGGGCTGGAAGAGAACGGTTTAAGCTGCGATCAGGCCGCGCCCTTTCAGCAAGGCTTCGACACCTGGCATCCGGCCCCGGAAGGCCAGATACAGCTCCTCAGCCTCGCGCGAGCCGCCAGTGGACAGGATATTGTCTTCCAGAGCTTTGGCGCGTTCCGGATCAAATGCCCCTCCGGCCTCTTCAAAGGCCTCGAATGCGTCGGCATCCATCACTTCGGACCACATGTAGCTGTAGTAGCCCGAGCTATAGCCATCGCCCGCGAAAACATGCGCGAAATGCGGGGTCGCGTGGCGCATGCCGATGGCCGCGGGCATGCCGATGCCTTCCAGGACCTCGGCCTGTTTCGCCATCGGGTCCGCCGGGGCCGCGCCTTCATGGAAAGCCAAGTCAACCAAGGCCGAGGCGACATATTCCACCGTCTGGAACCCCTGATCGAAATTCGCAGCTTTCAGCACTTTCTCGAGCATTTCTTGCGGCATTGCCTCGCCGGTGTCCGCGTGGGTGGCAAACTCGGCCAGAACCTCGGGGACCTCCAACCAATGTTCGTAAAGCTGGCTTGGCAGTTCGACAAAGTCGCGCGCCACGGACGTGCCCGAGATGCTTTCATAGGTCACATTCGAAAGCATCTGATGCAGGGCATGCCCGAACTCATGGAACAAAGTGCGCGCGTCGTCATAGGACAACAGCGCCGGATCGCCTTTGGCGAAGTTGCACACGTTGATCACGACCGGAGCCTGCTCCTTGGGGAATTTCGCCTGCCCCCGCATCGCGCTGCACCACGCGCCCGACCGTTTGGACCCGCGCGCGAAATAGTCACCAATGAAGACTGCGACGTGCTTGCCGTCTCGCGTCACCTCCCACGCCCGGCAATCCGGGTGGTAGAGCGGCACGTCCAGCGGTTTGAACTCCAACCCGAACAGACGGTTGGCGCAGGCGAACGAGGCCTCGATCATCCGGTCCAGTTGCAGGTAGGGCTTCAGTGCGGCCTCATCCAGATCATGCTCAGCCTTGCGGCGTTTCTCGGCGTAGTAGCGCCAATCCCACGCCGCCAGAGGGCCGTTCACGCCATCCTCCTGCATCATCGCCGTCAGAACTTCGGCATCTGCGTCGGCGCGCGCCTTCGCAGGCTCCCACACTTGCATCAGCAGGTCGCGGACGCGGTCAGGCGAGCGGGCCATTTCGGTTTCCAGCTTGTAGTCGGCAAAGCTGTCATAGCCCAACAGCTTGGCGCGTTCCTCGCGCAGGCTAAGGATTTCGGCTGCGATGTCGCGGTTGTCGGTCTCACCACCGTTTGCGCCGCGCGCGGTCCAGGCGCGATAGGCTTTTTCCCGCAGGTCGCGACGAGGGGAGAACTGAAGGAACGGCACAATGATCGACCGGGACAGGGTGACTACTGGACCAACAGCGCCCTTTTCCTGACCCGCCGCGCGTGCGGCATCGACAACGAAATCCGGCAGGCCCTTCAGGTCATCCTCGGACAGGTCCATGAACCAGTCGCGCTCATCCGCCAGCAGGTTCTGAGTGAAGGATGTTCCCAGTGACGCCAGCCGCGCTTTGATCTCTTGCATCCGGACGTCCTTCTCGCCCTCCAACGCGGCGCCGGCTCGGACAAAACCGCGATGAGACAGCATCAGCACGCGCGCCTGTTCGTCACTTAGGCCCAGATCATCGCGCCGCGCCCACAGGTCCGCCACACGTTTGAACAGCGCCTTGTTCGAGGATATCCCCGAAAAATGCGCCGCCAGCTGTGGCGAGAATTCCCGCTGTAGCTCTTCACGTTTCGGATTGCTGTCCGCACCCGCAACTGTAAAGAAAACCGACAGCACTTTGTCCAGTTGCTCACCCGCCGCCTCAAGCGCTTCGATCGTGTTGGCGAAACTCGGGGCCTCAGCGTTTGCGGCGATTTCGTCAATCTGCGCGTTATGCGCCTGCAGCGCCTCATCCAAAGCGGGGGCGAAATCATCATCCGGAATCTTGGCAAAAGGGGCGATTTCGAACGGGGTGGTCCAGTCGGACAGGATCGGGTTGGTCATTCAGATCTCCTTTGGCCACAACCTAGGAAGGGCCGGTCAGATGATCCAGAGCAACACGGCGTTTATTCACCACCCGCGCCGCAAATCGGGCAGTCAGAGCGCTTGGAGAGGGTGATCTTTCGGCTTTCACCATAAAGCGCGTCGTAGATCAGCATTTCGCCGCGCAGCGCTTGGCCGGCCCCGGTGATCACCTTGATCGCCTCAACCGCCATCATGGACCCAACCACGCCCGGTAAGGGGCCGATCACGCCCGCCTCGGAACAGGATGGGGCCAGACCGGCTGCGGGGGCTTCGGAGAAAATACACTGGTAGCAGGGGGCATCATTGGCCGGATCGAAGACGCTCAGCTGTCCTTCCCATTGAGACAACGCACCCGAGATCAGCGGTTTGCCCAACGCAACGGCCTTGCGATTGGCCAGATAGCGGGTTTCGAAATTGTCGGTGCCATCTAGGATCAGGTCGAAGTCGCCCAAAAGGTCGTTCGCGATATCATCGCTCAGACGACGATTGTAGGGCAGGACAGTGACGTTGGGGTTCTGTGCCTCCATCGCTTGCTTGGCCGAAAACACTTTGGGCATTCCGATATCGGCATCGCGGTGGATGACCTGACGCTGGAGATTGGCGTTTTCGACCACGTCGTCGTCGATCACCCCTATCGTGCCAACACCCGCTGCCGCCAGATACTGCAAGGCAGGAGCGCCGAGACCCCCGGCCCCAATCACCAGCACGCGCGCCTTTTTCAACCGTTTCTGCCCCGGTCCACCCAGTTCGCGCAGAACGATGTGGCGGGCATAGCGGTCTAGCTCTGTCTCAGTGAACCGGTCCGAGGGTTTGACCTCGGCCTGATCCGCTTCGGGCTGCGCCCGGTTTCGCAGCGCTTTCAGCCCCTTGCCATAGACCATGACCAGAGCGGCCGCCCCGGCCAGCATCAGCCACAGCGCCGCCGATCCTCCGGTTGCTTCGCGCAAGGGATGGCCGCTCGGCAAAACCAGATGCGACAGGATCACCCCGACCATAAGCACACTGACTGAGGTCACACGCGCCGTCCGGGACACGCCCGCGATATAGCCGACGCCCCACAGACCCGCGGCAAGGACCAGAACCAGCAGCATCAGCCGCGCCCGGTTGAGCCGAACCCGCCAGCGCCACGCTCGGTCTCGCCAAGGGTTTCGGTCAGTTCGAATGTGGCCTGCACGACAGGCGCGACGATCAGCTGCGCGATACGTTCTCCGTGGGTGACCTCGAACCGGTCTTGCCCGGCGTTCATAACGATCACACCCAGCGGGCCGCGATAGTCACTGTCGATAGTCCCCGGCGTGTTGGGCAGGGTGATGCCGTGCTTCAATGCCAGCCCGGAGCGCGGGCGGACCTGCACCTCATAGCCCGCCGGGATCTCGATTCGCAGGCCGGTGGGGACAAGGGCGCGCTGCCCCGGCTCCAGGAAAATCGACTCGCCTTCGGGCAGGTTGGCGCGCACATCGGCCCCGGCCGCGCCTGAGGTCTCATATGAAGGCAGGGGAACGGCAGCATCTGCCCCTTCTTCCCGGATCACGCGGATAGCTACCATCTGTATTCCTTCTGTCTTATCCGGCCAGCGCGTCGGCAATCTTTTGTGCCAGACGCGCGGCGACCATGTCTTTGCCCATGCGCGGCCAGCTCTCGGCCCCTTGATCCGAAATCAGGACGACCGCATTTTCCGAGCCCCCCATGATGCCGGTCGCCGGGCTGACGTCGTTTGCCACGATCCAGTCGCATCCCTTACGGGCGCGCTTTGCCGTCGCGTTGTCAATCACATCGTTGGTTTCCGCCGCAAAGCCCACAACCAGATCAGGGCGACCCGCACCCATCTGCGAGACACGTTTCAGGATGTCGGGATTCTCGGCGAACTCCAGCGAGGGCAAACCATCGCGGCTTTTCTTCAGTTTGCGATCCGAGGCGGTGGCCACTTTCCAGTCGGCGACTGCGGCGGCAAACACACCTGCATTCACAGGGAGTGCCGCATCCACTGCGTCAGACATCTGCTGTGCTGTCTCAACTTGCACGACCTGCACGCCTTGGGGCGGAGGAACGTCGGCGGGACCAGTGACAAAAACCACCTCAGCCCCAAGCGCCGCCAAGGCGCGGGCAACGGCAGTCCCCTGCGCCCCGGATGAGCGGTTGGCAATGTAGCGCACCGGATCAATCGGTTCATGCGTCGGGCCGGAGGTCACAAGGATACGTTTTCCCATCAACGGCCCATCGGCCAGTTGCGCCTCGACCGCAGCAACGATCTCTAGCGGTTCGGACATCCGGCCCGGGCCATATTCGCCACAGGCCATGTCGCCCTCGTTGGGTCCTACAAAGCGGATGCCGTCCTGCTGCAACTGTTTTAGACTGCGCTGGGTCGCCGGGTGATCCCACATGCGAACATTCATGGCGGGCGCACATAGAACAGGCGTGTCAGTGGCCATCAGCAGGGTCGAGGCCAGATCGTTGGCCAATCCTGCCGCCATCTTGCCCATCATATCCGCCGTAGCTGGGGCAACCACGATCAGGTCAGCCGAGCGTGACAGCTGGATATGCCCCATCTCGGCCTCATCGGTCAGGTCGAAGAGATCAAGATAGGCTTTCTGACCTGCAAGTGCAGAGACCGACAGCGGCGTCACGAATTCCTCGGCGGCACGGGTCAAAACGGGAGTGACTTGAGCGCCGCGCTCTTGCAGCCGTCGGATCAAGTCCAGCGACTTATAGGCCGCAATGCCACCGCCGATGATCAGCAGAATGCGTTTGGATGACAGCATGTTTAGCCCTTCCCGTCCCGGTCGGTCCCGACATTAGGCAAGGCCACCGGGTAGTTCCAGCGGTTAATTCTGCGTCTCAAACGCTTTGCAGGGGTCTTCACGCTCTATTTCCGGGCTGTCGATCACCGCATCAAAGGACCCGTCGATCACGCCGCCTTCGGACTGGCCTAGCACAAAGACCTTCAGCCCCGGCTTCAGGCGTGACAGAAAGGTCGGGATGCCCCGGTCAGTCCTAGCATGGCCATTGCCGGTGATCACGGCAATCGGACCACCGGTTTCCTCCTCCGCGCGCAGGATTGCGCGGGTCAGTACGGCGTCACGCAGGCGTTGGATCGAGACCATCTGAGGCAACATCTCAACGGGCAGGGCATCGCAATGGGCAGCCAGTTGATCTGCCTCGCGCGCGGCTTGATCTTCTGGCGACAGCGGAACAGTCAGGCCATAGCGCGCGGCGTCTGCACCAAGGGCAGTGGCGGCACCCTTTTCCATAGCGGCGCGCGCGGCTGTGCGTGGAACCATGGCGCCATAGACCGGCGCGTCCGACGCCTGAAAGACTGGGTAGTACATGCTCAAAGGAGGCCAACCCGATTCCGCCCAGCGCAGGATCCGTGACAATTCTTCAGGGTTGGAGGCGGCGGTCTGCGCCAGACGCTGCGCGCCTTCTTCGGTTACCATTTCCCACACCACAGCCGACGGAGAAATCGCTCCCAATGCCTCGGTCTGCACAAGGTGGTGACGCGGATTGTCGTGGATTTCACCAAGGATCACCACATCTGCGTCCTGCATGGCTGCCAGGACATCATCGGGGATCAACTCACCGGCCTGGACCGGGCGCAAAGCGCTGACTGTAAACGCCAGCGCACACAACAGAATCGCAAATCTTGTCATGCGATGAAGTGTTGCACCTCACGCGATTGGGCTTCAAGGTTCTTGCGCATCTTGGTGAAGGCTGCAGCCTCGAGCTGGCGTACACGTTCCTTCGATAGACCCAGCTCATTCCCCAAGCTTTCAAGGGTTCGGGCCGGTTCGCGCAGCTTGCGTTCACGCACGATAAATCTTTCGCGGTCATTGAGGGATTGCATCGCCATCAGCAACCATTCGCGCAGCTGCTCGGTGTCGTGGCGATGTTCGACCGCCTCGGCGGCCTGCTCACGATCATCTTCCAGCGCATCAATCCACTCGCGCCCATCTTCATCCGCTGACTGCACCGCGTTGAGCGAAAAATCCGAGCCGGACAGACGCCCTTCCATCATCTCGACATCGCGCAAGGGCACACCGATTTCCGTAGCAATCATCTGGTGCAGCTGATGCCGATCCAGTTCCTGCCCCTCGGTGGCGGCTTCACGTTCCAACCGGGCCTGAACGCGGCGCATGTTGAAGAACAGAGATTTCTGGGATGAGGTCGAACCGGTCCGCACCATCGACCAGTTGCGCATCACATAGTCCTGAATGCTGGCCTTGATCCACCACACTGCGTAGGTCGAGAAGCGCACACCGCGATCCGGGTCAAACTTGTCGGCGGCTTTCATCAATCCAAGTCCGGCCTCTTGGATCAGATCATTCATCGGAGCGCCGTAGCGCTTGAACTTGGCCGCCATCGAAATAGCTAGGCGCATATAGGCGGTGATCAGTCGGTGCAGTGCTTGTTCGTCGCGGTTGTCACGCCACGCATAGGCCAGTTGCAATTCGGTTTCCGCGTCCAGCAGTTCGGCCTTCATCGCTTTGCGGGACATCGAGAAATCGGATGCGTTGTCCAGTGCCATGAAACTCTCCCTTTTTGCAGGCATCAGCCGGGCTTGCCTTGCCGACTTAGGGTCGATACGCAGATCATCACCAAGTGGATCACCAGAAAGGTAAGAATTGTGACCGCCAATTTAACCTTTGTGCTGGGTGGGGCTGCATCAGGTAAGTCGGCCTATGCCGAACAACTGGTTGTATCCTCTGGGAAAAGCCGGATCTATCTTGCGACATCACAAGTGTTTGATGGCGAGATGCAGCAAAAGGTCGATCGCCACATCGAACAACGCGGGTCCGGCTGGGAAACCATCGAGGCACCGCTGGACCTTGCCCCAGTTTTGGCGGAACTGAGCCCCGACCAAGCCTGTCTGATTGATTGCGCCACGATGTGGCTGACCAATCACCTGCTGGCCGAGAACGATCTGGATCAGGCCCAATCCCAACTGCTGAGCGCGCTGCGCGGCTGCCCCGCGCAGCTTGTGATCGTCTCGAATGAAGTCGGTCACGGCATCGTGCCTGAAAACGCCCTCGCCCGCCGGTTCCGTGAGGCACAGGGTCGGTTGAACATCGCGCTGGCGGCACAGGCCGCCCTGGTGGTTCAGGTCACGGCGGGGCTGCCGATGGTCTTGAAGGGACACTTGCCATGACGCGTCTGCACCTGGTCCGCCACGGTCCTACCCATGCCAAAACGATGGTCGGCTGGTCCGATCTGCCCGCCGATCTGAGCGATCAGGCCGCGCTGCAGCGGTTGCATGATCACATCCCGGCGGACGCGGTTGTTGTCTCATCCGACCTGTCGCGCGCGGCGGATACGGCAACGGCGATCCAAGGCCAGCGCCTGCGCCTGCCCCACCATCCTGACCTGCGCGAGATCAACTTCGGCACATGGGAGCTGCGCGGTTTCGCCGAAATCGAAGCCGAAGACCCCGAACTTGCCTTTGCCTATTGGGACAATCCCGGCGAAGTGCGCCCTCCGAACGGAGAAAGCTGGAACGACGTCCGTGCGCGGGTCGACAAAACCGTGGATACGCTGATGGCCGTACATGCGGGCGCGGATCTCGTCATTGTTGCCCATTTCGGAGTGATCCTGACGCAAGTACAGCGCGCTTTGAATATTGAGGCGCAACAAGCGTTTTCACACCGGATCGACAACCTATCGGTTACCCAGATCGCCTATAACGCGGGCGAATGGTCCGTCGGCGCCATCAATCATCTTCCGTGATCCGACGGGTCACAAATCACTGATTTACGAGCGCTTCCGGCTCCGTCATCCTTTGATCATGACCTATGATCTCTTTATCGGTGACCGCCTGTTTTCCAGCTGGTCCATGCGCGGCTGGTTGATGCTCGAGAAGTTCAGCCTGCCCTATCGCAGCCACTTGGTTGGCCTCTATTCCGACACCATGGCCGCGGATATGGAATCCCTTGCCCCGGCCCGTCTGGTCCCTGCTTTGCGTCTGCCCGATGGTACGGTTGTGGGCGAAAGCCTCGCGATGGCGGAGACATTGGCTGAACGGCACCCCGCAGCTGGCCTTTGGCCATCAGACCCAGCCGCGCGCGCAACGGCCCGTTGGCTGTGCGCCGAAATGGTCGCGGGTTTTGCCGCACTGCGCGGTGAATGCCCGATGCAGTTGGCGCATGTTTGGAAAGGTTTCCAGCCGTCACTGGACACTTTGAAAGACCTCGCCCGGATTGAGACGCTTTGGGCGCATGCTCGGGCGATCTCGGGCGCGTCAGAAGGGCCGTTATTCGGTGCCTACTCGCTGGCTGATGTCTACTACACCCCAGTCGCGGCTCGGATCATTGGGTATGATCTGCCGGTCTCAGCCGAAAGTCGCAACTATTGCCTCAGCCTGCTGTCGGATACATCGGTTCGACAATGGCGCGCGATGGGGCTGACCGTTCAATACAATCCGTACCCCTACCCGGAATATTTCCCTTCGGCCCACTGGCCAGTTGGCGAACCGTCCGAGGCACGACCCGCCGACGAAGGCCCCTCAGTCAACGCGCGCTGCCCGTATTCCGGCGATCCGGTCACCGATTTCCTCGACCTCGACGGCCAGCGCTGGGGCTTCTGCAACACGTTCTGCCGCGACAAAACAGTCGCCGATCCAGACGCTTGGCCCAAATTCACCGCAATGCGCACAGCCGTTAACCATTCCTAAACCGCCGCCATGGCAGCAACGTCCTGTTAACCAAGAACAGGATTGCCATGGTCGCCCGCGCTCATACGGTTGCGTTTCAAGGGGTTGATGCCCGCCCGGTCGAGGTGCAATGCGCCGTCTCTCCGGGCCTACCCGCCTTTTCCATCGTCGGCCTGCCGGACAAAGCAGTGTCCGAGGCCCGAGATCGAGTGCGCAGCGCGCTTGGTGCCATGGCCATCGCCTTGCCGTCAAAGCGGATCACCATCAACCTGTCCCCCGCTGACCTGCCCAAAGAGGGCAGCCATTTCGACCTTCCCATCGCCGTCGCCCTCCTGTCCGCTTTGGAGATCATCCCAGCAGACGCGGCCGAGGGCACTGTTGCGTTAGGCGAACTATCCTTGGACGGGTCGCTGGTTCCGGTCGTAGGCGCTTTGCCCGCCGCGATGACAGCAGCGGCCGAGGATCGCGCCCTGCTCTGCCCCCGCGCCTCAAGCGCCGAGGCTGCATGGGTGGACGCCACTCAGGTCATCGGAGCCGGTTCGCTGGGTGACGTGGTGCGCCATTTCTCGGGCCAGGCCCCATTGGCAGCGGCCACACCGGGCGAGGTTAGCCTGTCCTCCAACACCCGCGACCTGCGCGACGTCAAAGGACAGGAACGCGCCAAACGCGCGCTTGAGATCGCTGCGGCGGGACGGCACCACCTGATCATGATCGGCACGCCGGGATCGGGCAAATCCATGCTCGCGGCGCGCCTGCCCGGCATCCTGCCACCTTTGACCCCGGTCGAGTCGCTGGAAACGTCGATGATCCAATCCCTCTGCGGATTATTGGACGAAGGCGGCATCAACCGGACGCGGCCCTTTCGCGAACCACACCACACCGCCTCGATGGCGGCGATTGTCGGAGGGGGACGCGGTGCAAAACCCGGAGAAATCTCTTTGGCCCACAACGGGGTCCTGTTCATGGATGAGTTCCCCGAGTTCCCCCGCACCGTTTTGGAAACCCTGCGGCAACCAATCGAAACCGGAGAGGTCATGGTCGCCCGCGCCAACGCCCATGTGAAATACCCCTGCCGTTTCATGCTGGTCGCGGCAGCCAACCCCTGCAAATGCGGGTACCTGACCGATCCGTCCCGCGCTTGTTCCCGAGCACCAGGGTGCGGCGAAGACTACCTGAACCGCATCTCCGGCCCTTTGATGGACAGGTTCGATATGCGCATCGAAGTGCCTCCGGTAGCGTTTACCGACCTTGATCTGCCGCCGTCTGGCGACAGTTCGGCCACCGTGGCCGCGCGTGTTGAGCAGGCCCGCGCCGTTCAAGCCGATCGGTTCGAAGGTCACGAGGGCGTACGCCAGAATGCTGATATCGAAGGTAAATTGTTGGAAGAGGTTGCCGCCCCAGATGCCGAGGGCAAAGAGCTGCTGCTCAAGGCTGCCGACCGGTTCGGCCTGTCGGCGCGCGCCTTTCACCGCATCCTACGGGTCGCGCGCACCATAGCCGACCTGGATGGCTCCCCTGATATTCGCCGCCCTCATGTAGCTGAGGCGCTGAGTTTTCGGATCAGCGCACGGGTCATGGCATAGATGTTCGCCCTTAGTCTGTTGCGAAGCCGATTGGGGTACAAACTACGGCGGACCCGATCCTACCCGCCGTCCTGGGCAAGCCCGGCAGCCTACCGCTTGCGCCATGTTCACGCGAGGAACTCAACCTTCAGTGCGACCGCCCATTCCAATGAACGGACCGCATCGAACACCTAAGCGCTGCCGCACACCTGTTGCGCTTAAACCTTGGCCTCGATCGCCTGCCAGATCTTTTCGGCGATGTTCTCACCGTTGAACCGCTCAAGCTCTTGAATGCCGGTGGGGGAGGTGACGTTGATCTCGGTCAGGTAGTCTCCGATCACATCGATCCCGACAAAGATCTGGCCTTTTTCTTTGAGCAGAGGGCCGATGGCCGCGCAGATTTCGAGATCCCGCTCGGTCAAACCGATCTTTTCGGGTCGCCCGCCAACATGCATATTGGAACGCGTCTCACCTTCGGCCGGGACGCGGTTGATGGCACCCACCGGCTCTCCATCCACGAGAATCACGCGTTTGTCGCCGTTCTTCACATCAGGCAGGAATTTCTGAACGATCAACGGCTCGCGCGAGAATCCGGTGAACAGCTCATACAGCGAGGTCAGGTTGCGGTCATTGGCATCCAACCGGAACACCCCAGCCCCTCCATTTCCATAGAGAGGTTTCAGGATGATGTCCTGATGCTTGTCCTTGAATGCCTTGATGGTCTGCATGTCCCGCGCAATTGTGGTCGGAGGGGTCAATTCGGGGAAATCCAGAACCAGCAGTTTTTCGGGATAATTGCGTACCCAAAACGGGTCATTGACCACCAAAGTTTGCCCCTTCAACCGATCCAGCAGATGCGTCGAGGTGATGTAATGCATGTCGAACGGCGGGTCCTGACGTAGCCACACCACGTCAAACTCAGCCAGATCAACTTCACGCTCGGGACCGAGGACCGCGGGGTCTCCGGCAACGCGCTGAACCTGCATGTCTTGTCCCCGCGCGGTGATCCGCCCCTCCTGATAGGCCAATTGATCCGGCCCGTAGAAGAACAGCTCATGCCCGCGGGTCTGCGCCTCTTCCGCAAGGCGGAAAGAGCTGTCGGCGTTGATATCCACGGCCCCGATCGGGTCCATTTGAAAGGCGATTTTCATGGCATGTCCCTCAACTTCACGCCAGATACATGGCGCAGCAGGCCGAGGGGTTCAATGGGGCTTAGGCCGGTCCGAAGGCGTTTTCGATGATTTGAACAGCGCCCGTGCCATCGACCAGCGCCGCGTCGAACCGAACATTCGTCAATTGCCCGCCGGGTTCATTTTCAAGAAACTGCGCCGCTGATGCGCAGATACGCTGGGTCTGCCGTGGGGTGATCCGAGCCGCAGCCCTGTCGAAACTGGTGCTTTTCTTGACCTCAATGAAAACGAGCCCTTCGTCACCCCGCGCAATCAGGTCAATCTCACCCCCGGCACCGCGCCAGCGTCTGTGAGCGATCGAGAATCCGCGGCGTTCGTAATCGGCTGCAACCCGCAATTCCGCAGATTGCCCCGCATGATAAGATACCGACCCCCGCACCGCACGCTGCGTCATGTCATCCCTTTCCCAGTTTGAGAGCCTGCTGGTAAATGGGACGTCTGGGAAGTTCATACATCTTTGACACCAAATCCGCCGCATCCCGAACCGAATGGGTTTGCAAGGCCTGTTTCAATGCCTCTTCTACGTCAGATTCGTTAACGCTTGGCGAATGGCTGCGATCCACGAGCAGAACGACCTCACCCTTGGGGGTTTGGTCTCGGTAGGCCTCTGCCAGGTCTTGCAAAGAGCCACGTCGAACTTCCTCGAACTTCTTCGTCAGTTCGCGGCACAAAGCCGCCTGCCGGTCGGAGCCGAGGATGTCGGACAGATCGGACAAGCATCCAGCGACGCGCTTGGGTGATTCGTAGAACACCAGTGTTCCGGGAATATCCCGCAACGCCTCGATTCGGCTGCGACGAGCGCCAGACGCATTCGGTAAAAAGCCCGCAAAAAAGAACGCATCCGTTGGTAGACCCGCCAGCGTCAGCGCCGTCAGCGCGGCGGACGGACCCGGAGCGCAAGTGACGGTGTGCCCGGCCTCGGCCGCCTGCCGCCCTAAATCGTAGCCCGGATCGGCGATCAGCGGCATACCGGCCTCGGACGCATAGGCAACGGATTGCCCTGCAGCCAAAGCATCCATGATCTTGCCGCGTGCGCCTGCTCCACTGTGGTCGTGATACGCCTGAATGCGCCGCCCGCCCAAGGGGATACCGTGGATTTCCATCAACCGGCGCAGGCTGCGGGTGTCTTCTGCGGCGATCATGTCGGCCGAAGCCAGCACATCCAACGCTCTGAGCGTAATATCGCGCGCCGTACCGATCGGAGTGGCAACAAAATACAGGCCAGCAGCCAAACTTATGTTTTGGAAATTCAAAGCTGGACCCTCACAGCGTGACGTTTATTATCGCGGCTCGATAGAACAGCAGCGTCGCAAGCCGCCGGATCAGGGAGTTTTCTTTTAGATGTTTACCGTTTGCAAGTCCGTAAGCAAGTTGGCCAAAACCACAATTGCCCTGACTACCGCCGTTTTTCTGGCCGCATGTGAAACCACTGGCGTCGGCGGAGGCCCCTCGATCAACACCTCGGAACCGGTGCCCGTTGCGCTTCTGGTTCCGCGCGGATCAGGCCAGTCGGGCGACGCGGCGCTGGCGCAAAGCCTTGAAAATGCAGCACGTCTGGCGATGTCGGACCTGCCGAACGTTACGATTGACCTGCGTGTCTATGATACGGCGGGCAATGCCGGTACGGCCTCGGGCGTGGCGCAACAGGCTGTGGCGGATGGGGCCAAGATCATCATCGGACCGGTCTACGCACAGGCCGCCAACGCGGCCGGTCTTGCGGTGCTGAACAACAACGTCAACGTTCTGTCCTTCTCAAACAACACAAGCATCGCGGGTGGAAATGTCTTTGTGCTGGGGCCGACATTCCAGAACACGGCCAATCGATTGGCCAATTATGGCGGAAGACAGGGCAAGACAGGAGCAATCATCGTACACAGCAATGACGCCGCCGGAGAGGCTGGCCGCTCGGCCATTGCCAATGCGCTCGCCAGCAGCAGTATGAACAATGCTGGCAGCGTCGGTTACGACCGGTCGCAGCAGGGCGTGATCAACGCGGTGCCCAACATCAAATCCGCCATGGATTCGACGGGGGCGGACTCGGTCTTCCTGACTGCAACCACCGCAGGGGCGCTGCCTTTGTTCTCGCAGCTTCTACCTGAAGCGGGGGTTTCGCCGTCGACCTCCCAGTATATCGGTCTGACGCGGTGGGACATTCCGGCCCAAACGTTGGAATTGCCCGGTGTTCAAGGCGGTTGGTTTGCCCTGCCTGATCCCGCAAAAGCGCAGGCCTATCGTCAACGCTACAATGCGACCTATGGCGAAGCGCCTCATCCGATCAGCGGGCTGGCCTATGACGGGATCGCTGCCATCGGGGCGCTTGTCAGCCAAGGCAAATCGAATGCTCTGACCGGGGCAGCGCTGACTCAGAGCGCCGGTTTCCAGGGTGTTGGCGGCATCTTCCGCCTGCGCTCGGACGGTACCAATGAACGCGGTCTGGCGGTTGCCACGATCCAGAACAAACAGGTGGTTGTGATTGACCCTGCCCCTCAAAGCTTCTCAGGGGCCGGTTTCTGACCAGCCTCACCTGACCGCAGTGCCTGAAAACTCACTTATCTGCCCGCCTGAGGATATTTTCGACGGCGCCCGCGTTGACGCTCAGCTTGCTGCAGCGTTCGAGGCAGGTACTGACAATTCCGCGCTGCGCGCCGAAACCGTGCGCATTCTGCGTGAGGCGCAAAAGTCCGGGCGCGCTGCCATTGCCGAGGCCTTTGCCGCCCACCCATTCGACGCGCGCCCTCTAACCCGGTCCTATACCTACCTCACGGATTGTCTGGTCGGTACCGCGATGCGGGTCGCCAGCGAGAATCTGCACCCTCTGGCCACCCCGACGCAGGGGGAACGCATCGCTGTTCTGGCGGTCGGCGGTTATGGGCGCGGTGAGATGGCACCCGCGTCGGATGTCGATCTGCTGTTCCTGACGCCGTACAAGATCACCGCCTGGGCCGAGAGTGTGATTGAATCCATGCTCTATATCCTGTGGGATCTGCGCCTGAAGGTCGGCCATTCCTCACGCACGATCAAAGATTGCCTGCGTTTGGGGACCGAAGATTTCACCATCCGCACCGCGATGCTGGAGCAGCGCTACCTGGCTGGTGATACGAATCTCGCCAAGGAACTGGACCAACGCCTCAAGGCCGATCTCTTCAAAGGTACCGAGCGCGAGTTCATCGAGGCCAAGCTTCAGGAGCGCGACGAGCGCCACTTGAAACAGGGCCAGCGCTACGTAGTCGAACCCAATGTGAAAGAGGGCAAAGGCGGGCTGCGCGATCTGCAGTCGCTCTACTGGATCGCGAAATACATCTACGGCGTACAAGACGTGGCCGAGCTGGTCCCGCTGGGCCTGTTCACACCGGATGAATTCAAGACCTTTGCCGAGGCCGAAAACTTCCTCTGGGCCGTACGCTCGCACCTGCATCTGGTCACGGGGCGCCCGACCGAGCAGCTGACCTTCGACATGCAGGTCGAGGTTGCGGCGCGTATGGGCTATGAAGACCGGGCCGGGCGGCGGGCCGTCGAAGTGTTCATGCAGCGTTATTTCCGCCATGCTACCAGCGTTGGGGAGTTGACTCGGATCTTCCTGACCAAGCTGGAAGCCCTGCATATGAAAGGCGCCCCGCTGCTGGAGCGGATTTTCCGCCGCCGCCCTCGGGTCAAAGCCGGGTACAGCATGGTTCATGGTCGTCTGGACATTGCCGATCCGGATACATTCCTGACCGACAAGCTGAACATGTTGCGCCTGTTCGAGGAAGGCCTGCGCACGGGCATGCTGATTCACCCTGACGCAATGCGGCTGGTCACGGCCAATCTGCACCTGATCGACGACGATATGCGCAACGACAAAGAAGCCCAGCGTATCTTCCTCGACCTGATGCTGAAACACGGCAATCCGGAACGCGCCCTGCGCCGGATGAACGAACTTGGGGTTCTATCAGCCTTCATACCCGAGTTCGAACCCATCGTAGCAATGATGCAGTTCAATATGTATCACAGCTACACGGTGGACGAGCATATCATCCAGTGCATCGTCAACCTCGCCCAGATCGAACGCGGAGAGCTGGTTGAATCGCTGCCACTGGCGTCCTCGATCCTTGAAGGGGGCGTAAACCGCAAGGTCCTCTATGTTGCGCTGCTGTTGCACGATATCGCCAAGGGCCGGCCTGAAGATCACTCGATCCTCGGGGCACAAATCGCGCGGAAAGTGGCACCCAGGCTGGGGCTAAACAAATCCGACGCCGAAACCGTCGAATGGCTCGTGCGCTATCACCTGCTGATGTCGGACATGGCGCAGAAACGCGATATCTCGGACCCTCGGACCGTACGGGATTTTGCCAAGGCTGTGCAAACGGTCAAACGGCTGGATCTGCTGACCGTGCTGACCGTCTGTGACATTCGCGGTGTCGGGCCCAATACGTGGAACAACTGGAAAGCAACGTTGCTGCGCGCGCTGCATGCGGAAACCAAACGTGCCTTGGAAACGGGCATGGAGGATCTGAACCGTGCCAATCGCGGGGCCGAGGCCAAGAAACTTCTGCGCGCAGAACTGGCCGAATGGTCCAAGGCCGATCTGAAGACGGAAACCGGGCGGCACTATGCTCCGTACTGGCAGGGCCTGAACGTCTCGACCCATGTGGAATTTGCCGAGATGCTACGGGCGCTGGAACACAGCGGCGATCCCGGCGCGATGGAAATCCGCCTGCACCCGGACGAGGATCGAGACGCCACCCGCGCCTGCTTTGCCATGGGTGATCACCCCGGTATCTTTGCGCGGATCGCGGGGGCCTTGGCCTTGGTCGGTGCCAACGTCGTGGATGCCCGAAGCTACACCACCAAGGATGGCTATGTCACGGATGCGTTCTGGATACAGGATGCCGAAGGCCACCCGTTCGAAGCCAGCCGTCTGCCGCGTCTGACCCAGATGATTCACAAAACGCTGAAAGGCGAGGTCGTGGCCCGCGACGCGCTGAAATCGCGCGACAAGATCAAGAAACGCGAACGCGCTTTCAACGTGCCGACCCATATCACCTTCGACAATGACGGGTCCGAGATCTACACGATCATCGAGGTCGATACCCGCGACCGCCCCGGCTTGCTTTATGACCTGACGCGCACTCTGGCGGCTGCCAATGTCTATATCGCCAACGCCGTGATCGCGACCTATGGCGAGCAGGTGGTGGATACATTCTACGTCAAGGACATGTTCGGGCTGAAATACCACTCGGAAAGCAAACAGCGCGGGCTTGAGACCAAACTACGCAAAGCCATTACCGAGGGCGCCGAGCGCGCGGCCTCATGAAACAGATCCGGCTGTTTTCCGGCTTTTTCACGGTCGGTTTCTGGACGTTGGCCAGCCGCATTCTGGGCTTTCTGCGTGAAATCCTGCTGACCGCGTTCATCGGCCCCGGCCCGGTGATGGACGCCTTCGTCGCGGCTTTCCGTCTGCCCAACATGTTCCGCCGCTTCTTTGCCGAAGGCGCATTCAACGCAGCTTTCGTGCCGATGTTTTCCAAGCGGCTAGAGGGCGGAGAGAACGCGCAAGGGTTCGCGCAAGACGCTTTCAACCTGTTGGTCGCCGCGGTATTGGCCCTGGTCGGGTTGGCGATGGCATTCATGCCCGGTCTTGTCTGGTTGACGGCCGAAGGGTTCTACGGCGATGAGCGCTTCGACTTGGCAGTCGACTATGGCTATGTCGTCTTCCCCTACATCCTGTTCATGTCACTGGCGGCGCTGTTTTCGGGCGTTCTGAACGCAACCGGGCGATTTGCGGCGGCCGCTGCAGCGCCTGTTCTTCTGAACATCTTCGCCTGCACCGCCCTGATCGCTGGCGCGATATCCGGGGGCGAGGTCATTCGCTGGCTCATCGCCGTGATCCCTTTGGCAGGTGTGGCACAGTTGGCGTTGGTCTGGGTCGCCACCGAACGCGCCGGTATCCGCATACGCTTCGGTCTGCCACGCCTGACGCCCGAGATGCGGAATATGGTCCGTATCGCTGTACCCGCCGCCTTGGCCATGGGGGTGACGCAGGTCAATCTGGTCGTAGGGCAACTTGTGGCCTCAAAAACCGAGAAAGCCGTCAGCTGGTTATTTGCAGCAGATCGTCTGTATCAGCTGCCTCTGGGCGTCGTCGGGATCGCCATCGGAATCGTTCTGCTGCCCGACCTGTCTCGCCGCTTGCGCGCGGATGACAAAGCGGGCGCGCGCAATGCGTTTTCGCGGGCCGGAGAGTTCATGTTGCTGCTCACCCTACCCTCGACCGTAGCCTTCCTGATCATCCCGAACCCGCTGGTCTCAGTCCTGTTCCAGCGAGGCCAGTTCACCGCTGAAGACACAGCCGCGACAGCCTTGGCCGTTGCGATCTATGGCATCGGCCTGCCCGCATTCATGCTGCAGAAGCTACTGCAACCGCTGTATTTCGCGCGCGAGAATACGCGGTCTCCGTTCCACTATGCTTTGGTGGCAATGATCATCAACGCGGCGCTTGCCTTTGGCCTTTACCCGATTTTCGGATGGATTGCCCCTGCCATTGCGGCCTCTGCCGCTGGCTGGGCCATGGTTGGCCTACTGGCCTTTGGCGCGCGGAATATGGGCGATGAGACGCGGTTCGACGACCGCTTCCGGCGGCGCGCGGGGCGGATCATCTTGGCATCGGTCGGGATGGGCGTGGTGTTGTTTGCCGCTATTCAACTGTTCGGCTGGACGCTTGATGTGCCCGGGTGGCGCTATTTGGCTCTGCTTGCGCTGATCATGGTTGCAGCGGTCAGCTATTTCGCTTTCGGCCACCTGTTGGGGGCATTCAAACTATCCGAGTTCAAAACGGCCCTGCGCCGGTCTTGATCACTCGCGCCGGATGCGGCCCTTGATCCGCTCCCAACCACCCGGCGCCAAAAAGAAGGACAGGCCGAACCCGGTGGCAAAACCGCCCAGATCGGCCACCCAATCACCTGTGCCGCCAAAGATCAGGCCAAACAGCAGCTGAATGCCCATCAGCACCGCAATCAACTGAAACGCCCGGGCCTGATTGGCCCCAACCAAAGACAGTTTGCGCCACAACAACCAAGTAAATGCCCCGATCAGCCCATAGACCGGAGGGAACCCTCCGACCAGCGGATAAGACGGGTTCAGAAACAGCGCATAGGCGAGCGCGCCACCAACACCCGACAGCACGAAGATCAGCAACATCGGAAAGCCGCCAAAGACCTCACCCACCATCTTGCCCATGGCCAGCACGAACACGCAGACAAAAACCGCCTGCGTAAAACTGCCCGAAACGAACGGATAGGTCACAAAGCGGATGACATGCTCGAACGGCCAGCGCCCGTTTTGCACCATCCAATCGAAGATATCGGCCGAGAACGCGTAGCTCTGCAGCGCATCCAGCCTCCACCCGACCGCGCCCGGCCCTCCGACTAGACCCCGAGCGCCCAGCGTAAACGCCAGTTCGATCCCCATGATGAACAGAACCAAGGCCACCACGACGGGCGGCAGAGGGTTCACGGCGGGTGTATAATGCTCACTGCTCATTGGGCTGGCCTTTCGCGGCTGTTGACGTCCCTTGGCCTCATGGGTAAGCGACGAGGGCTGATTTTTCCAGACGGGAGTTCCCTTCGATGACCCAGACCCAATTCACGCCGCGCGTGTTTTCCGGCATCCAGCCTTCGGGCGGGCTGACCTTGGGCAACTATCTGGGCGCGATGAAGCGCTTTGTGGATATGCAGGGGCCAGAGTTCGAAACCATCTATTGCATGGTCGACCTGCACGCAATCACCGTCTGGCAGGACCCCGCCGCCTTGTCGCACAACACGCGCGAATTGTGCGCGGGTTATATTGCGGCGGGCATCGACCCAGAACAATCCATCCTGTTCAACCAAAGCCAGGTGCCCGAACACGCGCAATTGGCGTGGATCTTCAACTGCGTTGCCCGGATGGGCTGGATGCAGCGCATGACCCAATGGAAGGACAAGGCGGGCAAGAACACGCAAAACGCCTCGCTGGGCCTGTTTGCCTATCCGGCGCTGATGGCCGCGGACATTCTGATCTATCACGCGACCCATGTTCCTGTGGGTGAGGACCAGAAACAGCATCTTGAGCTGACGCGCGACATCGCGATCAAATTCAACAACGATTTCGGCGTCGACTTCTTCCCGGTCACCGAACCCGTGATCGAAGGGGCGGCCACACGGGTCATGAGCCTTCGTGACGGCTCCAAGAAGATGTCCAAGTCTGACCCGTCAGACATGAGTCGGATCAACATGACCGACGATGCCGACACGATCTCCAAGAAAATCCGTAAGGCCAAGACTGATCCGGACGCCCTGCCATCAGAAGTCGACGGTTTGGAAGATCGTCCCGAGGCGCGCAATCTGGTCAATATCTACGCCGCGCTCAGCGACAGCTCGGCCGAGCAGGTGCTGGCCGAGGTTGGCGGCAAGCAGTTCGGTGAGTTCAAACCGATGCTTGCGGAACTGGCGGTCGAAAAACTGTCCCCGATCTCGTCCGAGATGGCCCGCCTGATGGGCGAGCAGTCCGAGATTGACCAGATCCTGGCCCGTGGTGCGGAAAAGGCGCGCGCGATTGCCGCGCCGATCCTGAAACAAACCTACGAGATTGTGGGCATGGTCGGCGCTGCATCGCGCTGATTGCACTGGACCTTCGCCTGACGCCCTCCTAGGTTTGCCGAAAGCTAAGGGAGGGCGCTATGGCAGTCGGCAAGAATATCCGCACCTATTTCGAAGGCCAATGGCATGAAGGGGACGCACCGATCATGCGGGCGGCGGATCATGGATCGTGGCTGGGGTCCTCGGTCTTTGATGGCGCGCGCTACTTTGATGGCATGGCTCCTGACCTGCTGGCCCATTGCGCCCGCGTGAACCGTTCGGCCGAAGCGCTGATGCTGACCCCGACCGTAACGCCGGAACAGATGGTCGATCTGGTGCGCGAGGGGCTGCAATCCTATAGCCAGGATCAGGCTGTCTATATCCGCCCGATGTATTGGGGCATCCACGGAGACGTCACGGCCATCGTGCCCCAGAAAGACATTACCGGTTTCGCCATCTGTCTCGAAGAGATCCCAATGGCGCCCGAAACGGCCTCGGTCACGTTGACGACCACCCGGTTCCGCCGTCCGGTACTGGAATCCGCCGTGGTGAATGCCAAGGCCGGGTGTCTCTACCCGAACAACGCCCGGATGCTGACTGAGGCGCGCTCCAAAGGGTTCTCGAACGCGCTGGTCGCCGACGCGATGGGCAATGTGGCCGAGACCGCCACGGCCAATATCTTCATGGCCAAAGACGGTGAGGTCTTTACCCCCATGCCCAACGGCACCTTTCTGGCCGGGATCACGCGCGCACGGCACATCAAGAACCTGCGCGCCGATGGTTTTAATGTACATGAGTCAGTCCTCAGCTTTGATGATTTCCATGCGGCGGATGAGGTGTTCATGTCCGGCAACATGAACAAGGTGACGCCCGTGACCGCTCTGGACGACACGCAATATCAGGTTGGCCCTATCGCCCGTCGCGCCCGCGCGCTCTACTGGGATTGGGCAGCAAGCGAGCGCTAGGGATTTACCCGAGTTGCCAGCACGCTATCGGTCGGGCATGATCCCAGAAAATCAAGAGGACCCAAATGCGCAAGTTTCTCGTCATTCTGGATGACAGCCGCGAATGCCTGAACGCCATGCGTTTTGCCGCGATGCGGGCCGCGCATACCGGCGGCGGCGTGACAATCCTGTCGGTGATCCCGCCGGATGAATTCAATCACTGGATCGGTGTGGCCGAAACCATGCGCGAAGAGGCCCGCGAACGCATCCACGCCCATTTCGAAGTCTTCGCCAAATGGATGCGCGACAAGCAAAGCGTTGAGCCTGAATTGGCCATTCGCGAAGGCGATCCGGTTGCACAGATCATCGAACACGTGCAGTCCGACCCGGAGATTGGGGTCCTGGTTCTGGGCGCCGGCACCGACAAGAAAGGGCCGGGTCCGCTGGTAACTCAGCTGACCAAGAACTCGGGCAGCATGCCGATCCCGATCACCATCGTGCCAGGTGATCTGAGCAAGGAAAAACTGGAAGAGATTACCTGAGGCACCATGGCAGCACCCGTTCAGTTCTGGTTCGAGTTCGCCTCAACCTATTCTTATCTCAGCGCGATGCGGATCGAGCAACTGGCCGCTGAAAAGGGGGTGCCCATAGATTGGCAGCCCTTTCTTTTGGGGCCCATCTTTGCCGAACAGGGCTGGAACACGTCTCCATTCACGATCTACCCCGCCAAGGGCCGCTACATGTGGCGCGATATGGAGCGTTTATGCGCCGCGCGCGCGCTGCCGTTTCAGCACCCTGATCGGTTTCCGCAGAATTCTCTGACGGCTGCGCGTTTGGCCGTCGCCATCGAGGCCCAGGACCAGCGGGCCGCGTTTGCCCGTGCCGTCTACATGGCCGAGTTCGGTGAGGGCCGCGACATCTCGGCCGCATCGACATTGACCGATTGTCTTGCAGCCGCACGTCTGCCCGCCGGTTTTATGGACAAATCGCAAGACCCGCAGGTCAAAGCGGCGCTCTTTGCTCAATCCAGCCGCGCCAAAGAACTCGACTTGTTCGGCGCACCCAGTTTTGTCGTCGGGGATGAGGTTTTCTGGGGTGACGACCGGTTGGTTGACGCGATAAACCACGCTCTCGCAATTTAGAACGGTTCCAAATCTTGACTTCCACGGCGGCTGCCCGCATATCAGAAGCAACGAAAACGGAGCTGCCTCATGTTCATTCAGACCGAATCCACCCCGAACCCGGCAACCTTGAAGTTCCTGCCCGGCCAGACGGTGCTTGAGGCAGGCACAGCCGACTTCCCATCCGCAGAAGCGGCCGAAAAATCGCCCCTCGCCCAGCGCATCTTTGCGGTCAGCGGCGTGACCGGCGTGTTCTTTGGCAATGACTTTGTCACGGTGACCAAGGCGGATGACGTCGATTGGGACCACATCAAGCCAAGCATCCTCGGCGCGGTGATGGAGCATTACCAATCCGGCCAGCCCGTCATGGGAGCCGAGGCGGCGCCGGCATCCGGCCATGCCGAACATACCGGCGAGGATTCGGAAATCGTCGATCAGATCAAGGACCTGCTGGACAGTCGCGTGCGCCCTGCGGTGGCTCAGGACGGTGGCGACATCACCTTCCACGGCTTTGACCGCGGCGTGGTCTACCTGCACATGCAAGGGGCCTGCGCGGGCTGCCCGTCCTCGACCCTGACCCTGAAAATGGGGATCGAGAACCTGCTGCGCCACTACATTCCCGAAGTGACCGAGGTTCGCCCCGTTGCCGTCTGAACCGACGCTGCTGGCATTTGACACATCGGCCGCGCATTGCGCGGCCGCTTTGTTGCGTGGCTCTGAAATTGTCGTCACGCGGGCCGAGGCCATGTCACGCGGGCAAGCCGAACGCCTGATGCCCTTGCTGGAGGAGGTTCTGTCTGAGGCAGGTCTTGGCTGGAAAGACCTGGACGCCACTGGTGTTGGCGTAGGACCGGGAAACTTCACCGGCATTCGAATCTCAGTCTCAGCGGCGCGCGGGCTTGCATTGGGTTTGAACATCCCGGCCGTCGGCGTGTCAGGTTTTGACGCTTTGGCCGAGATCATGCCCGACGGTCACCTGTCCGCAATCTCAGCCCCACGCGATCAGGTCTATATGCAAACCTCCGAAGGCCCACGCCTGATGCCTCGAGCCGAGGCCGAGGGGCTTGGCCCCCTCTTCACTGCCACGGACCCAAACGCGCATGTTCAGGCCATCGCCCATGTCGCGGCGCGCCGATACGGCACGGAAACAGACCCACCCGCACCGCTTTATATTCGCCCCGCGGATGCGGCGCCTTCTCGCGACCTCCCTCCTATGCTGCTGGACGAATGACCCCGGAAGACATGGCCCTGACCCACGCTGCGGCCTTCACACAGGCGCGCCCGTGGACGGCTGCCGAGTTCGAAGACCTGCTGCAAAACCGCTTCACCCATGTCGTCGGAGACCCCAACTCCTTTGCTCTGTTTCAGGTAGTCACGGGCGAAGCCGAGTTGCTGACCATCGCGACTCACCCTATGCATCAGCGTCAGGGATTGGCATCAGCCTGCATGGAAAATTGGCACGCCTTAGCTGCCGACCTCGGTGCAGCGCGTGCGATTCTTGACGTGGCGGCTGACAATGGGGCCGCTATCGCGCTCTATGAGCGCTTCGGATACAGCCCATGCGGGAGGCGAAAAGGCTACTATACACGGGATTCCGCCTCAAATTGCGACGCAATCGTGATGGAACGCCCCCTACCGTAGCCCTACATCCCACTTTTTAGACCAAGTGGTCAAAAATCAGTTGACCATGCCTGTTGCATACGGCCTTAATTCCCGTCATCACAACGGTTATGCTCGCTATAGGTGGGTAAACGAGGCTAGTTTAACCTCGAACCGACAAAAACAACGGGAGTACCAAATGACCCTGATGAAATCCTTGATGGGCGCTGCCGCCGCCGTCGCTCTGACCGCTGGTGCCGCACTGGCCGAACCGGCCCTGATCTTTGACCTGGGTGGCAAGTTCGACAAGTCGTTCAACGAAGCCGCACATAACGGCGCACAGCGTTGGGCCAACGAAACCGGCGGCACCTATCGCGAGATCGAGCTTCAGTCCGAAGCACAGCGTGAACAGGCCCTGCGCCGTTTCGCCGAAGCTGGCGCGAACCCGGTGATCACCATGGGCTTCGCCATGGCCGATCCGCTGTCTGCCGTTGCCGGCGACTATCCTGAGACCAAGTTCGTCGCGGTTGACGTCACCTGGCTGGACGCCCCGAACATCCGTCAGATCGGCTTTGCCGAGCACGAAGGCTCGTACCTTGTTGGTATGATGGCTGCAATGGCGTCGGAGTCGGGCACTGTCGGCTTCATCGGCGGCATGGATATCCCGCTGATCCGCCACTTTGGTTGCGGCTATGCGCAAGGCGCCAAGGCCGTGAACCCCGACATCAATGTTGTTGCCAACATGACCGGCACAACACCTGCCGCATGGAACGACCCGGTTAAAGGGTCCGAGCTGACCAAAGCGCAGATCAGCCAAGGCGCCGACGTGATCTATGCGGCCGCAGGCGGCACCGGTGTTGGTGTTCTGCAGACCGCAGCGGATGAAGGCATCCTGTCGATCGGCGTGGACAGCAACCAGAACCACCTGCACCCGGGCAAGGTTCTGACCTCGATGCTCAAGCGCGTGGACGTGGCCGTCTATGACGCGATGAAAGCGGGTGAAGATCTGGAAACCGGCGTATTCGCCATGGGCCTGGCCGAGGACGGCGTAGGCGTTGCCATGGACGAGAACAACAAAGAGCTGGTCTCGGTTCGTATGAACGACGCCGTGGACGAAGCACGCAAAGCGATCATCAACGGCGACATCTCCGTTGTCAGCTACTACGAGAACGACAGCTGCCCGGCGCTGCAGTTCTGATATCGCACGGGGCGGGGGGTGACCTCCGCCTCGGTCCCACTCTGCCGCGAACTTCGCGGCCCTTCGGCAACCCAAGGACAAGACATGACAGTCCCCGCCATTGAGCTCAAAGGGATTTCCAAAGCCTTTGGGCCGGTTCAGGCCAATAAAGACATTTCCATCAGCGTCGCCCCCGGCACGATCCATGGGATCATCGGTGAAAACGGTGCGGGCAAATCCACGCTGATGAGCATTCTCTACGGCTTCTACAAAGCCGATAAAGGTGAGATTTGGATCAACGGCACCAAGACCGACATTCCAGACAGTCAGGCGGCCATCGCCTCGGGTATCGGGATGGTGTTCCAGCACTTCAAGCTGGTCGAAAACTTCACCGTTCTTGAAAACATTGTTCTGGGCGCCGAGGATGGCGGGCTGCTGGCCCCGTCTCTGGCCAAAGCCCGGAAAGAGCTGAAAGCGCTGGAAGAAGAGTACGAGCTGTTCGTCGATCCCGACAAGCGCATCGATGAGATCGGCGTGGGCATGCAGCAACGGGTCGAGATCCTCAAGGCGCTGTATCGCAAGGCCGAGATCCTGATCCTTGATGAGCCCACCGGCGTTTTGACCCCGGCCGAGGCCGACCAGCTGTTCCGCATCCTCGACCGTCTTCGGGCCGAAGGGAAGACGATCATCGTGATCACGCATAAGCTGCGCGAGATCATGGAGAACACCGATACCGTTTCGGTCATGCGGCGCGGAGAGATGACGGCCACGGTCAAAACCTCCGAAACCAGCCCGGAGCATCTGGCCGAACTGATGGTGGGCCGCAAGGTCCTGCTACAGGTCGACAAGGTGCCCGCGCAGCCCGGAAAACCCATTCTTGAGGTCCAAGACCTGCGCGTGTTCGATGCCGCAGGTGTTGAACGTGTCAAAGGCATCGACCTGACCGCGCGCGCCGGTGAGATCGTCGGCATCGCAGGCGTCGCGGGCAACGGCCAGTCGGAATTGTTGGAAGTTCTGGGTGGGATGCGCCCCGGTCAGGGCTCGATCAAGCTGAACGGTACGCCCTTGCCCCTCAGCGGGGCCGGGTCTGATGGTCAGGCGCGTCGCGCGCAGCACATCGCGCATGTACCGGAAGACCGTCAGCGCGAAGGTCTGATCATGGATTTCCATGCTTGGGAAAACGTTGCCTTCGGCTATCACCGTGACCCGGCCTACAAGCGCGGCCTGTTCATGGACAACGCCGCCCTTCGCGCGGACACCGAAGCAAAGATCGAGAAATTCGATGTGCGTCCCCCAAACGGCTGGCTGACCGCCAAAAGCTTTTCCGGAGGCAACCAGCAGAAAATCGTCGTCGCGCGCGAGATTGAGCGGAACCCAGACCTGTTGCTGGTCGGCCAACCGACCCGCGGCGTCGACATTGGCGCGATCGAATTTATTCACAAACAGATCGTAGCCCTGCGCGACCAAGGCAAAGCGATCCTGCTGGTCTCGGTCGAGCTGGAGGAGATCTTCTCGCTCTCTGACCGGATCGCCGTGATGTTTGACGGACATATCATGGGTGAGCGTCTGCCCCATGAGACAGATGAAAAAGAACTGGGCCTGCTGATGGCCGGTGTTGCGGGAGAGGCCGCGTAAGATGGAAAAAATGCCCAAATGGGCCGACGTCGTGCTGATCCCCATCATCAGCCTGGTGTTGGCCACGATCCTGTCGGCGCTGGTGATCCTCGCCATCGGAGAGAACCCGGTTGAGGCCGTGAACCTGATGGTCACAGGCGCGCTGGGGTCGACCTATGGCTGGGGCTATACGCTCTACTACGCGACCAACTTCATGTTCACTGGGCTCGCGGTGGCCGTGGCTTTTCACGCACGGCTGTTCAACATCGGCGGCGAAGGTCAGGCCATGCTGGGCGGCCTTGGAGTGGCGATGGTGTGTCTCTACATCCCTTGGCCGCATTGGAGCATCGCTCTGATCGCTGCAGGACTGGGGGCCGCTGTATTTGGCGCAGCATGGGCCGCAATCCCGGCTTACCTGCAAGCCAAACGTGGCAGCCACATCGTGATCACCACGATCATGTTCAACTTTATCGCAGCCGCCTTCCTGAACTACATGCTGGTAAATGTCATGCGCCCGCAAGGCTCGCAGGACCCGGCAACAGCGCGCTTCCCCGAGGCAGTACACCTGCCGACCTTCCAATCCATGTTCTCAACCGCTGAGAACGTGATGTTCCGCGGCGCACCGGCCAATATTTCGTTCTTCGTGGCGATCATAGCCTGTTTCGTGGTCTGGGCTCTGATCTGGCGCACCCGGCTGGGCTATGAAATTCGGGCTTATGGTCATTCGGAAACCGGTGCCGTCTATGCCGGGATCTCGCCGGTTCGCATCACCATCATCGCCATGCTGATCTCGGGCGGGTTAGCTGGTCTGATGGCCATCAACAACGTGATGGGTGAGGCAGAGCGTCTGGTTCTGAACTCAACCGAAGGCGCGGGTTTCATCGGGATCGCCGTGGCGCTGATGGGCCGTTCGCACCCGTTCGGCGTGTTCCTCGCGGCGCTTCTGTTCGGCTTCCTCTATCAAGGCGGTGCCGAACTGGCCTTGTGGACATCCATCCCGCGTGAGCTGATCGTCGTCATTCAGGCGCTGGTGATCCTGTTTACCGGAGCGTTGGACAACATGGTGCGGATGCCGCTTGAAAAGCTGTTCCTTGCCCTGCGGAAGGAGCCTCAGTGATGGATTCGTTCGTAACACTGATCCAGGTTCTAGACTCCACCGTCCGCCTGGCGACACCATTGCTGCTGGCCTGTCTTGCGGGCCTCTATTCCGAACGCGCCGGGATCTTCGACATCGGGCTTGAGGGCAAAATGCTGATCTCGGCCTTCTTCTCGGCCGCTGTTGCTGCAGTGACCGGCTCGGTCTGGTTGGGATTGCTCGCGGGGATCGTGTCGTCTCTGGTTTTGTCGGCACTACACGGCGTAGCGTCGATCACGTTCCGAGGCAATCAGCTGATCTCTGGCGTGGCGATCAACTTCCTGGCCTCAGGCCTGACGGTTCTGATCGCGCAAAGCTGGTTCCAACAGGGCGGGCGCACCCCGTCGCTGTTCGGGCAAGGCCGATTTGAGCCGATCAACTTCCCCTTCGCCGAAGCGCTGAGCGACGTGCCCTTCATCGGCCCGATCTACTCCGAGCTGCTGTCCGGCCATTCGATCCTTGTCTATATCGCCTTCCTGATGGTGCCTGCGACGTGGTGGATCCTTTATCGCACCCGGTTCGGGTTGCGGTTGCGCGCTGTGGGTGAAAACCCGGCTGCCGTGGATACTGCCGGCGTCTCGGTCGTCGGCCTGCGCTTTGCGGCTGTAGCCATCTGCGGCGTGCTTTGCGGTATCGCCGGGGCCTATCTTGCGACCGCCCTGCAGGCTGGGTTCGTCAAGGAAATGACAGCTGGTCGCGGTTTCATTGCACTGGCGGCGCTGATCTTTGCGAAATGGCGGCCCTGGCACGCGATGTGGGCCTGTTTGCTGTTTGGTCTGCTTCAGGCCATCGCGCTGCGGTTCCAGAACATCGATCTGGGCGGCATCGTGATCCCTGTGCAGGTGATGGACGCCCTGCCCTATATCCTGACCGTGGTGATTCTTGCGGGCTTCGTTGGCAAGGCAGTTCCGCCCCGCGCCGGTGGCGAGCCCTACGTGAAAGAACGCTGATAAGTCCAGTTCAGGGCCAATTCTGGGTCCTGTTCGCTGCAGAGCGGCATGCAGAGTTGATTTTGCATGCCGCAACCGCTCTAAGAGGGTATGTGCGTGTTTCCTCTGATAGAAAAGAGTGCAAACCTCCTCTCGTATTTGCCAAAGACGGGTGGTAGGCCTGTGACCGCAGCGCCCGATATTCAGGCTGCACGCATTTCCGATGCCGGCGGGTCCACCGCTTTGCACAGCCGAACTCAATACGACTAGAGCATGCCATGCAAATTTACCTTCCGATTGCCGAAGTCTCCGTAAACGCCTTTCTATTGCTAGGGCTCGGAGGCATGGTCGGCATTCTGTCGGGCATGTTCGGCGTCGGCGGTGGGTTCCTTATGACGCCGCTTCTGTTCTTTATCGGCATCCCTCCGGCAGTTGCCGTCGCGACCGAAGCCAACCAGATCGTCGCCTCGTCCTTCTCGGGCGTTCTGGCTCATTTCAGGCGAAGGACGGTCGATTTCAGGATGGGCACGGTGCTTTTGATCGGCGGCCTCATCGGGGCCGCGCTTGGCGTTGTCGTGTTCAACTACCTCAAGAGCTTGGGCCAGGTCGATCTGCTGGTGACGCTGTGCTACGTCGTCTTCCTTGGCGTGATCGGCAGCCTGATGTTTGTCGAAAGCCTGCGCGCCCTGCGCAAGGCCAAGAAGGGCGGAGGGGCACCTGCCAAGCGCCGTCAGCGCGGCTGGGTCCATGCGATGCCCTTCAAGATGCGCTTTCGCACCTCGGGTCTGTATATCTCGGTCATCCCTCCAGTTCTGGTCGGCCTCTGCGTAGGCGTTCTGTCCGCGATCATGGGCGTCGGCGGCGGCTTTATCATGGTGCCCGCGATGATCTATCTGCTGGGCATGCCCACCAAGGTTGTGGTCGGGACATCCCTGTTCCAGATCATCTTCGTAACCGCCTTCACGACAATGTTGCATGCCACCACGAACTACACCGTGGACGTGGTTCTGGCCGTGCTACTTCTGGTCGGCGGCGTTATTGGGGCTCAGATAGGAACCGTGATCGGCGCCCGGATGCCAGCCGAGCAGTTGCGAGTTTTGCTGGCAGCACTTGTGCTGGTCGTTTGCGGCAAGCTCGCGCTTGATCTGCTTCTGGAACCGTCCGAGCTGTATTCGCTTGGCGCTAGCGGGGGGCACTGATCATGGTCCGCTCATTGATCGCCGCCCTGTGCCTGTTCTGCCTGCCCGCCGCTGCCGCGGAAGAGCAGGTGGTCTTGGGACTTAGCCAGGACCGGGTTGCCATTACCGCAACGTTCGACGGGTCCGAGATTCTGATCTTCGGGGCCATCAAGCGCGAAGCCCCGATCCCCGAAGGCCCTCCGCTTGAGGTGATCGTCACCGTTGCAGGCCCGTCCGAGCCTCTGACCGTGCGCCGCAAGGAGCGCAAGTTAGGAATCTGGGTGAACACCGACAGCGTCGAGGTCGATCTGGCCCCCAGCTTCTACGCTGTTGCCACCAGCGGGCCATTCAAAGAAATCCTCACCAATACCGAGGATCTGCGCTATCGGGTTTCCATCGAACGGGCCATCCGCTCGGTTGGGGCGGCCATGCATATCGAGGCCGCTCAGGACTTTGCCGATGCCGTGATACGCATTCGCGAAAGCGAGAGCCTGTATTCGATCCGCGAAAACACGGTTGCCGTGGATGAACAAACCCTGTTCCGTACTTCCATCGACATGCCCGCCGACCTGACCGAAGGCGACTATGCCGCGCGCATTTTCCTGACGCGGGGCGGCAATGTGGTGTCGCAATACGAAACCACAATCGACGTGCGCAAAGTGGGGCTGGAGCGGTTTCTCTACAATATGTCCCGCGAGCAGCCCGTTTGGTACGGGCTGATGTCACTGGTCATCGCAATTGCCGCTGGTTGGGGGGCCTCGACAGCTTTCCGTCTGCTCCGCGAAAAGTAGCGCTCAGCCCCGGCCTATATAGGGCATGGTCGTGGCCATCACGGTCATGAACTGCACATTGGCCTCGGGCGGCAGATTGGCCATGTGCAGCACCGATTTGGCAGCGTCTTCCACATCCATAGTCGGATCGGGCGTCGTACCATCGGCAATCGCAGCATCAACCAGCCCCTGCACCATCTGGGTGCGGGCGTTCCCTATATCGATCTGACCACAGGCAATGCCAAAATCGCGCCCATCCAGCGACAGGCTGCGCGTCAGCCCGGTGATGGCGTGTTTCGTTGCAGAATAGTGCACCGAATTCGGGCGCGGCACATAAGCCGCGATTGAGCCGTTGTTGATGATGCGTCCGCCTTGTGGGGTTTGATGACGCATGATCCGAAACGCCTCACGCGCGCTCAGGAACATACCGTTGAGGTTGACGTTGACGCTTTGGTACCAGTCCTCCAACGCGATTTCATCAATCGTACCGCCGGGTGCGAAGATGCCTGCATTGTTGAACAGAACGTCCAGCCGTTCGGCCCTGTTCGAGAACGACCGAAAGGCGCGCGCAACCGCCACCGGATCCGTCACATCCGCAACCAGAGGGATGGCGTTGCGATGCCCTTCGGCCAGTTCCGTCAGTTTGTCTTCGCTGCGGGCAAGCAGGCCGACGGTCCAGCCCTCAGCCAGAAACAGCTCTGCTGTAGTCTTTCCGATCCCGGAACTCGCGCCGGTTATGAGGATGGATTTCATATCTCTTCAGCCTCCAGTGTCAGGGTCGTCGCCGGAATGGCACGCAGATCATCGACGCGCAGAGGATGGGTGGGTTTGGACAACCGATTGCGCACCACCCAGATCAAGCGTTCCTGCGCGCGGGTGATGGCAACATAGGCCAGTCGTTTCCACAAGGGCTGCCCGGCCTCGGTCCGACCCATGCGGGCAGCGGCGTAGATGTCCGGCGCAAAGACCTGCACCGTGTCCCATTGCGAGCCCTGCGCCTTGTGGATGGTCACCGCCGCCCCATGCAGAAAGGTCGCGCCCATACGCGCGGCATAGGGTATGAACGGTTCCTCTTCATCCGGCTTTTCGATCTGCACAATCGACGCCGCACTGACCTGAGGGTCCTCGGCACCCATGACATGCAGGCGCGAGAAACCGGGTTTTCGCCCCGGCCCTAGATAAACGACCTGCGCGCCTTTGATCAGGCCGCGCGCCTCAAGATCCAGCCGTTTCTTGCGGTGTTTCAGAGGCAACTCAATCCCGTCGCAGATCAGCGGCTCACCTTCCAGCAGCTCCGTTTCGGGCGCGCCATGGACCTGCCGGAAGGCCTGGATCAGACGGATGCGCGTTGCGTTGCGCCAGACCAGAACCGGGCTGCGGGCCATTAGGTCAACCTCGACCCTCTGCCCCCAGACCACACGGTCATCGCGACGCGCGGTGTCTTCGACCAGACGCTCGAAATCCTCAAACCCCATGGCAGGGTCAGCAAGCGCATGGGCCAGATCGAGGATGGGATTGTCGGCATCCTGACGGTGTATGCGATGCAGGGTCAGCTTGCGCGGCTCGGGCAGGGTTTCGAATACCATGCTGCCGGATTGGTTGACCGGCGCCAGCTGTGCTGGATCGCCAAACAGCAGCAACGTGGGGAAGATCTCCTTCAGATCATCAAACTGGCGGTCATCCAGCATCGAGGCTTCGTCGACAAAACCGATGTCCAGCGGCTCTTCCCGGCGCTTCCAGCCAGTGATGAAATCCGACCCGCGCAGACCCGCGGCAGCCAAAGCACCGGGGATCGACTTGTTGTTCTGGTAGAAGGCAGCCGCCCGGTCCAGCGCCTCATCCGTCAGGCCTTCGATTTCGGGCCGTTCGTCATTGCCCTCAAGCCATTCGGCGATGCGCTCATATTCAGGGTCGTAGACGGGCGTATAGAGAATCCGGTGGATGGTCGTCGCGGGTACCCCGCGCAGGCGCAAAACGCTCGCGGCTTTGTTCGTGGGGGCCAGAATCGCAAGACTGCGCTTGTCACGAGACTTGCGGCTTTCATAGTCGCCTGAGACGATGTGAACGCCCGTCTCGGCCAGCGCCTTGTACAATTCCGCCAGCAAAAGGGTCTTGCCCGAACCGGCCTTGCCGATCACGGCCATAACACCCGATTCACCGTGTCCCGGCAGTTTCAGCAGGGCATCATCTTCAAGGTCCACCCCGGCAGAGCGCAGCATCTCGGCGATGCTGTCATAGGCGGCGGCCTGATCTTCTGAGAAGGTCACATTGGGCAAAGACATGGCGCGACCCTACAGGGCCGCGCCACCCTTCACCAGATACGGATTTGGGTTTTCAAGGCCCTAGGCCGACAGCGCAAACCGGTGCTGTTTGGCTGGGCCGAACGCGGTTCTGAACCACAGGCGCGAAAGCTCGCGCGGGATGCCCGCCCGATCCGCCACACGGTTGCAATCATCCGCGGAATACGGCCACAAACCAACCGAGATCTGATCGCGCCCTTTCCCTTCGGACCCTAACACAATTGGCGACGACCCAATCAGGCGGTAGATCCGGATCATCCGCGCATCAAAGACGCCGGCGATATGAGTCAGACCGAACCCCTCCATCATTTCACCGCCGCTCAGCATAATAGCCCCCGCCGTATGAGGGCTGGCTGTGCGCGATAGGCAAAAGCGCGTGACCTCCCAGATCAGAGGGCTGCAGATCGGCTCGCCCTCGTTGAGATGACCGAACACCTCGTTCACCATGACCGGGCCAGTGGTAGGCAGAACCCGCATTGAGCCGCCATGGCTGCCATCCGGTTCCTCCCAAATCACGTAGAGCGGGTTGAGATCATCGTATTGATCCCGCTCTTCACCTTTTTCATTGACGTAAACGTCCCATCCCAGCCGGGTTTTGAACTGATCCGCGCGATCGCGAAACATCCCGTCGGCCAAAACTGGAAATTCATGCAGCTCATCAGCATACAAGTAACGCAACATGACTAATTCCCCTTGTCGTCCTGTGCAGGAACGAAAGGGGTACGAACTCGTGGTTAATTTACTGTTCTAAGACCGTACGTTGCTTAAACGACTATTAACCCACGGCTGAGCGCGGTCGCGATGGCGTGCGTCGTATTTTGCGCACCCAGTTTCGAGCGCGCGCTTTCAATATAGACCCTAAGAGTGTGTTCCGAGATCGAAAGCGAATGCGCAACCTGCGCTCGGCTGAAGCCCTGCGCAAGCAACGTCATCGCATCAATTTCACGCGGAGACAGACCTCGGGTCGCTTCAGGCTGCCTGTCCTTTTCAAACTCCAGTGCTTTGCGGTTGATGTAATGCGCCACGAGAATCAATTCTCGGCCAAAAGTCGAGATGAAATCCTGCCAGGTGCCGTCGTCACAACTGTGATTGACGGTGAACAGCGCAAACTGCCCGTTCGGCCCTCGGATCGGGATCGAATAACCCTGATTGCCCACCCCATGTTCCAATGCATCCTGAAGAAACGCTTTGGACACCCTGCCGGACCAGTCCAGCGATTTCCAATCAACCGGGTGAAATCGTTGGAAACACCCCAGTATCACAGGGTCGATGCGGTGATAGTTTTTTTCGCGATACCGTTCATCCCAGGCATCGGAATAGGTGGTATAGCCGTACTGATCCCCGGCGGCATCCACCCAATGATATGTCAGATGTTCGACTTTCAGACAGTCGCGCAGGCGAGTGGCGACCGAGCCAAGCTCATCAAGCGTGCTGGTGTTTTCCAAATCCTTCAGGATCTGACCCAAATCGAGTTCTGTTCCCATCCGCGGGCGCCCGTGCCTTATCTGTCATGGACGCGATCTCGGCTGCGGCAATCAGCTTGGTGTCGTCCAGCTGTTCGGCCAAGGCAGTCAACCCATTCGCAACAGCGAACGCGTTGAGGTCCGACAATACGTCCAGTATCCACTCATTTTGCGCCATAAGGGTCTCTCTGAAACAGTTAACGAAGTGTTAACACAACCATAGCATGTGCGATCTTTTTGACCTATTCACCGGTTTCTACTCCCCAAAAATAGTGAGGGGCAAAATTCCAACCTGTTGAAACAAAAAAGGGCTTTCCCAGAAGGCAAAACACCCGCGTATCGAAGATCCGATTCGCGGGTGTTTTTGTCTATTTCAGGATGGGCTTATGGACGCGCGTCCAGGACCTCTTCCAAAGTGCGCATGCCGGTGCGCGGGGCCTGAACCAGAACCGACATGTTGCCCGGCTTGTGCTCGTTGCGCAGCATTTTCATATGCGCTTCGGGCAGGTCGTTCCACGCGAACACTTCCGACATGCAGGGGTCCAGACGGCGTTCGACCATCAGCTTGTTGGCGGCTGCCGCTTGCTTCAGATGCGCAAAGTGCGACCCCTGCAGGCGCTTCTGGTGCATCCACATGTAGCGCACGTCGAAGGTACAGTTGAACCCGGTGGTCCCAGCACAAATCACGACCATGCCGCCCTTTTTCACCACGAAGGTCGACACTGGGAAGGTGCTTTCGCCGGGGTGCTCGAACACCATATCAACGTTATTGCCCTTACCGGTGATGTCCCAGATCGCTTTGCCGAACTTGCGGGCCTCTTTGAACCACTCGGCGTATTCGGGCGTGTTGACCGTTGGCAGCTGACCCCAGCAGTTGAAGTCCTTGCGGTTCAGAACGCCTTTGGCGCCCAGCCCCATCACGAAATCCCGTTTGCTTTCGTCCGAGATCACGCCGATCGCATTTGCACCAGCCGTGTTGATCAACTGGATCGCGTAAGAGCCCAGACCACCCGAGGCACCCCAGACCAGAACGTTCTGGCCGGGCTTCAGGTCATGAGGTTCGTGCCCGAACAGCATCCGGTAGGCCGTAGCGAGCGTCAGGGTATAGCATGCCGCCTGCTCCCAGGTCAGGTGCTTGGGACGCGGCATCAGCTGTTGCGCCTGCACGCGGGTGAATTGGCTGAACGACCCGTCTGGGGTCTCATAGCCCCAGATGCGCTGGCTGGGCGAGTACATCGGATCGCCGCCGTTGCATTCCTCATCGTCGCCATCGTCCTGGTTGCAGTGGATCACCACCTCATCGCCGACCTTCCAGCGCTTGACCTTGTCACCCACGGCCCAAACGATGCCCGACGCATCCGAACCAGCGATGTGGTACGGGGCCTTGTGGCCATCAAACGGACTGATCGGCTGGCCCAAAGCGGCCCAGACGCCGTTATAATTGACGCCCGCCGCCATCACGAGGACGAGAACCTCGTTGCTGTCCAACTCGGGAACATCAACCACTTCCTGCTGCATCGCAGTATTTGGTTCTCCGTGACGCTCTTTGCGGATCGCCCAGGCGTACATCTGCTTGGGCACAAACCCCATCGGAGGGATTTCCCCCATTTCATAGAGGTCCTTTTCGGGTGCCTCGTACGACGCGATACCGCTTTCGGTGTCCAAAGCCATGCTGGCCTCCTTTTCAATATCTTTGCCGCGGCGCAGAATCGCCGCCTCTCCTACAGAGGGATAGGAGGGGTTGCGCAACATTGCAACCATCTTTGGTCTATTTTTGTAATTTTATGACCCAGCGGGTGCAGAAACATCTTTCGCGAGCGCAGCATTGGCGGATTTCACCTGTTCTGGTACTGACTCTGCATAATAATCCAAAAGATCCTCGCGCTGCCCGGACAGATTCAAAACCCCGTCTTCAAGGGTCAGAATGCGCCGTTCGACCATTTGATCCACAGCGCTGGTGATGGCGTCCTCTGATTCCGCCAGCGCCAGACCATCGGCTTCCATGAGGGCACGGATACGACTCCGCACCTCTTGTTCGGGCATAGGGCCATTCTCGCGCAGCAGCCAGCACGCGGCCGGCCCCGGCACCAAGGGAATCGCTGCGCCAATCCGTTTCATCAACGCGCGGGCGAGGTCGGTCATGACGTCATCACCGGCTCGTGCCTCAAAGTCTTTCAGCGAGATCGGCTTACCATACCGAACCGCGGCCAGTCCGAACCGCTTGTAGCGACCGATCAACCGACGCCAGATTTGCTTGAGAACCCAGCTTGTGATCACCCCGATCCGCGCGCGAAAACGTCGATCGGTTCCGAGGGCGGCGCGCGTCAGGATCGTGTCCTCAAGCACGCGGTCATAGTTCAGGGCCACCGGCACAAACACCACATCGCGCCCCTCGGGCGAGGTGCCGTCGATAATATATTTCAACAAACCCAGCTTGGGGCGCCCTAAAGCGCCGGTCAGGCTGAGCCCGCCTTCGGGGAACATTGCCTGCGTTACACCCGCTTCGGTCGCGTGCCGGACATAGCTGGCCAGAACCTGGCGATACAGCTCGCTGCCTGATTTGCGACGGATGAAGTACGCGCCCATCGCGCGGATCAACCGACTAAGCGGCCAAACCCTTGCCCATTCGCCAACGGCATAGGACAGGGCGGATTGCTGCGCCGCCAGATAGGTGACCAGAACATAGTCCATATTGCTGCGATGGTTCATCACAAAGACAACCGTCGCTTCGGGGTCGATATCCTTGATCGCGCTTTCATCCTTATAGCTGAGATGCACGTTGTAGAACGCGTTGCTCAGCAATCGGGACAGGCGAATGGCAAAGCTGAAATAGGCAAAAGCCGAAAAGGAGGGCACGATCTCACGCGCGTATCGGCGCGCTTGTTCGAACGCAACGGCTTCGGGGATACCTTCGTCATGGGCATGCTGCTGCACCGCTTGCCCGACCTGAGGATCATAGATGAGCCGCTGGATCATGTCGTGCCGCCGCGCCAGTTTGAACGGTTGGATCGGCCGCTGCAGGCGCTTGTTTAACCGAGAGACCGCCCTCTCAAGCCTGCGGCGAAAGAACCAGCGGACAGACGGGAACAGAAAATGCGAGGCAAAAGTGACCATGGCAAAGACCACGATCAACAGGAATAGCCACAGCGGAAGTTCCACGGTTCTCAACATCGGGCCACACTGCCACCAAACGAGACGGCTCACAATCTAGACAATTTGCATATGCCGCAACGCAGCGAATTGACAATGCCTGAAAATTGCGATTTAGAACCCGTAGACGTAATTTTGTTGCTCACCGAAACACGAGGCCCGCCCATGACGCAGATGCAGAAAGACCGCCCCTGGCTGATCCGAACCTACGCCGGTCATTCCACCGCCAAAGCCTCGAACGCGCTGTATCGCGGCAACCTCGCCAAAGGTCAGACTGGCCTGTCGGTGGCGTTCGATCTGCCGACTCAAACAGGCTATGACAGCGACCACACACTGGCGCGCGGTGAGGTCGGCAAAGTGGGTGTGCCGATCTGCCATCTGGGCGACATGCGGGTGCTGTTCGATCAGATTCCGCTAGAGCAAATGAACACCTCGATGACGATCAACGCGACAGCCCCATGGTTGCTGGCGCTTTACATCGCCGTGGCCGAGGAACAGGGCGCGGATGTCTCAAAGCTGCAAGGCACTGTTCAGAATGACTTGATCAAGGAATATCTCAGCCGCGGCACCTATGTCTGCCCGCCAAAGCCGTCACTGAAGATGATCGCGGATGTGGCCGAGTATTGCTATACCAACGTGCCAAAATGGAACCCGATGAACGTGTGTTCCTACCACCTGCAAGAGGCCGGTGCGACACCGGAACAGGAGCTGGCCTACGCACTCGCCACAGCCATCGCAGTGCTGGACGAACTACGCCCGCGTGTGCCTGCCGAGGACTTCCCTGCCCTGTGTGGGCGCATTTCCTTCTTCGTGAATGCAGGTATCCGCTTTGTCACCGAAATGTGCAAAATGCGGGCCTTCGTCGACCTTTGGGATGAAATCCTTCAACAACGCTATGGTGTTGAGAACCCCAAGTTCCGCAGATTCCGCTATGGCGTTCAAGTGAACTCGCTTGGGCTGACTGAACAGCAACCGGAAAACAACGTCTACCGCATCCTAATCGAGATGCTGGCCGTGACCCTTTCGAAAAAGGCGCGCGCCCGTGCCGTTCAGTTGCCCGCCTGGAATGAGGCTTTGGGCTTGCCCCGTCCGTGGGACCAGCAGTGGTCGATGCGCATGCAGCAGATTCTGGCTTATGAGACGGACCTGCTGGAATATGGCGATCTGTTCGACGGGAATCCGGCGGTTGATGCCAAGGTCGAAGAACTCAAGGAAGGCGCGCGCGCCGAGTTGGCCAATCTCGACTCTATGGGCGGTGCCGTGGCCTCGATCGAATACATGAAATCCAGACTGGTCGATTCCAATGCAGAACGCCTGAACCGCATCGAACGGAACGAGACAATCGTGGTCGGAGTGAACAAATGGGTTGATGGCGAACCTTCGCCTCTGCAAACCGAAGATGGCGGGATCATGGTTGTGGACCCGGCAGTGGAACAGGAGCAGATCGACCGTCTGAACGACTGGCGCGCGGAACGCGACGACGCTGCGGTCAAAGCGGCCTTGGCAGCACTGCGTGAGGCAGCGCAGAGCGGTACAAATGTCATGGAGCCCTCAATCGCTGCAGCGAAAGCAGGTGTCACCACCGGTGAGTGGGCCGAGGAAATGCGCAAGGTCTACGGCACATACCGTGGCCCAACCGGCGTGTCCGGCTCGGTCTCGAACAAGACCGAAGGGTTGGAGGAGCTGCGCGCGTCGGTCGATGCGGTTAGTGACCGGCTCGGGCGTCGTTTGAAATTCCTGGTCGGCAAGCCGGGGTTGGATGGCCATTCCAACGGAGCCGAACAGATTGCCTTCCGCGCCCGCGATTGCGGCATGGATATCAGCTATGAGGGCATTCGCCTGACGCCAGAAGAAATCGTCTCAGCCGCGTCCGAAGATGATGCCCATGTGATCGGTTTGTCGATCCTGTCTGGCAGTCATCTGCCTCTGGTTGAAGACGTAATGACCCGCCTGAAACAGGCAGGCCTATCGCACGTACCTGTCATTGTCGGCGGGATTATTCCGGATGATGACGCAGATGCTTTAAAAAAAATTGGCGTTGCCAGAATCTACACCCCAAAGAATTTCGAGTTGAACGCAATCATGGGCGACATCGTCGCCTTGGTGGATCCGCAGGAAATCGCCGCCGAATAACACCCGTTTTGAAAAACTCTTGATGGCTATTCCCGAAATCAAGGGAATAGCCTATATCGGCGTGTGCAAATACGGCTTGTATTTTTCAACCGTAACCACTCACGCCTAAAAGAGGAAAAACAATGGGACTTGAGCTGAAAAACATGTCGCGCAATGAACTTCTGCAATTGCGCAACGATATTGATAAAGCCCTGGTAAATGCTGAAAAGCGCGAGCGTAAAGCCGCTCTGGAAGCTGCCGAAAAAGCCGCAGCCGAATTCGGGTTTTCCTTGTCCGAGCTTTCACACACCGCCCCGAAAGGCGCCAAACTACAGAAATCAAAAGCGAAATACCGCAACCCAAACGCCCCGGAACAAACCTGGACCGGCCGTGGACGTAAGCCTCAATGGGTGCATGACGCGCTGAATTCCGGCACCGATATCGCCGAATTGGAAATCTGAATTTGAGGTCGTTTCAGAAATGACAATCCACATTGGCGCAGAAAAAGGCGACATCGCAGAAACCGTTCTTTTGCCCGGAGATCCCTATCGGGCGAAATGGGCGGCGGAAACGTTTTTGGATGACGTGAGGTTAGTCAATGACGTACGCGGCATGCTCGGGTTTACCGGTACGTGGAAAGGGAACCCAGTCACCATTCAGGGCAGCGGTATGGGGATGCCCTCACTTTCCATTTACGTGAACGAATTGATCCGGGATTTCGGTGCGAAGACACTGATCCGCATCGGCTCCTGCGGTGGTATGCAGGACAGCGTCAATGTACGCGATGTTATTCTGGCCATGACGTCGACCACGCTCAGCACACCGTCGCGGGGCATCATGAAGGAACTGAACTTTGCCCCCTGCGCCGATTGGGATCTTTTGCAGGCCGCGGCCGATGCAGCGGCAGCCAAGGGAACACCGACCCATGTGGGCGGGATCTATTCGTCCGACGTGTTCTATGATGAGCGCCCCGATCTGAACGAACAGATGGTGCGTCACGGCATTCTGGGGGTCGAGATGGAAGCGGCCGAGCTGTATATCCTCGCCGCCAGACACAAATGCCGTGCTCTTGCGGTTCTAACCGTCTCGGACCACCTGCTGGCGGGTGAAGCCCTGCCCTCATCTGAACGGGAGCGTAGTTTTGGCGACATGGTCGAGATCGCACTGCAAGCGGCCTTCCCGGACGCAGCATAGAGTGAAACGGGCCGAGCATGTCTCGGCCCGATTTCTATTTGCCGATTGATTGTCGCAGACATTTCGAAGGACGATCTGATCCGTCGGATCTCGCGCCGCAAAAGGCGCAGACCCACAGATCCTCGTCTCGATGCTGTCGCCAGCGACAATCGCGTGTCAGCGAAGACGTGCGGGACCGCCAGAAGAAATAGGCGAAAACCCCAGCGGCCAGAAGAAGCAGAATAACAGGCATAGTTCTGTTTGGCCCGCTCCAGCCGCAAATGGCAAGGCTGGTGTTAGGCTGCGTTTGCGTATTCGAACAGATCAGGCTCTCGCTGATCCTCGGCAACAACAGGTTCAGGCGTATAATACGCCCAAGCTTGCTCCAACAGGGTCAGAGCTTCCTTGGCGTCGGTTTTCGTTGTGTTTGCTTGTGTACTCATCGGAGTGATCCTGATTTCATCACTCCTCCCTTCTGCAAATATACGGCGTCGGTGGTTCTCCGACATCGGACGTTTTTGCAAAGGGGGCATGCGCTTGCCGCAGCACGGCAAGCGCATCGGTCGATCAGACAGAGCGTTCGACCATCATCTTCTTGATCTGCGCGATCGCTGCCGCCGGGTTCAGACCCTTCGGGCAGGTCTTGGCGCAGTTCATGATCGTGTGGCAGCGATACAGCTTGAAGGGATCTTCTAGCTCATCCAGACGCTCGCCCGTGGCTTCATCACGGCTGTCGATGATCCAGCGGTAGGCATGCAGCAAAGCTGCGGGGCCAAGATAGCGGTCGCCGTTCCACCAGTAGCTCGGGCAGGAGGTCGAGCAGCTGGCGCACATTACGCATTCATACAAGCCGTCCAGCTTCTTGCGGTCTTCAATGGACTGCTTCCACTCTTTAGCGGGGCGGTTTGTCTTGGTTTCCAGCCACGGCATAATGCTGGCGTGCTGCGCGTAGAAATGCGTCAGGTCGGGGATCAGGTCCTTGACTACAGGCATATGCGGCAGCGGATAGATCTTCACGTCGCCCTTGATCTCATCCATGCCGTAGATACAGGCCAGCGTGTTGATCCCGTCGATATTCATCGCGCAGGAGCCACAGATCCCCTCGCGGCACGAACGGCGGAAGGTCAGGGTCGGATCAATCTCGTTCTTGATCTTGATCAGCGCGTCCAAAATCATCGGACCGCAGGTGTCCATATCGACGAAATAGGTGTCGACACGCGGGTTCTGGCCGTCATCGGGGTTCCAGCGATAGATCTGGAACTTGCGCAGGTTCTTCGCGCCGCCCGGTTTGGGCCATGTCTTACCGGTGGTGATCCGGGAATTCTTGGGCAGGGTCAGTTGAACCATGTCAATTCTCCATTCAGCCTGTCCGGGCGCGGTCAGACGCGCCTCGATTGTAGTGCCCCCAATGGGCAATGTTCACGTCAAAATCCGCAGATAACCAGTCGGCAATCGCCTGAGGGTCATCGCGGTCGATATCAAAGCGCAGGAACCTTGGGTTCCCGTCGAAATAGGCCTGCACCTCGGCGTGGTGTACGTCATACATCCGGCGCCAGCCCTGTTTCACCTCGTCTGCGCCCATCCCGTTGGCCTTGCAGCAGCGTTCGAGATAGCCGCCATTGCTGTGCAGCGCGCGCGACGAAATCCAATCCTCGCGATTGCGCGTGTTCAGCAGAAAGTAGGCATCCGAATAAGCCGCATGCAACTCGCGGAAGAACCGCGTGCCATCCAGCATGAACCGTGCATTCACAAAGGCAATGTCAGTAAAGGCCCGGACCGGGCCGAACCCATCCAGTGGTTTCCGACCCATGGCGATATTCGTCACCATTTTTTGGGCCAGATTATCCCCCTGATTGTCCACCCAATGCACCGACGCGATGCCGCTGTTCTGAAACAGCTTGTGCAGCGACGTGGTGGCGCAGCGGTTCAGACCGATCAGGATGATCTTGGGGGCCCGCGGACCCGAGGGCAGCTGTTCAACCGTCATGGCAAGCACCCCTCACCGCGCCCGAAAGGGGCGTTTGTCGCGTCGGTGGGTATGTGGCGCTTGCACCTCATTGCCTGATGCCTGCTTCTACTTAGAAAGTCCGCGCTTTAGGCGCGATTTTCTTGAGGCTGATGCCGCCCTGATCCTCGTTGGTCAGAGGATCAACGATCACCGGACGGTAACTGAGTTCAACCTTGTTACCCTCGACCCGGCTGACGGTGTGGACACGCCAGTTCTCATCGTCGCGCTCTGCGAAATCCTCATGCGCATGTGCGCCACGGGACTCTTTGCGTGCTTCGGCCCCCACGATGGTGGCCAGAGCGCTTGGCATCAGGTTGGTCAGTTCCAGTGACTCCATCAGGTCACTGTTCCAAACCAGAGACCGGTCCGAAACCTTCAGATCGTCCATCTTAGCCGCGATCGTCGTCATCTTTTCGACGCCTTCCGCCATGGTCTTTGCGGTCCGGAACACGGCCGCGTCCTGCTGCATGGTCTTTTGCATTTCAAGCCGAAGGTCAGCGGTCGGGACTGCGCCCGAGGCGTTCCGTACGGCGTCAAACCGATCAAATGCCTTGTCAACCGATGCCTGATTCAGCACAGGGTTCGGCGCGTCTGCGTCCACTACTTTACCGGCCCGGATGGCCGCCGCGCGACCAAAGACGACCAGATCGATCAGAGAGTTAGATCCCAGACGGTTGGCACCGTGGACCGAAGCACAGCCCGCTTCGCCCACTGCCATCAGGCCGGGAACAACTGCGGTTGGGTTGTCTGCAGTTGGGTTGAGAACCTCACCCCAATAATTCGTCGGAATACCGCCCATATTATAGTGCACGGTCGGCAGAACCGGGATGGGTTCCTTGGTAACGTCAACACCAGCAAAGACACGCGCCGATTCCGAGATTCCAGGCAGCCGTTCCGCCAGCGCCTCGGCTGGCAGGTGGCTCAGGTTCAAATGAATATGATCCCCGTCATCGCCATGACCACGTCCTTCGCGGATCTCCATCGTCATTGAACGCGAGACATAGTCGCGCGGCGCCAAGTCCTTATACTGGGGCGCATAGCGCTCCATGAATCGCTCGCCTTCGGAGTTGGTCAGGTAACCGCCCTCACCCCTCGCACCTTCGGTGATCAGGCAACCCGAGCCGTAGATTCCAGTCGGGTGAAACTGAACGAACTCCATATCCTGCAGGGCCAGACCGGCACGGGCCACCATGCCGCCACCGTCGCCGGTGCAGGTATGGGCCGAGGTCGCGCTGAAATATGCACGACCGTAACCGCCGGTCGCCAGTACAACCATCTTGGCGTTGAAGACATGCATCGTGCCGTCGTCCAGCTTCCAGCAGACGACGCCCTGACACTGCCCGTCCTCGGACATGATCAGGTCGATGGCGAAATATTCGATGTAGAATTCAGCGTTGTTTTTCAGCGATTGTCCATAAAGCGTATGCAGGATCGCGTGACCGGTCCGGTCTGCGGCCGCGCAGGTACGCTGCACGGCAGGGCCTTCGCCAAACTCGGTGGTGTGACCGCCGAAGGGACGCTGATAGATTTTACCCTCTTCCGTACGGCTGAAGGGCACGCCGTAGTGTTCCAGTTCATACACAGCTTTGGGGGCTTCACGCGCGAGATATTCCATCGCATCGGTGTCACCCAGCCAGTCAGAGCCCTTAACGGTGTCGTACATGTGCCATTGCCAATGGTCAGGCCCCATGTTGGACAGGGACGCGGCAATACCACCTTGCGCGGCAACCGTATGTGAGCGTGTCGGGAACACTTTGGTGACACAGGCTGTACGCAGCCCCTGCTCGGCCATGCCCAATGTTGCCCGCAGACCGGCCCCACCTGCACCTACGACGACCACGTCGTATTCGTGGGTTTCATATTCATATGCTGCTGTCATCGTTCTTGTTCCTTATCGCGCGTCACAGGGCCAGCTTGACCAGGGCAAACAGCCCCGCAGCCATCAGCGTGTAGCCAAGCGCCCACATCGCAACGAGAGAGATTTTCTCAAGAATGCCATGGATATAGTCTTCGATAGTTTCCTGCGCCTCATACATAAGCTGCTGCAGGCCCACGACCAGCGTCAGAGCGGTGACAATCGCAGGGAAAGGGCGACTGAAATAGGCTAGAACCTCTTCGTACGTGCCGCCGAGGCCCAGTCCGAAGGTGATGATGAATATTGGAACCAGCACGGTCAGAATCATCGCGCGCACCATGGTACGCCAATGTGTTTGTGTTCCCGATTTCCCTGCGCCCAGGCCCTGCGCGCGTTTGCGGTCGGTCAGATATCGCATGTCCGTCTCCTTAAACCACAAGCACGGTGAGAATGGTCAGGACGGTGGCCCCGATGAACATACCCATCCCCAGTTTTTCCGAGGTATTCACGTCGAGGCAGTAGCCGAAGTCCCAGAACACGTGACGCAGGCGGCCCAGCGTGTGATACCAAAGCGCCCAGGTCGCGACGATGAGGATCAGATTGCCGAACCAGCTGGTCAGAAACCCGTCGATCAGCGCAAATGCACTTTCCGAGGTTGACGCGGCCAGCAGCCACCAGACGACCAGAATGGCAACGGCAAACACCCCGAGGCCGGAAAACCGAACCATGATGGATGACATGGAAGTCATCTGTGGGCGATAGATCATAATATGTGGCGAGAGCGGGCGGTTGCCCCGATTGACATCGGCCATGGCGGCTCCTCTTACTTTGGCTACCAGACTTTTTACTTGTTTTTGCGCTTCTGTCACGTGCTGCACCTGCAAAAACAGGTAAAATTGCCTCAAAAACGGTGATTTTGACCAATTGTGATCACGCACTTTAAAAGTGTGATCACAAAATACAATGCGATCATTCTATGTTAGCGTTTTCAACGCCGAAGCATTGTGATCACGAATCCCTGCAGATCATCGAAAACCGGCAGATTGCTGCGTCACCTCGCGCAGCAGCTTTTTTCGTATGCGCTCCGGGTAGTCTGCAAAACCCGAGGCCGACACGACAAACGCCCCCTCTCCGAAAATGACGTTTTCAAAGAAATAGGCCGTCAGATCCGGTTCACTTTCTTCAATGGCTATGGCGTTTACTGTCACGCCTCGATCTTTCAGAAGGCCATGAATCTGCGTCGGCTCAATCCCTTCGTTGGAAACCCCATCTCCCGAGATATCAATCAGCAGTCGCCTGCACTCTGCAACTTCGTCAAACCGCAGCAGGGTGGCCTCCAAAGCTTCTCCGATCGCGGTTGAGAAGTTTCGCCAGACCCTTGGATCCTGCGCAACTTGATCAGCAAACTTCTCCAGAGCGACAAAGCTGTCGATTTTCGTCCACGGGATTGTCACCCGCTGGCGGGATTCGCCCGTCCACTGCACCAGCATAACCCGCGCCTGCCCGCGCACTAAAGCCTCGGACACGACCGGGTCACGCAACCCAGCGGCGAGGCCATCCATCTGAATGCGGTATTCGCTGCTGTCGACAGAGCCAGAGACATCCACCGCCAAGGCCAGCGCCAGATCGCACGCCCAGGCGGGGCGTGTAAGGCACAGGAAAAGGGTGAGAAAACGTAGAAACATGCCGCCACCCTAGCACGGATTGCGGGTGCTGTGTTCACATCACTGTAACCCGACTAGATCGGCATCAAGGCCCAATAGTCGAGGTCCAGCAACACATCCGACGTGTATTTTCCGTCTTCGCCGCGCAGCTCGAACGGCGCGCCGCCTTTGGTCGCCACCAGACGCAGACGGATCGCCCCTACCCCGGGCACGTCGGTTTCGGCCTTGTCCAGAACCTCGGACCACGCCTTGATCGTGTCTCCTGCGAAACAGGGGTTGGCATGTGCGCCGCCATTCAGACCCACGATCATCTGCGCATTGGCCAACCCGTTGAACGACAAAGCCCGCGCCATCGAAATCACGTGACCGCCGTAGATCAGGCGGCCTTCGGGGCGGAAGGTCAGGTCGAAATGCACCTTGGCCGTGTTCTGCCATAGGCGTGTGGCCAACATATGCTCAGCCTCTTCCACCGTCACGCCGTCCACGTGGTCAATGGTCTCGCCGATCTCATAGTCGCCCCAACGATGCGGCTCACCCGCCAGGGTGAAATCGTAGTTCGAGAAATCCAGCCCCTCGGGGACGACCAGATCGCTCGGCTCCAACACTTTCTTCAGCTCGGGCACGACCGTTTCCGGTGCCGGCGCATCCGGGTTTGCCTTGCGCACCATCACCCAGCGGACATATTCCATGACCACTTCGTCCAACTGGTTCAGACCACGCGTCCGCACCCAGACCACACCAGTCTTACCGTTCGAGTTCTGCTTGAGCCCGATCACCTCGGACACCGACCGCAGCGTGTCGCCCGCATGAACCGGTAGCAGCCAACGCCCTTCTGCATATCCCAGATTGGCCACTGCGTTCAGCGAGATATCGGGCACCGTTTTGCCAAACACCACGTGGAAGGCCGCCAGATCATCAATCGGGCTCTCCTGCAAACCACAGGACCGCGCAAACTCATCCGAGGAATACAGCGCATGACGCGCAGGATAGAGCGCATGATAGAGGCCGCGCTCTCCCTCCGTCACGGTGCGAGGGACGGCGTGCGGCAGCACCTGCCCGACGGAATAATCCTCAAAAAAGCGGCCCGGATTGGTTTTTGCCATTATTGCTGTCCCAGTTTCATCTCAGGTGAATAGTCCGCGTCGACCTCTTTGGTCACAGCCTGCGCGCACCGCATGACGTTGTTGGCCTGATCGAAAGCGTAGGAGGGATCGCCATAAAGCTCCCACCCTTTTGCCAAGGCGTCCGACACTTTGTGACAGAAGGCCGAGGTGTCTTCCTCGGTCAGCAGGCGATAGAGTTTTGCCATTCTTTCAGGTCCTTATCATCCGAACGGAGACGGGCCGACCAGCCCGTGGATATAGCCGATCACACCCAGCAGCACGATCGAGGCAACAAAGAACATCGCGTCCATGCCATAGGTGCCGGGTTCGCCAGGGGTCCAGTCGGGTTCGGATTTGTTGATCACGATCACCTCGACCACGGCCCAGGCCAAAAGCCCGCCGAACAGGATGATCGAGGCCAAATCGCCATTCACCAGAAGATGCGCGAAGGCCCACAGTTTGAATCCGCCCAGCATCGGATGGCGCAGCTTGTGCAGCAAGCGGCCTTTCTTGGGGGCCGGGCTCATCATGTAGATCGCGATCAGAACCAACAGGTTGTTGATATGGGTCATGAAGCTTGGCGGCGCCCAGACATAAATGAACTCGGTCATGCGGTAGCCGAAGATCATCAGCAGAATCGCGGCCACCAGCGCGAGCGCCACAGCCCCCTTGCCGCCATCGCCCATGGCCGCGCGCTGCGCAGGCAGGACGCGTTTGAACAGGTGTGCGGCCCACCATAGCGCCACACCAAGGATCAGAAGAACAAAGCCCATGCTGGCTTACCCCGCTTGCAAAGCTGAAATCGCCTCCGCTTTTGCCAGAATTTCGCGGGCAGTTACAACATGCAGGTTTTCGACGATCTTACCGTCGACAACGGCAACACCCTGCCCTTGCGCCTCGGTTTCCTCAAACGCGCTGATCTGGCGGCGGGCGAGGTCTATCTCGTCATCCGACGGAGCGAAGGCTGTATTGGTGACCTCAATCTGCGCCGGGTGGATCAGCGTCTTGCCATCAAAGCCCATATCGCGGCCCTGTTCGCATTCCGCTGTCAAACCGTCTGTGTCCTTGAAGGCGTTGTAGACGCCATCAACGATGATCAGCCCTTCGGCCTTGGCCGCCAGCAGACATAGGCCGAGCGAGGTCATCAGCGGCAGACGGTCGGGACGGAACCGGGTTTGCAGGTCCTTGGCCAGATCGTTTGTCCCCATCACGAAGCCCGCCATCAGCGGATGCGCTGCAATCTCGGCTGCATTCAGCATACCGCGCGGGGTCTCCATCATGGCCCAGATCGGCAGGTCCCCGGTGATCGCGGCCAAAGCATCCACATCCGCGGCGGAGTTCACCTTGGGTAACAGAACCGCATCGGCATCCATCTCGCGCACGGCCTTGGCGTCATCTGCGCCCCACGGAGTATCCAGCCCGTTGATGCGCACGATCTTGACCCGAGGGCCGTATCCGCCAGCGGCCAGAGCTGCCTTCAGGGTCTCGCGTGCATTGGCCTTTTCGTTGGCAGCCACCGCGTCTTCCAGATCGAAGATGATGGCATCAACCGGCAATGTGCGGGCCTTGTCCAAGGCCCGGTCACGCGAACCGGGAATGTATAGAACCGAGCGATAAGGGCGCTGACGCGGGTGCATTGGCCTCTCCCGTTGAAATAATATTGCGCAGAAAGGGGCATTTTTCTCAGGAAAGTTCAAGGTAAAAATCGCCGCAACGCAGCATAAGTGACGCAACGCTCTCTGCTTTAACGCAATATCGCCCTCTTGACCGCAGGCTTTGGACGACTGGAGACAGATGGGGTCAGAGATGAAAAAGACAGTATTAAAGATGACAATTGGGCTGGGAATCATGGTCCTCGCGGCGCAACAGGTTCAGGCCCAGGCCCGCAATTGCGCCCCTCGGGCCGATGTGTTGCAGCGCCTTGCCGAGACCTATGGCGAAACGCGCCGGGGGATCGGCATTGCCCGTCAGGGTGCGGTGATGGAGCTGTTTGCCTCGGACCAATCCGGCAGTTGGACGATCACGGTGACCCTGCGGGACGGGATGACCTGCCTTGTGGCCTCAGGGCAGGCCTATGAACAGATGGCCGATTCCCTGCCGCCAAATACCTAGGTCAGCGCGTCCCAGATCAGCTTGCCTCCGGTCAGGGTCAGCAACACATAGGCGATGCCAAAGAACAGGCGTTCGGACAGCATGAAATGCGCCCGGACGCCCAACCAGGCCCCCAATATGGCGAACGGGGTCAACAGAAGATCCGCCAGCGCCGTGTGCCATGTGAACAGGCCAAGATAGGCATAGGGCACGAATTTCGCGGCGTTGATCACCCAGAACACCAAAACGGTCGAGGCCTGAAACTCGGTCTTCGACAGGCGCTGGGACAACAGATAGACGGCAGCCGGTGGACCTCCTGCATGGCTGACGAAGCTGGTAAACCCGGCGACAAGCCCCGCGAACAGACCTGCAGACGCAGGCAACCGGCGGGTGAAACCGCGGATCCAGCCTTTGCTTTGGGCGACGTGCCAGATCACAAACCCGATCGAGATCCCTCCGATCAGCAGGCGAAGCAGGTCGTCATCTGTAACGCGGTAAAGCCAGGTACCCAGCAGAACACCCGGAACCGCGCCCAGGATCAGCAAACGCGAATCCGGCCAGCTCCAGCGTTTCCAGTAGGGTCCCAGCGTGGCCATGTCGATCACCATGAGGATCGGCAGCATCAGCGCCAACGCCTGCCCCGGTGTTAGTATCAGAGCCAGAATCGACGACGACGCAAAGGCCACGCCCGAGCCAAACCCACCCTTCGAGATGCCCGCAAAGATCACCGCCGGGATCGCGACTGCAAAAAACATTAGGTTCAATTCAAACATGAAGCGTCCCGGGAATTGGCTTGATTCACAGGCGGTTTAGCGCAATCGGATTGGGGATGGCAAACGGTATGCGGTGGCATGCCGCGCCGCAGGACCCTTGCGCAAAAGCCATTTAGCGACTAGCAAACCCGCGATTTCAATACCGACCGGAGATATTCCAAATGGCCAGACCCAAGATTGCGCTGATCGGCGCTGGGAACATCGGCGGCACGCTTGCGCATCTTGCAGCTGTCAAAGAACTCGGTGACGTCGTCCTGTTTGACATCGCTGACGGACTGCCTCAGGGCAAGGCGCTCGACATCGCCGAGTCCGGCCCGTCCGAAGGCTTTGACGCCGCAATGTCGGGAAGCAGCGACTATGCGGACATCGCAGGCGCAGACGTTTGCATCGTAACCGCAGGTGTCGCCCGCAAACCGGGGATGAGCCGCGATGACCTGCTTGGCATCAACCTGAAAGTCATGAAGTCGGTCGGCGAAGGCATCGCAGCCCACGCGCCCGACGCGTTCGTGATCTGCATCACCAACCCGCTGGACGCGATGGTCTGGGCTCTGCGCGAATTCTCGGGCCTGCCGCACAACAAGGTCTGCGGCATGGCGGGCGTTCTCGACTCGGCGCGTTTTGCGCATTTCCTGTCGGAAGAGTTCAACGTCTCGATGCGCGACGTCACCGCCTTTGTTCTGGGCGGTCACGGCGACACGATGGTGCCGTCGGTTCGCTATTCGACCGTTGCCGGTATCCCGCTGCCCGATCTGGTTGAGATGGGCTGGACCACGCAAGAGAAATTGGACGCCATCGTTCAGCGTACCCGTGACGGCGGCGCCGAGATCGTTGGCCTGCTGAAAACCGGATCGGCCTTCTATGCGCCAGCGACCTCAGCGATCGAAATGGCCGAAGCCTACCTGAAAGATCAAAAGCGCGTTCTGCCCTGCGCTGCCTATTGCAACGGCGAGTTCGGCGTTGACGGCATGTATGTCGGCGTTCCGACTGTCATCGGCGCCGGCGGCATCGAGCGTATCGTCGACATCAAGCTGAACGAAGATGAACAAGCGGGCTTTGAAAACTCGGTCAACGCTGTCAAGGGCCTGATTGAGGCTTGCAAAGGTATCGACGGCTCGCTGGCTTAAACGCTCTAAAACTCAATTTCAGAACCGGCCCTGAATGGGCCGGTTTTTGTATGCGGCGGGCCCACTACGTCACTAATCCGCCGCCTGGAATGTTAGGGCAAACGTCGCAAATGCCTATTTTGAAGCGGTTTTGAAACTCCGTTCGATGTGGATTCGAATCAATACTCATTCCGTTTAGTTTTGTGATCACACCCTAAAATACTGTGATCACAAATCGAAAAAATCTTCACTAAAAACCACTCCGAAGTCAAAAAAGCCTTTATAATTGCGCCCTAGACACCTCTATATCGGTTTAATCGTAGTCAGACGGGACAATTTCGATGAACATTCACGAATACCAAGCCAAGGCGCTTCTTCGCAGCTATGGCGCTCCGGTCTCCGACGGTCGCGCGGTTCTGCGCGCCGAGGAAGCCAAAACCGCAGCCGGTGAACTGGACGGCCCTCTTTGGGTTGTTAAGGCCCAGATCCATGCAGGTGGACGTGGCAAGGGCAGCTTCAAAGAGGCAGACGCAGGTGAAAAAGGCGGTGTCCGTCTGACCAAGTCGGTGGAAGAAGCAGCCGAGGAAGCAAAGAAGATGCTGGGTCGCACTCTTGTCACCCACCAGACTGGCCCCGCGGGCAAACAGGTCAACCGCATCTATATCGAAGCCGGTTCCGGTATCGAGCGTGAATTGTACCTGGCCCTGCTGGTGGATCGCCAGACCAGCCGCATCTCTTTTGTCTGCTCGACCGAAGGCGGCATGGATATCGAAGAAGTGGCCGCGTCCACGCCCGAAAAAATCCTCTCTTTCTCGGTGGACCCTGTGACTGGCTATCAGGCCTATCACGGCCGCCGCATCGCGTTCTCGCTGGGTCTGGAAGGCGCGCAGGTCAAACAATGTGTGCGCCTGATGGGCATCCTCTACAAAGCCTTCGTCGAGAAGGACATGGAGATGCTGGAGATTAACCCGTTGATCGTCTCGGACAGCGGCGAGCTCAAGGTACTGGACGCCAAGCTGGGCTTTGACGGCAACGCGGTTTACCGCCACCCCGACATAGCCGAGCTGCGCGACGAGACCGAGGAAGACCCTAAAGAACTCGAAGCCTCCAAGTACGACCTGAACTACATCGCGCTGGATGGTGAGATCGGCTGCATGGTCAACGGTGCAGGTCTGGCGATGGCGACGATGGACATCATCAAACTCTACGGTGCCGAGCCTGCCAACTTCCTCGATGTGGGCGGCGGTGCGACCAAAGAGAAAGTGACCGAGGCGTTCAAGATCATCACCTCGGACCCGAACGTCAAAGGCATTCTGGTCAACATCTTCGGCGGCATCATGCGCTGTGACGTCATCGCCGAGGGCGTTGTCGCCGCGGTGAAAGAGGTTGGCTTGCAGGTTCCGCTGGTCGTGCGTCTGGAAGGCACGAATGTCGAGAAGGGCAAAGAGATCATCAATACCTCTGGCCTGGACGTGATCGCGGCGGACAACCTGAAAGACGGTGCCGAGAAGATCGTGAAAGCCGTGAAAGGCTAAGCCCAATTCCGTGGAGTGGGTTTCGCCCCACTTTTCCGAAGAATTCTGGCAGGCCCTGGCCCGCCTTAAATAGGAGAACGCCAAATGGCAGTCCTCATCGACGAAAATACCAAAGTGATCTGTCAGGGCTTTACTGGCTCGCAGGGCACATTCCACTCTGAACAAGCCATTGCATATGGCACTAAAATGGTCGGCGGCGTGACCCCCGGCAAAGGCGGGATGGAGCATTTGGGCCTGCCCGTGTTCAACTCGGTCCACGAAGCCAAGCACGTGACCGAAGCCAATGCCTCGGTGATCTATGTTCCGCCGCCTTTCGCGGCTGACTCGATCCTCGAAGCGATTGATGCCGAGATGGAAGTGATCGTCTGCATCACCGAAGGCATCCCGGTTCTGGACATGATGAAGGTGAAGCGCGCGCTCGAAGGCAGCAAATCGCGCCTGATCGGCCCGAACTGCCCCGGCGTCATCACACCTGACGCCTGCAAGATCGGCATCATGCCCGGTCACATCCACAAGCGCGGCTCGGTCGGCGTTGTGTCGCGCTCGGGCACCCTGACTTATGAGGCCGTCAAACAGACCACCGATGTGGGTCTGGGCCAGTCCACCTGCGTAGGCATCGGCGGCGACCCGATCAAAGGCACCGAGCATATCGACGTGCTGGAATGGTTCCTGGCGGATGACGAGACCCATTCGATCATCATGATCGGTGAGATCGGTGGCTCGGCCGAGGAAGAAGCCGCACAGTTCCTGGCGGATGAGGCCAAGAAGGGCCGCAAGAAGCCGGTTGCCGGTTTCATCGCAGGCCGCACCGCCCCTCCGGGCCGCCGCATGGGCCACGCAGGCGCGATTGTCGCGGGCGGCAAAGGCGGCGCCGAGGACAAGATCGAAGCCATGCGCTCGGCCGGTATCGTTGTGGCAGAAAGCCCTGCGACGCTGGGTGAGGCAGTGCTGGAAGCGATTGGGTAAATGATCAACTGCCGGGCATACGCTCTAAGGGCGGCGCCCGAAAAAAGGGTGGGCGCGTTGCGTCCATCCTTCTCATCTTTAGCTTGGCTGTGGTCTTTGTTCGCGACTGCGATATTCGCATCTTCTGCCGCTGGGCAAGCCAAAGCAAAGGAATGTGAAGTTCGTATTGGCTGGTCCAGTGAGGGACAGTTTATTCAGGACGAGGCTTGCGGCATACACCAAGTCGCCAAGGAAAAAGGTTTTTTTGACCTCGAGTTATCGGGGAGCAAAAAATACCAATTCCGCTTTCGCGCAAACAACGTATCCACCAAGGATGAAATAGTGCGGCGCGTTGGTTATGTTTGCGAATTGATAGGCAGCAAAAGGGCCGTTTTCTCAGCCAATCGCGGAAGGGAGCGTGCGCTGATCGTTTCTTTTTCATGTGACGACGCAAGGGGGTGAATTGACTGCCATGACCTTCTCTGACGCGATCCGCACTTGTTTTTCCAAGTTCTTCACCTTCTCGGGTCGCGCCTCACGGCCCGAATACTGGTTCTTTTTCCTGTTCATCGTGATCTGGAGCATCCTTGCCGGCATCATTGATGCGCAATTCTTCACTCAGGTCTCGGTGACCGAGGGAGATGGCGTGAAATCCGTCACCGCCATATCCCGTCAACCGGTGCAAAGCATCGTCAGCCTGATTGTGTTCTTCCCACATCTGGCCGTCGCGTGGCGGCGGATGCACGATTCTGGGCGCAGTGGGCTTTACGCTCTGTTGCCGATCCTACTGATCCTCGGGGCCTTTGCGGTTCTGATCTTCGGTATCGGCCTTGCCTCGAGTTTCCAGCATGGCGGCAATCTGGACATTCTGCTCACACGTGCCACTCTGCTGATCGTCATTCCGACACTGCTTGTTTTGTTTGTGTCGCCCCTCCTGGTTCTGTGGTGGCTGACCCGCCCGTCTCAACCAGGCACCAACCAATACGGTCCCAACCCATATGAGGTAGCCCAATGACCGAACACACGCCCAATTCCGCGTTCCATGCCTCAAGCTTTATGCAAGGCCACAATGCCGAATATCTGGAGCAGCTCTATGCCCAATACACGAAGAACCCCGGGGCGGTGGATGCCGCCTGGGCCGAGTTCTTCAAGGCGATGGGCGACGCTTCTCCGGATGTTCAGCGCGAGGCCGAGGGGCCATCCTGGGCGCGGACCGACTGGCCGCCGATGCCTGCGGATGATCTGACTGGGGCGCTGACCGGTGAGTGGGCCGAGATCGATGCCAAGGCTGCGGGCAAGAAGATCAAGGAAAAAGCGGCAGACAAGGGCGTAGAGGTCAGCGATGACCAGATCAAGCGCGCCGTGCTGGACAGCTTGCGAGCGCTGATGCTTATCCGGGCCTACCGGATCCGGGGCCATCTGGCCGCCGATCTGGACCCGCTGGGGATGCGCGCGGCCAGCACACATCCGGAACTCGATCCGAAGACCTATGGCTTTACCGAAGCCGACATGGACCGGCCGATCTTTATCGACAATGTTCTGGGCCTGCAGATGGCTTCGATGCGGCAGATCGTCGAGATCGTGAAGCGGACCTACTGCGGCACCTTCGCGCTGCAATACATGCATATCTCAGACCCGGAACAAGCCGCGTGGCTGAAGGAGCGGATCGAAGGTTACGGCAAGGAAATCGCCTTTACCAAGGAAGGCCGTAAGGCGATCCTGAACAAGATGGTCGAGGCCGAGGGTTTCGAGAAATTCCTGCATGTCAAATACATGGGGACCAAACGGTTCGGTCTGGATGGTGGTGAAAGCCTGATCCCGGCGATGGAGCAGATAATCAAACGCGGTGGTGCTCTGGGCGTCAGCGACATTGTCATCGGCATGCCGCACAGAGGCCGCCTGAATATTCTGGCCAACGTGATGGGCAAGCCCTACCGCGCGATTTTCAATGAGTTCCAGGGCGGTAGCTTTAAGCCTGAAGATGTGGATGGCTCTGGCGACGTGAAATATCATCTCGGTGCCTCCAGCGACCGTGAGTTTGACGGCAACAGCGTCCACCTGTCGCTTACTGCCAACCCCTCGCACCTAGAAGCGGTGAACCCTGTGGTTCTTGGGAAGGTCCGCGCCAAACAGGATCAGTTGAACGACACCGACCGCACCAAGGTTATGGGCATCCTGCTGCACGGCGATGCGGCCTTTGCCGGTCAGGGTGTGGTCGCCGAAGGGTTTGGCCTATCCGGCCTCAAGGGCCACAAGACCGGCGGCACTATGCATATCGTGGTGAACAACCAGATCGGCTTTACCACTGCGCCGCACTTCTCGCGCTCCAGCCCCTATCCGACCGATATCGCGCTGATGGTTGAAGCGCCGATCTTCCACGTGAACGGCGACGACCCCGAGGCGGTTGTTCACGCAGCCAAGGTCGCGACCGAGTTCCGTCAGAAGTTCCACAAGGACGTGGTTATCGACATCTTCTGCTACCGCCGGTTTGGTCACAACGAGGGCGATGAGCCCATGTTCACCAACCCGATCATGTACAAGAAGATCAAGACGCATAAGACCACTCTGTCGCTCTATACCGAGCGTCTGGTCAAAGACGGCCTGATCCCGGAAGGTGAGATCGAGGATATGAAGGCCGCCTTCCAGGCCCATCTGAATGATGAGTTCGAGGCCGGCAAAGACTATAAACCCAACAAGGCCGACTGGCTGGACGGGCGCTGGTCTCACCTGGACAAGAACAAAGAGGACTATGTGCGCGGCGAAACCGCCATCGCCCCGGCGACTCTGGCCGAGATCGGCAACGCGCTGACCCACGCCCCTGCGGATATTGCGGTACACAAAACCGTTGCGCGTCTGCTGGACCACAAGAAACTGATGTTCGACAGTGGCAAGGGCTTTGACTGGGCCACAGGTGAAGCGCTGGCCTTTGGCTCGTTGCTGACCGAGGGCTTTCCGGTTCGACTGTCCGGTCAGGACGCGACGCGCGGGACGTTCAGTCAACGTCACTCGGGCTTTGTCCATCAGGAAACGGAAGAGCGGTTTTATCCGCTGAACAACATCCGCGAGGGTCAGTCGCACTACGAAGTGATCGACTCGATGCTGTCTGAATATGCGGTTCTGGGTTTTGAATACGGCTACTCGCTGGCCGAACCCAACGCTCTGGTCCTGTGGGAAGCGCAGTTTGGTGACTTTGCCAACGGGGCGCAGATCATGTTCGACCAGTTCATCAGCTCGGGCGAAAGCAAATGGTTGCGGATGTCGGGTCTGGTGACGCTGCTGCCGCACGGGTTCGAGGGGCAAGGCCCCGAACACAGCTCAGCGCGTTTGGAGCGGTTCCTGCAGATGTGTGGTCAGGACAACTGGATCGTGGCGAACTGCACGACACCGGCGAACTATTTCCACATCCTGCGCCGCCAGCTGCACCGCACCTTCCGTAAACCGCTGATCCTGGTGACCCCGAAATCGCTGCTGCGCCACAAGCTGGCTGTCAGCACGGCCGAGGATTTTACCACTGGCTCCAGCTTCCACCGGGTGCTGTGGGACGATGCGCAACAGGGCAACTCGGACACCAAGCTGGCCGCGGACGACAAGATCAAGCGCGTGGTTCTGTGTTCCGGCAAGGTCTATTACGACCTGCTGGAGGAACGCGACGCCCGTGGTATCGACGACGTCTACCTGATGCGGATCGAACAGTATTACCCGTTCCCGGCGCACTCGTTGATCAACGAGCTTGAGCGTTTCAAAGGGGCTGAGATCGTCTGGTGCCAGGAAGAGCCTAAAAACCAAGGTGCCTGGACCTTCATCGAGCCAAATATCGAATGGGTGCTGACCCGTATCGGCGCCAAACATACACGGCCGCTCTATGTCGGCCGCGCAACCTCGGCCTCGCCTGCGACGGGTCTGGCCAGCCAACACAAAGCTCAACAAGAAGCGCTCGTGAACGAAGCGCTGAGCCTCGAAGGAAAGTAAACGATGACCATTGAAGTTCGTGTTCCCACGCTAGGCGAGTCTGTTACCGAAGCCACGGTTGCGACCTGGTTCAAGAAACCTGGTGATGCCGTCGCCGTGGATGAGATGCTCTGTGAGCTTGAAACCGATAAGGTGACGGTCGAAGTCCCCGCCCCCGCCGCTGGCGTTATGGGCGAGATCGTCGCCGCCGAAGGTGAAACCGTTGGCGTCGACGCCCTGCTGGCAACCATTGCCGCAGGCGAAGGCGCAGCCCCTGCTCCGGCCGCAGCAGCGCCCGCCCCTGCGGCCGCCCCGGCAGCGTCGGGTGGAAGTGTCGATGTGATGGTGCCCACGCTGGGTGAGTCGGTCACCGAAGCCACCGTCTCGACCTGGTTCAAACAGGTTGGTGACGCGGTCGCGCAGGACGAGATGCTGTGTGAGCTGGAGACAGACAAGGTCTCCGTCGAGGTTCCCGCTCCTGCTGCTGGCGTTCTAGCGGAAATCGTTGCGCCCGAAGGCACAACCGTGGATGCCTCGGCCAAACTGGCGGTGATCTCGGGCTCAGGCGCAGGCGCTACCCCAGCACCCGCCCCTGCCGCCGCGGCAACTCCGGCTGCAGCAGCAACCGGCAAAGATGTCGCCAACGCTCCGTCGGCAGAGAAAGCCATGGCCGAGGCCGGTCTGTCCGCCGCTCAGGTCTCTGGCACCGGACGTGATGGCCGCATCATGAAAGAAGACGTGGCCCGCGCCGTGGCAACGGCTGCTGCACCCGCGCCTGCTGCCGCTCCGGCTCCGGCCCCTGCGCCACGCGCGCCTGTGGCCGCCGATGACGCCGCGCGCGAGGAACGGGTCAAGATGACACGCCTGCGCCAGACCATCGCCAAGCGTCTGAAAGACAGCCAGAACACCGCTGCCATGCTGACCACCTATAACGAGGTGGACATGACCGAGGTGATGGCCCTGCGCAGCCAGTACAAGGACCAGTTCGAAAAGAAGCACGGCGTGCGTCTGGGCTTTATGTCCTTCTTCACCAAGGCCTGCTGCCATGCGCTGAAAGAAGTGCCCGAGGTGAATGCCGAGATCGACGGCACCGACATCGTCTACAAGAACTTCGTCCACATGGGTGTCGCCGCCGGTACACCCACAGGTCTGGTTGTTCCGGTCATCCGCGATGCAGACTCGATGTCTTTTGCAGCGATCGAAAAGGCCATCGCCGAGAAAGGCAAACGCGCCCGTGACGGCAAGCTGAGCATGGCCGAAATGCAAGGCGGCACCTTCACCATCTCGAATGGTGGTGTCTATGGCTCGCTGATGTCCTCGCCGATCCTGAACCCCCCGCAATCGGGTATTCTGGGCATGCACAAGATCCAGGACCGCCCGATGGCGATCAACGGTCAGGTTGTGATCCGTCCGATGATGTATCTGGCGCTGTCTTATGACCACCGGATCGTTGACGGCAAAGGCGCGGTGACCTTCCTTGTCCGCGTGAAAGAGGCGCTGGAAGACCCGCGCCGCCTACTGATGGATCTGTAATCATGGCAACGCATGTTCTGTGGCAAGCCGATGTTGCCGACTTTGATGCCTGGCTGAAGGTGTTTCGAGAAGACATCGCGATGCGCCAGGCAGCCGGTATTCACGACCTGTATGTCTGGCGTGACCCAGATCAAAAGGATCACGCCATCGCCATGTTCGAAGTGGATGACATACAAAAAGCCCGCGCTTTCTTCGACTCGGAAGAGCTGGCCATGCATCTCGAACGCGGTGGGGTCGCCCATATCCAGGTGAAACTTCTGGACCTGGTCTTACCGTAAAAACTCTGCTGTGTGCGGGGCCGCCCTGCACACAGCCCCGCAAATACACGTGAAGCGCGCCTGCTATTGATGTCAGAGACATGCTAACCGACAAACGGACTCTGGTTGAAAAAGGATACTCGTCATGTCTTCCGAACTTTCCATTCTTGCCCTGTACGGCCTTCTGATCATCGTAGTGGTTCTGTTAAATGTGCTGACAGCCATGTCGCAGGTCGGGTTGATGACATTGGGTGGCGCACGGGACGACATGCCTGCCCTGACCGGTGTTGCGGGCCGGGTCGAGCGGGCTCTGACCAATTCGGTCGTCGCCATGGCCCTGTTTGCCCCCGCCGTTCTGATACTGTCCGCCAAGGACGCCTTCACCTCCGGATCTCTGCTGGCCGCGCAGATTTTTCTGATCTCGCGTGTCGTTTTCGTTCCGGTCTACGCTTTCGCAATCCCGGTTCCCTTCCTGCGCACGATCGTGTGGATGGCTGGGTTTCTTGCGACGATCTACCTTTACCTGCTAGCCCTATAGCTTAGTACGCCGCACCCAGAAGCGGCCAAGACACACCAAGGAGTGCCCTCAATGTCCAGCTATGACGTCATCGTAATCGGAGCCGGTCCCGGCGGCTATGTCTGTGCCATCCGCTGCGCCCAGCTGGGTCTGAAAACCGCCGTTGTCGAAGGCCGTGAGACGCTGGGCGGCACCTGCCTGAACGTGGGGTGCATCCCGTCGAAGGCGCTGTTGCATGCCTCTCATCAGCTGCACGAGGCCGAGCATAACTTTGCCAAGATGGGCCTGAAGGGCAAATCTCCGTCCGTCGACTGGAAACAGATGCAGGCCTACAAGGACGAGGTGATCGAGGGCAACACCAAGGGCATCGAGTTCCTGTTCAAGAAGAACAAGATCGACTGGCTGAAAGGCTGGGGGTCAATCCCGGCTGCCGGCAAGGTCAAAGTGGGTGATGAGGTTCACGACACCAAGAACATCATCATCGCATCGGGCTCCGAGCCTTCGGCCCTGCCGGGTGTCGAGGTTGACGAGAAGGTCGTCGTGACCTCAACCGGGGCGCTGTCGCTGGGCAAGATCCCGAAGAAGATGGTGGTGATTGGTGCCGGTGTGATCGGTCTGGAACTGGGCTCGGTTTACAGCCGTCTGGGCGCTGAAGTGACGGTGATCGAATTCCTCAAGGAAATCACCCCCGGCATGGACCCCGAGGTGCAGAAGACCTTCCAGCGGATCCTCAAGAAGCAGGGTCTGAACTTCGTGATGGGTGCGGCGGTGCAAAAGACCGAAGCGTCAAAAACCAAAGCGAAAGTCACCTACAAGCTGCTCAAGGATGACAGTGAACATGTAATTGAAGCCGATACCGTTCTGGTCGCCACCGGACGCAAGCCATACTCGGACGGGCTGGGGCTGGATGCGCTGGGTGTCGAGATGACGCCGCGCGGTCAGATCAAGGTCGGCTCGGACTGGCAGACCAACGTGCCGGGCATCTACGCGATCGGCGACGTCACCGAAGGCCCGATGCTGGCCCACAAGGCCGAAGACGAAGGCATGGCCGCCGCCGAGCAGGTCGCAGGCAAGCACGGCCACGTGAACTACGGCGTCATCCCCGGCGTGATCTACACCTGGCCCGAGGTTGCCAATGTGGGTGAAACCGAGGCGACCCTGAAAGAACAGGGCCGCGCCTACAAGGTCGGCAAGTTCATGTTCATGGGCAATGGCCGCGCCAAGGCCAACTTTGCTTCAGATGGTTTCGTCAAGATTCTGGCCGACAAGGAAACCGACCGGATTTTGGGTGCGCATATCATTGGCCCCGCCGCGGGTGATCTGATCCACGAGGTTTGCGTCGCGATGGAGTTTGGCGCCTCAGCCGAAGATCTGGCGCTGACCTGCCACGCCCACCCGACCTATTCGGAAGCCGTACGTGAGGCCGCTCTGGCCTGTGGTGACGGCCCAATTCACAGCTAAAGCTCTCTGACTCCGGCAGCTATCAGCCTGTCGGGGTCAACCAGGCATCCAGATAGGTTTCCAGCCTGTCGGTGAAGGTTGTTGCCGAATGCAACGCGCAGAACCTAAGAGACATGGCCTGAATCGCAAAGGCCTGCACACCTTCGGCCAAAAGTTCGGACGGCACATCCTTGCGCATCTCGACTGCGTCCAACCACATCATCACCACCCGGAAATACCGCTCAAAGCAATAGGCGATCGGCCCAACATCCGCGATGGCGGTTGCGCCGGAATACCGGATCAGCAGATCAAATACATACCGTTCGGACATCATGAAGCTGTGGACCGGTTCCAAAGCTGCGATAAGCTGCCTGACGGTTTTGGGTGATGGCCCTGCCTCGGCCTGATCCAGACACGCATTCAATCTGTCCGCGATTAGGATCTCCATTAACGCGTCCTTGTCGCGGAAATGCGCAAAGAAGGTGCCCTTAGCGACACCGGCCGTTTGCACCACCTCTTCCACCCGAAGGCCCTCATACCCGCTTTTCTGAATCAACTCTTCCGATACCGCCATCAGGCGGGCGCGGGTTTTCAACGTGCGTTTCTGAACTGTCTTTTGCATGAGGTCAGATTGCATGTTTTTTAACCGTGGTCAAATTTTATATTGACCGCGGTCATTTTTATCTCCTATAAACTGACCACGGTCATTTTTAGGAGACATCCCATGCATGCCAAGAAAATCCTGATTCTCGACGGACACCCTGCCGAAAGCAGCCTGTCCCGTACTTTTGCGAAAACCTACGGCGACGCTGCGCGCCAGAACGGTCATGAAGTCCGCCTGATCCATCTGAGCGACCTTCAGTTCGATCTCGATTTTGGACAGGGCAACTATCACGAGTTCAAACCACTTGAGCCCGAGCTTGAGAAGCTGTTGCAAGATTTCGAATGGAGCGACCATCTCGTTATGACCGCGCCTATGTGGTGGGGTGGCCTGCCTGCAAAGCTGAAAGGCCTGATAGATCGCATGTTCATCCCAGGGCGAACGTTTGATACCCGAAACACCACCAAGCTGGGCTTTCCGGCCCCGATGCTGACCGGCCGCACCGCACGCGTCATCCTGACCTCGGACACACCTGGCTGGTTCATGCGCCTGATCTACCGTCAAGCATTGATCCGGCAAGTCCGCGATCAAATACTCGGCTTTGTCGGCTTTAAGCCAACGCGGTTCACCTATTTCGCAGGGGCCAGCGAGCCAAAACCGGGTAGCGTTGAACGCTGGATTTCCAAGGTCGCCAGAATTGGCGCAGAGGCTATCTAGGTGCCCTGCCTACCACATCGTCTTCGCGGCGCGCGCACCCCATTCGGAGTCGTATTGCGCGCCGCCTTCCTCACCGGATGAGGCTTCTGCAAGAATCTCGCCAACCGTGGGCAATCCTTCGCTTTGATCGCCGCTGGTCCATGTACCCGCCCGCATCAAGGCCCGGGCGCATTGGGTGTAGATTTCGGCAATCTGGATGACGATCACTGTGGCCGGCTGCTTGCCTTGCTTGTCGAACCGTGCCCTCAACTCTTGATCCGCAGATACCCGTGCCGTCCCATTCAGGCGAACCACAGTGTTGGATCCGGGCACGATAAACATCAGCGAAACCCTCGGGTCGCGAACGATGTTGCGCAAGGAATCCAGACGATTGTTCCCCCGCCAATCCGGCATTGCCAGCGTGTTGGGATCAAGCTCCAAAACAACGGACCCATCGTCCCCGCGCGGGCTGCCATCGACACCTTCGGGGCCAACGGTGCTGAGGACACATAGGCGCGATGCCATGATCCATTGCCGGTAGAGCGGCGTCAGGCTGTGTGCTACTTTGCGCAACGACGGCGCTGCGGGCGTGCCATAGAGCGCCTCTAGGCTCGGGATGTCTTCAATGAACTCCATCCGGATCAAACCCCACTTCTTTCATCAAAGCGTCTGAGCGTGTCTCGATCACATCTTCCAAACGGTTCAGAAACGCGTCCCGTTCGACGCCCGGTTCGATCGGGTCGAGGAAATCGACGATCGCCAACCCCGGTTTGCGCAAGATACCAGTGCGCGGCCAGAATAAGCCGGCATTGGTCGCAACTGGCACACAGGGAAAGCCCAGCCCGCTGTACAGGATCGCCGTGCCGACCTTGTATGGTTTGGACACGCCCGGCGCGACGCGGGTGCCCTGAGGGTAAATCACCAGTTGGCCGGGTTCGGCGAATTCCTTGGCGACGTCTTTGACCATCTTGGCCACTGCCGCACCCTTCTTGCCGCGATTGACCGGGATGCAGCCCAAACGCCGCGCATACATTCCAATGACCGGGGTCCAGAGAAGCTCTCGCTTCATGATGAACTTACCATGCGGGATGGCGTCGAAGATCATGATAATATCAAGGAAAGACTGGTGCTTGGCCCCGATGACAACCTCGCCGGTTGGCACAGTGCCACGCACCTCGCACCTTATGCCAACCATCCATCGCGCCAACCACATCGTGCTGCGCGCGTAGGTTTTGCAAGCCCGCAATGCGCCCTGTTTCGTGAAGATCGCGTATGGCAGATAGACGATTCCAAGGATCAACATCCAAACGTAGATCACAATCATGAAGATCAGGGAACGGATCCATTGAAAGCCCTGTGACATCAGGAAAGCTCCTTCAACTTGCGGCGGGCGGCGGTCCAGGTGGCGAAGAAGGCAACCACAGCGCCCAGAACGGGGATCAGCAAGGGCAACACCCAGCCAAGCCCCTGAAACCCTACTCCGGTCAGAAATCCGCCCTCGTCCGAGGGCTCGGGCAAGAGCAGAACACCCGTCATCCCCAACATCGTTCCGACAAATGCGCCAAAGAAGGCGCGGTAGGTAAAGCGGCGGACAAATGCGCCGGCGATGAACCGATCCCGCGCGCCCACCTGCCGCAGCACTGCGATGATACTGGCATTCGCAGCAAGCGACGCGTTGGCCGCGAGCGTGATCATGGCTGCGGTCGCGCCTCCGATCAGCAGGATCGAGACCCAGCCCAGCCGTCGCAGGGACATCGCCGCATCCACCAGGGGCTCGCGCCAACGGGTGTGGTCATCCAGAACCGCTCCGGGCACTTCGGCGCCCAATCGCAGACGGAGACCAGCCGTATCCAGACCCGGCTCACCTTCAACGATTTCAACCAGTTGCGGGATGGGTAGTGTCTCAATCGGCAAGTCCGGCCCAAACCACGGGGACAGCAGCGCGGCCTGTTCCTCGGCCGTCAACGCGCGGGCCGAGGCGACGCCGGGTGTCTGGCCAAGAACGGTCAGCGCGGTTTCCGTCTGTGCCGCCATCTGCTCGGCCGGGGCGTTGATACGCAAGGTGGCAGCCCCCGCCAGCTCCGAGGCCCAACGGTCTGCAATCCGGCCCGAGGCAAGTGACAGCGCCAGCGCAAACACCGCCAGAAACGCCATTGCGCCCGAAACAAACAGGGTCAGATGCGCAGTATATCCGGTCGGAGGGACCACGCGATCCGCGCGCGTATCCCGGCGCAGGAGGTTGCGGATGTCGCCATTGCTCATAGGTCCGCTCCGGCCAGATTCAGTTTGCGCTGCGAGATGCGCAACACGCGGGCCTGTACTTGGCTTTTGGCCGCCCGGATCAGACTCAGGTCGTGGGTAGCGATCAAGACGGTCTTGCCCATGCGGTTCAGCTCGATCAGCAAGCGCAGCAGCCGTTGCGACATCTCCCAATCGACGTTGCCAGTCGGCTCATCCGCCAGCACAACGTCTGGCGACAGAATTACGGCTCGGGCCAAAGCCGCACGCTGACGTTCACCACCCGACAGTTCGGGTGGATGGGCGTCAAGTCGGCCCCCCAGTCCGACCCAGGACAAAAGCTCGGTCAGGTTGTCCTGCTCTTCCGACTCGGCCCGTCCCGACACCATCAGAGGCAGAGCCACATTTTCAGCCAGCGTCATGTGGTCCAGAAACTGGCAATCCTGATGCACAACCCCGACCCGGCGCCGCAGCAGGGCCATCTGATCCCGATCCAGACGCGCGATATCTTCGTCAAACACGCTCAACCGACCCGAGGTCGGCAACAACGCGCCATAGCACAGCTTTAGCAACGTGGTTTTACCCGCGCCGGAAGGTCCGGTCAGGAAATGGAACGAGCCGGGCTGCAATTTGACTGAGACATCGCTCAGCAATGCGCCGTCGCCATAGGTATAGCTGACATTTTCCAGCTCGATCACAGGTGTCCCCAGTTCTTTTGCCGATCTTCTTGCCCGAGCTTGCCTGCGGTTTCAATGCCTGCACCGAGTCCAATTGGCGACACTTGCACCATGAAACCGAAAACGCCCTTTGCTGTTGGGTCTTAACGGAATATCATCCCTGAAAAAACTACTATCGGGCCGAACGTCAGGCCGGGGAGGCAGTATGAGACTTACATGTCCGAATTGCGGCGCTCAGTACGAAGTGCCGGGCGAGGTTATCCCCGAAGAGGGGCGCGATGTGCAGTGCTCCGCCTGTGACCAGACGTGGTTTCAGCCCAAGCACCCGGAAGACGCAGCACCCACTACCGACGCGCCTGAAGCCACCGCCGAGCCGGACGCTAAGCCAGAGCCGACCCCTGAACCCGACACAAAAGTTGAGGTTGTTGATGAGCCGCCGTCCGATACTGGCAAAACCGGCAATGTCGACCCGGCCGTTGCGAGCATTCTGAAGGAAGAGGCCGCGCGTGAGGCGGAGCTGCGCTCTCAAGAAGGCAGCAGCCTTGAGACGCAACCAGATCTGGCGCTGGAGGATTCTGTCGAACCCGAGTTTCAGATCAAGCACCCAACTGCGACCGAGACCGCCGAGGATGCGGGTCAAAAGGATGAGCTTCCTGACGTTGAGACCATCAATTCAGGCATGATGAGCGACGAGGGCGACGACACGCCCCCGGCCAAACAATCCCGTGGCTTCGTGCGCGGTTTTGCCGTGATGCTGATCATCGGCGTGATCCTCTATTTGATCTACGGCAATGCGCAACAAATCAGCGAGGCCGTGCCGCAAGCAGATCCGGTGCTGGACTCCTACGTCTCTTTGATTGATCAGGCCCGTATCTGGCTTGAGACGCAGGCCGGGGCAGGCGCGCCGCAGGAATAATGCGTTCGGGTTTTACCTTAGTCATCAAGTGACACGAATGTCCCGATAACGCTGAAGGCGTGGCAGGGTATTTGTGTCTCAGGTTTAAGCCGAAACGATATAGCGGCTCAGAACCGTTCCAACAGACGCTTGAGGTATTCCAGCTCGATCTCGGGCCGGTCGGTTTCTCCGGTCCGACGGCGGATTTCGTCCAGCAACTCACGCGCGCGGCGGTAAACGTCTTCACCCTGCAACAGGTTGTCATCGGTGGAGATCGACCCGGCCGCACCGGGATTTCGGCCCAGCGGGTCGCGGCTGTTGGCTTGCGCCTCACCTTCCTCGGTGCCTTGTCCGGATTGGTTCTGCTGATTCTGCGCCATGGCTTCACCCAGTGATCGCATGCCTTCGCGTAGGGCCTCCATCGCTTCGGACTGACGATCGATCGCTTCGGCCAGATCATTGCCGCGCAGCGCCTCCTCCGCCTCCTCCATGGCACCTTCTGCGCGGCCCAACGCATCGCGCGCCGCGTCGCCTTCGGGGGTGCCTGCACCGGGCAAACCCTGTTGCTGTCGGTTCAGTTCCTGCCGCAGGGCCTGCTGCCGATCCGCCAGAGACCCCTCACCCGGTTGGCCTTCGCCCGCCTGATCCGAACCCTGACCCTGGCCGCCCTGACCCTCGTGGCTTTCACCACGGCCCTGACCGCCATTGCGGCCTTCATTGCCCTGGTTTTCTCCGGCCTGAGCGCCGGGGTTGAACTGTTCCTGCAGATCGCGGAATGCCTGATCACTCAAGCCTTGCTGTTCGCGCAGGGTCTCGGCCAAACCTTCCATAGCCTGCTGCCCTTCGGATTGACCACCCTGGCCTTGGCCTTGGGTGACGCGCATGTTCTCCATCATCTGCTGGAACTCTTCCAGCGCCTGCTGCGCCTCGGCCATGCGGCCCTGTTCCATCAATTCCTGAATGCGATCCATCATGGCCTGAAGATCGTCCTGCGTCATCTGCATGCTTTCGCCATTCTGACCGGACTGGCGCTCATCACTGTCGCCGTTTTCCTGCGCAAGGCGCTGCAACTGGTTCAGGTAGTCCTGCGTGGCCTCACGCAGTTCCTGCATCAGCTCGGCGATTTCCTCATCGCTGGCCCCGTTCTGCATCGCCTCAGTGAGACGCTCCTGCGCCCGGCGCATCCGCTCCAGCGCATCAGCCAGAGTGCCCTCTTCGATCAAAACCGCCAGATCCCAAAGGGCCTGCGCGATCTCGGCCTGTTGCTTGTCCTTCAAACCGTAGTCGTTGAAGGTTTCCAACCGCCGCAGGGTGACCCGCAGCCGCAGATAGGCGGTATCGGAGCGAAACAGTTCCTCGGGCCGGTGTGAGATCGCCCGCAGCACCTGAGCCACTCGCGGCGCATTGGTCCGCGACCAGAGTAGATCGCGGCGTTGTTCGATCACCGCAGCGGCCAAAGGATCAAAGAACCGGCGCGCGGGCAGATCGGTCAAATACGGCTCGGAGGTGCTTTCCTGATCCGAAGCGTCACGCGCCATCAACGTGATACGAACCGGCAGATGCGCCCATGGGTGCTGCGAGAAATCCTCGATTAGGTCTTCGGTGAAATCCGCGCGGTCGCCGGTGATCGGCATTGGCAATTCGACCTCGATCACCTCGCGCGGTTCCGGGTCAGCCGTCAGACCATAGCGACGATCAACCGAGGTCATATCCAACTCGATCACCGCCGAACCGGAGACGATCCCGTAGTCATCCGAGGCCGCAAAGGGCAGCTTCATCTGACCGCCCGCCTCGGCCTCGGCCGCGCCTGCAACCGCAATGTTGGGTGGGGTGTCGGGGATGACGTCCACCATCCAATCCCGCCCGGCAGGCCCGTCAATACGCATCTGGCCTGAACGGGCGACGGTGAAATCCTGCTCAGTTTCGGTCGCGGCCTCGGCACCGAGGGGAGAGCTTGTTTCGGTCAGGCTATGCGCGCCGACCTCGCCATAGAAACGCAGGGTGACGCGACTGCCTTGCGGGATCGACAGCGTGGGGCCGGTCTGGTCGGCCAGATAGAGCGTCGGCAGTCCGGTATAGCGTGGTGGTTCGACCCAACCTTCCCATGTTGGTCCTTGCCCCGCCACTGCAGTTCCGGGGGCCATCTCGGCCACCGAGCCAATCCGCCAGAACGAACCGAACAGGGCTGCGACCACCAGCGCCAGCAAAGCTGCGTAGCGCAGAGCGTAAGGATCGCGCGAGGCCAGTCTCAGGTCGGGTTTGGCAACGCGCGCTTGCGCGGCACGGTCCGCCATCCGCGCCTTGTGCGCCTGCCAGAGGGCAACCGAATCCGCATCCCCCGCACCAATCGCCTGATCATCCATCAATGCCTGAATCGGACGCCCGGGCAGGGTTTCATCCAATCGGGCCAGCGCTTCGGCTCGTGATGGCAGGTGGAATTGCCGAATCCCCCAGATCGCGCTGACAAGCAGCGCAATGGCTACGACGACAGCTGCGCCCCACACGATCTCAACCCGCACAACATCATGCAGACCCAGCATCAACGCGGCCAAAACAGCCATCAAAACCGAGAAAAACGGCCAAAACGCGCGCAAAACCTGCTCGGCCAGCAATCCGGCATGTGTCATCCACACGGACAGACGGGGAACGGGCAGGTTTGGTTTGTCGCTCAAAGCGGGCCTCCGGGTGTTGGCCCGCGCGCCTACCGCGTCAGAGCCACTCAGGTATGGTATCGCGGTTTATGATTTCGTCAAAGCTTGGGCGTTCACGAATTACGGCAAATTGATCCCCATTCACCAAAACCTCGGGGATCAGGGGGCGCGTGTTGTATTCGCTGGCCATCACCGCGCCATAGGCCCCGGCGCTGCGGAAGGCGATTAGATCACCCGGCGCAAGCGGCGGCATGTTGCGCTGTTTGGCAAAAGTATCACCGGATTCGCAGACGGGGCCCACGATGTCATAGGGCTGTTGTTCGACCCCCGCTGCGGGTTCCTGTACCGCAACGATATCGTGATGCGCCTCATACATGGCCGGGCGGATCAGATCGTTCATCGCGCCGTCAACGATCAGGAAATCACGCCCTTCGCCGGATTTCACATAGATCACCTTGCTGACCATCAGACCGGCATTGCCTGAAATCAGGCGACCGGGTTCGATTTCGATTTCACAGCCCAGATGACCCAGCGTTTTCTTGATCAGCGCACCATATTCCAACGGCAGAGGCGGCGCGTCGTTCGAGCGCGTGTAGGGAATGCCAAGCCCACCGCCCAGATCGAGGCGGCGGATGTTGTGGCCCTCTGCACGCAACTGCTCGGTCAGTTCGGCGACCTTGGTGTAGGCCAGCTCAAACGGCTCCAGCTCGGTCAGTTGCGAGCCGATATGGACGTCGACGCCGATGACCTCCAGCCCCGGCAGAGATGCCGCGTGGGCATAGACCTCGGACGCGCGCGAGATCGGGATGCCAAACTTGTTCTCGGACTTGCCGGTTGCGATTTTGGCATGGGTCTTGGCGTCCACATCCGGGTTCACCCGAACGGTGATCGGCGCGACAACACCGAGGTCAGTCGCCACCGCGTTGATCACTTCCATCTCGGGCTCGGATTCGACGTTGAACTGGCGGATGCCGCCGGTCAGCGCTGTGCGAATCTCATCCGCCGTCTTGCCAACACCCGAAAAAACGATCTTGTCACCCGGCACACCGGCGGCCTTGGCCCGCAGGTATTCCCCGCCCGAGACCACATCCATCCCGGCACCCGCCTGCGCCAGCGTTTTCAGGATCGCCTGATTGCTGGCGGCCTTCATCGCATAGCAGACAAGGTGATCAGTGCTTTCAAGCGCGTCATCGAACAGCTTGAAATGCCGCAACAGGGTCGCAGTCGAATAGACATAGAACGGGGTTCCGACCGCGGCTGCGATTTCGGAGATCGGGACATCCTCGGCGTAAAGCGCGCCGTCGCGGTAGAGAAAGTGATCCATAAAAGCGCGATTAGACCAAAACCGCCCTATGGATCAATGGATTCGCACTGAAACGATACGCCGCAGGGCGTTCAGAAATCGTTCGACACGCCGACACGCGCATAGCCGGACACTGAGACTCCGGTTGAACTGGGCTCTTTTTGCGGCGCCGGCCGTTGGCTGGAGGTCGGCTCGCAAGCCGCAAGCGCGACGAGCGCCAGAAGAAATACGAAAACTCGCATGAAGTCAGTCTCTGAGTACTAGAACGAAGGGCCGCGCCTTGGCGAGCCAGACCCTATTTGGGTGTTTCACCCGGAATTACAACGAGATCAGCGATTAAACGCCCAGGTAGAGTCCAAAACCCCCGCGGCGGAAGCCGATGCCTCCGCCCACATGCGTTCCGCTGGAGCCGACGCCAACACCCACGCTTGCCGTTGGCTGAACCGGCTCACCATCCGCGCCACATCCGGCCAGCGCGAACCCAGCCGCCACAATCACCGCTATGCGTAGAACTGTCATCACACCAGCGCCTTCCATCGCTCAACCTGCGCCCGCACCTGATCCGGGGCGGTGCCACCATAGGACTGACGCGAGTTTACAGAGTTTTGGACAGTAAGAACAGAATAGACGTCATCGGTGATATCCGCATGGACCGACTGCATGTCTTCCAAGGTCAGATCAGGCAGGTCGCAGCCCTTGTTTTCAGCCATCGCAACCAGCGAACCAGTAACATGGTGAGCATCACGGAACGGCAGACCCAGAACCCGCACCAGCCAATCGGCCAGATCGGTCGCGGTTGAGAAACCCGAACCGGCAGCGGCGGCCAGGCTGTCGCGATTGGCGGTCATATCCTTGACCATGCCCTCCATCGCCGCCAGCGCCAGCATCCAGTTATCGGCGGCGTCAAAGACCTGTTCCTTATCTTCCTGCATATCCTTGGAATAGGCCAGCGGCAGACCCTTCATCACCATCATCAGCGCGGTGTTGGCACCAAAGATGCGACCGACTTTGGCGCGGATCAGTTCCGCAGCATCCGGGTTTTTCTTCTGCGGCATGATCGACGAACCGGTCGAGAACCGGTCAGACAGCGTGACAAACCGGAACTGGGCCGAGGACCAGATGACCAATTCTTCGGCAAAACGCGACAGATGCACGGCGCAGATCGACGCGATCGACAGGAACTCCAACGCGAAATCCCGGTCGCTGACCGCATCCAGCGAGTTTGCGGCGGGGCGATCAAAGCCCAGCGCTTCGGCAGTCATGTGGCGGTCGATGGGGAACGACGTTCCGGCCAGCGCGGCTGCTCCCAGCGGGGATTCGTTCATCCGGGCACGGGCGTCGCGAACGCGGGACAGGTCGCGGCCAAACATCTCAACATAAGCCATCATGTGATGGCCCCACGTCACCGGCTGCGCGGTTTGCAGGTGGGTGAAGCCGGGCATGACCCAATCCGCCCCGGCCTCGGCCTGCGCCAATAGCGCGCGGATCAGAGCTAGAAGGCCGGTTTCTGCCGCGTCCAACTGATCGCGGACCCACAGTTTGAAGTCGGTCGCCACTTGGTCATTGCGGCTGCGGCCCGTATGCAAACGGCCTGCAGGCTCACCAATAACTTCCTTCAGCCGCGCCTCGACATTCATGTGGATATCTTCCAGCGCGGTCGAGAACTGAAATTCTCCGTTCTGAATTTCTGACAAAACGGTGAGCAGCCCTTCCCGAATGGCTTCGGCGTCACTATCAGTAATAACGCCTGTGGCGGCCAGCATGGCGGCATGGGCGCGCGAGCCTGCGATGTCCTGGGCTGCCATCCGCTGATCGAACCCGATCGAGGCATTGATTGCCTCCATGATCGCGTCTGGACCGGCGGCAAAGCGGCCGCCCCACATCTGGTTCGAGGATTGATCGGTCATGTAAGAAAACCCGGAGTTGATATGCGCCTATTTCGTCTGATCCCCCTTTATATGGCCCTTGCGCTGGGTGCAAATGCCGCTTTGGCGACCGATGCCGAAACGCTCGGCCCCTTGCGTGAAGACAGCCTGAAACGGCTGATCCTACACAAAGAACCCAAACCGGTGACGCCGGTTGATTTCCAGCTAGAAGATGACGGCGGCACGGCCTCACTTGCGGACTATAAAGGCAAATACGTCTTGCTGAACTTCTGGGCCACCTGGTGCGCGCCCTGCCGCAAGGAAATGCCCCAGATCGCCGAGCTACAGGACGAATTCGGAGGCGACAAGTTCGAGGTTCTGACACTGGCAACTGGGCGCAACTCGCCTGCCGGGATCAAGAAATTCTTCGAGGAAAACGGCATCGTTAACCTGCCCCGCCATCAGGACCCCTCGCAAGCAGTGGCGCGTGAGATGGGTGTCATCGGACTGCCGATCACGGTCATCATCGACCCGGAGGGCAATGAAATCGCCCGCCTGATCGGCGATGCTGAATGGAACTCGGAGAGCGCGAAGGCGATCATTTCGACTTTGGTCGAGGCCAACAGCTAAGCTGACGCAACGCCACCTTTGACAGCCCATCCTCCGATCCGCACTCTGTGCGCAGGAGGATGGAATGCCACTGGAAATTCTGTTGGTGCTTGTGGTCGGCGGAATTGCCGGGGTCACTCTGTTGCTGCATCTGACCGGCAGATCGCAGCGGTGCGTTCTGTCTCCTGAAACCGCGCGCGATCAATGGGTCCGGCATTTCCCGGAAGACACAATTATCGACGTCACGGTTTCCCATGATCGCCACGCCGCGCTGGTGCGGACGGAAAAAGGGCCGGGTCTCCTCTGGTCCTTTGGCGCGGATACTGTGGCGCAGCATCTGCTGGACTATGACTTGCTGGATCGCACCGACGGGTTTGAGATTCCGTTCCACGATTTCGGCACACCCAAAGCCATCATCCATCTGGATGACCTCGAGCGCCCCCACTGGCGCAACCTGATGGAGCCCGCATGACCGACCAGATCACCTTTCCCGACGCCGTCCAATGGGCGGTCCCTTTCTTCATCGCCGCCATTCTGGCCGAGTTCGTCTGGATCGCCGTCAAAGGTCGCGGCGGGAGGTATGAGACGCGCGATGCGGTGACCTCTCTGATCATGGGGGCGGGCAATATTGCGTCGGGGTTCCTTCTGGGGTTTATCGCCTATGGGTTCTTCATGTGGCTGTGGCGGATCACGCCGCTCGATCTGGGTACGTCGATCCCGATCATCATCCTGTGCTTTGTGCTGGATGACCTACGGTACTACTGGGTGCATAGGTTTGGCCACCGTATCCGCTGGGTCTGGGCCAGCCATGTGAACCATCACAGCTCGCAGCACTACAACCTGACCACCGCGCTACGGCAGACATGGACCTATACGTTTACCTTCATGATGGTGGTGCGCGCGCCGCTGATCCTGCTGGGCTTTCACCCGGCGATGGTGCTGTTCGTGGGCGGCATCAACCTGATCTACCAGTTTTGGATTCACACAGAAGCCATCGGCAAAATGCCCCGTTGGTTCGAAGCGGTGATGAACACCCCCAGCCATCACCGGGCGCATCACGGCCGCAACGCGCGCTATTTGGATTGCAACTATGCTGGCGTTTTCATCATTTGGGACAAGATGTTCGGCACTTTTGTTCCCGAGCAAGATTGCGACCGCGTCGACTATGGGCTGGTTCACAACATCGCCACCTTCAACCCGCTGCGTGTAGCCTTTCACGAATGGGTCGGCATCTGGCGCGATGCGACCCAACCGGGGCTGACGCTGAAGCAACGCCTCGCCTATTGTTTTGCCCCGCCCGGCTATAGCCATGATGGAAGCCGCGACAGCTCAGCGCAGATCAAGGCAAAGCATCTGGCCCGCCACCCTGAAGATCTCGGAACGCCCGGATTCGAGCAGACTCGCGAAAACCTGCCTAATTCCGCAGCAAAACAGGCCTGATCCTGGCGTTACACCACGCCGCTTTGGTTGAAATCCGGCCCGAACGGTCCATATGGAGCGTCAGGTGTGACGTAACCAGTGACCGGAGGCCGGAATGACCCGAGTGACAACCGTATCAACCACAGTCGGACTGCTAGGTGTGCTTCTGGCCATGTTTGCCGCCATCGCAACGGCAGCATCAGCGCTTGTCCTGATCGGGTTTTCCATGATGATCCTTGGCGTAACGGGCGCGGTGTTCGGCGCCGCGGCCTCCCTCAGCCATGCGTGGCAATCTGCGCGCTAAACGTCACCTGCATTAACCGCAGATTCATCTGTTTCCTGCGACACTGCAACCGAAGAGCCATTCGGGATCAGCGCGCATGCGGGACAAGACAGGTGCAGAGTCAGGGGAAGGGCCGGACAGCCCTTTGACCTCGGCAGTTTCCGGTCGGGATCAATCCGTATTGCAGATGGCCTCGGATGCGGTTCGGCACAAACAATGCAAACTGGCCTTTCAGCCGGTGATGCAGGCACAGGCGCCTCATAACGTTGCCTTCTACGAAGGGCTGATCCGCGTTTTGGATGAAACTGGGCGGGTCATCCCTGCACGCGATTTCATGCCTCAGGTAGAAAACACGCCCATCGGGCGAGAGTTGGATTGCATCGCGCTAGAGATGGGGCTTCAAACACTGATCAGGAACCCTCAGATCCGGCTGTCGATCAACATGTCGGCGCGTTCGATCGGGTATTCGCACTGGTCCCGCATTCTGGATCGCTTTCTCAAACGGGACAGCAATCTGGGAGAACGACTGATTTTGGAGATCTCCGAGAAATCGGCGATGCAAGTACCCGAACTGGTGATCGACCTGATGGACAGGTTGCAGGAGCGTGGTATTGCCTTTGCGCTGGATGACTTCGGCGCAAGCAATTTCTGCTTTCGGCATTTCCGGGAATTCTTGTTTGATGCCGCCAAGATCGACGGTCAATTCATTCGTGGCATCAGCACCGACCCCGACAACCAGGCCCTCGTCCGCGCATTGATCGCAGTCGCGCGAGAGTTCGAAATTCTGGTCACAGCCGAATCAGTCGAAAATCCGCAAGACGCAGCTTTCTTGAGCGCAAGCGGTGTCGACTGCATGCAGGGTTTCCTGTTTGGCGCACCGTCGTTGTCGCCGCCGTGGAAGGCAGAAAGAAATTCCAAAACAGGGACTTAGTTGACTCACCGGCGCGCGAACACTTGCCTGATTGCCGCCTGAGGCAAGCTGTCCGTTGCTGCAAGTGCAGCATTGCGCTATTGCAGAAGGCACTAGAGGGGGGAGAAATTGGCGCTCTGGTACGGGCAGAGGGAGCCCTCTGCGGTCCGCGTCGTCACATTTCCCGCTGGACCACGACGGTAAAGGACAAATTATATGACCAATGTAGTAATCGCATCCGCCGCACGTACAGGTGTGGGCAGCTTTGGCGGCTCGTTTGCCAATACCCCCGCACATGATCTGGGCGCTGCCGTCCTTGAAGCCGTCGTCGAACGCGCCGGCGTCGACAAAGGCGAAGTCAGCGAAACCATTATGGGTCAGGTCCTGACCGCCGCTCAGGGCCAGAACCCCGCACGCCAGGCGCATATCAACGCCGGTCTACCGCAGGAAAGCGCGGCCTGGGGCATCAATCAGGTTTGTGGCTCTGGCCTGCGCGCTGTTGCGCTGGGTGCGCAGCACATCCAACTGGGCGATGCGGATATCGTCGCCGCTGGTGGCCAAGAAAACATGACCCTGTCTCCCCACGCCGCTGCCCTGCGCGCGGGTCATAAGATGGGCGACATGAAATACATCGACACTATGATCCGCGACGGTCTGTGGGATGCGTTCAACGGCTATCACATGGGCCAAACCGCCGAGAACGTCGCCGAGAAATGGCAGATCAGCCGCGACATGCAGGACGAATTCGCCGTTGCCTCGCAAAACAAAGCTGAGGCTGCGCAGAACGCAGGCAAGTTCGCAGATGAAATCGTTCCGTTCACCATCAAAACCCGCAAGGGCGACATCGTGATGGACAAGGACGAATACATCCGTCACGGCGCAACAATGGAAGCAATGGCCAAACTGCGCCCGGCCTTCACCAAAGACGGCTCGGTCACCGCAGCAAACGCTTCGGGCCTGAATGACGGCGCGGCGGCGACCCTGCTGATGTCGGCTGAGAACGCCGAAAAGCGCGGGATTGAGCCACTGGCCCGTATCGCATCCTACGCGACTGCCGGTCTAGACCCGTCGATCATGGGCGTTGGCCCGATCTACGCCTCGCGCAAAGCGCTGGAGAAAGCAGGCTGGTCGGTCGACGATCTGGATCTGGTCGAAGCCAACGAAGCCTTCGCCGCGCAGGCCTGCGCCGTGAACAAGGACATGGGCTGGGATCCTTCGATCGTGAACGTGAACGGTGGCGCGATTGCAATCGGCCACCCGATCGGAGCATCCGGTTGTCGAGTTCTGAACACGCTTTTGTTCGAAATGAAGCGCCGCGATGCCAAGAAGGGTCTGGCCACCCTCTGCATCGGTGGCGGCATGGGTGTCGCCCTCTGCGTGGAGCGCGACTAAGTGCGTTGACATCTAAATAGAAAAGGGCGTCCACTGGACGCCCTTTTTTGTTACAATCAAGCTTTACACAACCACTGCGACAATATCGCCAGACAGAAAGACAAGATCGAACACGAAACGATATTGCGCAACATTCTCTCTCAGAGTAACAGAATTACCAAGACGACCAAAATTGGAGGAGTCATCCATGGCACGTACAGCACTCGTAACCGGCGGTTCTCGCGGCATCGGCGCAGCAATTTCCAAGGCGCTCAAGGCCGAAGGATACAATGTTGCCGCCACCTATGCGGGGAATGACGAAGCCGCAGCAAAATTCACCGAGGAAACCGGCATCGCCACCTACAAGTGGAACGTAGCCGATTATGACGAATCCAAAGCGGGTATCGAAAAGGTCGAGGCCGAGGTCGGTCCCATCGACATCGTCGTCGCTAATGCGGGCATCACGCGCGACGCGCCCTTCCACAAGATGACGCCTGAACAGTGGCATCAGGTCATCGACACCAACCTTACCGGCGTTTTCAACACCGTACACCCCGTCTGGCCCGGCATGCGCGAGCGTAAGTTCGGCCGCGTCATCGTCATCAGCTCGATCAACGGTCAGAAAGGCCAGTTCGCTCAGGTGAACTACGCAGCCACCAAAGCGGGCGATCTGGGTATCGTGAAGTCGCTGGCGCAGGAAGGCGCGCGTGCGGGCATCACCGCCAACGCGATCTGCCCCGGCTACATCGCAACCGAAATGGTTATGGCTGTGCCTGAGAAGGTCCGCGAGTCGATCATCGGCCAGATTCCGGCCGGTCGCTTGGGTGAGCCTGAGGAAATCGCGCGCTGCGTCGCCTTCCTGGCGTCGGACGATTCTCAGTTCATCAATGGGTCGACCATCTCGGCCAACGGCGCTCAGTTCTTCGTCTGATTTCAGCGCACTGAACGAAAACGGGCCGGTCCTTTTGGACCGGCCCTTCTTTATCCCGTAAGTCCGCGCGCGCTGCGGTCAGCGGGAACCAAACACCCATCCCAGAACTTTGTGAACAAGCTTGCTGCGCTCTTCATGGGCACGACGAATTGCAATCTGGACAGACGGGTTTGTTGACATCTCGATCATGGCAGATCCCCTTTGCTAAAGCTGAACTTGACTTGCCCTAAACATGACCCTTGATTGAAAAAGGCACAAACGAGAGTTTTCAAGCATTCAGATAAGTATTACTTAAGTGACATGAGTGATCGCCTTCCCCCTCTCACCGCTTTGCGCGCCTTTGACGCTGCCGCGCGGCACATGTCCTTTGCCAAAGCCGCAGAAGAGTTGAACGTCACGCCCGCGGCGCTGTCCTTCCAGATCAAATCGCTTGAGGATCACTTGGGCCATCCGCTGTTTCGCCGCCTGAATCGCGCGGTCGAGCTAACCGAGGCGGGAAAAGCGCTCGCCCCAGGGACTGCCGAGGGGTTTGCGTCGCTCAAAGCCGCGTGGGCCGCAACACGCAGACTGCAGGACAACACGACCCTCACCGTGACGGCCGGACCAGCGCTGACCGCCAAATGGCTGGCTCCGCGCCTTTACGATTTTGCCCGCGCACATCCCGAAATTGACCTGAGATTTTCGGCCACCCTGCGCAATATGGACCTTGAGAGGGATGACGTGGATGTCGCGATCCGGTTTGGCTATGGCGGGGATGATGGCCTCTATTGCCTGCCGGTTCGCAAAGAGTGGCTGACCCCTGTTATGACGCCCGAACTGGCCGCCGAGTTCACAACGCCCGAAAGCCTGCGCGACGCGCCTCTGATACATGACGATTCGATTGCGTTTCTAAAACCTCCAGCGGATTGGCCGACGTGGTTCCGCGCTGTTGGCGTCGAGTTCACGCCGACCCACGGGGCGCATTTTTCCAACGCAGACCACGCGATTGACGCGGCCGTCGCTGGAGTGGGCGTGGCCTTGGGGCGACGGGCGATGATCATCAAGGACATGATGGAAGGGCGGCTTGTCGCGCCGTTCAAAACCGCCATCGAGACCAAAGGCCGCTTTCGATTTCTCTGCCTGCCCGGAGCGGAAAACCGGCCTCAGGTCGCAGCATTTCGCGATTGGTTTGTTGCGGAGATTGAAAAAACCGCTCATATCTCGGATGAATTCACCATCGTTCCTGTAGAAGACGTCTCATCCACATGACCAGACAACGCGCCACCGCCATCGGCTTCATTGCGGTTTTGCTTTGGGCGCTGCTGGCCCTGTTCACGGTCGGGTCAGCCCCAACGCCGCCTCTGCTGCTGAATGCGATCTGCTTCAGTATCGGCGGTACTTTGGGGCTTGTCTGGACGTGGCGATCGGGCGGATTGTCCCAGCTGCGCCGCATCAGTTGGAAAGTCTACGCCTTTGGAACGGTGGGCCTGTTCGGCTACCACGCGCTGTATTTCTCGGCCCTTCGGATGGCCCCGGCGGCCGAAGCAGGGCTGATCGCCTATCTCTGGCCGCTGCTTATCGTCCTGTTCTCGGGCCTGTTACCCGGAGAGAATCTGCGCGCTGGCCACCTGATCGGGGCGTGCTTGGGCTTTGCCGGGGCTGCGCTGATCATCACTGGAGGCGGCAGCGCCGGGTTTCAAGCCGACCACCTACCGGGGTACGCGCTGGCGTTCCTGTGCGCCCTGACATGGTCAGGTTACTCCGTGTTGTCGCGGAGACTGGGTGAAACGCCCACAAGCTCGGTCGCTGTGTTCTGCGTGTTCACGGCGATCGCCTCATGGGGCCTGCATTTCGCGCTTGAGGCACCTGTCTGGCCGGACACCACGCTCAGTTGGTTATCGACACTGGCCCTTGGTCTGGGGCCGGTCGGTCTGGCGTTCTATGTCTGGGATATCGGGGTCAAGCAGGGCGACATTCAGATGCTGGGCACCAGCTCTTACGCGGCGCCTTTACTGTCTACCGTGGTTTTGGTTTTTGCCGGGATCGCCATGCCGACATGGACATTGGCGATCGCGGCGGTCTTGATCACCGGCGGGGCCGTGGTTGCGGCGCGCGCCAGTCTTAAAGGTTAGGTCGATAAGCGCTCGATCTCTTCCTTCAGCCTTAGCTTCTGTTTCTTTAGCTGGGCGATATGAAGATCATCAATGCCTGGCGCGCGTTGAGCTTGTTCCACTTCGAGACCGAGAGATTCGTGCTTCTTCTTCAGTTCCGTCAGATGTGCGCTCACGCTCATGGCGATCCTCCTTGTTTACGTGTCTAGATGTCACGTAAGAAGTTGAGCATATCGTTTCCACCCTGTCACGCCGCAGACGCGAAGAAAAAGTGATAAATCCGACAAATTCGGCTGGTCATTGCCGATTGACGTGAAACGGCCCCAACGCAGCGCCTTGCCGCAGCACATCCGAGAGTTCCGGCGTATAGCTGTCACCGTCGCGCTCATGCCATAGACCTGCATGCAGGATGATAGGCGCATGCAGCCGGAACGCCGCCCGCCCGCCTTTGCGGGCCCGTAGAATCACAAGCTCGGCCTCTCGCCCTACGCGGGCCGAAAGCGGCAGCACTTCGACCGAGCCCAGACGTCCCCGACAGGCCAAAAGCATATCTTGCAGGCGATCCGCCTTTTGGATCATGTGCAGATAGCCGCGCGGGGCCAGCCGTTTGGCCGCGACATCAATCCAATCGGCAAGAGGCGTCTCCTCCCCCAAAGCCACACTGCGCCCTCGGTCCATGGCTGCGCTGTGGGCCCCGGCGCGATAGTAGGGCGGGTTGGCGATTACATGGTGGAACTGGCGCTGCTTTAGATCGGAGGGCAGCTCATTCAGATCAGCCGAGACGACCTCCAACACCTTATTGTTATCGGCGGCATTGCGGCGGGCCAGATCCGCATAGGCCATTTGCAGTTCCACGCCGCACAGGTCCAAACCTTGGACCCGTGTCGCAAGACACAAGATTGCAGCGCCGGCCCCGCAGCCAAGCTCCAGCACCGACTGACCAGAGGTTGCGGGCACGCTGGCCGCCAGCAAAACAGGGTCAACCCCTGCGCGATAGCCCGACACGGGTTGCCACAGGCGCAACCGCCCGCCGAGGAAATCGTTCCGGCTTAGCTCATCCTCCTTGAACCCGGTCATCGCCCCAGCGGGATCTCGTTGTCGCGCATCACACGCTCTGCTCGGGTCAGGTCGTCAGCCCGAACCATCAGACGGCGTGGGAAAATTCCGATGCCGCCTTCGAGGATGCTCATATTTACGTCCATCTGAAAGCAGTCTATATCCTCGCCCTCAAGAAGAGCGGATGCAAAGGCCAGGATTGTCGGATCGGTGCTGCGCAATAGTTCTTTCATGGGGATGGATGTAAGGGCAAGGCAAGGCGAAAGTCGAGCCTTGTATCAGGAGTGTGATGGGCATCAGCACAATCTCGAAGCCGCACGAACGGCTGACCGAAATGTTGACCGGCGAAATGGAGGCGGTGAATACGCTGATCCGGACCCGGATGGCGTCCGAACACGCGCCCCGTATCCCCGAGGTGACCGCGCATCTGGTCGAAGCGGGCGGCAAGCGCCTGCGCCCGATGCTGACATTGGCGGCGGCGCGACTGTTTGGCTATTCGGGCGAGCATCACGTGCGTCTGGCCGCGACGGTCGAGTTTATTCACACCGCGACCCTGTTACATGACGATGTGGTCGACGAAAGCGCTCAGCGGCGCGGGCGGCCTACGGCGAACCTGTTGTGGGACAATAAATCCAGCGTGTTGGTGGGCGACTATCTGTTTTCCCGCAGCTTCCAACTGATGGTTGAAACCGGATCGCTGCGCGTTCTGGACATCCTCGCCAATGCCTCGGCCACGATTGCCGAAGGCGAGGTGCTGCAGATGACCGCTGCCACCGACCTGAACACAGATGAGAGCATCTATCTGCAAGTCGTACGCGGCAAGACCGCAGCCCTGTTCTCCGCAGCGACCGAAGTTGGCGGCGTGATTGCGGAAGCCTCAGATGCGCAGGTCAAAGCTCTGTTCGACTATGGAGATGCCTTGGGCATTGCCTTCCAAATCGCCGACGATCTGCTGGATTATCAGGGTGACAGCAAGGCAACTGGCAAGAATGTGGGCGACGATTTCCGCGAACGCAAACTGACCCTGCCGGTGATCAAAGCCGTTGCGCAGGCCACAGCGGATGAGCGTATCTTCTGGGAGCGCACGATCGAAAAAGGCCGCCAGCAGGATGGCGATCTGGAATATGCGCTTGGGCTTATGAACAAATACCAGACGCTCGAGGCGACCCGTCAGGACGCGCTGGGATGGGCGAACAAGGCCAAAGCCTCGCTCGAGGATTTGCCTGATCACGAAATCCGCACTCTGCTGCGCGATCTGGCCGACTACGTGGTCTCGCGCCTTAACTGAGCATCGTTGCGCGGCACCACCAATCTGGCTGGGCCGCGCCGATCTCATAGGCTGCGAAATGCGCGGCCTTCATCGACGGGTAGAGCGCAAAACAGGTCGACCCTGACCCCGACATTCGGGCCAGCAGCACATCCCTTGTGTCCGCCAATTCCTCCAACACACGCCCGATTTGCGGGGCCTGGCTTATGGCGGGCTGTTCAAGGTCGTTTCTCTGGTTCGAGAGCCACGCGACGCAGTCTTCCACGCCCGCGAATGAGGGGATTTGATCTGGCAATCCCGGATTGTCCCGCGACGCCATTGCGCCGAAGACCGATCCGGTCGAAACCTCAACCCCAGGATTGACCAGCAGGGCAGGCAATTGGGGCAAAGCGATCCGGTCCACCTGCTCGCCAATCCCCCGCATCCGCGCAGCCTCGACCACCATGCAAACCGGAATATCGGCCCCTAACGCGGTCGGAAGATGTGGCGGGATATCAAGCCCCTGCGCCGCCGCTTGGCGCAGCATGGCCGCCGCGTCCGAGGACCCCCCGCCAATGCCTCCACCATGAGGCAGCACTTTGCTCAACGTGACATGGCCCGTCCAACCGGCGCCCTCGGCCGCTTTCCAAACGAGATTTCGGCTGTCCGTGGGAACCCCGTCGGCATGCTCTCCGCTCACCGAGATCGACAGGCCTGCGCCCGGCTCAAACACCAGCTGATCGCCAATGTCGGCAAAAACCACCAGCGAATCCAGCAGATGATAGCCATCCGTGCGCTGGCCGGTGACATGCAGGGTTAGATTGACCTTGGCGGGCGCAAAACCGCTAGTTGCCATTGGCAACCTTCAGCGGATCCGCGCCCTCTTCGGACAGAACCGTATCCAGACCGACCTCGAGCTTGCGTCGGATGCGTTCAGGATCAGCCTCACCATCGGTGTCTTCGGGATCAACGAAGGACAGGGCCCGTTTCCACTGGAACTCAGCCTCGCGGGCGCGTCCGACGGCCCAGTAGACATCGCCCAAATGGTCGTTGACCACCGGATCCACCGGCATCAGCTCAACCGCGCGCTCCATATGCTCGACCGCTTCGTCATAGCGACCAAGGCGGAACAGGACCCAGCCCAAGCTGTCGACGATATAGCCACTGTCGGGGCGAGCCGCGACGGCGCGTTCGATCATGTCCAGCGCCTCATCGAGTTTTTCGCGACGTTCGACAAGTGAATAGCCCAGATAGTTCAGAACCTGCGGCTGATCCGGGTTCAGCTCAAGCGCGCGACGGAAATCGGCTTCGGCCTGATCCCATTGCTTGAGGCGCTCATGAGAAATCCCGCGCGCGTAGTGCAGGAACCAATTCGCGGCCGAGACACGCTCCGCCAGATCAATTGCGGTGTTGTAGGAATCAACCGCGGCGGCATAGTTTTCCTCGCGGCGCTGCAGATCGGCCAAAGCGACATGGACACTGGGAAGATCAGGCTTTTCCGCAGCCAGAGATTGTAGAACCTCAACCGCCGCATCGGTTTTGCCGGATTGCCCCAGAACATCAGCCCGGCCCAGTTCGGCCACGTGGTGATCGGTGCTGTCCTTGGGAACCGCGCGATACGCTTCGACCGCAAGATCAAGCTGGTTGAGTTCCGACAGAAGCTCAGCGCTCATCAGAAGGGCGTCGACGTGATCGGGCCGCAGGAAGCTGGCAGTGCGAGCATAGAGCAGAACGTAGTCCGGCGCGGCCTCGTCATTCAACGCAGCACCCACCGAAAAGAAGATCTCGGCCATGCCGTCTTGCGCCGTTCCTGCATGGGTGAAGGGCAGCGTTTCGCCATCAGACAATCGGCTTGTGTAATCTGCGATCGACGGATCGCTTCCGGCCTGAAACACATCGGCCAGGAAGGTCAGAGCGTCCTCATTCCGGTCAAGCTGCGACAGAACCTCGGTCCGGGCTAACGCGGCGCGGCGGGTGAACCGGGCCACGACCCCGTCATCGGCCGCGAAAATCGCCTCAGCCCCTTCGAAATCACCGATCGACGCCAAAGCCATCGCTTTGTGATAGAGGGCAAACTCGCGCAACCCTTCCTGGGTTGTAACCGAGTCGAACTGCTCCATCGCCTTGGTCATCTCACCCTGACCAAGATAGGCCCACGCAATCATCAACCCATCGACCAATGGACCCACGCCCTGCGTTTCGGGATCACGTGACAGCAGGGTCTCCCAATCGCCCTCTGCGATCAGGTTTGCGGCGATGGCAATCCGGGCTGCTTGGCTCGGCAGGCCATTCTCTTCAATGGTCTCAGCGATGGGCAGTGCGCGCTCAACTTCGCCCAGCGCCAGCCGCGCGACGACGACGCTTTCCAAAAGCAATGCGTTCTGCGGATCAGACCGCAACGCCTGCGCATAATACCTTTCGGCGGCGGCATAGTCGTTTTCGTAGATTGCCTGACGTCCGGCCAAATAGGCCCCGGACCCGGTATCCGAAAATGCCGGGATTGCGACCGAGGATGAAAGCAGCGCGGCCAGTGCCACGCGACGAACCAGGGAAACCACCAAAATCCTGCCTTGCTATCGTTGACTGCACGTTAAGCTAGGGCCTCGGCCGGCAAGAGGCAATGGCTCAAGGTTCACGACGCCGCCATTGCACCGGTTTTCGCCTAAGAACTGGCCACCCTGTTGCACGGATCAAGCAGGAGCGCCGTCCAACACTCAATGGCAGCTCATCAATAGGGCTTTTGGTTGGCTCACCCTGGCGGAGGATTTGGGTGCCCTTCGCGTTTCATAAAGCACATGTTCGGTTTGGGTGATTTCAACTCATTCAGAGTGAAATATTTTTGCGATTGCGCAAAAGGCCGACTGACGGAATGGTGCTTCCAAACACTGTTGGCAAACCAGACACGGTATAAACATACGATGAAGTCACATGCGAAAGTAGTTGTGGTCGGGGGCGGCTGCGTTGGGGCCTCTATCCTTTATGGTCTGACTGAACATGGCTGCACAGATGCGGTGATGTTGGAGCGGACGACGCTAACGTCAGGGTCCACTTGGCACGCCGCCGGTTTGCTTGTGACCTTTGTACGGTCGCGAAACGTGTCGAAGATGACCATGGAAACCATCCGCATTTATACCGAGGTTGAGGAAAAGATGGGGACCTCCGTGGGCCTTCGCAAAGTGGGCCAGCTGCGCGTTGCCAATACCGAAAAGCGCTGGGATGAGTTCCAGTCCTATATCTCGATCGCCGAAGCCGCCGGGGTGCCATGCAAGCTGCTGACACCGGAAGAGATTGCCGAGGTTCACCCTCTACTGAACCAAAGCCCGGATATTCGTGGCGGCATCCTGCATACCGAAGACGGCTATGTGAATCCCGCCGACATCACCATGGCGCTGGCCAAGCTGGCGCGCGATGCCGGGGCCAAAGTCTATCAGAACACCGAAGCCACCGCTTATGAAAAGCTTGAGAACGGCCACTGGAAAGTGACCACCAACCAAGGTGAGATCACTTGCGAGCATCTAATCTTTGCTACCGGCAACTACGCCCGAGAAAATGCGCGCCGTGTGGGTCTGGACCTGCCCTGCATCCCGATCGTTCACCAATATTGGACGACCGAGACCGTTCCCTTGCTGAAAGAACGCAAGGCACAGGGTCTGCCGGAATTCCCGATCCTGCGGGACGAGGATTATGGCGCCTATCTGCGCGAGGACGTGGGCGGCATCCAGTTTGGCCCCTATGAATTCACCAAGGACCTCAAGCTGTTCGCCGAAGACCGCGTGCCGCCTGATTTCGGGGCCGACCTTCTGCCCGAAGATTTCGATGCCGTGGAAACCCAGTGGGAACGCGCCATCGAACGGGTTCCGACACTGGGCGAGGTTGGAATCAAGGCCAATACCCGCGGCCCGTTCCAGATGACCCCGGACGAGCTGCCTCTGGCTGGCCCCGCGCCGGGGCACGAGAACCTGTGGCTGGCCGAAGGGATGCCCGGCGGTATCCTGTGGGGCGGCACGGTCGGGAACCGTCTGGCCAAGTGGATCGTGGATGGCGATCCGGGCATGGACATGTCGGAACTCGACCCGCGCCGGTTCTCGGACTATGCCTCGAAACGGTGGACCATGGACAAGGTGCGCGAGACCTGGGGCACCCATATGGATGCGCACATCCCCGGTGAGGATTTCCCCGAAGCCCGTCCGATGAAAACCGCAGGCTCCTACGATCTGTTGACCGCCCATGGCGCCGTCTGGACCAGCTTCAACGGTTATGAATTCCCGCGCTGGTTTGCCAAATCGCCCGAAGAGGCGATCCCCGAACACTCCTTCCGCCGCACCAATCATATGGGGTTGGTACAAGAAGAAGTGCGCCGCACTCGCGAAGAGGCGGGCTTCATCGAGATGTCTCCGATGACCAAATTCACCGTGCGCGGGCCGGGCGCGGCCAAATGGTTGGACGGCCTGATGGCGAACAAACTGCCCAAGGTGGGGCGTATGACCCTGTCGCTGATGCTGAACGACAAGGGCGGGATGGATGCGGAATATTCCATCGTGCGCAAGGCGCAGGATGATTTCTACCTGATCTCGACCCCGAATTGGCAAGCCTATAACTGGGACCAGATGCAGCGTCTGCTGCCCAAAGACGGCTCGGTCGTGATGGAGGACATCTCGGAACAGCTGGGCGTGATCGCTCTAGCTGGTCCGAAATCGCGCGAGATCCTGTCGAACCTGACCGACAATGATCTGTCGAACGAGGCCTTCCCCTGGCTTTCGGCGCAAATGGGTGAGGTAGGCTATGCCAAAGGCGTTCACCTGCTGCGCGTCTCCTACACCGGTGAGCTGGGATGGGAGTTGCACCATCCGGCGGGCTACAACCGTCACCTCGTGGATCTGCTGCTTAAGGCGGGCGTAAAACCCTTCGGCCTTGAAGCGCTGGAGTCCATGCGGCTCGAGAAATCCTACCGGGCCATCAACCGCGAGATCTGCAAGGACCTGACCCCGTTTGAAGCCGATCTGGGCCGGTTCGTCGCCATGACCGAAAAGATCGGCGGGCAAGTGGTCGAACGGGACTTCATCGGCAAACCCGCTCTGCTGAAACAGCAGGAGACGGGAGGATACAACACTCTGGTCACGTTGAAATTGCCATATTGCGATACGTCGGTGATGTTTGACGAAGGCGTCTATTCCGACGGCAAACTGATTGGGCGCGTTACCTCGGGCGGGTTCTCATACTATTGCAACCACGACATCGCGATGGCGCTGGTGCCGCAGAACATGACGGCACCGGGCACCAGAATGCAGGTTCTGGTCCATAACGAGATGCGCGAGGCCGAGGTCATCGACACCTGCGCCGTGGACCCCACCAGCGCCCGCGCACGCGCCTGAAAAGAACAACAAGGGGGCTTGCGGTCCCTTTCACGAACACAAGGACAGGATCTAGCAGATGACCGATATCTCAACGAAAACGCTCTCACTCCAAGAGGTTAGGGAATTGGCGAAATCCGGCCTTGTGGCTGCGGGCATGGATGATCCGGGCAGCGACATGATCGCTGAGATTGTCGTGAAGTCCGAACGTGACGGCCCGCGCAGCCACGGTTTGCGCATGCTGCCGGTCTACGCCCAGAGCTTTACCTCGGGTTATGCCAACCCCGCTGCGCACCCCAAATTCGAGCGTATCGCACCGGGCGTTCTGCGTGGTGACGCAGACAATGGATACTACCAGATCGCCGCGGCCGCAGCACGGGACGAGCTGATCGCAATGGCGCGCGAAAACGGGATCGCTGCCTTTACCTGCGCAAATAGTCACCACCTTGGCGCGTTGCGCTTTGACACCGAACCGCTGGCCGAGGCGGGGTTGGTGGCTTTGGCTGTCGTCAACTCGCTGTCGATGGTGGTGCCTCAGGGCGGTGTGCGCCCTGTCTTTGGCACCAACCCAATGTCGTTTGCCTGCCCGCGTGACGGCATGGAGCCCATCGTTTGGGATCAGGCGTCCTCGACGGTCGCGTTGATGGATATCCGCATGGCCGCCGCCGAAGGGCATGACCTGCCGCGCCCTGCGGGTCTCGCCCCGGACGGCCAGCCCAGTGCCGATCCCAACGCCATCTTGGAAACCCGCAGCCTGTTGCCGTTCGGCGAACACAAAGGGGCCGCGATTGCCTTCCTGATCGAGGTCCTGGGCGCGGCGCTGGCAGGGGGCACCCTCTCGGTCGAAAATGCCGAGCGCGAAGCGCATGGTGCGCTGAACGTCAAGGGCGGCGCGACCCTGATTGCGATGGATCCGACACGGTTCGGAAATGCCGCCTTCAACGACTATGTCACGCGCATCTGTGCCGAGATCGACGGCAACGGCACCGCCCGCATCCCCGGTGACGGGCGGCTGAAGAACCGCGCCGCGTCTCAGGCCGAGGGTGTCAGCGTCAGCACCGAATTGCTGTCGCAGTTGCAAGACTTGCGGTAAGCTCTCGAACCGATGGCACGGGGGTCAGGGTAAGCTCAACTTGGCCATCCGCCCGCCATCGACCGTATAGACCTGCCCTGTGATAAAGCCGCTTTCCTCGGCGGCCAGAAATGCCGCCAATGCGGCCACTTCTTCGGGCCTACCGGTGCGCGCGACCGGGTGAATCTGGCCGATATCCCGGCGAAACGCATCCGGGTCGGGCATCGAGTCGATAAAGTCGAGGTTCAACTCGGTGTCGATCCAACCCGGAGCGATAGCGTTGCAGCGGATACCCTCGGCCCCGTGATCCACCGCCACGGCGCGGGTCAGCCCGTGCAGCCCGGCTTTGGACGCGCAATAGGCCGCGTGGCCGGGGTTGCTGCCCAACCCCTCGATCGAGCCGGTATTGACAATGCGGCCCTTGGTTTTGCGCAGATGGGGCAAAGCGGCCTGAATCATCAGGAACGGTGCGGTCAGGTTGACGGTCAGGTTTTTCTGCCAGTCATCCAACGTCATCTCTTCAACGCGGGCCTCCTGCATCATCCCGGCATTGTTGACCAGAACGTCCAACTGCCCGGCGCGGGCGACGACCTCGGCTATCACCTGTGCAGGCGCAGAGGGGTCGGTGAAATCGGCCGCGATTCCTTCGAAGTGATTATCGCCACCACGCTGAGCGGTGAAGACGCGCGCGCCCTCCTCCGTCAGCCGTGCCGCGATGGCCTGTCCTATCCCGGAGCGGCCGCCGGTGACCAGCGCAACCTTGCCCTCAAACCGCCTCATGCGACCGGCTTCCCGCCATTGACCTCAACCAGCGTGCCACACATGTAGCGCGCCGCGTCCGAGGCGAGGAACAGGACCACATCAGCAATATCCTCAGGCTCGGCGATCCGCCCAAGAGGCACGGTCTTACCCAGTTCAGTCACGGCCTCGTCAGGATCAAACCCGCGCTTGGCAAAGCCCGAGCGCAGCATCGGCGTGTTAACCTCATTCGGGCAAACGGCGTTGATGCGGATGCCCTGATGTGCGTGATCCATCCCCATGCATTCGGTCAGCGAGGCGATCGCCGCCTTGGTCATGCAATAGAGCGCATGGTTTGGCCCCGGCGCCTTGCCGCCCCAGCAGGACGCCGTGTTGACGATGGCCCCGCCGCCCGACTCGGCCATCAGTGGAATGGCAGCGCGGCAGATCCGGAACGGAGCCTCGACATTCACGCCCATGGACAAACTCCAGTCGGCGTCCGAGGTCTCGGTCACCGGGCCGCGTGTGATGACACCGGCATTGTTGATGACGATATCGAGGCCGCCCAAAGCCTGATGCGCGGCAGAGGCCAATTGGTCGCAATAAGCCGGGTCCAGCAGATCGCCGGGCAGATGGGCCTCGGCCTCGATCCCATCGGTCGAACGATCCGCAACCGCGACCCGAGCGCCCTGCGCGCGCAGCTGGTTGACGATGGCTTGCCCGATCCCTCCGGCCGCGCCGGTGACGAGGGCGTTTTTGTCCTGAAACATGTTTCAGTCTTCCCAGATTGCAACGGCCTGCCCCAGCAGGTCCCGGTTCATTGTCACGCCGAGACCCGGCGCATCGGGCGGCAGAACACCACCGTTTTCGATTGGGGCGTCGAACGCACCGGTCTGGATCGTCACCATGTCGCGCGGGTCCAGAACGCAACGAAGCAGCCGTTCGGGCACAGTCGCACCCATATGGAAGATCGACGCGGCAGACAGGGTTGACCCCACCGTGTCCTGCACACTGATCGTCAACCCTGCAGCGCGGCAGATGTCGCGGTGACGGCGGGCATGGGTCAGCCCCCCGGCTTTCGAGATTTTCAGCCCGATGCCATCGGCCACATCCAGCGCCACCAGCTTGGCGATGTCGCCATCTTCTTGCGCCAACTCGTCCAGAATGATCGGCACGTCACAGCGCTGGCGCAGGGAAAGCGTTTCGCGCCATGTGGCGCAGGGGGCCTCCAGCACGAAATCCAGCCCGTTCGGCAGGGCACGGAGCATCCGCAGCGCGGTTTCCGGGATCAGGCCGCCATTGGCGTCAACGATGAAGTATTCGCCCGGTTGCCGATCTGCCAATGAGGCCGCGATACGTTCGGCATCCAGCGCCGGGCCGCCTTCGGAATCCATCGCACCGACTTTGACCGAATGACCCATATAGCCCATCGCGCGGTGTTCCGCGACGCGGGCGCGCATATCCTCGGGCGTGCCCGCGTAGATCGAGCTGATTGCGGGCAGACGATTGCCTGTCGCACCGCCCAGCAGTTTATAGACCGGCAGGCCAACCGATTTGCCGAACAGATCCCAACAGGCCAGATCAAGCGCCGATTTCGCGTGGTTGTGGCCCAGCAGAGCCTCATCCATGGCGTCATTGATCCGGTCCATATCGCGCGGGTCTCGGCCAATCAGATAGGGGGCGATTTCCTCAACCCCGGCGCGCGCGCCCCGTGCATGGGCGGCGATGTAGTTCGGGCCGAAGGGCGTGGATTCGCCCCACCCCTCGGACCCGTCATCGGCGGTGATACAGACGATGACACTGTCAAATCCGGTGTAAATTCGCCCGCCCGACAACTCATAAGAGCCGCCTGCATAGGGCAGATGCAGTTCATAGAGCTCGATCTTGCGGATTTTCACGAGGCCACCTGCGGCGGGATCAGCACCAGCTGCCCGGTATGCGTTTTGGTCAAAAACTCTTCCTGCGCTGTCGCAATCTCGCTGAGCGGGTAAGTGTTGGCGACAACGGGGCGGATATCTCCGGCCTCGATGTATTTCACGAGGTTTTCGAACACGATGTCCTCCTGAAAGGTGCAACCAAACAGGGTGAGGTCTTTCAGGTAGAGCGTCCGCACGTCGATTTCACAGATCGGTCCGGCAATGGCCCCGGCGGTCGCATAGCGCCCGCCCCGGCGCAGCACGTCCAGCAGGCTTGGCCATTGCGGTCCGGCCACCAGATCGACCACCACGTCGATCGAGCCTTCACCCAGTTCAGCCACCAGATCGGCGTTGCGGTCCAGCACGCGGTCTGCACCCAAAGCTAGAACGGCCTCGGCCTTCGTGGGCGAGCACAGAGCGATCACATACGCGCCGCGCCGTTTCGCCAGTTGCACCGCAGCCGAACCAACACCGCCCGAGGCGCCGGCAACCAGAACAGTGTCGGCTCCAACGCTGGCGCGGTGCAGCATGCCCTCAGCCGTGGAATAGGCGCAGGGGATGGCGGCCAGTTCCACATCCTCCCAGTCGCAATTCACGGCATGGGTTTCCTGCGAAGGTGCGACGCAGAACTGGGCAAACCCCCCATCACATTCGCTGCCGATGGTCCAGCATTCATAGGGGCGGTAGTCGACATAAGTCCGCAGCATGTTGCGCACGATCACACGCTCGCCAATGCGCGCCGGGTCGACCCCATCGCCTACGGCAGCAACATGGCCACAGACATCCGCGCCCTGAATGCGCGGGAAGGTCAAGGGCGTGCCCGACCAACTGGCGTCGTCATCGTCCACGGTCTCAAAACCCGAGGCACCGCCGGTATTGGTGTCCTCGGTGACAGCCTTAGAGTACCAGCCGATCCGCGTGTTGATGTCGGTGTTGTTCACACCCGCGGCAGCGACCCGGATCAGCACCTCTCCGCGCCCCGGCGTCGGGACCGGCACGTCCGAGCGGTAGTCCAGCATCTCAATACCGCCATGGCCGGTCAGTTGGACCGCATGCATGGTCTCGGGGATCATTGTGTTCTCCTTAATATGAGGCGACAGGCGCGCCGAACAGCGTTTCGTCGGGGGTGACGCCCAGACCCAGCCCGGTCGGGCGTTGGATGTGACCGCCTTGGATAGTGATGCCGTTTTCGGGATCGTAGTTGCCTTCGATATAGGGGGCGGCGAACCATGCGCTCCATCAGCGTCGGACGCACGGTGGATGCAATCTGCGTGCAGGCGGCGGCGATGATGTCCCCGCCCCAGCTATCATCGCAGGTATGCGGTAGATTGCGCGCTTCGCAGATGTCGCGGAAGGTGCGCATGTTCTGCAGGCCGCCGATGCGGGTGACTTTCATGCCAAACCCGTCCACCAGCCCGGTCCCGGCAGCCGAGATCACGGTGTTCAGGTCGACGCTGTTTTCATCCATGTAGATGCCATGGGTCACCTGAGGGCGGATCTTTTCCAAGTCCTGATAGGTGTTGCAGGGCTGTTCCATGATGAAGGGCACATGCGGGCATTCGCGGCTGACGCGCAGCGCATCGCGCGTGGTCCACCCGCGATTGCCATCGACCGCAAGGCGCATGCCTGTTCCGCCGACAACCTCCCAGACTTTGCGGATGGTTTCGATATCAATCTCGACCGGACGGCCACCCACTTTGATTTGCAGGCGAGGATAGCCCTCGGTCAGCTTCTCTTTGGCAAGGCGCGCGATATCGTCCGGCGCGCCCACACCCGTCGCGTAGTAAGAGGGCACGCGATCGGTCTGCGCGCCGCCCAGCAGGTCGGCGACATTGACGCCCAGTTTCTTGCCAATCAGGTCATGGGCCGCGATGTCGATGGCCGCCTTGGCATAGTTGTGCCCATTGAGCAGCCCGTTCATCCGGTGGTGCAGGGCCACAGGCCACAGATCCGCGCCGATCAGGCCCTCGGCCATTGCTTTCAACGCAGCCCGCGCGCCCTCTGCATGCGCTTCAGCATAGGTTGGGCCGACCGGGCAGGTCTCTCCCCAGCCGGTCGTGCCATCCTCGGCCACCAGCTTGACCAGCGTGGTGTCAAGCGTCCAGACCTCGACGTTTGCCATGGTGTAAGGGCCGTTTTTGACCGGCAGATCATGGGCGTAGATGTGGATTTCCTTGATCTTCATATCCGTCTCTTCTGTCGTGTGCCGGATGCCCGGACTAGTGAATATCGGCAGCGGCCAGCAACGCGCGGGCGCAACGCATTGTGGCCGCGGTTGCGACCTCAGCCCCCATTAAACGCGCGCTCTCGGTCAGGCCTTCGTGCAGGATGAAAAGAGCCTCGGCCAAAGCCTCGACATCGCAATCGGGGGCCACGTGGATCAGCCGCGTACGGAACATGTCGCGGACATGCTGTTTGTGCGTCGTGACGGCATCGCGGATCGCATCACTTTCGGGGTAGGCCGCCAGCGCATTGCGGAACAGGCATCCGGTGTTTGAAACCTCGCGCAGCCAGTCCGCCAGGCGGGTCAGAACGTGCAACACGTGATCCGCGCCCCTGAGTTGATCCGTGCCGATCCAATCGGAATAGGCAGCATCGCGATAATCCAACGCACCTATGACCATCGCTTCGCGGCTGGGAAAATACTTGTAGAGCGTGCGCAGGGAAACATTCGCGCCCTCTCGCAAGGCTTCAACACCTTGGGTGGCAAATCCCATCTCTGAAAACTGCCGATCAAGATTCTCCGCGATTTTCTGCTGTGTCTCGGTCATGACACGATGGTAGAGCGATCACTCTACCCACACATCACCGTTTGCGACACGGACTTTCTTGCCAACGACAAAAAATGCCACCGGCGGGACCGGTGGCATGAAACAAGGGCGGGATGGCGGCAGGGTCGCGCCGCCAGTGCCGGAGTTTTCAGTTACATGTTTGGATAGTTCGGGCCGTCGCCACCCTGCGGCGTGGTCCAAGTGATGTTCTGGCTCGGGTCCTTGATATCGCAGGTCTTGCAGTGGACGCAGTTCTGGAAGTTGATCACGAACCGCGGACCGTCGTCATCCTCGACCATTTCATAGACGCCAGCCGGGCAATAGCGTTGCGCGGGCTCGGCGAATTTGGGCAGGTTGACACCAACCGGGATCGACGGGTCGCCCAGCTTCAGGTGGCAGGGCTGGCTTTCCTCGTGGTTGGTCATCGCGAAGGAGACGTTGGTCAGACGGTCAAAGGACAGCGTGCCATCGGGCTTGGGATAGTCGATCGGCTTGTGCTTGCTGGCCTCTTCGGTCGACTCGGCGTCATTCTTGCCGTGACCCAGCGTGCCGAAAAGCGAGAAGCCGAACGTGTTGGTCCACATGTCCAGACCACCCAGCGCCAGCGAGGGCATGAGGCCCCATTTCGACCACATCGGCTTGACGTTGCGCACTTTCTTGAGGTCCTGACCAATGGCCCCTTCGCGCACGTCGGTTTCATAGGCCGTCAGCTCATCACCCGAACGGTCCGCCTTGATGGCGTCAAAGGCGGCCTCGGCTGCGGCTTTGCCCGACAGCATCGCGTTGTGGTTGCCCTTGATGCGCGGCACGTTGACCATACCCGCCGAACAGCCCAACAGCGCCACGCCCGGAGCGACCAGCTTCGGCATCGACTGATAGCCGCCCTCGGTGATTGCGCGGGCGCCATAAGCCACGCGCTTGCCGCCTTTCAGCAGCTCGGCCACCATCGGGTGGTGCTTGAAGCGTTGGAATTCCATGTAGGGATACAGGTGCGGGTTCTTGTAGTTCAGGTGAACCACGAAGCCGACATAGACCTGGTTGTTTTCCAGGTGATAGATGAAGGAACCGCCACCCGCGTTGCTGCCCAGAGGCCAGCCCATCGTGTGCGTGACTGAGCCTTCCTTGTGCTTGGCCGGGTCGATCTCCCAAATCTCTTTCATGCCAACGCCGTATTTCTGCGGCTCTTTGCCGGCAGACAGGTCGTATTTGGCGATGACTTCCTTAGACAGCGACCCACGGACACCTTCCGACAAGAACACGTACTTGCCGTGCAGTTCCATGCCCGGTTCGGTGCCGGGACCGTAGGAGCCGTCTGCCTCCAGACCAAAGACACCGGCGACCACGCCTTTGACTTCGCCGTTTTCGCCGTAGACCAGCTCGGAACAGGCCATGCCGGGGAAGATTTCAACGCCCAGCTCTTCGGCTTGCTCGGCCATCCAGCGGCAAACATTGCCCATCGAGACGATGTAGTTGCCGTGGTTGTTCATCAGCGGCGGCATCGGCGCGTTGGGGATGCGGATCTTTCCGGCCTCACCCAGCATGTAGAAGTTATCTTCGTTCACCGGCGTGTTCAGCGGCGCGCCTTTTTCTTTCCAATCCGGGATCAGAGCGTCCAGCCCGCAAGGATCAAGCACAGCGCCCGACAGGATATGCGCGCCCACTTCCGAGCCCTTTTCCAGAACCACAACATTCAGGTCGGCATCCAGCTGTTTCAGACGGATGGCCGCCGACAGGCCCGCGGGGCCTGCGCCCACGATCACCACATCGTATTCCATCGCTTCGCGTTCAATCTCGGCCATCGCGGGCTCCTTAGCTAACTTTCCGAATTGGCGCTTTTCTCATGCGGTCGGCGCAATTTTGTTTCTCGGCTGATTACATGGTGAGAAAGACTCAGGTCAATCGAAACACGGCGTAACAATGCCGCTATTCGACACTTCACGCCTTTGGCGAGTCGCCCATAAGGTATCTGGGACCGCTACCATGTGATTTGGCGCGGTCATCGGGGTTGTAAAGGGCGCATTTCGGCAGGCTGAGGCACCCGCAGCCGATGCAGCCGTCCAGATTGTCGCGCAATCGCGTCAGGGTATTGATTCGCTGATCCAGATGGGCGCGCAGCGTGACACTGATGTCTTTCCAGTCCTGCGGCGTAGGGGTTCGGTTGCCCGGCAGGCCCGATAGAACCTCACGGATCTCGGGCAGGGTCAGGCCGAATTGCTGGGCGATCATCACAAAGCTCAACCGCCTGATATCGGCCCGCTGATACCGCCGCTGCCCGCCTGCGTTGCGCCAGGGCGAGATCAACCCCTGCGCCTCATAGTACCGGATCGCCGACACCGCCAACCCGGTACGCCGTGCCAAAGCGCCAATTGCCAGACCTTCGGAAACTGCCATTTCACCCTCGCAAGAAATACCTTGACCTAAAGTTAGGTTTAGAAATTACGCTGAGTCGTGACAAGCCTGAAAAAGGAAAGGACCTGCCATGATGGCCACGCTTGAACACACCAACTTCACCGTCAACGATCCCAAAGCCTCGGCCGCGTGGATGCACAAAGTGTTTGGATGGGATATCCGCTGGGAAGGCGCCGCGATGGCGGGCGGCTATACGGTGCATGTCGGCACCAAACACACCTATCTTGCCCTCTACCGCCCCGAACACCCCGAGCCATCAAACGAAAGCAGCTATGACGTGGTCGGCGGCCTGAACCACGTGGGCGTTCTGGTCGAGGATATCGACGCGACCGAGGCCAAGGTGCGCGCGGCAGGTTTTACACCGCATAAACACGCCGATTATGAGCCGGGCAAGCGGTTCTATTTCGACGATGACAACGGGATCGAGTTCGAGGTGGTGCAATATGATTGAGATGTTGTGGCTCTGCACCCCGTCACAGCGGTGGCGCAGGAACAAGCCCCCGGACCACCGCCACAGGCGCGAACCGCCTCAGCGGAACGGCGTTAAGTCGCAAATCGACGTGTGACGCCCTCTTGGCCTCTTGCATTTCACGCTCCATTTGGGTCAGGTACTGAACGACCCATCATTCGCCCCGACGCTTTCCCCGCGGCGGGGCGGCTCAATTTATGCGTGGACAACAAGATTATGGAAAAGATTCCAATGACGCCTGCGGGCAATGCCGCGCTCGAGGCGGAGCTGAAAAACCTCAAATCCGTCGAGCGCCCGGCGATCATCGAAGCTATCGCTTCGGCCCGCGAACTGGGTGATTTGAAGGAAAACGCCGAATACCACTCGGCCCGTGAAAAGCAGGGCTTCATCGAAGGCCGCATCAAAGAGCTTGAGGGCATCCTGTCGCTGGCCGATGTAATTGATCCGGCCAAACTGTCGGGTGCGATCAAGTTCGGCGCCAAGGTCACGCTGGTCGATGAAGACACCGATGAGGAGAAGACCTGGCAGATCGTGGGTGAATATGAGGCCAATATCGAAAAAGGCCTGCTGAACATCAAATCGCCCATGGCCCGCGCCCTGATCGGCAAGGACGAAGGCGACAGTGTCGAGGTGCGCACCCCCGGCGGTGTCCGCTCTTACGAAGTTCTCAACATCGAATTCGCCTGACCCGGAGGGTCTGTCATGTCGGGGCCACAACCTGACCAAGAAAGCGAACGACCGACCTCGCTGGGCATCTATGATCGCCCTCAGCGCCCGTCCGTGACCTCGATCGAGATTGCGGCCGGGGTGCTGAGTGTCATCTGGCTGGTTGTCTCGGTCCTGTTCCTTGTGCTGCCCGACCAGACACAAGGCGGCGGGTTCATTGTGACCCTGTTGGCGGTTTTCCTGCCGGTAGCCATGATCTGGGTTGCCGCAACGGCGATGCGTGCCAGCCGCGTCATGCGCGAGGAAAGCGCACGGTTGCAAACCGCGATTGATGCAATCCGTCAGGCCTATGTCGTCCAGCAACAGCGCGCCGCCAGCTCGTATGAGCCGACGGTGTCCAAGAAGCTGGACGAAATCGCCGCTGTGACGAAAAAGGCCGAGGACGCCTTGGCCACCTTCTCCAGCAAGCGGCGTGAACCCTTGCAGGTCGACCCACCTGCGCCGGGCGGGCAGACCTCTCTGGCGCTCGGCACTACCGCCGAAGAGATTACACCGCCGCTGACCACCGATACCTTCATCCGCGCGCTGAACTTTCCCGAGACCGAGAAAGACACCGAAGGGTTCACCGCGCTTCGGATGGCGTTGAAGGATCGAAAAGCCTCCAAACTGGTGCAGGCCTCGCAGGATGTTCTGACCCTGCTCAGCCAGGAGGGCATCTATATGGATGACCTCCGACCCGATATGGCACGCCCCGAGGTCTGGCGTCAGTTTGCGCAGGGCGCACGTGGACGCTCGGTCGCGGCTTTGGGTGGAATTCGGGATCGCTCGTCCCTGGCGCTGACGGCGGCGCGGATGAAACAGGACCCGATTTTCCGGGATGCGGCGCACCATTTCCTGCGCCGCTTTGACAACATGATCGTCGAATTCGAGGCCAATGCCAGTGACGCGGAGCTGACCGCCCTTGGTGATACAAGAACCGCGCGGGCCTTCATGCTGTTGGGGCGTGTGGCCGGAACCTTCGACTAGGTGGTGGGTACAGGCCAGCTCATCTTGGTGGCGCGGCTGAAGCCGAACAGGTGCCGAAACGGGCCGGTTTTCTCAATACTTACAGGTTTGAACCCTTCGCGTTCATACAGGGCCTGCGCGCGTGGGTTGGTGTCGATCACATCCAACTGCACCTTGGCCATACCACGGCGCTGCGCCTCGGCCTTGATGGCACAGAGCAGCGTTGTGCCAATGCCCCTCCCGCGGGCCTCAGCCGCGACAAAGATGCCGTCCATCTGGAACACACCGGGCTGCAGATCGCGCTCCAACACGCTCAGAACCACGCCGCGCCAGATCGATCCGAACCAGCCATAGACGCGGGCAAGGTCCGACAGGCTGCCACCCGCCAAGCCGCCTTTGTTGGTCTTGAACCCCGCAAGGCCCAGCATCCGGCCTTCAGCGTCACGCGCAACCAGCGCGAATTCCGGGTCGAGGGCCGTTTCAAAGAAGGCCAAACCTTTTTCATCCGGCCCCATCACCTTGTGCAGCTTGGCCGCAAAGGCCTGCCAGAACAGGGCTGCAGCTTGGGGTCTTTCAGCCTCTTTAAAGCCTTTGGAAACCGTGACCGTCACAGTCCAAAACTGCCGTAAGGGATAAAGCGTACCGGGTCGCCGGGCTGAATGTGGCGCGCGCCGTCTTCGATCTCAACCAGCCCCTCAGCCCAGCTTAGCCCGCTGATCCTGCCAGAGCCTTCCGAGTGGAAAACCTCGACCCGCCCCTCGCGAATACGCGCGCGCAGATATTCGCGGCGACCGGGTTTCTTGCGTTTCTCAAAAGCGGCGGGCACTTCGAAACCCTGTGGCTCTGCCCATCCCTGCCCCGACATCTGGCAAAGGGCCGGGCGGGCGAAGATCAACGTGCAAACCTTGGCGGCCACCGGGTTGCCGGGTAGCCCAAAGACCGGTGTACCCGACCACATGCCCAGAGCCAGAGGGCGACCGGGTTTGAGGGCAATCCGCCATTCCTGCATCGCCCCTGCCTCGCGCAGCAGGGCTGAGACATGGTCCTCATCCCCCGCCGAAGCGCCGCCGCTGGTCAGGATCACATCAGCTTGCGTTGCGGCCTCATCCAACTTCGCCCGCAAGGTTTCGCGGTCGTCGGCGACACGTCCCAGATCGACCGGCACAAAACCCATGCGGTCGATCAAAGACAACAGCATTGGCCGGTTCGCGTCAAATATTTGCCCGATGCCAGCAGTCTCTCCCGGCTCTACAAGCTCATCCCCGGTGGACAGAACGGCCACGCGCAGAGGTTTGCGCACGGCCACCTCGGAAATACCGACCGCGGACAAAAGCGCCATGTCGGCCGGTGTCAGCTTGCGACCGGCTGTAAGAGCCACCTCGCCCGCTGCAATATCCTCACCCGCGCGGCGCGTGTTTGCGCCCATTTTCAGAGGGCCGTGAAAGGCAATGTGACCGTCCTGAACCGTCACGTCCTCTTCCAGGATGACCGTGTCCACGCCTTCTGGCAGGGCCGCGCCGGTCAGGATGCGCAACGCATGGCCTGCAGGCACCGAGTCGCCGAACGGAATACCCGCCGCGGCGCGCCCCTCGGTCAGAGGCATCACCTGCGCGCCCTCAGCCGCGGGGCCAGCGAACCCATAACCATCCACCGCCGTGTTCGGCTGCGGCGGGTTCGAACGCTGCGCCACCACGTCCTCGGCCAGAACGCGGCCCATCGATTGCGCAAGCGGCAGAACCTCGGCCCCCGTGACAGGGCGCAACCGATCCCGCAGCAACGCGAGCGCATCATCTACGGGCGTCCAGTTCACCCCGGCGGGCAAGGCAAAACAATCGTTTCGCAATGGCGGAGGCGATATGTTCGGTTTGTCCTGCGCTACACCCAAGATCCACCCCTCCTCTGAGGTTGAAACGTTCAACTGTCTGTCCAATTCCTGATCCGTCATCCGCGACAGAGTCAAGGCAACCTGTTCGACCTGCCACGCATCCTTGATCCGATCCGGGGGCGCTGCACCAAGGTTGAGCGAGGGCCAGATCTCGACAAACGCCACCGGTTTATCCAGTGGCTGAAAGGGCCAAATGGCGATCTTGCCCGCGAAATTGTGGCGGAGCCGGTTCAACACGGGCAGACCCATCATCACCTGTCCGCCGACGGCGCCTGCGCCTGCCATTTGCCAGCAGGTAAAACTGCCCTTCGCCAAATGCTCCACCGCGCGTCGATCCGGAAACGGGTTGCGATAGTCCTGTTTCGTGCGCGGCAACCCGGCAATATCGCGCCGCAGGCCATTCATCCAGAACGGGCCTTTGCCGCCGAAGCTCATATTGATCCGACCGGCGAGGTCAAAGCGGTTGTTGGCGGTCAGAGAGTCCTCGATCTGGTCTTCGAACCAATCCCACAGAGCAAGCGGATCATGTGTCCCGGTGATCGCCGTGGCAAAGCCTGCGGGATAGCCGAAGGGGAAATCAAACCCCAGCATCAGGCGACGTCCTGCAGACAGTTCAGTGTCGATCAGGTCGCGCAGCCAATCCTCGGCAACCACCCGATTGCGCAGATAGTCCAACGCCTGCACTGCGCCGTCGCGCACCACGCAGGCCCAGATGGCATCTTTGCGAGGGCGCGGTCCAGTGTCGTTGCCACCGGACCAATCGACCATCGCAAAGCTGTCGAAAAGGCTCACAAACCAACCTCGGAGAGGATGAAATCCGCAATGGCCGCCGTGTCGTTCAGATCGAACACGGGTCGGCCCAACTCCATAGGAGTATCACTGGCCACAGCGCGGATCGTGTCATCCGACGGGGCGATCAGGTCATTGCCCGGCTCGGCGCGGAAGGCTTCGACCTTGGGGTGGCGTTCGCGTTTGTAGCCCTCGATCAACACCAGATCGACCGGCGAGAGGCGAGCGAGCAGAGAGACCAGCTTAGGCTCATCCGCGCCGCGCAGCTCCTGCATCAGGGCGACGCGCTGCCCCGAGGCCAGAAGAACCTCGCTGGCGCCTGCCATTCTGTGGCGATGGCTGTCGCGACCCGGCTGATCGACGTCAAAGGAATGATGCGCATGTTTGACAGTCGAGACGGTGAAACCGCGTCCAGTGATCTCGGCCACCAGTCGTTCCATCAACCCGGTTTTGCCTGCGTTCTTCCAGCCGGTGACGCCGTAGATCCTCATGCCTGCTCCAACAGTTTTTCGGCGCGCGCGAGGTCGTCCGGTGTGTTTACATTGAAGAACGGATCGAACGGGTCTGCGGGAAACAGCGCCTCGCGCCCGTCATGCTTGTCGGTCCACAGTACGACCTTACGCAGCCCGTCGTTCAAAGCGGTACGTAGATCATCTCGCAGCGCCACGGGCCAGAGGCCAAATGTCGGGTGTCGGTTGACCCGCTTGCCGCCTGACTTCAAAGCCTCGTCCCCGGTGCGGGGCGTCGTGGCAAGGACCAAAGGGTGCGTTTGACCTTGAGCAGCCTCGGTCAGCCGCGCAACCAAATCACGCGGGAAGAACGGCGTGTCTGCGGCGGCGGTGACGATACTGTCAGCCCCCAGTTCTGCTGCCCAATCCAGCCCGGCCAAAACCCCAGCCAAAGGGCCTGCAAACCCTTCAATCGAGTCTGGCAGAACGGGCAGATTCCATTCCGCAAATCGCGCTGCGTCTCCGTTTGCGTTCAACGCGAGGCCATCCACCTGCGGGTCGAGCCGGTCGATTACATGAGACAACAAGCTTTGCCCGCCGATCTGCAAAAGCCCTTTGTCGCCGCCTCCCATCCGGGTCGCAAGGCCACCTGCGAGTATCACTCCGAGGGGTTTGGTTATACCATCAGCCATTGGCACTTTTCCGGCGATGTTTCTTGTCCTCGGCGGCCACGCTTGCCGGGTCCACGTCGCGCAGCAGGCGATCCTCACCGGACAGGCACACAAAGCGCTGCCCGCGCATGCGGCCGATCAGGGTCAGGCCGACCTCGCGGGCGATCTCGACGCCCCAGGCGGTGAAACCGGACCGGGACGCCAGAACCGGAATGCCCATCATCGCCGTTTTGATCACCATTTCAGAGGTCAAACGCCCGGTGGTGTAGAGGATCTTGTCCTCCGCCGTCTCGTTCTCGGACAGCATCCAGCCGGCGATTTTGTCGACGGCGTTGTGGCGACCCACATCCTCCATATACACAAGCGGCCGGTTTTCATGGCAGAGAACCGTGCCGTGAATCGCGCCGGCCTCAAGGTACAAAGAAGGCGTACGATTGATCTTGGCGGCCAGATCGTAGAGCCACGAGGTCCGGACCGACACTTGCGGCAGGCGCACGTCTTCCAACCCCTCCATCATGTCGCCAAAGACCGTGCCCACGGCACAGCCGCTGGTGCGGGTCTTTTTCTTCAGCTTGTCCTCATAGGAGGTTTCGCGCGCTGTCCGCACAACTACGGTTTCGAGGTCATCGTCATAGTCAACCCGTGTGATTTCATCATCAGCCAGCAACATCCCCTGATTGCGCAGGAAGCCCAGCGCCAGATACTCGGGATAGTCGCCAATGGTCATCGCGGTCACGATTTCCTGGGAATTGAGGAAGATCGTCAGCGGGCGCTCCTCGACCACCGAAATCTGGCTGACTTCACCATTCTGGTCCACACCTACGACGGCGCGCGTCAAACGGGCCGCGCCGGGATCGGGGGCGATGATATAGTCCGAGACATCCAGTTCTGTCACCAATTGCAACCCCTTCCCAAGACCGCTACTGCTGCTGCGAATACCATAGGATTTAGCCATGGCAGACGCCACATCCAAGTCATACTTCTGGAAAGGGTTTCGCGACGGGACACCCTTCATTTTTGTCGCGATTCCATTTGGCACCCTGTTCGGGGTTTTCGCCGCCGAGGCCGGGCTGGATATCGTTCAGGTCGTCGCATTCTCGGCCACGGTTTTCGCCGGAGCAGCGCAATTCACCGCCCTGCAATTGCTGCAGGAGAACGCGCCGACAGCCATTGTACTGGCCTCGGCCCTTGCGGTGAATTTGAGAGTGGCGATGTATTCAGCCTCACTGACGCCCTTTCTGGGGGCTGCCCCAATGTGGCAGCGGGCCTGCGCCGCCTATCTGACGGTTGACCAATCTTATGCCTGTTCGATCGTGCAGTTCGAGAAAGAGCCAAAGATGACCGTGCCGCAGCGCATGGCTTACTTCGTCGGTTCGGTCACGCCGATCACACCCTGTTGGATTTTGGCGACCTATCTGGGCGCGGTTTTGGGCACCCGGATTCCCGAAAGCTGGGCTTTGGATTTTGCCTTGCCAATTACCTTTCTGGCCATGCTGGGGCCGATGATGCGGACGCTGCCCCATGTCATTGCGGCCCTAGTAGCTTTGGTCGTGTCGTTGCTGGCCGTGAGCGTACCGTTCAATCTGGGCCTGCTGATCGCCGGAACCGCAGGCATGATCGCAGGTGCACAGGCCGAGGTGATACTAGACCGCAGAAAGGCGCGCGCATGACGCAGATCGACCCCACCACCATGTGGACCGTCATTGTCGGCCTGGCCATCGGCAGCTTTGCCCTGCGCTTTGTGTTCATCGGCTTTGTCGGAGACCGCCCGATGCCACCCTGGCTGCTGCGCCACCTGCGCTACACCGCCGTGGCGATCCTGCCCGCTCTGATCGCGCCGCTGGTCGTGTGGCCCGCCGCGACCGAGGGCCAACCCGATGCGGCCCGAATGGCGGCTGCGGCAGTGACGCTGTCTGTTGGAGTGTTCACCAAAAACGTGCTGGCCGCGATCTTTTCAGGCGCGGCCACACTTTACGGTCTGCTTTATCTACTGGCTTGAAGCCGCGTCCAGCTGGTTCAGAGCGGCGTTATTGGCTGCCAGACCTTTTTGTAGATCGGCATCGTCATTCTCGCGATATTCTTCAGTGATGACACCGGGAATTTCGGCGAACTGTTCCGAAAGCTTGATCGGAAAGAAAGTGACTTCGATCTGCTCGAATCCGGGTACCTGCTGCAACAGCCGCGCGGTTGAATTGGCGCAAAAAGACCCTGCGACAGGCCCGGTCTGCTTGGCCAATTGCAGCGCGATCTCAGCCTGTTGCGGCGTCACCTGAATGGTCTGGATGCGGGCAAAATGCGTCTCGCGCGCGTGAGAGCTGCGATAGGCGCGCTCAACCGCTGGGGTGATGCCGTATAGAACATCATCCCGCACCGGAACGATATCCGCCCGGAACGAGCCTGCTGGGTCAAAAATCACCCTCTCGCTGGCACCGATCATCAACGAGGTATGCGCCCCCGAACCGGAGCGCGTGTTGATCATCGTATAGAGCGTCAGGGTCGACGGCCCAGGATCACGGTAGGACCGCGATACGATCTCAGCCTGTTCTGCCTGAGGGCGTTTAGAATTCGCGCAGCCAGCCACTGTTGCCGCCAAAAGGCAGGCGATCAAAATCCTGAACACGGTCGACCCCGAAAGATTTAGGAAGCGTAAAGCGCCAGCAGGAACGCCAGTATCGCGATGGCGACACAGCACCAGACGGTAGCCTTGATGAAGCCCTCAAAGGTTTTGGTTTGAACGGTGATGTCCATTTCGCCGTGCTTGTGTTCAGCCATGAGTCTCAGATTCCCAGTTCGCGTGTTTATCCGCTGGATAATAGAAAATTTCGGGCCTGTCACCACGTCATTCCAGCGCAGGGGCCCTGTCACCCAACACAAAACACCCCGGATAGCCAAATCCCCAGCGCCACGGCAGTCCGCTGCAGGGGCCGCCACCGAATCGGACCGCGCCGTAGAGGGCGTCCGAGGTCAGCGAATGGACCGAGCGGATCTGCTCGGGCGTCATGTCATAGCGTTCCGCGTAGGCCTGCGCGTAGGTCTCGCCATGAGTTTCGACACAGGCCTGCAAAGCCTGATCGGCGGCGAGGCGCGCGTCATAGCTGTCGGAGGCCGTCTGCGCACCACCAGCGTCGTGATAGGTGCGGTCATGGGTCACGCAGCAATACTCCCAAGGCGGGTGTTCTTGATACAACTCACCGATCTGTGGGAACGTATCGGCCACCCAGCGCCAACTGGCCGACAAGCCGCCCGAGCATCCGTCAGTTTCGAACGGGATCAGATCGGCATCGCCGCGTTGTGCGATCAGGGCACGGTGCGTGGGCATCTCGACCGCGCGCATCAGGTCTTGAGCTGTGGCCGGGCTGGCCATTAGGAAAAGACCCAGCGCCAGTTTACGGGCTGTCATCGCGCATCGCCTCGGTGTCGACGGTCATGCCAAAGGTTGTGGCAAGCCAAAGTAGCACGCGTTCGGCCGGGCCCATCTCGGCGCGGACGCGTAGAACTTCGCGCGCCATGGCCGGGCGGTCCGTGATCAGCCCGTCCACCCCCATCGAGGCCATCGCCGACATCTGCAGCGGGTCGTTCACCGTCCAGACATAGATCTCCTTACCCGCCGCGTGGACCGAGCGGATCAGTCCCGGGGACACTGTTGCCGCGTTCACAGCAACAAAATCGCCTTCCAGCCCCGCCAGGTTGCCCACCGCCGTCGCAGCCAGCACACCCGCGCGCCAATCCGGGCGCAGCGCCTTCATCTTTTGCACGGCCGGATATTTGAGCGACATGGTGGCGATGTCGTCCTGCATTTCGAACTCTTCGACCAACGCGGCGACCCGGTTTTCCAGGTCAACGTCGTGGCCGTAATATTTCAGCTCGATAATAACTTTGGATTTGCCTTTTGTCGCCTCCAGCACCTCACGCAGGGTTGGGGTGCGTTGGTCGGCATATTCAGGGCCAAACCAGCTGCCGATGTCGATGGTTTCAACATCCTCCATCGTGGCGTCCCAGATTTTTGTCGGGACCCCGGCCAGTTTCATGAAGTCACTGTCATGGGCCACGATGACAACACCATCGGCTGTTTCCTGTACGTCGATCTCAACCCAATCCGCGCCATCTTCGATTGCCTTAAGAACCGAGGCCATGGTGTTTTCGGGCCGCAGCGCCGCAGCGCCCCGGTGGCCGATAACATCGGCATGATCTTCGGCCTGTACGCGTTCCAGCAGGTTGTGGCCGAACCAGCCACCCAGCAGAAGGGCAGCTACCGCCAGCCCGACCGCAGTGAACAGCGAGGCCTGCATGCGGCGCGGCTCGGGGTGGGGCGGCTCATCCGTCTGAGGTTCAAAAAACTTGTCCAGCAGAACCGCCAATGCGCCCAGCGCAGAGGCCGCCAGAACCAGCCCGGCCAGAGACCACAGCCCTGCAATCGCGAGGCTATAGGTCAGCGCCAATTTTAGGTTACTGCTGCCTTGCAACGGCACCAGTCCAAACAAAAGCCCGGCCACCCATGCAATCGCCGCCGCAATTACAAGGCGCATCGCCAGCCATGCGACCAAGGCCAATTTCAAGCGCCCGCGTTTGCCCTCCATCCGGGACGTGCTGATATTGAACACATGCGCCGGGTGGACATTTTCAAACAGCACCAGATGAAGTGACAGAGCCCAGCCCGACAGCTTGCGGATCAACACCCACGCCATGGCCAAAGCCACCGCGCCGATCAGGGCCACAGCCACCAAAAAGGCGGGCGGATGGAAGGTCAGGTAGTAGTTGATGTCGTATTCGGTCAGCGTCCACCATGCGATCAACGCGGCGACCGCCAGAAACGGCAGCGCCAACAGCAAAACCCGCAGAATGAACCGTGCCGCAAAGCCAAAAAGCGACGGCAGGCGCGACAGGACCAAACCGATCGCCGCACTGCCCGCGCGCCACGGATCGGCCTCTCCCATCCTCAGAGAGGCAGCCATGACCGCGAACACAAACACCTCGGCCAATAGAAACAGGCTTAGCACCACGATGGCCGCTATAAACCCGGCGGGCGAGAGGATGAAGGCCGCGATATCCTGATCCGTCAGCGCAGTCTGATCGGACAGCGAAACCGCCAAATTGACCGCCAAAGCGACACCGGGCGCGACCAGCGCGATCAGCAGCAGCCGCACCGCCAGATAGATGGGCACAAAGACCCTGCGTCTTGCCCAGGCGCCAGAATAGGCATTTGTAACGGTTGAGAAAACGGACATGTAAACACCCTTGAATGATGCATGCATTCAAGGGTGTGCAGGCATGAATTGCAAGTCAGCTGTCTTCGAGATCCGCAGCCAGACGGAACCCGATGCGGTTGGCGGGCTTGTCCTCGACCGATTTGGGCAAGGCGCGCAGCATCACGTTCAGCTGGCTGACATGCTGCACCAGCTGCGTGCGCGCGCCCGTTCCGTCCGAGCCGAAGAACGTGATGATATCGGGGTCGAAATAGCCCATCCCCTGAATACGCATCACACCCGCGTCACCGCCGGTAAAGCCCATTGCGACCTCGTGATCGCCATCCAGCGTTTTCTCGAAGTTCTGAATATAGAGGATCAGACGTTCATACGCCCATTGCGCGGCGCTTTTGGTTTCAACCGGTTTTTTCAGCTGCCCCGGCAGGGGCTGGGTGCCGGACTCGGCCTCGGAATCCGCGTGAACCTCATAGCATCGCGGCAGGGCATCCGCTTCGGCAGCCTCAGCCGAGGTTTCGATCTTGTCCTGCATTCATCACCCTTTGCGCTGAAACACCCATGCCCCGTCCGCGCGACGCGTTCGGGTTACGGCTCCACTGTGATAAAGATGGTTCATATGTGCAACCGCTTCAACCAGCGCCAGCCCGTATTCGCCTTCGCGAATGGAGCGTTTGAATAGCGGGGCGAAGCACTCGGCAGCGGCTTTGGGTTGGTCGAGATAGTCCAGCAGACGCTCCAGCGCGCCGTGGTGGTTTTCGATCAGCTGACGCATGCGCAGCGGCAGGCCGGTGAAGGGCAGCTTGTGGCCACCCAGAACCAGATGATCCGGGCGGGCCAGTTTTTGCAGCCGCTCGCAGGCCTCGATCCAGTCCGAGACCGGATCGGCCAGGGGTTCGGTCGCATAGACCCCCAGATTGGGGCTGATCGAGCCAAGGATCTGGTCGCCGCTCAGCACCAGATGATCGTCGCGGCTCCAGAGTGTTACATGTTCGGGCGCGTGACCGTTGCCCATATGCACGTCCCAGTCGCGCCCACCGATGCGGATCACGTCGCCCTGTTTAATCCGTGTGAAGCCGAGGGGCATGGGGTAGACCGTATCGGCAAAGTTGAACGGACGGTCGGCCTTGCGCTTCTCCAGAAAGGCAGGGTCCATCCCGGCGCTTTGGTAGAAATCCAGCGTCTCCTGCGGCCAGTTCTCCTGCACGTCCAGCGTGAGCATCCGCGAAAACAGCCATGCGGTGCGGCTGGTCACTAGCTCGACCTCATGTTCGGCCTGAAACCAGCCTGCATTGCCCACGTGGTCGGGATGGTGATGGGTGACAACAGCGCGCCGAATGGGCTTTCCGGCCAGAGGGCCCGACATCAACTCAGCCCAGATGCGGCGGGTCTTGTTCGAGGACATCCCGGTATCAATCACCGTCCACCCGTCGCCGTCATCCAGCGCGTAGATATTCACATGGTCCAGCGCCATTGGGAGCGGCAAGCGCATCCACAGCACGCCCTCGGCAATCTCGATGGCTTCACCGGGGGCGGGCGGCTCGGGCCAAGGGTATCTGATGCCCGAAGGCTCCACGCCGTCCATCACGCGCCCAGATCCTCGGCGCTGAGAGCAAAGAGGTCATCCGCCCCGTTCTGCGCCTGCGCAAGCAGACCGAGATATTCGGGCAGCAAGGCGTTGATGTAGTAGCGCGCCAGTCGCGCCCGCGGGCCATCCGGATCGGCAAGGGCTGCGGCCAGATGGTAGTGCCCGCCCAAAACCCGCGCAAAGGCGCGCAGATAGGCGGCAGCACCCGCAAAGCGCGCGTTCATGTTGTCCTGCGCCACCATCCACTCGGTCGCTTCGCGCAGGGATTCCGTGGCCTCCCACACCGGACCGGCGAGATCGGGCATCTTGGAGCGGGCCTCTTCGGCGTGATCTTCGATCTCATCGAGCAAGCTGGCAGCAGCGTCTCCACCGTCCATCATCTTGCGGGCGACCAAATCCATTGCTTGGATGCCGTTGGTTCCCTCATAAATCGCGGTCACGCGGACATCGCGGTAGTACTGGGTTGCCCCTGTTTCTTCGACGAAGCCCATGCCGCCATGAACCTGTACACCGGTCTCGGCGACGCGCATCCCGGTCTGAGTGCCAAAAGCCTTGCCAATCGGGGTCAGCAGAGCAGCCCGCGCGGCCCAGTCGGCATCTCCGGTCGCGTGCGCCATATCAATCGCTGCGGCATTCGCCAGCATGATCGCCCGCGCCGCAAATACATCCGCCCGCATTTCGGCCAGCATCCGGCGCACATCCGCGTGGTCGATGATCGTGCCCGAGGGCGTCTTGCCCTGCTTCCGCTCCATCGCATAGGCCAGCGCGTGCTGATACGCGCCCTCGGCGACGCCGACACCCTCACCACCGACACCCAGACGTGCGTTGTTCATCATGGTGAACATGGCCGCCATACCGCCATGCTCCTGCCCGATCAGCCAACCCGTGGCCCCGTCATACTGCATGACACAGGTCGGAGAGCCATGGAGACCCAACTTGTGTTCCAGCGACACGACGCTTAGGTCGTTGGCCGCGCCGGGGTTGCCCTGTGCGTCCGGCAAGTATTTCGGCACGAGAAACAGCGAAATCCCCTTGGTGCCCGGAACCGCGTCGGGCAGACGGGCCAGAACCAGATGGCAGATATTCTCGCAGAAATCGTTGTCGCCCCAGGAGATATAGATCTTCTGCCCGGTGACCGCATAGGTGCCGTCCCCTTTGGGTTCTGCTCGCGTCGTCAACGCACCAACATCCGATCCGGCCTGCGGCTCGGTCAGGTTCATCGTGCCTGAATAAGCGCCCGACATCAGCTTGGGCAGGTACAGCGCCTTGAGCTCGTCACTGGCATGCGCCTCAAGCGCTTCGATCTGACCCTGCGACATCAAGGGGGCCACCTGCAGCGACAGGCAGGCCGCGCTCATCATCTCATTGACCGCCGACGTGACGGCCATCGGCAGACCCATGCCGCCATAGTCGGGGCTACCGCTCATCCCGATCCAGCCGCCTTCGGCGATGGCTTTCCAACCGTCCGAGTATCCGGGTGAGGTGCGCACGACGCCATTTTCCAAACGCGCCGGTTCCAGATCACCGGGGCGTTGCAGCGGAGCAAGAACCTCTTCGCACATCTTGCCCGCTTCCGTAAGGATCGCGCTGACCACATCCGGGGTTGCGTCAGCGAATCTCTCGGTGGCCGTGATCTGATCCAGACCCACCACATGGCGGAACAGGAATTCATAGTCAGAAACTGGGGCGCGGTATGGCATGGCTTCCCTTGCGGTCTGTCGGCACGGCCGCACTTGGAATCTGCGATCAGCGCCGGTATGCATCTTTGCGTATTGGGATTACCTACTCTTCCCCATGTTGCAAGCAACCAAAACGCGGCGTCACCAGATATGATCCCCACCACTCTTGAGCTAACAGCCGACCCCGAAGGTATTGCCCGGGCCGCTGATCTGTTGCGTCAGGGCCTGCTGGTCGCCTTCCCGACCGAGACGGTCTATGGCCTGGGAGGTGATGCTAGAGACGGTGAGGCCGTGGCCGGGATTTACGAGGCCAAGGGTCGGCCCAGTTTCAATCCGCTGATCGCCCATGTCGCCTCGGTTGAGGCGGCGCAGCGGTTTGTGCAGTGGTCGGATCAGGCCGAGCGTTTGGCGAATGCGTTCTGGCCCGGTCCGCTGACCTTGGTTCTGCCGCTGAAGCCGGGGCACGGTGTGTCATCGCTGGTTACTGCAGGGTTGGATACTTTGGCCGTTCGCGTGCCTGCGCATCTTACGGCGCGCGCTTTGCTGGCGGCAGTTGACGGGCCGGTTGCGGCGCCATCGGCCAATCCCTCGGGTCAGATTAGCCCAACGACGGCAGCACATGTTCATGCGGGCTTAGGTGGTCGGATCGCCGCCGTTCTGGATGACGGCCCCTGCGGTGTCGGGTTGGAATCCACCATCGTCGGACTGGCCGGAGAGCCCAGCCTGCTGCGCCCCGGAGGCGTCGCGTTGGAACAGATCGAGACCGTCTTGAACACCCGTCTTCACCTGCACAAAGCGGGAGATATGCTGACCGCTCCGGGGCAGTTGCAGTCGCACTACGCGCCAGATGCACCGGTCAGGTTGAATGCCGAAACCGTGCAAGGGGATGAGGTTTTGTTGGGGTTCGGCCCGATCGCCTGTGACATGAACCTGTCTGAAACAAGCAATCTGACCGAGGCTGCGGCCAATCTGTTCGCCGCGCTACACAGCCTGAATGAAACCGGGCGTCCGATCGCCGTCTCACCGATCCCCGATCATGGGGTGGGGGCTGCGATCAATGACCGTCTACGCCGCGCCGCCGCGCCGCGCGACAGTTAGCTAGGCACGGCCTGCGCTGGCCGATAGGGTCAGCGGGTCGACACCCAGCGTAGCCAGGGCCTTTTCCCATTTGTCGTCATCGGGCACATCGAACACCAACTCCGAGGATGCATCCGCCGTCAGCCAGCCATTCATCGCGATCTCATCCTCTAGTTGACCGGGGCCCCAGCCGGAATAGCCCAGCGTCAGCATCGCGTTCAGCGGGCCACGCCCAGCGGCCATATCCTCCAGCACATCCAGCGTGGCCGTCATGCTGAAGTCATCCGAAATCTGCATCGAATGCAGGTTCGCATCGTAGTCGGAGCTATGCAGAACAAAGCCACGCGACATCTCGACCGGGCCTCCGAAATGCACCAGACGCTCGCCTATGATAGGAATGCGACACGGGATGTTGAGCTGCCCCAGCAGGGTTTTGAACCGCAGATCAGAGGGTTTGTTGATGATCAACCCCATCGCCCCATCGTCGCCGTAGCTGCAGATATACACCACCGAGTGGTCGAAGCGCGGATCGCCCATCCCCGGCATCGCAATCAACAGTTTTCCGGTCAGGTCCATGCGAGGTTTCTCTTGCTCGTTACCCCTAAACAATGAACCTGCGGCACTGGTATTGGCAAGGGAGCAAAGCTGATTTCAGCAGATTTCACACAGGTGACCCGAACGTGACTTGGATTTCAGGTCCGCACGGCGCATGTAATGGGGTATGATGACTCGCATGAAATCTTCGGTTGCCCTTCTGCTCGCCTGTCTGGGCCTGTCCGCACCCGCCTCGGCGCAGGGTTTGGACGGCGTTGTTGCGCTGGATGTTCTGGACGGAGGACGCACGGCCAATGGGACCTATCTGGGCGCGCTGCGCCTGACCCTCAAAGAGGGTTGGAAGACCTATTGGCGCGCGCCGGGCGACGCCGGGATCCCGCCGCAATTCGATTGGAGCGGATCCGGAAATCTGGGCGACGTGCGTATCACCTGGCCCGCGCCCGAGATTTTCGACCAGAACGGCCTGAAATCCATAGGCTACGAGGATCAATTGGTGCTGCCGGTTGAGATCACGCCCAAGAACCCCGCCAAACCCGTGCGCCTGCGGGGTGAGGTGGATCTGGGGGTCTGCAAGGACGTGTGCATCCCGCAGCGTCTGGATTTCGACCATAAGGTTAACACCAATGCCGGGCGCAACCCCGCAATTGCGGCCGCGTTGGCGCAGCGCCCCTACTCGGCCCGTGAAGCCCGTGTGGCCAAGGCCAGCTGCCACCTGACCCCAACCTCGGACGGGATGCAGATCGAGGCGCGGGTGACCATGCCTTCGGCCGGCGGGCAAGAGGTTGCGGTGATCGAGCCGGGGAACCCGATCCTTTGGGCTTCGCAACCCGAAACGCAGCGGCAGGGCGGCACACTGATTGCACGATCCGAGGTGATCAGCGCCTCGGGCGCACCCTTTGCGCTGGACCGGTCTGAAATCCGGATCACGGTTCTCGGCGCCAATCACGCGGTGGACATTCAGGGATGCTCTGCAGGCTGACCTTATGACCCAATCTCCCAAGATCGGTGCGCTGGCTGTTGTCCTGCATCAGGAACACGTTCTGCTGGTGCAACGCAGTAAGGAACCGGATCGAGGCCTGTGGGGGTTTCCTGGCGGCCATGTGGAATGGGGTGAGACCGTCCTTCAGGCCGCAGAAAGGGAATTGTTTGAGGAAACATCGGTCACGGCTGAACCGTTGCACTATCTGGACAATCTAGACCTGCTGAGGAGGGATACGGATGGGCAAGTCTTGTCGCACTACCTACTGGTAGGGGTGGCCTGTCGGTACCAATCCGGCACGCCTTTGGCAGGGGATGATGCGCTGGACGCGCAATGGTTTCCTATCGAGCGAATCCTCAAAAGCGACCTGCCGATGAGCAACCGTGTGGCCAGCCTGTTGCAGCTTGCGCTAAAGGCAGGCTAGGCTCCGGCCCGGCTTTTGAACCGGGCATAGAACATCCCAGACAGCAGCACGCTCAGGATCACGATGGGGATGGCACCCGCCACAAACGCTCCCAAACCCATGCGCAGAATCTCGGGGGCCTCTGCACCTCCATAAAGACCGACCAATGGGTCTACAGGCGCACCCGAGACCATCGGCCAGACCAGCGTCACCGCAAACCAGAGCAACAGCGCCAAAGCGGTCGCACCCAGCGCGGCCTGCACCACGCGGTCCCGCGCATAGATCGCCCGGCGCATCGCGGTCATTGGGCGCGCGAAATCGTTCAGGATCGCCAGCAGAGCGGGCACCAGAACCAGAACCAGGACCATTCCAAAACCCAGCCCATAAACCAGCGTGATCACCGTTGGCTTGAGGAACTGTGCCTGTTGCGAACCCTCATACAGAAGCGGCGTCAGACCCAGCACCGTCGTCAGCGTGGTCAGCATTACGGGGCGCAAACGGTCGGCTGTACCTTCGATGATTGAGGGCACCAACCCCCTCTCCTGCTGGTAGCCATCAATGGTGGTCACCAGCACAATCGAGTCGTTGACTATAATGCCTGTCATGCCCAGAAGCCCGACAACAGTGAACATGCTCAGCGGCACGTCCCAGATATAGTGCCCCCAGATCGCGCCCACCAATCCGAACGGAATGATCGACATCACCACCAGAGGTCGCGACCAGCTGGCGAACACCCAGGCCAGAACAAGATAGATGCCGGTCAGGCACAGGATCAGACCGGTGCGCGCCTCGGACAGGAACTCGTCCTCTTGTTCGCTCAGGCCAGCCATACGCCAGTCGACCTGATATTCGCCCGCAATGCGCGGGAGGATCTCTTCGTTCATGGCACGACCGATTTCGGCGGCGCGGGCAGGATCATCCTCGGAGATATCGCCATTCACCGAGATCACCCGCAACCCGTTCTCGCGTCGGACCGTTGAAAAGCCTGATTTACGCTCGACCGAGACGATGTCGGCCAGCGGGACATAGACCCCGTCTGGGGTGCGCATCAGGGTGCGTTCCAGGAAATCGGCGGTCAACTCACCCTCGGGCAGTTCCACGCGGATCTCGGCGCTGCGGGGGCCATCGGGGAAGGTCGCGGCCTCAATCCCGTTCAACCGGTTGCGCAGCACGCGGCCCAGCGTTTCGATGCGGAAGCCCAGCGCCTGACCCTGTGCCGTCAGGTCGAGAATGTATTCCTCTTTGTCATAGGCCAGATTGTCCTCAAGCGCCGAGACTTCTGGGTATTTTGACAGTTCTGTCTGCAAATCCTCAGAGGCGGCTTTCAGCGTGTCCACATCCGCGCCGTAGAACTGCACGTCAATCGCATCCCCTCCGGGACCCGAGCGCCAGCCCCGGAAGCTCAGCAGCTCAACCTTGGGATGGCGGGGGACGAAATCCTGTAACTCACCAACAAACTCGAAGCTGGAATAGGGGCGCAGGTCGGCGTCGATCAGCTCGATCGAAATACCGCCCAGTAGGTCGTCATCCTTGCCCTCAGCGGCGGACAGACCGAACCCTGCACTGCCGCCAACTTCGGCCAGAACATATTCCAGAGGATTGCGCCCGTGGCGCTCCTCGTAGATCTGGCCTAGCTCTTCCGTGGCGCGCTGCAATTCGCGCATCATGGCAATCGTGTCAGCGCGCGTTGCGCCTTCGGCCATGATGAAATTGCCAGTGACCGAGCCACGCTCGGGCGCGTTGAAGAACCGCCAGTTCACATCGCCGCGAATGAACAGGGCAGCCTGAGTCGCGAGGATCACCAGCATCAATGCAACCACGACATAGCGCGCCCAGATGACCCAAGCGATCAGGGGGCGAAACAGGGTGTCCCGCACCCAGCGAAAGCCCCGGTTCACCACCCGGTTGGGCAGGTCGTACCAGTGTTCCTTGGCCGAATGCGCAATGGCGTGGGACATGTGGTTGGGCAGGATCAGGAAGCATTCGATGAGTGAGGCCGCCAGCACCGCGATCACCGTAAAGGGGATATCGCGGATCAACTCTCCGAACCGGCCACCCACAAGGGTCAGGCCGAAAAAGGCGATCACGGTGGTGATGGTGGCCGCAAAAACCGGCATGGCCATGCGGCGGGCGGCGCGTTCGGCGGCCACGATGGGCGGCTCCCCCAGTCGGCGGGCGCGGAAATCAGCGTGTTCACCCACAACAATGGCGTCATCCACCACGATCCCAAGCGTGATAATCAGACCGAACAGAGACACCATGTTCAGCGACAGGCCACCGATATACATCAGCGCAATTGCCGCTGACATTGCAACTGGAATGCCCGCCGCAACCCAAAACGCAATACGCGCGTTTAAGAACAGAAACAGCAGACACACGACTAGGCCAAGGCCGACCAGACCGTTGTCGATCAGAATATCCAGACGGTCGGTGATGGCCTGCGCGCGGGTACGGATCATCTCGACCGAGACACCTTCGGGCAGGCTGGCCTGCATCTCGGTCACCACATCCTCGACCGTGTGCTGGATCGCGATGGCATCCCCCAGATTGGACCGGTCCACCCGAACCGACATGGCCGGATTGTCCCCGACAAAGTAGCTGCGGTTGCGATTGACCCCTTCCACCCGGATCTGCGCCACATCACCAACAAACAGTTTCGAGCCGTCCGCAAATGTCCGCAGAGCGATGGTCTCAATCTCTTCCGGCGTGCGCTTTTCTGCGCCGGTCCGGATGCGCGCGTTGGCGCCCGTCACGTCCCCAGCAGGGCTGGCATTGACCTCAGCCGAGATGGCCGAGGCAATGTCGGCCAAAGCCACATCATTGGCAATCAGCTGAGCGGTCGGCACCTCAACCACCACACGCGGGGCGGCGAGACCGCGGATCGTGGTGCGGGTCACGCCAGCGGCAAACAGGCGGTTGATCAGCTCATCGGTAAACTTGGCCAGTTGGTCCGGATCAACTGGGCCGGTGACGACAACATCTGTCACCCGATCGCGCCAGGCCCCCCGTCGGATCGTGGGCTCTTCGGCATCTTCGGGCAGATTGGTGACGCTGTCGACGGCGGTGCGCACCTCCTCAACGGCGCGGGACATGTCCCAGTTCGGCTCGAACTCCAGCCGGATACTGGCAGAGCCTTCGCGAGAGGTCGCCGTGGTGCTTGCCACGCCTTCGACCGCCAGCAATTCAGGTTCGAGCAGTTGGACAATGCCATTGTCCACATCTTCGGGGCCAGCCCCTTCCCATTCGACATTCACGTCGACCCGTTCCAGAACCACATCCGGAAAGAATTGGGCTCGCATATTCGGGATAGCCGCCGCGCCCAGAACCAGCATCACCAGCAACAACAGGTTGGCCACGGTTCTGTGCCGGGTGAAATAGCTCAGGATACCACCGGCAGCGCTAGGGATGTCGCGCATCATGGCGCTTAGCCCCCGGCCAGGTTTTCAATGCGACGCACCAGCGAGACCGGAACCTTCGCCTCTTCCAACTGGCTGAGCATGCGTGTTTTCTCGGCCTCAGGCATATCCTTTCTCGCCTCGACATGAGTGATCAGTTCGGCCCGTTTCGCATCGGTCAATTCAACCAGATCAGGATCGGCACTGGCCTCGGGACGCAGGGGGCGCACGCGAACCCCAGACCCCAGCAGAGGCGTGCGGCCTATCACGACCTCGCGCCCTTCCAGCCCTTCGCCACGCAACAGAACCTCATCGCCCTGACGGCGGATCAGTCGCACAGGCAGGACTTCCAGACGATCATCCGCACCCAGAACCAGAACGGTTCCAGCTGCGTCCAGAACTGAAGACGGAAGGCGTGCGACCTCTTCCAAGGGCTGTTCCTGCACCGTCACGGTCACGAAATCACCGGGCTTGAACCCCGAGGCATCGTCGAGCCGGGCATAGATCAGACGCCCGGTTTGCCCCTCACCTGCCGAGCCGCTGTCACGGCTGATCCGGCCCCTCGCGGTCAGGTCGGCCCCTGTGACCTCGAGCGAGATAGTGAAAGGGGCGTTGATCAGCGCTCCGTCTTTGTCCAGCAAACGCACGAATTGCGCGGTTGAAACGCGGAAGGCCACCTCCAATGCGTTGGGGTCCACCAGTTCGGCCAGCTTCTCATTTGCTGAAACCAAACGCCCTTCGACCAGCGTGACATCTGTCAGCGTGCCTCCAAACCTTGCGCGGATAGTCATGTCCTCCAAGTCACGCTCTGCCGCTTCCTGCGCGATCCGTGCGCGGGCCAGCAGGGTCGTAGCCTGATCCACCCGCGATTCCGCCTGCGCAAGGGCAATGCGGCGCGCCAGAACCGATTGTTGTGCGGCGGCGGCGATCAATTCGGCCTCTTCCACACTGGCAGGTGCCCCCACACCGCGGGATTCAAGATCGCGCTGACGCTGCAGGGCCCTTTCACGCAGCTCAGCCTGCGCCTCAGCTGATTTCAATTCATCCTGCGCCAGCAGCAATGACCGTTCAGCATCACGTTCTTCAAACTGAGCATCCAGAACGTCCGACTTGGCACGATCCAGAGCCGATTGCGCATCCGCCGGATCAAGCTCGACCAAAACCTCACCTGTGGTGACGGTGCCGCCATCCACGAAATCATCAGCCAATGCGATCACGCGGCCGCCCAGTGCCGCGCGCAACTCCAGACGGCGGCGGCTTTGCACCTCGCCGAAGGCTTCGAGATTGGGCGTGACGGTTTCGAATACAGCCGGACGGACGGTCACCGCAAAGACCCGCTCGCGCGCTTTGGGTTGCTCATTCTCGCGGATCAGGACCTCTTGCACGGCGCCTGTGACGATCTGAACGGCGACAAACAGCAATGCCAGCGTCAGCGACGCCAGAAACACACCGACCAGACTCTGCCTTAAAAAACGCATCTATTATTCATCCCGGTTGCAAATGGGCTGCCCTGCGGAAAATGTAGCGGAGGCACGAAATATGCCAAGCCACAAAGCGGTTATAAGGTTTTGAACGTGCGACCAGTCTACTTCCGTCGCAGATGTTCGTCCAATCTGGGCAATATTTCCACGAAATTGCAGGGTCGGTGGCGATAGTCGAGCTGTTTCTCGAGGATTCCGTCCCAAGCGTCCTTGCAGGCCCCGGGGCTGCCCGGGAGCGCAAAGAGGTAGGTTCCGCCTGCCACGCCACCTGTCGCGCGCGACTGCACCGCCGAGGTTCCTATTTTTTCCATCGAGATAATGGTAAAAACGGTTCCGAAGGCGTCGATCTCTTTTTCATAGACGTCGCGATGCGCCTCGACCGTCACGTCCCGCCCGGTCAGCCCAGTGCCACCGGTCGAGATCACCACGTCGATCCCCGCATCCGCCACCCAGGCGCGCAGTTGATCGGCGATCTGGGCGCGCTCGTCGCGGATGATCTTGCGATCCGCAACCACATGCCCCGCCTTTTCGATGCGCTCCACCAGTGTCTGTCCCGAACGATCCTCATCAACCGAGCGCGTGTCCGAGACGGTCAGAACAGCGATGCGAATGGGAATGAACTCAATCGTTTCGTCGATACGTGACATCAGGCGTCAAGCCCTTTCCATGATTGCAAGCCGCAGCGCCAGCGCGGTGAAAATCCCGCCCGTCACCCATCCCATAATGCGCGAGGCGCGTGGATTTCCGATCAGCAACCGGCCGGCACCGCCAGCGAACACGCCAACCAATCCGTTCACGACAAAACCACCCAATGCGATGATCGCGCCAAAGATCATGAATTGCCCAAGGATCGGGCCTGCTGCGGGATCAACAAATTGAGGGATAAAGGCCAGAACGAACAGAATGATCTTGGGGTTTGTCAGGTTGACCACCATCCCGTCTCGGAACGCCATGCGCGTCGGCCTTGCTGGCCCTTCGGTCGAGACCGCTCCGTTGCGGATTGCGCCCCAGGCCAGATACAGCAGATAAGCAACACCCATCCAGCGGATGACATCAAACAGCCATGGCATCGAATTGACCAAGGCCCCAAGGCCCAGCCCTGCCAGCAGGACATGCACCATCAGTCCCAGCGATATCCCAGCACTTGCCACCAGCGCCGGTCGGGGTCCGGATTTAAGGCCCTGCCCGAAGCAAAACATCATATCCGCGCCGGGTGTGAGATTCAGCAACATCGCGGCGGGGACAAAGGCCAGCAGAGTAACGGTCTCGATCATATCGCAACCTCAAACCAATTTGTTCTGGGGCCAAGATTGGCGATTTCTGAACGACCCAATGACCCGCGATAGCCCCAGCTATCGTGGATATGCCCACAAAAGACCAGTTCCGGTTGCAGGCGCTCGACCGCATCGCGCACCGCGACCGATCCGACGGACATCCCCTGTGACGTAGTATCGCCAAACCCCTTGGGCGGAGAGTGAACAACCAGCACATCTGTTCCATCGCAACGGTCCAGCATCTCTGCGGCTTCGGCCTCGCTCAGGTCACAGGACCAGTCGCCAAACGGCGTGACTGGCACGCCGTAGCCCAAACCAAACAAGCGCAACCCGTCGACCGTCATGCCCGTGCCATGCAACACATGGACCCCCTCAGGGGCCGCGTCCGTCAACTCAGCCGCGCTTTCGGCATTGCCGGGGACCAGAACCAGAGGTGCCGCTATGTCCGAGAGCATCTGCATCGCTTCATCCAGACCCTGCCGCATGTTGCAATAATCTCCGGCACCGATCACCAAATCCGCATCAGTGCTGGCGGCCACCAGATCGGCCGCCCGGTTGCGTGCCATGTGAAGGTCCGAGAACGCCAGGATACGCATCACCCGGCCCCCAGTCGCGCTTTCAGCTCGAGCAGATCCGCCCAGGCCTGTCGTTTCATCTGCGGCTGTCGCAGCAGGTAGGCGGGGTGGAACATCGGGATGACGGGCAGGTCCAGCGCCTGATCCCAACTCCCGCGCAAGCGCGTGATGCCGCGTTTACCCAAAACCGCCTGACAGCTGATATTGCCCATCACCACCAGCACCTCAGGCTTGGCGAGCGCCACGTGACGCTCCAGAAACGGCTTCATCATGCCGATCTCTTCGGGTTTGGGATCGCGGTTCTGCGGCGGGCGCCACGGCAGCACATTGGTGATGTAGACATCCTGCGCGCGGTCCAGATCAATTGCCGCCAACATACGGTCCAATAGCTGCCCGGCCCGACCAACAAAGGGTTTGCCTTCGCGATCCTCATCCCGGCCCGGAGCCTCGCCAATAATCATCACTCGCGCACCCGGCGTACCATCGGCAAAGACCAACTGCCGCGCGCCGCGCTTCAGCTCACAATGATCGAACGCCTCCATCACCGTGCGCAACTGGTCGAGGGATCCGGCGCCTTGAGCGGCTGCTTTGGCAATCGCCACCGGATCGACCTGTTTGGGCTTTTCCGGCGCGGCTTGAGGAGTCGCGGGCTTCTTCGCCTTGGGCGTCGTATCCGGCAAGGCATAACGGTCAATCGGCGCGTCCCCGATCGCCTCGGTCGCGCCCAGTTCGATCTGCCATTCCAGCAGCGCCTTTGCAGTGTGATAGTCCAAGCCCGATTCCATGCCCTCAATCTAACCAGCTTTTGCCTGAGGGAAAGCGAATAGACCTTGCCTCGGCACCGGGACAGACCGACCATGCGGGCGTCATGCTGTCTTTTCTGCGATTCCTTCTAGTTGCTCTGGTGCTTGCCTTCGGCGGCGAGCCCGCCTCGGCCCAGTTGCTTGGCGGGGCGGATCAATGCCGGGCGGGTCAGTTTGCCTGCGGCAGTCGGTGTTGCTCGGGTGGACAGAGATGCAGCTTTGACGGCCACTGCATTCCCCTGGGCGGAACCTATTGCGGCGGCGGGCGCAGCTGTGGCGCGTTCGAGCGCTGCGTTGCGGGTGGCACACGATGTGCACCTGCTGGGGCAAACGCCTGCACCTCAAGTCTGGATTGCCCCTCAGGCAGCTTTTGCAGTGCGCGCGGGCAATGTGAAAAAACCATACCTGACTTGAACCCGAGTTTGCCTGAGGCCCTTGACCCACCGCAGGTATGCGATGACGGCCTGACCTGCGCGCGCGGGTCGTCCTGCCTGCCGGGGGGCGGATGCACACGTCCCGGATGGTTCTTGTGCGAGGAAACCGGATCGCAATGCCGCCCCGGCTTCAAATGCTCGGAACATCAGGGATGCGTTCCGATCAAGGCCATCGACTGCGGCTACGGCAAGTGGTGCAAACCCGGCGAGCAATGCCTGCCCGAAGGCGGGTGCGAGAAACTGCCCGAAGGGTCAGAACCATAGAGCGTTTCGGGTTTAACTTGAGACACGAATACCCTGCCACGCCTGCGGCGTTCGGGGGCACATTCGTGTCGCAGAGTGATTCAGATAAAACCCGAAACGCTTTAGGTTGCCTCTGCCCGCGTGGCTTTCTATAAGCGGTCCGATTGTCAGACAGGAGCCCGCCATGCGTTTTGCCCATCGTCACCTTCTTGGCATCGAGCATCTGTCGCAATCCGATATCACCGCCATTCTGGATCTGGCCGAGAAATACGTCGACCTGAACCGCCAGTCGACCAAGCATTCGGATGTGCTGTCGGGTCTGACGCAGATCAACATGTTTTTTGAGAACTCGACCCGCACACAGGCCAGTTTCGAACTGGCGGGCAAGCGGCTGGGCGCGGATGTGATGAATATGGCGATGCAAGCCAGCTCGATCAAAAAGGGCGAGACGCTGATCGACACCGCCATGACACTGAATGCGATGCATCCCGACCTGCTGGTGGTGCGGCATCCTCATTCAGGCGCCGTGGACCTACTGGCACAGAAGGTGAATTGCGCGGTTCTGAACGCGGGCGACGGGCGGCACGAACACCCGACACAGGCCTTGCTGGACGCTCTGACGATCCGCCGGGCCAAGGGCCGGTTGCATCGCCTGAATATCGCGATCTGCGGCGACGTCGCACATTCCCGCGTGGCGCGATCGAACCTGATCCTGCTTGGCAAGATGGAGAACCGCATCCGCCTGATCGGCCCGCCGACGCTGGTCCCCTCGCAATTCGCCGAGTTCGGCGCCGAGATCTATGACGACATGAACGAGGGCCTAAAAGACGTCGACGTGGTCATGATGCTGCGCCTTCAGAAAGAGCGGATGGATGGCGGCTTCATCCCCTCGGAGCGTGAGTACTATCACCGCTACGGTTTGGACGCCGCCAAGCTGGCGCAAGCCAAGCCCGATGCCATTGTCATGCACCCCGGACCGATGAACCGCGGGGTTGAGATCGACGGTACACTGGCCGATGACATCAACCGCTCGGTCATTCAGGAACAGGTCGAAATGGGCGTCGCCGTACGTATGGCTGCGATGGAGCTTCTGGCCCGCAACCTGCGCGAGGTCGCATGAGCGATCTGACCGTCGCCCCCCATGAACACGGCGTGATCCGCCTGTTCGCGCTGGACATGCGCCCGGAAGAGGCGAAGTTCCTGCGCGAACCCGGCGCGGCCGATCAGGTTATGGGTGTTGATGGTCTGGACCACGATCAAATCGATATCTTCCCGGTCTCCGACCTCGAAGACCTTGGGCTTTATGGCTACCTGCACGAAGGCGGCGGCGTATCCGAGGATCAACTGGACCGCAGCATGCTTGAAGCCATCGAAGGCTGGGTCATGGTCGTGCGCAGCGCGGCCTTTGGTGGGCGCGCGGCACAGCTGAACCCTGATCCTCGCCTGCATTTGCTGGGTCTGTTCACCGAAGAGGCGACGAACTGGACCGGCGGTGCAATTGAAACCGAAAGCGTCAAGCCGTTCTCGGCCCCGCAGGTGCCCATCGACAATGATGCCCCTCGCCGTGTCGGATCGGCCCTGATGGCGGTTCTCGCCCTGCTTGTTATCGGAGGTGCCCTATGGCTGATCCTGTGACCTTCACCCCGGACAAACGCGCCTATGTCCAGACCAACCTGACCCTCGCCGCCATTGCGATGGCGGGTGCGATGCTGGTGCTGTGGTTGATTGGCAACCCCTATGTCTGGACTGGCGCGCCCGCCGGGTTAGCCGCAATCGGATTGCGCGCCTGGTATCTGGCCTCGGAAGAGTTGAACAATACGTGGGAATTGTCTGACACCACCCTCACCGGCCCGGGCCCTCGGGTCGTCGCGCTGAACCAGATCGAAGCCGTCAATACGATGGGCAGCTTTGTTCAGGTTGTGACACGGGGCGGTGACAAGCACCTCATTAAATATCAGGCGAACCCTGCCGCCACCAAGGCCGCCATTGAAAGGGCCGCGGGATGAGCGACTCGTGGTGGCGAACCTATATCCCTGAGGGCGAAGAGGTCCTTTGGACCGGGCAACCGCATCAGGGGTATTTTCCGCCCCATGTGGGGTGGGCTTACCGGATTTTGATCCTCAGCCTCGGTCTGGCTTGGCTGGCCAGCCCGTGGTTCGCCGATACCCTGCGGGACTATTGGAAACTGATCGGGTCCACGGGGTTCGTTGCGTTCCTCATGTGGTACGACCGCCTGCTGCGCACGTGTCGTGTCTATGTGGTGACCACCCGCAATGCATGGTGGATCAGCAAGATCTTCAGGCCCAAATACATCCCCGTCGACCACGCGTTGAACTACCATCGCAGCGGTCAGAACGTGGTGTTTTCGCGCCGCCTGTTTCTTGTCTTCGAATACCTGTCCGACCCTGATGCCGCTTTGGCGGCTTTGAACCAAGCCCGAGAGGCCTCAGCATGACTTCTGTCGTTTTTACCAATGCCCGCTTGATCAACCCGGAGACCGGCACGGACAGCTTGGGCTGGCTACACGCCGAAAACGGGCGCATTGTGGCGCTGGGCGATGGAGACGCCCCTGCCATCAACGGTGACGTCATCGACTGCGACGGCAAATGCCTCGCCCCCGGTATTGTCGATATCGGCGTCAAGGTCTGTGAACCAGGTGAGCGGCACAAAGAAAGCTACAAATCCGCTGGTCTGGCGGCGGCGGCGGGTGGGGTGACCACCATCGTCACCCGCCCCGATACGCTGCCAGCCGTCGACACGCCCGAAACGCTGGAATTTGCCACCCGGCGGGCACAAGCTGACGCGCCTGTCAACGTCCTGCCTATGGCGGCCCTCACCAAAGGTCGCGAGGGGCGTGAGATGACCGAGATCGGATTTCTGCAGGATGCGGGCGCGGTCGCCTTCACCGATTGCGATCACGTCATCACCAACACCAAGGTATTTTCCCGCGCGCTGACCTATGCTAAATCCTGCGGCGCGCTGGTCATCGCGCACCCTCAGGAACCAGGGCTGAGCAAAGGGGCCGCCGTCACCAGCGGCAAGTTCGCTGCTCTGCGCGGATTGCCCGCCGTCTCGCCCATGGCGGAACGGATGGGGCTGGACCGCGACATTGCGCTGCTAGAGATGACCGGGGCCGCCTATCATGCCGACCAGATCACCACCGCCCGCGCCCTGCCCGCACTGGAACGTGCCAAGCGCAACGGGCTGGACATCACCGCCGGGACCTCGATACACCATCTGACACTGAATGAACTGGACGTGGCCGACTATCGCACCTTCTTCAAGGTCAAGCCGCCCCTGCGGTCTGAGGATGATCGGCAAGCGGTGATCGAAGCGGTGCGCACGGGTCTGATCGACATCATCAGTTCGATGCACACGCCGCAGGACGAAGAAAGCAAACGCCTGCCGTTTGAAGAGGCCGCCTCGGGCGCGGTTGCGTTGGAGACCTTCCTGCCTGCAGCCCTGCGCCTGTTTCATGCAGGGCAATTGGACCTGCCCACTCTTTTCCGGGCCGTCGCGCTGAATCCGGCGAAACGGTTGGGGTTGGACAGCGGGCGACTAGCGCAGGGCGCGCCTGCCGATCTGGTCCTGTTCGACCCAGATGTGCCCTTTGTGCTGGACCGGTTTGCCCTGAAATCGAAATCGCAGAACACACCGTTTGACGGGCAGCGCATGCAGGGTAAGGTCCTTGCAACCTATGTGGCCGGCATAGACGTGTACCGGAGAACCTGATGCCCGAAATCGACAGCTCAATGACCGTACTCGCCCTGTGGGCGGCCCTGGGATACCTGATCGGCTCGGTCCCTTTCGGCCTGATCATCGCGCGTGTCATGGGGCTGGGCAATCTGCGGCAGATCGGATCGGGCAATATCGGCGCAACAAATGTTCTGCGCACCGGCAGCAAACCGGCCGCCGCGCTGACGCTGCTGTTGGATGGCGGCAAAGGGGCGCTGGCGGTCCTGCTGGCCCGCGCCTATGCAGGTGAGGACGCGGCGCAGATTGCCGCCCTGATGGCTTTTCTTGGCCACTGCTTGCCTGTTTGGCTTGCCTTCAAGGGCGGTAAGGGCGTTGCAACCTTCATCGGGCTTTGGCTGGCGCTGGACTGGCGCGTCGGCGTTGCTTGCTGTCTGACCTGGCTGGTCTCCGTCGCGATCTGGCGCATGTCCTCGGCCGGAGCGCTGGCCGCAGCGGCCTTGTCAACCACTTGGATCATCACCCTGACAGACGGTTCGACATTCATCCTCGGAATTGCCCTGACCTTCCTGATCTACTGGCGCCATAAGGACAACGTCGCCCGCATCAAATCCCGGACCGAGCCGAAAATCGGGAAATCGTGACCCCGCCAGAGGATTTTCTGACGGCATTTTTCGCCCTGCCCACCGGTACGTTCACTGGCCGAGCAGACACTAAGCGCTATGTCGTGTCACGGCAGGTTCTGGCCGGGGGCAAATCCCACAAGCTTGTCGCGCATGAATTGGGCGGGACGGACTATATCAGCCTGAACCTCTATCAGACACGAAACAGCGGCGCGCTGCTGCGTCCCTGTGAAATGCCCGCCCGCAAAGTGGTGGATTTCGTGTTGGCGCTGATCCCGGATATCTGATTGATATTCCGCATTTTTGCACAGCGCCTCTGTGCCTCAGCACAATCACAATTCATTGTTTTGAACGTGATCAACCCGCCTCCCATCTGCATTCCGTGGCGGCCAATTACCGGCCTCACAAGATAAAATCCCCGGGTCCGCAAATCGCAATTCAGGCGAGATCGCGCGGCCCTTTCACGAAAGGTGAAGCTATGAACACGTTTAAATCTCTGATCGGCGGCGTTGCCCTGTCTGTTGCTCTAGCCACTTCGACCCTGGCGGCTGGTGTTGAACTCAACGCAAGCTCGACTGGTCTGGCGATGCAAGGCTATGACCCGGTTGCCTATTTCACCGCTGGCGAAGCAACCAAAGGCGACTACCGCATCACCACCCTGCACAACGACGCTCTGTACCGCTTCTCGTCGGAAGAAAACAAAGTGGCATTTGAAGCCAACCCCGAGGCTTACCTGCCTGCATATGGCGGATACTGCGCCTTCGGTGCGGCCATGGGCTTCAAGTTCGACGGTGACCCGAACCACTGGAAAATCGTCGACAACAAACTGTACCTGAACCTGTCGCAAGACATCCAGGAACGTTGGGAAGGCGACATTCCGGGCTTCATCGAGCAAGCCAGCACCAACTGGGAAACCATCGCAGACAAAAGCCCGGCTGAGCTGCAGCAATAATCCGCTGAAATTGACAGCACGCGTCGGCGGCAGAGTGATCTGCCGCCGCATTTTATTTGAAGCTTTGAAAACGCTAACTATCTTATTGAGACAAGCCCGGGTCTAACGGGCGGACATCGGGCCAAACGGCCTGAACGATCCAAGACCTAGTACGGAATATGCCACAAACGATGATCCGGTCCTGAGGCAGGGCCGTATTTGAGTATGGATATGCGTAGCCAGACCCACAAATTGGCGCGCGGTTATTTGGAATGAAAGGATCAAGACATGATAGGCAGATTGGCAATTGTGACAGCGGCGTCCACCCTGGCGGCAGGGGCCGCGATGGCCCAATCCTCGGGCAACTGGACAGGGTTCTACGGCGGTCTGCAATTGGGCTATATCGACGTGGACACCAGCGTCTCGGGCGTCGATGGTGATGGCGCGATTGGCGGTATCATCCTTGGATATGACTACGATCTGGGCGACTGGGTCGTGGGCGGCGGCTTTGACTATGACTGGACCAATATCGATCTCGGCCCCGCAACTGTCGAGGACGTCTGGCGGATCAAAGTGCGCGCTGGCTACAAGGTGAACCCTCAGGGTCTTCTATACGGCGTTGGCGGCTATGCGGATGCTGGCACCGACAATCTGGGCAGCGACGACGGCTGGTTCATCGGCGCAGGCTATGAGCAGATCGTGGCCCCGAATGTCAGCATCGCAGGCGAGTTGCTGTATCACGAGTTTGACAACTTCAACTCGTCCAGCGTGGATGTTGACGCCACAACACTGCAGATCCGAGCGGCCTACCGCTTCTGATTTTTCCGGTTTTGTGCTGGAGCAGACCCGGCGTCCTGCGCCGGGTCTTTGCGTTTACAAGTCCAGAATTGTGCTGCCGGTGGTTTGCCGCGCCTCTAGCGCGCGGTGCGCTTCGGCAATCTGATCCAGAGGGAAGCGTTGGTCGATATGGATCTTGACCTCGCCGCCCTGAACCTTGCCAAACAACCGCCGCGCCATCGCCTGACAGACCGCATGGTCCGCAATATGCGTGAACAGCGTCGGCCGGGTGATTTTGAGCGAGCCTTTTTGCCCGAGAATGCCGATATTCACTGGCGGCACCGGCCCGGATGCATTGCCGAAGGATATCATCATGCCCAAAGGCTTCAGACAGTCCAATGAGCCGTCAAACGTATCGGCCCCAACGGAATCCATCACCACATCGACACCCTTGCCACCGGTCAATTCGGCGACGCGTTCGGCAAAGTTCTCGGTCCGGTAGTTGATGCAATGGGCCGCGCCGTTGAATTGCGCCAGACTGCATTTCTCATCCGTTCCTGCGGTTCCGATCAGCTTGATGCCCTCGGATTTCGCCCATTGGCAGGCGATCAGGCCGACACCGCCCGCAGCCGCGTGAAACAGAACCGTGTCGCCACGCTTCAAGGGGGTGGTGCGATGGAACAGATATTCAACCGTCAGACCTTTCAACATCATCCCGGCGGCTATTTCCGAAGGGATGCCATCCGGCAGTGGGCATACCTGCGCTGCGGGCATCACCCGCGCCTCGCAATAGGCGCCGGACGGAGCGCTGGCATAGGCCGCGCGCTGGCCCGGCTGCAAATGCGTCACACCTTCGCCGACCGCCTCGATCACACCTGTAGCCTCCATGCCCAATGCATGCGGCAATTCAAGGGGATAGAGGCCCGTTCGTTGATAGACATCAATGAAGTTCAACCCGCACGCCTCGTGGCGAATGCGAACTTCGCCGGGGCCGGGATCGCCTAAAGGCTGGTCCTTGATCTGTAGGACCTCAGGTCCGCCGAATTCCTCAATGACAACTGTTCGCGCAGTTTGCTGCATTCTGACCTCCTCTTGCCTTTGCTCAAGCTAACACGCCTGCGCGGCAAGACAATCCGGGCGATGCGGCGGCGGCAATTCGGGAATTTCCAAAACTGTGCTATACTGCACGCAGGCGTTGCCGGCTGGTCCGGCCAGGAGCAACCCTCAGCCGGATCCATTCTGCGGCGCACCACTCGCCAAGGAAGGGAACAAAATGGCAAAAACTATCGGTAATCCGATCAGCTGGGCGGCCCAAAGCCTTGGAGCAACCAGCGATCACGTCTCGGAAAGCGTATCGCACCTGGGCAGCTCGGACGTGCGCCATCTGCCCATGGTGCAGCCACTCACATTCGACGACCTGAAATACTGCCTGAGAGCCGGATACACGGACTTTCTGGAAACCCGCGCGGATGCGATCTTTATCGTGCTGATCTACCCTATTGCCGGGCTTTTGATGGTCGGCTTTGCAATGAACATGGACTTGGTGCCGTTGCTGGCCCCCCTGATCGCAGGCTTTGCCCTGATCGGCCCGATCGCGGCCGTTGGTCTTTATGAAATCAGCCGCAAGCGCGAACAAGGCGGAGAGGTCCATTGGCTGGACGCGTTCGGCGTATTCCGATCGCCCTCCTTCGGGGCCATTCTGGCGCTCGGGTTCTACTTGGTCCTTCTGCTGCTTGTCTGGCTGATGGTCGCCCAAAGCGTCTATGCGCAGACGCTCGGCCCCGAACCGCCTGCCTCGCTGGGCGCGTTTGCGACCGAGGTTCTGACCACCGGCGCGGGGTGGACAATGGTCATCTTTGGCACCGCTGCCGGGTTCTTTTTCGCTTTGATTGCGCTGGCGGTCAGCGTAGTCAGCTTCCCGCTTCTGCTGGACCGTAAAGTAGGGCTGCCCGTGGCCGTTGTGACATCCGTTCGCGTGCTTCGCCACAATCCCGGCGTCATCATGGGCTGGGGCTTGATCGTCGCGACCCTGCTGGTGCTGGGCGCGATCCCGATGCTGCTGGGGCTGATCGTCATTATACCCGTTCTGGGCCACGCAACATGGCACCTCTACCGGCGCGCCGTTGCGTGACCCAAAAAGTGTCTAGCCCGCGACGTTCAGGACGATCTTGCCAATATGCTGCGAGCTTTCCATAAGCGCGTGTGCAGCAGCAGCCTCAGCCAGAGGGAATTCGCTGTGCAATACCGGCGCGACCTTGCCTGCAGAGAGCAGCGGCCAAACGGCCTCATGCAGGTCCTGAGCGATTTTTGCCTTGGCCAGATCGCTTTGCGGTCGCAGGGTGCTGCCGGTCAGCGTCAGGCGTTTCACCATCATCAGGGCAAAGTTCAACTCGGCCACGGGTCCTTGCAAAAAGGCGATCTGAACCAGACGTCCATCCTCGGCTAGCGCCTTTACGTTGCGCGGGATATAGTCGCCGCCAACCATATCGAGGATCAGGTTCGCGCCACCTTCGGCCCGCATAACCCCGACAAAATCCTCATCCCGATAGTTGATCGCTTTTTCGGCGCCCAAGCTGCGGCAGGCCTCGCACTTCTCAGCCGAGCCCGCAGTCGCAAAGACACGCGCGCCAAACGCGTTCGCCAATTGGATCGCCGTCGTCCCGATACCGCTAGATCCACCATGGACAAGGAACCGCTCACCTGCTTTCAGGCCTCCGCGTGTGAAGACATTCGACCAGACTGTGAAAAAGGTCTCGGGCAGGCAGGCGGCTTGCTTTAGGTCCATGCCATCGGGGACAGGCAGGCAATGCGCGGCGGGCGTGGCGACATATTCAGCATATCCGCCGCCCGGAAGCAGCGCGCAGACTTTGTCACCGATCGAGAGCCCCTCAACACCCGCACCTAAGGCAACCACTTCGCCCGAGGCCTCAAGCCCCGGTAGATCGCTTGCACCGGGAGGCGGATCATAGGCCCCGGCGCGCTGCAACGCGTCCGGTCGGTTCACGCCAGCATAGGCCACTTTCAAAACAACCTGCCCGGCCGCCGGCTCGGGAATCGGTCGTTCGGTCAGTTGCAGGACATCAGGGCCGCCGGGTTCGGTGATTTCGACGGCACGCATTGTCTGGGTCTCAGGCGAAGTCATGGGTAAATCTCCTTTGCCCAATGCCTAGCAGGCCAAAAAGCAAAGGCCCAGATGCTTACTTGCGCGGGTTCAACATCCCCGGCAAATCAGCCCGCATCTTCATCGGTGGTTTCACCTGAGCTGCAAACCAATTGGGAACGGCCAGCAAGGGCTTGAGCAGCGGGTTGCCGTTCACCTGCGCCTTGAGCTTTTCGAACTGCATCACGTTTTCGATCCGGCGGTCCAGAAACGCCCAACTGTTCTGGTGATCCGGCGATTCATCCCCCAGCCAAAACAGCAACGTCGACGAATAGACCCCCGACAGGGTTGCGCGCTTGGTGTACCAGTTCACATCATCCGACGTATCGCCCAGTGCATCCCAGATCAGATCACAGGTGCCCCAAACGGCCTTTGCCCCGTCCGCGGCGTGGTTGGGCAGCGAAAACAGGGTCATGCCCCGGCGCACCAGTTCCTTGTCCTCGACCGCCTCAAGCCGGAACCGAACGGCGGCGGCGACCTTTTCGCGAAACTTCAGCTCGCTCATGTCAGTGGACTTGATCCTATCCAGCATGACCTGATCGCCCCGCGTGTGGTAGGCCAGCGCCAGATCGACCGCGCCGCGCGGGCAGATCGCACGGGCCAGACCGTCATCCAGATCGCAATCAACAACGGCCGCGCGAAAACTGGCCTCGGACCAGCCATCGAACGGAACATGCATCAAGATCGCGTCCAGCAGCTGTTGTTTGGTGTCTTCGTAAGTGACGGTCATGGTGGGTCTCCGGTGCTTGGGCACAGTACTAGACAAGATAGAGCTGCTTTGCTATACGGCCAACTCCTGCAATTTCCTTGCAACTCTATCTAGAAAGGTGGTGACAACCACATGCAGGTTAGTGTTCGCGACAATAACGTCGATCAGGCGCTTCGTGCCCTGAAGAAAAAGCTGCAGCGCGAAGGCGTGTTCCGTGAAATGAAGCTGAAGCAACATTTCGAGAAACCGTCCGAGAAAAAAGCGCGCGAGAAGGCTGAAGCGATCCGTCGTGCCCGTAAACTGGCACGTAAGAAAGCACAGCGCGAAGGTTTGCTCTAAGCACCTGACGCTCGTCCAGCTTTGGATGACACTATTTGACGACCCCCGAGGCATCGCCCGGGGGTTTGTCGTTCCTAAGTGCGTTTTTGCCCGCGCCCCTGCACAACCAGTGCGATAACTCGCCGAGCCTTAGTCTCGCCTCTTTCTCGGCGTTTTCCAGCGCAGCGAATCTGCGTCCGGCTGCATCGTCTCGCCGAAAAGTGCCGATTTTCATCGCCTCTCTGTTCATGTCTTTGGTGGCCCCGATAACTGGGCTCGTCCACTCAGACAAAACATAAAACGGAGGCAAAAATGTCTACAGCAAGTGAAGTAGAACGAGAGATGCTGGCGCTCATCAACCAAGAGCGCACATCCCGCGGTCTGGACCCCCTGCAACTTGAAAGACAGCTTAACGAGTCATCAGAAGACCACAGCGCATGGATGCTGAATACGGACCGGTTCAGCCACACCGGATCGGGCGGATCCAGCGCAACCCAGCGCATGCAGTCGGCCGGTTTCGATCTGGAAGGCAGCTGGCGCACGGGCGAGAATATCGCCTGGCAATCCGAGCGCGGTGCCCCAGGCATCAGCGATGATGTCGCGCAACTGCATCAGAACCTGATGAACAGCCCCGGCCACCGGGCCAACATTCTGAACCCCGATTTCAAATATATCGGGATCGGCGTTGAGACGGGCGACATGCAGGGCTTTGACGCAGTCATGGTGACGCAGAACTTTGCCACGACTGACGCAGAGGTCATGCTGGACATTGACGACACCGCCATGACGCCGCCCACGGCTGAAGATCCAGAGCCCGAGGAACCGGAAACAGATGTGACCGAAACCGAAGATCCAACTCCGGAACAACCGGTGACTGATGTGACCGAGACGGAAGATCCGGAACCGGAACAACCTGAAACTGATGTCACAGAGACAGAGGACCCGGAACCCGAGCAGCCCGAAACTGAAGTCACCGAGACCGAAGACCCGGAGCCCGAGCAGCCTGAAACAGACGTCACCGAGACCGAAGACCCGGAACCTGAACTGCCCGAAACCGATGTCACCGAGACGGAAGATCCGGAACCGGAACAGCCCGAAACAGACGTCACCGAGACCGAGGACCCTGATAGCGGTTGTTTCGACGTAGCAGCTTTCCTCGCCGAAATTGAGGCGTTCATTCAACAGCTGCAGACGCAGTTGGATCAATTCGCTTGGAATGACGACGCAATGACTCCGGAAGAACCTGAGGATGACTTGGATCTGGTGATGGTCGACGATATGGACCCATCCTCGGATGACACGTCGTGCCCGGAGATGGCGTCTGACGACTCCGGAGACGTCTTCTTCGTCAACTTCTTCAATTTCGATTGTATGATGGACGTCGCCTGACGGCCTATCCTGATGCGAGGCAGTCCGCTGCCTCGCATCCCAACAGTACGATCAGTAGATCTTGGGCACGTGCAGCTCGTCCGGCAGAACGCGGCGTTCGTAGTCCGGATTGTAGCGGCGATCGGGCAGATTGACCCTCTCATGCGGAACATCCGTATAGGGGATCATGGTCAGAAGATGCTCGATACAGTTCAGACGCTCGCGTTTCTTGTCATTACCTTCCACAATGTACCACGGCGCCTCGGGGATATTGGTGCGGAAGAACATATCTTCTTTCGCCTTGGTGTAGGATTCCCACCGGATGCGGGATTCCAGGTCCATCGGCGATAGCTTCCACTGTTTCATCGGATCGTGGATACGCATGAGGAATCGTAGCTGCTGTTCTTCATCCGTGATCGAGAACCAGTATTTCAGCAAGATGATCCCTGAGCGCACCAACATACGCTCAAATTCCGGAACGTCCTGAAAGAACTGTTCGACCTGATCCTCGGTCGCAAAGCCCATCACCCGTTCCACGCCTGCACGGTTGTACCAAGACCGATCGAACAAAACGATCTCACCGGCCGCAGGCAGGTGCGGCACGTAACGCTGGAAATACCACTGGCTTTGTTCCCGGCGGCTGGGGGCTGGTAGGGCGACCACACGCGCCACGCGCGGATTGAGGCGCTGGGTGATCCGCTTGATCACACCACCCTTGCCCGCACTGTCACGGCCTTCGAACAGGATACAGACCTTGGCACCGGTGTGCTGAACCCAATCCTGCACCTTGATCAACTCGGCCTGAAGGCGCAGCAGGTTTCGAAAATAGACCTTTCGGTCCAGCATGTCTGGATGCTGTTCCCGATAGATTTTGCGAACTTCCATCGACAGCATCGGCTCGCTGAATTCGATCTCGAAGTCCTCATCCAGCGTATCTTCCAGCTCAGCCTCCAACCAGTCTTTGGGGGCGCCATCGTTTTCGTAGGCCAAGGTCAACTCCTTATTATTCTTCGGGTTCCCACCCTGGCAGGTTTGTGTAACCGCCTGATGTCATCAGATGAATTGATGACATCGCGCTGCCGGGATCACGGGGAGGCGCAGCGCGAGGGTCTCGTCGTCTCAATTTTGGACGCCCCGCCCCGGGGATACAAGCCGTAGAATTGACGCAAGGCAGTCCTTTGCCTTTCTACGCGCAGAAAATAGGCGCCGTTCAAACCGGTAGGGCGGTTGTCTTGAACACCGTGCGCAAAGCGAAAGAGCTTTGCATCTGCGCCACTTTGGGCAGCCGTGACAGGTATTGACGGTGGATCCGGGCGAAATCCTCGGTGTCTTCGGCCACCACTTTCAGGATGTAGTCGGCGGTTCCGGCCATCAGGTGGCATTCCAGAACGTCCGGGATGCGCGAAACCGCCTTTTCGAACGCGTCCAGAACCTCTTCGGCCTGACCTTGCAACGTGATCTCGACAAAGACAGTAGTCGGTACATTCATCTTGCGCGCATCCAGCAAAGCCACGTAGTTGCGGATATAGCCGTCAGCCTCAAGCCTTTGTACCCGGCGATGGCAGGCCGAGGGGGACAGATTTACCTGCTCTGACAGCTCGGCATTCGACATTCGGCCATTGCGCTGCAGCGCAGAAAGTATCTTCCGATCAGTCGTGTCTAGGCTCATTGCTGCAAGTCCTTTGCGAGATTTCTTCAGTTTACGCGAAAATCTTCCGACAAAAAACACAAAGCCCCGTCTTGTTTCACAAAAATTGCGCCTTGAATTGCACATAATTTAGGCAGTCTATGAACGGAGACGGTGCAGATGAAAATCGGTTGCCCCAAGGAAATCAAACCCCAGGAATTTCGCGTCGGCATGACGCCCAACGCCGCGCAGGAAGCGGTTGCGCGCGGACACGACGTGCTGATCGAATCTGGTGCCGGCATTGGCGCTGGATTCGACGATGCCGCCTATATCGCTGCTGGCGCGGGCATCGTGGACACCGCAGAAGAGGTTTTTGCCACGGCCGACATGATCGTGAAGGTCAAAGAACCTCAGGCCGGTGAGCGTAAGATGCTGCGCGAAGGCCAGTTGCTGTTCACCTACCTGCATCTCGCCCCGGACCCAGATCAGACCCACGACCTGCTGGCCTCAGGCTGTACCGCAATCGCCTATGAGACCGTCACAGACGCAAGCGGCGGTCTTCCTCTGCTCGCGCCCATGTCCGAGGTTGCGGGCCGTCTGGCGCCTCAGGTCGGGTCGTGGACCCTGCAGAAGGCCAATGGTGGCCGAGGCGTACTGATGGGCGGGGTTCCCGGCGTTGGGCCGGCCAAGGTCGTCGTAATTGGTGGCGGTGTCGTCGGCACCCACGCGGCCAAGATCGCTGCAGGTATGGGCGCAGATGTGACAGTGCTTGACCGCTCACTGCCTCGGCTGCGCTATCTGGATGACGTATTCGGCGGGCAGTTCAAGAACCAATACTCGACGGCTGGCGCGACTGCTGAGTTGATCCAGGACGCCGATATGGTGATCGGAGCTGTTCTGATCCCTGGCGCTGCCGCTCCGAAGCTGATCAGTCGACAGCAACTGTCGACGATGAAGCCCGGTGCGGTGCTGGTGGACGTGGCTATCGACCAGGGCGGCTGCTTTGAAACCTCGCGCGCAACGACCCATGCCGACCCGATCTACGAGGTCGATGGTGTGATGCACTATTGCGTGGCCAACATGCCGGGCGCGGTGGCCCGGACCTCGACCATCGCTTTGGGCAACGCGACGATGCCGTTCATGCTGGCGCTGGCCGATAAAGGTTGGAAACAGGCCTGTCAGGACGACCCGCACCTGCTGGCGGGTCTGAACGTTCACGCCGGACAACTGACCTACTATGCGGTTGGTAAAGCCCTTGGCATCGACGTTGTCTCCCCCAATGTGGTGATCAAGTCGTAACAACTCACGCCCCTGAAATCGCCTTTTTACCAAAAGGCGATTTAAAGCGTTGGGCATGGCGCCACGCCTATTGGCGCGGCGCGGTTGGTCTTGATTGACACCCTATACGCAAAAACGAAAGCGCCGCACGAAGGTGCGGCGCTTGGCCCAACAGGAGGAGGGCATTTCCAATGCCCGCGCGACGGGCGGGAGCGTTCAGCCCTCCTTGTGGATCTCCACCGAATGCGGATAAGGGATCGAGACGCCCTTCGCATCGAAGGCTTCCTTCACAGCTTTGGTCAGCTCGAATTTCACATCCCAATAGTCCGCCGCTGCGCACCACAGACGTGCTGTCAGATCGACCGAGCTATCGCCCAGATTGGTCACACGCACCCAGGGCTCCGGATCTTTGTGAATACGCGCATCCGCGTTCGCAACGTCCAGAATGATCTTCATCGCCTCATCCGCACTGTCGCCATAGTCGATCCCGAACACCAAATCCACACGGCGCGTGTCATGTGCCGAGTAGTTGGTGATGATCGACCCCCAGGATTGCCCGTTTGGCACGATGATCTGCACATTGTCCGGCGTCACCAATTCGGTCGTGAACAGGTTGAGGTCTTTCACCGTCCCGGCTGTCCCGCCGATGTCGACAAACTGGCCCAGTTTATACGGACGGAACACGACCAGCATCACACCAGCTGCCAGGTCGCTGAGTGTCCCTTGCAGCGCCAGACCAATCGCCAGAGACGCGGCACCCAGAATGGCCACGATGCTTGTTGCCTGGATCCCGAAAATCCCGAGAACAGCAACCAGAACCATCGCCAGGATCGCCCATTTGACAAGGCTGGCCATGAAGTTCCCTAGTGTCGGGTCGATCTGCGGCGTTGCGTTGATGCGCCGCCGCACCATGCCAGCGATTGCTCCAGCAACGATCCAGCCCAAAATCAGTACGATCAGCGCCTTGACCGCGCTCATGATCAGAGGCGCAAATGCACCCACCTGTGTTGCAACTTCATCCACGCGCATTTCCTTTCTCAAACATCAATCCCGCGGCTTTCGCGCGGGACTCGCTGAATTGTGAGTGAAAAACGCAAATCGGTCTAGGTGCGAGTTACGGCAGTTTTCCCCATTGTTCGCCAGCAAACAAAGGGTGACCTACACTGCACAGCTTGGGGGGCTGACAAATACACGGCTCCGTGCCTTACTCGAACGGAACCGCCCGAACAGGAGCTTTCGCATGCTGGACACCGCCTCTTTCCCGATCATGGCCAAATGGCCACCGCAACACCCCGATCGCCTTCAGCTCTATTCCTTCCCTACACCCAACGGGGTCAAAGCTTCGATCATGTTGGAAGAAACCGGCCTGCCTTATGAGGCGCACAAGGTCACCCTGGCCGATGCCGATGTCAAAAGCCCCGAGTTTCTGTCGCTCAACCCCAACAACAAGATCCCCGCGATCATTGACCCCAATGGCCCGGATGGCACCCCCATTGGCGTGTTCGAGAGTGGCGCGATCTTGCTCTATCTGGCTGAGAAAACCGGGCAGTTCATTGGCCAATCCGCCACCGACAAGCATCGCATCACGCAATGGCTGATGTTCCAGATGGGTGGCCTTGGGCCGATGCTGGGACAATTGGGCTTTTTCTACAAATTCGCCGGCAGCGAGATCGAAGACCCCCGCCCGCGCGAGCGCTATATCAATGAAGCCAAGCGCCTGCTCAACGTTCTGAACCAGGAACTCGAGGGTCAGGACTGGATCGCCGGAGAATACTCGATCGCCGATATGGCCATCGCGCCCTGGCTGCGCGGGCTGGATTTCTATGGTGCCAAAGAGGTCGTTGGGTGGGACGACCACGCCAATCTCAGGGCCTATCTGGATCGGTTCCTTGACCGCCCCGCCGTTCAAAAGGGCTTGGTGACACCCGCCCGCGACTGACCCCAAAGGGGCTTGCGACCATCCCGGCGCGCAAGCCCTATTCGTAACCTAGCCCGGCAGTGCGCCGGTCAGAACATAGCGCAGGATCTCCACAACCTGGCGCGGTTCCTCCGCAACTGCCAGCGCGGCAGCGTCAACCTCTTTCAACGCGTGCTGATGATCGGGGCCGTGCAGCACAATGATCGACTTGCCCAAAGCAGCCGCATAGCCCGCATCAAAGGCCGCGTTCCACTGCTTGTATTTATCACCGAACCGGACAACCACCACATCCGCGTCCGAGATTCCCTTACGTGTCCGGATCGCGTTCACCATCGCGCCCTTGTGGTCGTGCCAATACTTGTTCGGCTCTGCGCCCAAAACGGCCACACCACAATCATCACTGGCCGCGTGATCGGTCACCGGGCTGCTGAACGTGACATCCAGCCCCTCAGCACCCGAAATGATCTGCTCACGCCAATCGGTGTGAATCTCGCCAGACAGATAAACCTTCAACATCGTTCCTCTCCTCCCATGAAAAAGGGGCGCACCCCGCCCCTTCATCTTTTCCAAAATACTCCCGCCGGAGGCGGACAAACCCTAGCCGCGCAGAACGCCGCCTGTGGCTTTTGACACCTTGGCAATGATCTTCTCAGCCACGGCCTCGATATCCTTTTCCTTCAGCGTCGCCTCTTTTGGCTGCAACCGCACAGTGATGGCCAGAGATTTCTTGCCCTCACCCAGGCTGCCGCCGATGAACTCATCAAAAACGCGAACATCTTCGATCAGGGCCTTATCGGCTCCCGCCGCAGCATTCACCAAAGTCAGAGCTTCGACAGTATCGTCAACCACAAAGGCAAAGTCACGCTCGACCGCTTGTAGATCGCGCAGTTCCAGCGCGGCGCGGGTTGCGCCGGATTTGCGCGGCAGCGGCACCTCATCCGGCCAGATGGTAAACGCCATTGCCGGACCCTTGATATCCATCGCCTGCAGGATGCGCGGATGCAACTCGCCAAACACGCCCAGAACCTTTTTCGGACCCAAACAGATCTTGCCGTGACGACCCGGATGCCACCAGGCGTCACCGTCGCGCAGAATCTGAACCTTGGCGGGTGCGCCGATTGCGGCCAGAACCGCCTCGGCATCCGCTTTGGCGTCAAAGAGGTCAACCGGGCGGGACGCGCCGTGGACGTCTTTAGGACCGTTGCGGCCAACCAGCAGGCCGGAAATCTGTGTCTTCTGATCACCCGGTTCGCCGTCATGGAAGACCGGGCCGACCTCGAACAAGGCCAAGTCAGCATAGCCGCGCGCCTGATTGCGCGCCGCCGCTTGCAGCAGGCTGGGCAGCAGGTCCGGGCGCATATGGCTCATCTCGGACGAGATCGGGTTTTCCAGACGCGTTGCGTCATCTCCACCGCCGAACAGCGCTGCCGAGGCCTGATCGATGAAGGTATATGAGACGCATTCGTTATAGCCCAACGCCGCACAGGTACGCCGCGCCATCGACTGACGACGCTGTGTCGGGGTCATCACCGGTTTTGGAATGCCATCAGTCACACGCGGCAACGGCTTGCCTTGCAGCTTGGTCAAAGACGCAATCCGCGCGACCTCTTCCACCAGATCGGCCTCGCCCATGACATCGGGACGCCAGCTGGGCACATGCGCCATTTCGCCTTCCAGACGGAAGCCCAAACGGGTCAGCGTCTGGCGCTGTTCGCTTTCGGGAATATCCATCCCGACCAAAGACTGCACACGCGCCGCATCCAGCTTGTAGGCCCGCGCATGGTTCGGAGCCTTGCCGGCCTCAACCACTTTGGAAACCTCACCGCCGCAGATATCCAGGATCATCTGCGTCGCCTGCTCTAGCCCCTCCAGCGTGTATTCCGGGTCGATCCCACGCTCGAACCGATAGCGCGCGTCCGAGTTGATCTTGAGTGCACGACCGGTCAGCGCGATCTGCACGTGATCCCAGAACGCGCTTTCGAGGAAGACATTCACGGTCTCATCAGTACAGCCAGTTTCCTCACCACCCATGATACCGGCGATGGACTCAGGCCCATTATCGTCCGAGATCACCATCATGCCCGACTGCAGCGTGTATTCTTTCTCATCCAGCGCCACCAGTTTCTCGCCACCTTTGGCACGGTGAACGCGCAGGTTGCCTTGCACCTTATCCGCGTCAAACACGTGCAGCGGGCGGTTCTGGTCGTAGGTCATGTAGTTGGTGATATCGACCAAGGCCGAAATCGGACGCAGACCGATCGCCTTCAACTGATCCTGCAACCACTGCGGGCTGGGGCCATTCTTGACACCACGGATCAGACGGCCAGTGAAATGAGGCGCGCCGTCCAGAGTATCCTCATCAATCGTCACCTTGATCGGGCTGTCGAAATCACCCGGCACCGGAGCATAGGCGCGCTCTTTCAGCGTGCCAACGCCGCGCGCGGCCAGATCGCGCGCAATCCCCGCAACACCCAACGCATCCGGGCGGTTGGGAGTGATCGCAATCTCGATCATCGGGTCGATCTTGGAGGGGTCATTCTCGGCCAGCCAGTCGACGAACGTGTCGCCGACCTCACCCGAAGGCAGCTCGATGATGCCGTCATGTTCATCCGACAGCTCCAGCTCGCGCTCCGAGGCCATCATGCCAAAGCTCTCAACGCCCCGGATCTTGCCGACGCTGATGGTGATATCCAGACCGGGGATATACATGCCCGGTTTGCAGACCACGACCGTAATACCTTCGCGCGCGTTGGGCGCGCCGCAGATGATCTGCAGATCGCCCTCATCCGTCGCCACCGTGCAGACGCGCAGTTTGTCGGCGTCGGGGTGTTTCTCGGCATGTTTCACATGGCCCAAGGTAAAGCCCGCCAGACGGTCCGCCGGGTTCACGACCTCTTCGACCTCAAGGCCAAGATCGGTCAGCGCCTCAGTGATCTCTTCAACCGACGCATCGGTGTCGAGGTGGTCTTTCAGCCAGGACAGAGTGAATTTCATTGCTCGGGGCCTTTTTTGGCAGATATCCAGTCGGCACAGGCAATGGCAAAGATTGCGCCAAGGTGCAAGCGCTGCGGGTCAAGGATAGGTGGGGGTGCGGCCCAAAAGCTCGTCCAATTGCCGCCCGATCCAGCCATGGGGGATGAAATGCCCGCCGGGATGGGTATCCAGCACCACCTGCCCCTGCGCGCAATCGGTCCACTCCACCCGGCTGAGGGTCAGGATCGGCACCACGCTCCAATCCCCGCGCGGGGTCGCGTCGTGGCAGTCGTATTTCGCGCGCCAAAGGGCCACCGGATAGGTCGTGTCGCCATTCGCGCCATAGGGAAAATCCATCACCGTATCGCTGAGGCCATGCACATGGCGCGCCTCAAGCGGGGCTTCGGGGCAGTCTTCAGTCTGGCGGATGCTGCCGGCAACGGCCAGCAAGGCGGCAACGTCATTGCCCGACTGGCAGACATAGCGCCACGCCATCGCGCCGCCGAAGGAATAGCCCGAGACATAGATACGCTCCGGATCAACCGGGTAGCGCTTGGCGACATCCTCCAACACGCGGTCGGCAAAGGGCACATCGCCCGTGCCCGAGGTCCAGAAATCCCAGCTTTTGCCCAGCCCGTTCGGGGCCACCAGCAAAACGCCCCGCAGCTTGGTCGCCCCGGCAATGCGTTCATGGTTCACCACGACGGTCCCTTGCCGCGCCCAGCCATGGAAATGCAGCAACACGGGCAGAGGTGTTTCGCCGTCCCACCCCTCAGGCTCCAACACATGGTACGAGCGGTCGCCGACCTCACAGGCCGTATCGCCATGGCAGTCGGATTTCCAAGGCCCCATGGCGAGTGCCGGGGTTGCGGTCAGCAGCAAAAGAAGCAGTCGATAGATCATAGGCCGGAGCCTAGCCGCCTGACGCCAACTGTCACGTCACAACCCTGTGGGAACCTGTAACAAGCCGCGCTGTTGCCAGACCGCGGGATGGCGATCCTTGGTCTGTATTGGGCACTTTATCGAAGCCAAATCCGCGCACTGTTCGAGCGTTGCGCGGGCAGACACAAATCGCCAGCCCGTGCGGGCGGTGTCGTCCATTGGGCTTGAACCAAGGGCGCAACAATGAACGACAGATGGCGCGGCGGCCTATGGGCCTTCGGTCCCCGCTTACCTTTTGTACCATCCGATGAGTTTCTTAGTTTTCCACAACTGAGATTGTTGATCTTTCAGTTCGCGCATAGCTCTTTCTCGCTGACGCTCTGCTCGGTGGTATGCCAACATAAAGAGACCAAGCGTCGGTGTTGAAACAATCAGGACAATTCCAGATACCCAACCCGGCGCAGTGTTTAGGATCACAACAAACCCTGAGAGCCACACAAAATGTACGGCGGCTCCAACCCAAAGCCCATGTCTGCTCGCGAAAGCAAAGCACCAGTCGTAGTACTTCGAGAGGTATACCCCAAAAAGGTACACTTACCGCGACAAACCACCATGCAGGTTCGGCATATCCAGCGCTGCAAACCCGTAGTGCCGCAGCCAACGCAGGTCAGAATCAAAAAACGCCCGCAAATCAGGAATGCCGTATTTTAGCATCGCCAGACGGTCGATCCCGATGCCAAAGGCAAAGCCCTGATAGACCTCAGGATCAATGCCACCGGCGGCGATCACCTTGGGGTGGACCATGCCCGAGCCCAGAATCTCCATCCAGTCGTCGCCCTCGCCGATCTTCAGCTGACCGTTGTCCCAGGAACAGCGGATATCGACCTCGGCCGACGGCTCGGTGAACGGGAAGTGCGAGGCGCGGAAGCGCAGCTCGACATCATCGACCTCGAAGAAGGCCTTCACGAACTCTTCCAGAACCCATTTCAGGTTCGCCATCGAGATGTCTTTATCAATCGCCAGCCCCTCGACCTGATGGAACATCGGCGTATGGGTCTGGTCATAGTCGGCGCGGTACACACCGCCCGGACAGATCACGCGGATCGGCGCGCCCTGTTTCTCCATCGACCGAATTTGCACCGGCGAGGTATGGGTCCGCAGCACATGCGGCGGGCGATCATCGCCATCGCCGCGGTGCATGTAGAACGTGTCCATTTCGGCCCGCGCGGGGTGGTGGCCGGGGATATTCAGCGCGTCAAAATTATACCAGTCGTCCTCGATCCGAGGACCTTCAGCCACGGCAAAGCCCAGTTCGGCAAAGATCGCGGTCAGCTCCTCGGTCGCCTGGCTGATCGGGTGGATGGAGCCCTCACGGCGCGCGCGGGTCGGCAGGCTGACGTCCAGCCATTCGGTGCGCAGACGCTCATCCAGCGCGGCATCGGCCAGCGCGGATTTCTTGGCGGTGAGGGCCGAGTTGATCTCATCCTTCAGGGCGTTCAGCGCGGGGCCTGCGACCTGACGCTCTTCGGGGGTCATCTTGCCCAGCTCGCGCATCTTCAGCGCGACCTCGCCTTTTTTGCCCACGGCAGCGACGCGGATCGCCTCAAGCGCGTTCTCGTCGCCAGCCTCGGCGATTTGGCCCAGATATTTTGCCTTAAGATCGTCCATGACGCCCTCTGAATTTGGTCGCCAACCTGCTATCGGGCCAGCCCCGCGAATGCAAGCGGGACCGGGCGGATCAATAGCTGTATTCGGGGAAAATCCGGGTCAGGTCGCCGTTCCAGTCGCCAGTGTAGTGTTCCAGCAACTCATCGGCGGGCACCTTGCCGGTGTCGATGCTTTCCTTCAACGCGTTCAGGAAATGCGTCTCATCCGGGACCAGACCGCCAGCACCGGGGAAAGCACGGGCTTTCAGACCCGCCTCAGAGATCGCCACGACCTCACGCGCCAGATCGTGCATGTTGATGTCCCCAACTTTGGCCTGCAGGCCTTGAACGGCGGCTTGAACACGCAGTTCCTCGCGGGTTTCAGCGTCCCAGTCTTTGACCAGATCCCACGCCGCATCCAGCGCGGTCTGGTCATAGGTCAGACCGACCCAGAAGGCAGGCAGCGCGCACAGACGACGCCATGGGCCACCATCGGCGCCGCGCATTTCCATGAATTTCTTGATCCGCGCTTCGGGGAAGGCCGTGGTCAGGTGGTCGGCCCAGTCGGACAGAGTCGGTGTCTCACCCGGCAGAGCGGGCAGCTCACCCTTCAGGAAGTCGCGGAAGGACATGCCCAGCGCGTTGATATACTGGCCGTCGCGATAGACGAAATACATCGGCACATCGAGCGCATATTGAACGTAACGCTCGAACCCGAAGCCCTCTTCGAACACGAAAGGCAGCATGCCGGTGCGCGCATCGTCCAGATGCCGCCAGATGTGGCTGCGCCAGCTTTTCTGGCCGTTCACTTTGCCCTCAAAGAACGGAGAGTTCGCAAACAGCGCCGTCGCCACCGGTTGCAGCGCCAGCGCCACGCGCAGTTTCTGCACCATGTCGGCCTCGGATCCGAAGTCGATATTGACCTGAACCGTGCAGGTCCGGCGCATCATGGCGCGGCCCATGGTGCCAACTTCTTCCATGTAGTCGTTCATCAGCCGATAGCGCCCCTTGGGCATCAGCGGCATCTCTTCGTGGGTCCAGATCGGAGCCGCGCCCAGACCGATGAAGCCCACACCGATCTCGTCGGCGATGTCCTTCACCTCGCGCAGGTGGGTGTTCACTTCATCGCAGGTCTCGTGGATCGTCTCGAGCGGAGCGCCCGACAGTTCCAGCGCGCCGCCGGGTTCAAGGCTGACATTCGCGCCGTCTTTTTCAAGCCCGATCAGGTGGCCTGCTTCGAGCACCTCGGCCCAGCCATGGCGGTCACGCAGCCCTTCAAGCACCGCAACGATGGACCGTTTGCCTTCAAAAGGCAGCGGTTTGAGGGTGTCTTTGCAATAGCCGAACTTCTCATGCTCGGTCCCGATACGCCAATCGGCCTTGGGCTTGCAGCCCGATTCCAGGTATTCGGCCAATTGCTCGTGGCGCTCGATCGGACCGCCGCCGGACTGAGGGATGGACATGAACCGATCTCCGATCCTGATGTGTCTGTCTTATCGGTCAGTCCTGAGCGCAAACCGCGCCAGTGTCAATGCAGCCTAAGGTGGGCCGGGCGAGAGGAGGTTTTTTCCCAGATCACCACCGGATGGCGTGACCCGCCGTGGAGTTCGGCCAGCATCTGTTGCGTTTTCAATCCCGGCAACGCCGAGAACACATCGAACAGCGCCTCGGCCCCTTCCGCATTCACAGGAATGTGAAGCGTAGGTTGCCCCGGTTGGTCCAGCACCCAATGCGCCGGGCTTGAAGTCGGATCAAGCGCGAGTCGCTCAATCTCGCGCGTTGCCACCATGCCGCCATCCAGCGGGCCGAGATAGGTGATCTGCCCCTCATCGACGCTGACGACGCCCTGCCCGCCTGCACCGGTGCGAAAGCGGGCACGCTGCACGCCGATAACGGTCAGAGCGACTGCGACAGCCACCAGTATCCAACCCAGAACGCCTAGCAGACCACCCGGCCCACTGACCCAGCTGAGGCCCAGAATCAAAACAAAACCGGCAGCGACAACCTCGCGCCAGCGCCACAGGGCCAATTTGGCTTCGGGTCGAATGAAACTCATATCGGTGTTCCTGTTTCAGCGCTTGGACGTGTTGGGCAATCCCCAGCCCCCTCAAAATCGGGCCGAGTGGCGCAGAGTTCAAGAGGGGGTTTCGTATCTCGGACTAGTCCCGGAAGGCGCGATCTTTGACGCGGATCACCGGTTTGGTCAGATACTCCAGCACCGTTTTCGGCTCGGACAGCATATCGACCTGCGCGACCATGCCCGGGTTCTCGCCCGTCTTTTGCCCAGCCCGTGACCCAACCGCTCTGTCAAAAACTGAAGATGCGTGATCAGCGGGTCTGTGGCGGTTGGGGTCATAGGGGTATCACAAGGTTGGGTCAGTCGGTTGTGCGACGCCCAGCGCATCCAGAATATCGCCCGTCACCGCAAGCACCGCATATTCAGCCCGGCGCGCCTGTGCCTCCAACTGGATGACACGGACCTGGGCCAGGTTCAGCTCGCGCAGAGCGTCCAGAATCTGCACGATCGTCGACCGTCCGATGTCGAACTGTCCCCGCGCCGCATCGAGTGCCTGTTCGTTGATCTCAACCGCGCGGCGGGCCGTCGCAAGACGCCGCTGGATTGAGTTCGTCTCCTCCAGAGCCTGTGACAGGCTGCGCTGCAATTCGCGGCGCAGCTCTTCCGCATCGGCCTCGCTCTGCTGCAGATTGGCCCGCGCCGTTTCAACATTGGCACGGGCAGAGCCACCCTGATAGATTGGGACATTCACGCCCAGACGGGCCTGCGCCCCATTGTCGATACTGCCTTCGTTAAAGTCGGTCTCTAGGATCGCAGACAAGGTCGGGCGAGTGGCGCGCTCCGCCACGACAACCTCTTGCTGGCGTACCTCACTGACGGCAACCTGTGTGCGAAGACGCGGGCTGCGTTCGACCATGGCCTGCGAAGTCGTTCCCGCCAGAACCGGGGCCGGTGGGATGGTTGGAATGGCACTCGGGCGGCTGCCGAACACTTCGATCCAGATGGCGGTTGCCAGTTCGACTTCTGTTTCGGCCTGCGCCAGCTCGGTTTCTGCATTGGACTGGCGGCCCTGACCCGCCAGCAAATCTGCCACCGATCCGGCACCGGCATCGAACCGGGATTGCAGATCGCTGACCAGTGCCTCTGTGCGTTCAAGGTTTTGCCGGGCTTGATCTTCAAGACGACGGTTGCGGTCGAGGTCGATGATGGCCTCGATCGCCTCAAAGCTTTGGGCGCTTAGCTCGGACAGTTCGCTCAACCAGGTCTGGCGCGCCTCGATCTGGCGAAGCCCGACACGGCTCGAGACCTTGCCGCCGTCATAGATGATCTGGCTTAGGCGTAAGATCGGAACCGTATCCCCGTCGGACGTCAGAGAGGTTTCGGCGTTCAGCTGTGGTCGTAACGCACCCCTTTCAACCTCGATCCGAGATTGCAAGGCTAGAACATTGGCGGTTCCCGCCGCAGTCGTTGGAGAGGTGGCAACGGATCTGCGCACCAGCTCGGCAAATTCCGTGCGCGCGACACTACCATTCAGGTTGCTTCGCGCCGCCACAGGCTGCGCAACAGGTTCAGCCGCGGGGCCAAATGACTGCGTGCCCTGCAAATCCTTACTACACCCCGCCAAAACGATTAAGGTCATCACAACCGACAACCAAGTCTTCATGGTGCCAATGCTCCTGGTTCCAATTCAACTTTGAATAGCAAAAAATCGGTTAAAGGATTCTTAAGAACCGTTCGGACAGCTCTCTGTCCCAGCTGACCGGTTCACCTATCTCGCCAACACAAGCCGGGTCCTTCCAGTCGCCAAAGATATGACCTTCAACGATAGGAAAAACTGAAAACCTCAGCAGCAACTGACGTAGACTCAGGAATGGTATGTCGCCCTGCAGCAAAACGATACTTTGACAATCCAGTGTCATTTCGGCCAGCCACAACAATCCAAATGACCCCAAGGCACATATTTTGCAAAAACCATTGTCGAACAGGCGCCACCAGCGCGAACAAACACTGTCCTGAGCGAGAGGTTGCAGCTTGGTGGAAAGAATTCGAGCCTTTCGGACGGAAAGATCCTATTTTTTAGTGGTGTAGCTAAGACAGAAATCCGTCATTTCTTACAGGGGCGCTTCAGAACCAATCCCCTAAGGCCTGCTGCCACATGGTCAATGCAGCCACCGCCGCTGTATCAGCGCGCAGGATTCGCGGGCCGAGGCTAACCACATGTGCGAAGGGCAGTGCGGTCAAACGGGCGCGTTCTTGGTCCGAAAACCCTCCTTCGGGGCCAATCAGAATGGCCCATGGATGGCCTTTTTCCTGAGCGGCCAATCGTAGCGCTGAACCGACCTCGGCCTCATTGCAGAACATCAATTGCCGATCCTGAGGCCAAATATCCAGCACGCGGTCCAGTTTTTGCAGATCCGCGACCTCGGGCACAAAGGTACCGCCGCATTGTTCGGCGGCCTCGACCGCATGCGCCTGAAGTCGGTCCTGCCGGATACGCTCGGAGTTTGTGTAGTCTGTCTGCACAGGTAGAATGCGCGCGGCCCCCATTTCTGCGGCCTTCTCGACAATGAAATCCGTGCGCGCCTTTTTGATTGGCGCAAAAAGGAACCACAAATCCGGCGGCAGTTGCAAAGGCTTGGTCTGCTGCAGGCAGGACAGAACGCCGCCGCGCTTGCCCGCCTCAGAGACTTCGGCCAACCATTCGCCATCCCGGCCATTGAACAGCGCAATCTGCGCGCCGACGGGTTGCCGCATAACGGCAAACAGGTAATGCGCCTGCTCACGCGTCAAAGGAACCGATTGCCCCTGACCCAAGGGCTGCTCTACATACAGTCTGATCTTCGCACTCATGAGACCCTACATATGCAAGGCAATGCTCCAACACCAGACGGTCAGGTCGCTGATGCTGTCACCGGCAATTGGGTGGACACCCGCGCGCCCGCCTTCACCCGCCCCTACCTGCGGTTGAGCCGCGCGGATCGGCCGATCGGAACGTGGCTGCTGCTGATCCCCTGCTGGTGGGGGCTGGCGCTGGCGATCCTCAGCGATGGCATGCCACGGCTGGAGGACGCCTGGATTGCAGTCGGCTGTGCCATTGGGGCCTTTTTGATGCGCGGCGCGGGATGCACGTGGAATGACATCACCGACCGCCATTTCGACGCGCAGGTCGAACGCACAAAATCCCGCCCGATCCCCTCGGGTCAGGTCAGCGTGCGGCAAGCCGTGATCTGGATGGGTCTGCAGGCTCTTATATCGCTGGGCATTCTGCTCAGCTTCAATACTGCAGCTGTCCTCATGGGCGTTCTGTCGCTGGTGCCAGTTGCCCTCTATCCCTTTGCCAAACGCTTCACATGGTGGCCGCAGGTGTTTCTGGGACTTGCCTTCAACTGGGGCGCGCTGCTGGCCTGGGTGGCCCATACCGGATCGCTGGGCTGGCCTGCGGTGATGCTGTATCTGGCGGGTATAGCGTGGACGCTATTCTACGACACGATCTATGCGCATCAGGATACCGAGGACGACGCGTTGATCGGCGTCAAATCCACCGCGCGGTTGTTCGGGGCGGATACGGCCAGATGGCTGAAGTATTTTCTGATCGCCACGGTCTCGCTAGTGGGGCTGGCGATCATCGACGCAGGCGTGCCGGATTCGCCGTTCTGGATTGTCACGATTGCATTGGGCGGGCCATGGGCCATGGGCTGGCATATGTTATGGCAGCTGCGCAATCTGAACATCGAGGACAATGCCAAATTGCTGATGCTGTTCCGGTCGAACCGGGATACCGGCCTAATTCCGCTGATCTTCCTCTGCGTCGCGCTGCTGCTCTGATTGCACCTGCGCGCCGGGGCCTGTACAACCCCGCCCAAACGCCCGAGGAGTCTGAAGCCCGCATATGCGTCTGCCCTATTTTGTAGCTGTTTGCCTGATCTTTCTCGTCTCTGCCGGACTGTCCCTTTTGGCTGCGGGCTTTGCCGTGACAAAGGTCGAAGACGCCTCGGAATTCGCCGTCCGACGCGCGCTGGACCTGAAAGGTCACAACTGGGCCGAGGTCGAATCCGACGGTCTGCGCGTCATACTCACAGGCACCGCGCCGGATGAGGCGATCCGCTTCAATGCCCTGACCGCTGCCGGAACCGAGGTCGACACCTCCAGGGTGATAGATGAGATGGATGTGGCCGCCACGTCGGCACTGGCCGCCCCCAGGTTTTCCGTGGAAATCCTGCGCAATGACAGCGGTGTCTCGGTGATCGGCCTGATACCGGCCAGCGAGGATCGCGAGTCCCTTATGGACGGGTTGCAGGCGCTGGACAGCGACCATTCCGTCTCGGACCTGGTTGAGACCGCCGACTACCCGAAACCCGATGGCTGGGACGATGCGCTGGCCTATGCCGTGCTGGCCCTGTCCGATCTGCCGCGCGCCAAGATCTCGGCCAGCCCCGGCCTTGTCCGGATCACCGCGATTGCCAACAGCCAGCAGGAAAAAGAGCGGCTGGAGCAAGACCTGACCCGCGCCGCTCCACCAAGCGTGCGGATCGGTCTGTCCATTTCAGCCCCACGCCCGGTGATCACGCCCTTCACCCTACGCTACCTGATTGACGAGGCCGGAGGCCAGTTCGACGCCTGTTCTGCCCAGGATGAAGACGCCCGCGATCAGATCATCGCAGCGGCAGAAGACGCCGGTCTGGCCGGCCCCTCCTTCTGCACCATTGGTCTGGGTGTACCCTCCCCCCGCTGGGCAGAAGCCGCAGAAAAGAGCATCAACGCGCTTGCTGAAATCGGGCAAGGATCGGTGACGATTTCGGATGCGGATATCACTCTGGTCGCAGCTCAAGGCACGAACCCAGCGCTGTTCGATCGCGTCGTGGGTGAGCTGGAAAACGCGTTGCCCGAGGTGTTCGCCCTGCATGCCGTGCTGCCCGAACCCGAGGTCGCGGATGAGACCGGGCCCGTCGAGTTCTCTGCCACCCGCAGCCCTGAGGGCCTGATCCAATTGCGCGGCCGCGTCGGTGATGACGTTCTGCGCGACATGGTCGACAGCTATGCCCGCGCGGCGTTTGGGTCCGACAATGTCTATACCGCGACCCGTATCACCTCGGATTTGCCGATGGACTGGCCCGTACGTGTTCTGGCCGGGCTTGAGGCCCTGTCCCAACTGCATAACGGTGCATTGACTGTAACGCCCGAGTTGGTCGACCTGAACGGCATCAGCCATGATGAAGAAGCCAAGGCCCGGATCGCCGGTCTGCTTTCGGACAAGCTGGGCGATGCGCAGAACTTCACCCTGTCGATCACCTATGTCGCCCCGCCCGAACCCGAAGACGCCCCGCCCGATCCTGAACTCTGTGAAGAAGGTATCGCCGAGATTCAAGCCACCAGCAAAATCGCATTCGAGCCGGGCTCGGCCACCATTGCCGCGGAGTCGCGCGATACGGTCAATCAGATCGCAGATATCTTGCGTGATTGCGGTCCGATCCGGATGGAAATTCAAGGCCATACCGACAGTCAGGGCAGGGAAGAAATGAACCAACAACTCAGCCAGGCGCGCGCGCAGTCGATCCTGAACGAGCTACGCGGACGGCGCATTCCGACCTCAAGCTATACAGCCGTCGGCTATGGTGAAACACAGCCAATCGCAGACAATGACACCGAAGAGGGCCGCGAAGAAAACCGCCGGATTGAGTTCCGCCTGATCCGGCCGGAACCCACTGAGGCCTCGGAAACCGGGCTCGAGGCGCTTGAGACCGGGGCGGAAGACCAGACCGAGACGTCCGCATCAGAAGACCAGACCGAGACGACCGCGCCGGATGCGGAAGCAGAGGACCAGTAAGTTGAACAGAGTAGAATTCATCATCGCCACCGCCGTCATCCTGTTCGCGGCTTTCTGCATGGGATGGTTTGCCAACTGGCTGGCCCATCGCCTGTCCCGCGTCCGCCAAAGCGACGTAGCCGACCTGGACCGTATGAGCCAGGAACTGCACGAGGCTGAGGAAACTCGCGATCAGGCCATCACCTATCTGCAGCAGCGCGAGGCCGAGCTGACCAACCAGCTGACCCAAACCGAGGCAGAACTGGCCGCTGCCATGGACGGCCTCCGCGCCGCCCGGCAAGAGGCCGAAGAAATGCGCGGACGCATCAACAACGCGGACTAATACGACCCGCTGAGTCCTTTTCTCGCGCTCCGTTCAGACGACCAAACGGGAGCATTCGCCGCAGTGGGAGTTAGTGATGGCGTTTCGGATTTTTCCTGAGTCATCCGGCAAAACGAACGTCTCAAGACTGCTGAAAGCGCGGCAGAGTCTTCGTATCCCGGGCTAAGCCCGAAGCGCCTGCGCGGCTTGGTTCGGCGGGTTTTAGCCGATCTGACTCCGGTTTCTTTAGTTTTTCAACAAATTCAACATAATGAATGAGTGTGTTTTTGCCTGCACACAGAACTGTCCTTTTTCTGTAAAACTGGAGTCTATCATGAATTTCCAAGTTACTTTGAAAACCGCCGCTACCCTTGCCGCATTTGGCGCAACTGCCGCCTTCGCCTCAAGCGATGTGATCCCGTCCGAGAATGACACGTTTTCGAAATGGGGCGAGGAATCCGGCTGGACTATCTATGTCGATGATACCCGCGGCTCTTGCCTGATTGAGCGTGTCGACGAAAATAACAACGTCGTGCAAATGGGCCTGACCAAGGATCAGGAAATGGGATACCTTGGTGTCTTCACTCAGAATGACATTGGCCTGAAAGGCAAAAAGGAAGACATCATCCTGTCGCTGGATGGTAATGTCTACGAAGCCAAAGCCTACAAGAAGACCAAGCACCTCGCGGAAGGGTATACAGGAGGCTATATTCTGGCCAACAACCCGCAATTCGTTGAGGACGTCATGAAAAAGTACGATATGACAGTCTTCCCGGAAAAAGAGAGCGGCTTTACCGTAAGTCTTGATGGCACCTTGAAAGCGATCGAGGCGGCGCGGACCTGCAATACGGAGCAGAATAGCTAAGCTATTCCATTTGGCCCGGCACTTGGAAACGGGTGCCGGAGCCGACCTCTACCACCGCGTCAGGGCGTCTTCATCTTCGTCCTTCGCGGCCACCCATTCGGCACCTGAATTGGTGATCTCTTTCTTCCAGAACGGTGCGCGGGATTTCAGGTAGTCCATCAGATATTCTGCTGCCTCGAACGCATCCCTGCGATGCGGTGCGGCTGTCGCGACCATCATGATCCGGTCGCCCGGAGCCAGCCTGCCGTGGCGGTGAATCAACAGAACATCACCCAAAGACCAACGCTCCTTGGCCTCTTCCGCGATTTTTGTCAGCGCGCGTTGCGTCATGCCGGGATAGTGCTCGATCTCCATCACATCCAGATCGCCCGAGGCCAGATCGCGCACGACACCCGTAAATGTCACGATCGCCCCATTGGCGTCGTCGCCCGCTGCAAAGGCGTTGGCTTCGGCCCCCAGATCAAACGCCTCTTCCTGAACCGCGATCCGCATCTCAGCCGCCCGTCATTGGGGGGAAGAACGCAACCTCACGCACACCGGCCAGAGGGGCGTCAAAATCGGACAGCTCCTGATCCAAAGCCACTCGAAGCGCAGAGAGATCGGCAAAGGCCGCAGCATAGCGATCCTCGCGTGCGCTGAGTTCGGCTACCAGATCAGACACGGTCGCAGCTTGTGTTTCGACCTTTTCCTTCGGCAGGCCGATGCGTTCGCGAACCCAGGCGAAATACAGCACGTCCATCGGTTAGCTCTCCTTCAGATGCGGCATGGCTTTACGTAGGTAGTCATAGCCGCTGATCAATGTCAGCGTGGCGGCAATCCACAGCAACCACAGGCCAATGCGCCCTGACCAGAACATTCCCTCAAGGTGCCAGCGGATGTTGTTGATGTCCTCAGCCTCTCCGGTCAGGACCTGATCTATGATCGTGGGATCCATGCCGAAGGTGGCCATGACGAAGTTGTGCTCGAATATCCCCTGCGAGAATAGTATGGCGATGGCAAACATCTGGGCCGTGGTCTTCCACTTGGCCAGCTTCGTCACCTTGAGCGTTCCGGCAACATCACCCAGATATTCACGCAGGCCCGAGACGAACACTTCGCGAAACAGGATCACGGTAGCGGGCAGCACCAGCCACGGGGTCCAATGCTCGGTCGAATAGCCCACAAGGATCATCAGCGCGATCACGACCATGGCCTTGTCGGCAATCGGATCCAGCATCGCGCCCATCTTGGTTTCCTGCTTCCAAGCCCGCGCCAGATAGCCATCAAACCAGTCGGTGATCGCAGCAGACATGAACAGGATCAGGGCAAACCAGTCGGCATAAGGTCGGGTGAAATATAAAAACATCACAGCCAGACCGGGCGCGGCCAGCAGGCGGAGCAAGGTCAGAATATTGGGCAAGTTCCACTTCATGAACCGACACTACATCGCCACCCAAGGACAGAAAAGACAGACAAATGAAAAACTGACCCGTTCACAGAGGGTTGTGGGGTAAAAAGTCAAAGGGTCGCAACCAGGAACTCTCGGGCAGATACAGCTTGGCCCGGGGCGGCTTTGCGGTCAGATTGGCGCACGGCTCAGCAGCGACGGAAGACCATGACCGCACATATTCGAACCGACCCCCGATCAAACCTGATCGGAAGCGCGTGGATGATCGCGGGCATGGCACTTTTCGCGCTCGAGGATGCGCTGTTGAAAGGCGCCTCGGCGCATTTGCCGATCTGGCAGATCTTGACCCTGTTCGGTGCCGGTGGCGCGATCATCTTTGCCGCCGTCGCCCTGCTGCGTGGCGCCAGCTTGTTTCATCGGGATGTGCTGTCACGGCCCATGAAAGTGCGCGTTCTATTCGAGATTTTGGGGCGGATGTTCTACGTGCTGGCGATCACGCTGACGCCTCTGTCAGCGGCAACCGTGATCCTACAGGCGACACCTTTGGTCGTGGTGGCAGGTGCCGCGCTGTTTTTCGGCGAAACCGTCGGTTGGCGACGGTGGAGCGCGATTCTGGTCGGTCTGATTGGCGTCGTGGTCATCATTCAACCGACCGGAGACAGCTTCTCGGCTCTGTCGATCCTGGCCGTCCTGGGCATGCTGGGCTTTGCCGGGCGCGATCTGGCCAGCCGCGCCGCACCCGCGACGCTGGGGATCGAGGTTCTGGGCTTTTACGGCTTCCTCTGCATCATCGTGGCTGGTCTGGCCTATCAGTTCTGGGAAGGGGTGCCGATGGCTCCGCTGGACCTGAACGCCACCCTGCACGTTGGCGGAGCGATCCTGATGGGCACTGCCGCCTATGCCTCGCTCATGAAAGCCATGCGAACGGGTGAGGTCTCGGCCGTTACGCCGTTCCGCTATTCCCGCCTGCTGTTTGGCGTCGGGTTGGGCGTAATGATGTTTGGCGAAACACTGGATCAGACAATGTGGATCGGCAGCGCACTGATCGTGGCCTCGGGGCTGTATATCCTGTGGCGCGGCCGAAAGGCCTAGCCCTTGTCGTGGAAGAAATCATAGACCTTCTGCGCCAACCCGGCCGAGATCCCTTCGACCGCTTTCAGATCCGCAAGATTGGCCCGGCTGACCGCCTTGGCACTTCCGAAATGAGTGAGCAGAGCACGTTTGCGAGCGGCCCCTACACCGGGGATTTCATCCAGTGGCGTCGCGCCCACGGCCTTGGCCCGTTTCGCGCGGTGGGTACCGATGGCGAACCGGTGCGCCTCATCCCTCAAGCGCTGGATGAAATACAGCACGGGGTCGTTACGCTTCAGGGCAAAAGCACGCTGACCGATCCGGTGGAATTCCTCTTTGCCGTGATCCCGATCAACGCCCTTGGCGACGCCGACCATCGGGATGTCTTCGACGCCATGCTCTACCATGATCTCATGCACGGCACTCACCTGCCCGGCACCGCCGTCGATCAGCAGGAGATCGGGCCACATGCCCTTTTCACGATCCGGATCTTCCTTTTGCAGACGGGTGAAGCGGCGGGTCAGCACCTCTTTCATCATCCCGAAGTCATCGCCGGGCGTCAGATCGTCACTGCGAATGTTGAACTTGCGATAGGCGTTTTTCATGAAGCCCTCGGGGCCAGCGACGATCATGCCGCCGACCGCATTGGTGCCCTGAATGTGAGAGTTGTCGTAGACCTCGATCCGACCCGGCGGGTTGTCCAGATCAAACGCCTCAGCCACACCACGCAGCAACTTGGCCTGTGTGGCACTTTCCGACATGCGGCGGGCAAGCGACTCACGCGCGTTGCGTAGGGCTCCAGCGACCAACTCCTGTTTCTCACCGCGCTGCGGGACGAGGATTTCCACCTTGCGTCCGGCTTTCTCAGTCAGCGCTTGCTCCATCAGGTCAGCGTTTTCGATCCCGTCCGACAGGATCAGTTGACGCGGTGGTTCCTTATTATCGTAGAACTGGCCGAGGAACGCCTCCATCACCTCAGCCGGGGACACATCCGCACCGACACGAGGGTAGAAGTCCTTGTTCCCCCAGTTCTGGTTCGCGCGGATGAAGAACACTTGCACACAGGCCTGCCCGCTATCCATATAGAGGCCAATCACATCCGCCTCATTCACGCCGCGCGGGTTAATGCCCTGACTGGTCTGCACCTGCGTCAGCGCACGAATACGATCCCGCAGGCCGGCCGCACGTTCGAACTCCATCGCCTCCGAGGCGGCCATCATCTGTTCGGCCAACTCCTCCTGCACCTTGGTGGACCGGCCCGAGAGGAAGCGTTCGGCATCCTTGACGCTTTCGCGATAGTCGGCTTCCGAAATCAGCCCGACGCATGGCCCTGAACACCGCTTGATCTGATAGAGAAGACAAGGGCGCGTGCGACTGTCGAACATGGAATCCGAACAGTTGCGCAGAAGGAATGCCTTCTGCAGTTGGTTCAAGGTCCGGTTCACTGCACCCGCGCTGGCGAAGGGGCCGAAATACGCGCCCTTTTCTTTCTTGGCGCCACGATGCTTTTTGATCTGAGGAAAGCCATGATCCTTGGCGACCAGAATGTTCGGGAAACTCTTGTCGTCGCGCAGCAGGACGTTGTATTTGGGCTTGAGCTGCTTGATCAGGTTCTGCTCTAGCAGCAGCGCCTCGGTCTCGGTCCTTGTGGTCAGGAACATCATCGAGGCGGTCGAGGCGATCATCTTCTCGATGCGGCCCGAATGCCCCGGGCGCGTGTAGTTCGACACCCGCGCCTTAAGGTTCCGCGCCTTGCCCACATACAAAACCCGACTGTCCGCATCCAACATCCGATACACACCGGGCGAGCTGTCCAGCGTTTTCACATAGCGCTGAATGCAGGCATAGCCGGTGGGCTGAAGCTCGGGTGTCGATTCGTCCTGGGTTGTCATGGGCCTGAGATATGATTCTCTGTCTATGGCTGCAATCTTGGGCGCTTCAGTTCAAGAGAAAACAAATCCACGGTTTCTGTGGATAAGTATGAAGATAAGTTTCCGTGAGCGCAGAATCTTCCTTGTTTCCTTGCTTGTTCGTTAATTTGCACAAAAAACAGGCACATGCTTAAGTATTTGTTTTTTATTGTTATTTTTTTATGCACTTAGCAAGTGTATGAAAAATAAGACGTTTTTGTAACGGCTAGGTAACGCAAAAGAGAGCGGTGCAAAACTTGCAGCGGATTTACTTATTCTACGCCCAACACATCCGGCGTTTGCCATCCCAAATGCTGCCCACCATCCACGCACAAAAGCTGCCCAGTGACAGCATGCGCGTCTAGAAAATAGCCCAGTGCTGCGGTGATATCTGACGGGTTCGAGCCCCGCTCCAGTACTGTGTTGGCGCGCTGGGTTTTGAAGTGCTGTTCGCTCTGACGATGTCCCTGCATGGTCGGTCCGGGACCAATGGCGTTGACGCGGATTGCGGGTGTCAGCGCTTGGGCAGCCGTGCGCGTCAGCGCCCACAGGCCCATCTTGGCGATGGTGTAGCTCATGAATTCAGGCGTCAGTTTCCGCACCCGCATATCGACCATGTTGACGATCAAGCCAGAGGCCTGCGGCTCTCCCTGCGCATCCGTCTCAGGTTGCAAGCCCTGTTCGGCCATGGCCTGAGTTAGAACAAAGGGCGCGCGCAGGTTGCTGTCGAGGTGCCGGTCCCAGCTTTTGCGCGTGGCCGTGTGGATATTGTCATACTCAAAGACCGACGCGTTGTTGACCAGACACGTGATCGGCCCACCCAGAGCCTCAGCCGCGCGAGGCAGCAGTGCGGTCACCTGTTCCTCATCCAGAAGATCGGCCTGCAGCGCCACAGCTTTGCGGCCCAGCGCCTGAACTTCTGCAACCGTCTCAGCCGCGGGCTGTTCCGAGGTCGCATAATGGACAGCCACATCATACCCGCGCCCCGCCAGATAAAGGGCCATGGCGCGGCCCAAGCGGATGCCGGCTCCGGTTACTAGCGCTTGGGACATGGATACCTCTTTCCGTCACATCACATCAGCAATGTGGTGACATAAAGCGCATAAAGGAAAGTCAACACCAGACCCCAGATCCGGGAAATATCCTGTTTGAAGAACACAAACGGGATCAGCAGCAGCGAGGCGCCCAGCATGACCCACAGGTCGAACTCAAGGAATTCCGGATCGACCGGGATGTTGCCGAACCACGTGGCAATACCGACGATTGCCAGCAGGTTGAACATGTTCGAGCCGATCACGTTGCCCAGCGCCACATCCGCCTGACGCCGAAGGGCCGCCATAACAGTCGTCGCCAATTCAGGCAGAGACGTTCCTACAGCCACAAGTGTCAAACCGATCACCGTTTCGGTGATCCCGTACATCAGGGCGATTTCGGTGGCGTTTTCGACCAATAGATGCGCGCCCATGGGCAGACCGATCAGGCCAAGGACCACGTAGATCGAGATCTTCCAATAAGGCATGTTCGGATCGGCCTCTTCCAAACCGTCCAGCTCTTCATCGTCGGCACATGCCCCGGCTGCATCAGCGCAAGCTTTGCGATGCGCCTTGGCTTCGCGAAACGCGTTCCACAACACCAGCCCAAGGGCGGCAAGCAGAATGGCACCGCTGATCAGATTAAACACGCCGCAGAAGGCGAGGCCGATGAACAGGACGCTCGCCAACAGCATGAAGACATAGTTTTTCCGGCTGTCGCATTCGCTGGTGTGCAGCGTTGCCAACAAGGCAGGCAAGCCCAGAACCAAAAGGATATTCGCGGTGTTGGAGCCGACGACGTTACCCAATGCGATGCCCGGTGCGTTCTCCTTCACCGCGCTGATCGCAATCAGCAACTCAGGTGCCGAAGTGCCAAAGGCAACGATCGTCAGGCTGACGATCAAGGCGGGGACACCCAGCCGCAGGCTTAGGTTCACCGCACCGCGTACAAGTGCATCGCCTGCCAGCAACAGGATCACCAATCCGAGGCCGGAGAGCAGCCATGCCGTCATGTCCGGCCTCCTTTTTCACAGGCGCAGGGGCCTTTGCCGATCCTGAACCGACCGCAACGCGGACATTTGGCAGAACTCAACCGATTTTGCCCCGGAAAGCGCAGCTTGCCGAACATCGCCAAAACACCCATGGCGACCAGAAACAGAGTGACGATCTTGATGATCACGTTACAGACCGAAACGCGCGAAGGCCGCCCGCTCCTCTAGCCCCGCTACGGCGTCCTGCGCCAGCGCGGTACCGAAACGTGACCAAAGTGGTTTGCGCACGCCGTAGCGGCGGAACTTCACCTTGTCGCCGAAACGCTCCTGCATCTTGGGTTTCAGATGGGCGATGCCTTCGATCAAGCCCAGCTCCTGCGCGCGTCGCGCCAGCCAGATTTCACCGGTGAACAGATCAGCATCTGCGTCCAGCTTGTCGCCACGACGGGTTTTAACATGGGTGATGAAATTCTCGTGGATGTCTTCCAAAAGGCGTTCCAGCCGCGCGACATCCTCTTCCTTTTCCGGGCGGAACGGGTCGAGCATGGATTTAGATTTCCCGGCCGTATGAACGCGCCGCTCAAAACCTTGTTTCACCAGAAACTCATGTGCGCCGAACCCGGCCGAGATCACCCCGATCGACCCGAGGACGGAGCTGTCATCGGCCCAGATCTCATCCGCTGCCGCCGCCAGCCAATACCCGCCCGAGGCCGCAACGTCTTCGACAAAGGCCACGACCGGTATCTCAAGCTCGTCCGACAGCCGCCGGATACGCGCGCCGATCAGAGAGCTTTGCACAGGCGACCCGCCGGGCGAGTTGACCTCGAGCGCGACGGCCGCAGGCTTGCCTTTGCGAAAGGCCTTTTCCAGAACAGGTGCCAGCGAGGTATCATTCAACGCGCCGCGCCCGGCCATGCCGATGGCACCGGACAGGCGAACGATGGCCACGACGGGCGGTTTTTTGACAAAAGGCAGGCTGAGTTTCATGGGTGCCGATGTAGAGTGCCCCCATCGGCGAAACAAGGGACTCGCCGAACGCAAAACGCGGCGTTAGACAATTTCCTCACACCGATGGGCAAAAATGCAACGCCATAAAGCGTTTTGCGTTTTAGCTGAGACAATGCCACCGAGATGCGTGTTCGACCGCAGGGAGGGGCAGCGCATTTCGGTTCAAATCAAACGCAAAGCGATCTAGCTGCGGATGCGCCAGCCCGTTTTGAAAATCCACCAGATGATCGCAAGGCACAGTCCAGTGAAGGCCACGATGGCCAAAAGGCTGAACACGATCGGTACATCTGCCAGCCCATAAAACGACCAGCGGAAGCCCGAAATCAGGTAAACCACCGGGTTGAACAGTGTGATCGTTTGCCACAGTGGCGGCAGCATCGAGATCGAATAGAACGTGCCGCCAAGAAAGATCAGCGGGGTGACAACCAACTGCGGAACCAGCGACATCTGCTCAAAATTGCTGGCCCATATCCCGATTATGAACCCCAACAGCGAGAAGCTGAGGCAGGACAGCACCAGAAACGCGGCCATCGCCAGCGGATGCTCGATCCGGATGTCGACGAAGAATGTCGCCGTCACAAGGATCACCAGACCGACGAACAGCGCCTTGGTGGCGGCCGCGCCTACATAACCTATGACAATCTCGATGAAATTGACCGGGGCAGAGAGCAACTCATAGATCGTGCCCAGAAACTTTGGAAAATATATCCCAAAAGACGCGTTCGAAATCGCCAGCATGACCACCGACAACATGATCAGCCCGGGCACGATGAATGCCCCGTATGATACGCCCTCCACCTCTTGAATCCGGCTGCCAATGGCCGTGCCGAAGACCACAAAATACAGTGAGGTCGACAGGACCGGCGACAGAAAGCTCTGTGCCAAGGTGCGGAAGAAGCGGGCCATCTCAAACCGGTAGATGGCGGCAATGGCGGTCCAGTTCATGCGGCCTCTCCCGACACCAGATTGACGAATATCTCTTCCAGACTGGATTGTCTTGTCTGCACATCCCTCAGAACCAGCCCCGATTGGGCCACGTCATTCAGCAGCGTTGTGATCCCGGTCCGATCCGCATTGGTGTCATAGGTATAGATCAGCGCATCGCCATTGCCGTTCAGAACCAGATTATGCGCAGCCAACCCGTCCGGTATGGCCGAGATCGGCTCGGTCAGCATGACCTCGATCTGTTTCTTACCCATCTGCGCCATCAGAGTATCCTTGTCCTGCACCAGCAGCAGCTCACCCTTGTCGATGATGCCCACACGGTCGGCGATGGCTTCGGCCTCTTCGATGTAGTGGGTGGTCAAAATGATGGTGACGCCCGCCTGCTTCAGCTCGGCGACGATCTCCCACATATCCTTGCGCAGTTCGACATCGACACCGGCTGTCGGCTCATCCAGAAACAGAATGCGCGGTTCATGGGCCAAAGCCTTGGCGATCAGAACCCGGCGCTTCATGCCCCCGGACAGTTCCTTGATCGCGCTCTTGCGTTTATCCCACAACGACAGTTTGCGCAGGATCTCTTCGATCCGCGCGCTGTCATTGCCATAGCCAAACAAACCTCGGGAAAACCGGACCGTATTGTAGACCTTCTCGAACGGCTCCAACGCAATCTCCTGCGGCACCAGCCCGATCATTTTGCGGGCGGCGCGGAACTCGGCCTGTATATCATGCCCACCAACCGAGACACTGCCCGAGGTCGGCGTGGTAATCCCACAAATGGTCGAGATCAGCGTCGTTTTGCCCGCCCCGTTCGGCCCCAGCAGAGCGAGGATTTCGCCTTCCTCGATGTCCAGCGACACGCCTTTCAGCGCCTCAAACCCGTCCGCATAGGATTTGCGCAAATCCTTGATCGACAAAATGGTAGTCATGCCTGTTTCCCCGTTCTGGCAGAGACCCTATCGTTTCGCCTCCAGGTGGAACAGGCCAATTTCGCACAGAGCTCTGCGCAGAATTGCTGTAGGGTCCGGGGAACGCTGCACATACCGGAGAGATCCATGCTGAACGGAATACGCATTATCGAGCTCGAAGGCCTGGGCCCCGGCCCTTTCGCCGCCATGTTGCTGGCTGATCTCGGCGCGGATGTGATCACCATCCACCGCAAGGGCGGCAGTGTGACACCCGGCATGCCGGAACGCTCGGTGCTGGACCGGGGCAAACGGTCCATTGCGCTTGATCTCAAGGATGCAACCGACCTGAACACCGCCAAGGAACTCATCACCACCGCCGACGCACTGATCGAAGGCTTCCGCCCCGGCGTGATGGAGAAACTGGGACTGGGGCCTGACATATGCCATGCGCTGAACCCAAAACTGGTCTACGGCCGCATGACCGGCTGGGGACAGGACAGCCCGTTGTCCAAAACCGCTGGGCATGACCTGAACTACATCGCCCTTTCAGGCGCTCTCTGGTACGCGGCGCAACCTGAAACACCCCCACAAACCCCGGCAACCCTCGTCGGCGACATTGGCGGAGGCGCGATGTATCTGGTCACAGGACTCCTCGCTGGTTTACTCAACGCCCAGCGCACCGGTCAGGGCACCGTCGTCGATGCGGCCATCTACGATGGTTCGGCGCATATGATGAACCTGCTGATGAGCATGCGCCAAACCGGCAACCTGTCAGAAACGCGCGGCCAAAGCCTGCTTGACGGTCCACATTGGAGCCGCACCTACCGCTGCGCCGATGATGGCTTTGTGACGGTCCAGTGCCTTGAGCCAAAATTCTATGCCGAATTCCTGAACATTCTGGGCTTGTCACAAAACCCCGACTTGCAGGAGCAATTCAACTCCAAACTCTGGCCGGACCAAACGAAGAAACTGACAGACCTGTTCCTGAGCAAACCCCGAGACCACTGGGCCGCGCTGTTTCACGAAACCAATGCCTGCGTCGCCCCAGTCCTTGATCCGGTCGAGGCACAAAACCACCCCATGAACACCGCCCGCCAAACTTGGCAAACCGTGGATGGCGCCATGCAAGCCGCCGCAGCGCCCCGTTTCTCGACCACGCACTGGAGCGCTAAACCTAGCCCGGCCAGAGGCGAACACACACAGGACATTCTGGACGAACTCTCCGACCAGAACCAATCCGCCCCTTCATCTGGCTAAAAATATCCCGGGGGATGAATTGGCCGAAGGCCAAGAAGGGGTCTGGCCCCCTTCCCTCTACCGCCCGCGCACCGTGTCGATCATCAACTGCACGTTCTCAGGATCCGCATCCGGCGTAATCCCGTGGCCGAGGTTGAAGATATGCGGTCCTTTGGAGAACGCCTCAACAATCTGCCGCGTCTCATCCAACAGCGCCTGACCGCCCGTCACCATATGAGACGAGGCCAAGTTCCCCTGCACACAACCGTCCACCTGCACGTGCGCCGCCGCCCAGTCAGGCGCGACCGAGTTGTCCAGCGCCACACAATCCACACCGGTTGCCTTGGCAAACCCGACATAGCCCTCGCCCGCCTCGCGCGGGAAACCGATGACCGGTACACTAGGATGGCGCGCCTTGATGGCCTGCGTGATCACACGACACGGCTCAACCGCGTATTTCTGGAACGCGTCGCCTTTCAACGACCCGGCCCAGCTGTCAAAGATCTTGACCACCTCGGCCCCGGCCTCGATCTGAGCCGAAAGATACTCGATCGTCGCCAGTGTAATCCGCTTCAACAGAGCCTCAAACAGGGCGTTATTCTCCTCGCGCAGCGCATGCGCAGGACCCTGATCAGGCGTACCACGCCCTGCGATCATATAGGTCGCGACAGTCCACGGCGCGCCTGCGAATCCGATCAGCGTCGTCTCGGATGGCAGTTCCTTCGACAGGATACGCACAGTTTCATAGACCGGGGACAGGGTCTCATGAATGTCCTCAACCGGCTTCAACACGTCAAAGTCGGATTGCTGCGTGATCGTCGACAGGCGCGGGCCTTCACCTGTCACAAACCACAAGTCCGCACCCAGCGCTTGAGGAACCAGAAGGATGTCAGCAAACAGGATCGCCGCGTCGAACCCATAGCGGCGAATGGGCTGCAGCGTGACCTCGGCCGCCAGTTCAGGATTGTAGCACAGCGACAGGAAATCCCCGGCCTGCGCGCGTGTTGCGCGATATTCCGGCAGATACCGCCCGGCTTGACGCATCATCCAGATCGGCGGAGTGTCCTGAACCTCTCCGGCCAGTGCCCGCAGCAATTTCTTCGTCTCAGCCATCATCGCCCTCAATCTTGCGTTTCGTCCACGGGTCGGCGCTCAGTGGCAATTTGTCAAGCACCGCCCCCATTGTCAGGGCAAAGTGACGCGACTAAAGCTGGTGTCCATGACATTGACTCTGCCCACCCCCGCATCGCCGCTGAAAATTGGCACCCGAGGCTCTCCGCTGGCTTTGGCACAAGCTTATGAGACTCGCCAAAGGCTGCGCGATGCGTTCGGGCTGAGCGATGAGGCGTTTGAGATCGTGGTGATCAAAACCACCGGCGACAACCGCGCCATGATCGATGCGGATCGCCCGTTGAAGGAGATTGGCAACAAAGGCCTCTTCACCAAAGAAATCGAAGAGGCGATGCTGCGCGGCGATATCGACATCGCCGTCCATTCGACAAAGGATATGCCGGTTGAACAGCCCGCTGGGCTGGTGCTGGATACGTTTCTGCCGCGCGAGGATGTCCGCGATGCGTTCATTTCCCCGCAATTCACCTCAATCCGCGACCTGCCCGAGGGCGCCGTTGTCGGCACCTCATCCCTGCGGCGTCGGGCGCAATTGCTGAACCGCCGCCCCGACCTGAATGTGGTCGAATTTCGCGGCAACGTTCAGACCCGCCTGAAGAAACTGGCGGACGGCGTGGCCGATTGCACCTTTCTGGCCATGGCCGGCATCCGCAGACTGCGGATGGAGGACGTCCCTGCCACCGCGATTTCCACGGACGATATGCTGCCCGCCATCGCACAAGGCGCGATCGGCATTGAACGCCGCGAAACAGACAGCCGGGCCGCCGAACTGCTTGAAGCGATTCATCACGCTGAAACCGGTCAACGGCTGACAGCGGAGCGTGCGCTACTGGCCGGGCTGGACGGATCTTGCGAGACCCCCATCGCCGGGCTTTGCGAAATCGAGAGCGGCCAAATGCAGCTGCGGGGCGAGGTTCTGCGCCCCGACGGATCCGAGGCCATTGCGGAAAACACAACAGGCGCGATCGAAGACGCCACCGAGATGGGCCGGGCAATGGCCGACACTCTGCTGCGTCAGGCAGGTCCCGGTTTCTTCGATTGGAAAAAATCCTAAATAATTTTAGCCAAAGTGAACTTGTTCACTGTGGCATTCCGAAAAGACAGGCATTAATAGGCCATACCGGTTGCAAGACTGGATAGCCTCGAAAGTATCGAAAGTTTTCAGATTGTTGGTGTTTTAACAAGTATTCGAGGGGGCGAGGCTACGCCCAGACTGCAATAGGTGAACGGGTCGCTGTCAATTTCGACAGCGGCCCGTTTTCTTTTGATCAGCCCAGTGCCGCGACCGCTTGTTTCACCGCTTCGCGCGTTTGCTCCAGATCGGCCTCGGTCACCGCCAGAGACGGGTAGAGTTTGCCCGGAGATTTGAAAATCCCGTTCTCCCGTAGAACATCATTGTAGAGCGCGTTCCGTTTGGGGTCGTCGTGTCTAGCGCTGCGGTAGTCGCGGCAGGGGGTTTCGGTGAAATAGACGTCAAACAGCGTTTCGTCGCCGCAGATCTGATGGGGAATACCCGCTTTTGTTAGCTCATCCACCTGCATCTGCTGCAAGGCCGCGCCTGTTGCGCGCAGCTGCTCATATGTCCCCTCGCGCCGCAGAATCTCCATCGTTTTCAACCCGGCGACCGAGGCCACTGGGTTACCTGACAGAGTGCCCAACTGCATCAGCCATCCGGCCTCACCCACCTGCGATTTGTCGAAATGCTTCATGATCTCAGCGCTTGCGCCCAGCGCAGCCAGAGGAAAACCGCCGCCGGTGATTTTACCCAGCGTGCAGATATCGGGCGTCACAGCATACCGTTCCTGCGCCCCGCCATAGGCCAGACGGAATCCGGTGACGATCTCATCAAAGATCAGCAGCACATTGTATTTGTCGCACAGCGCGCGCAGGCCCTGCAGATATCCCGGCAGCGGGGGAATGATACGCTGCAAAGGCTCGGCCATGATCGCGGCGATATCGTCATGTTCGTTCAGTAGGGTCTCGACGGCCTCAAGGTCATTGAAAGGTGCGATCAGCATCTGTTCGGCAACGCCTGAGGGGATGCCCGCACTGTCCGGCACGGCTTGCGGGAAATTCACCTCACGGCTGGGGGCGAGGCTCATCTGCGCCTCGGCACTCATGCCGTGATAGCCGCCTTCGAATTTCAGGATCTTGTCCCGCCCGGTATAAGCGCGCGCCAGACGGATCGCGTACATATCCGCCTCGCCGCCCGAAGCAACAAAGCGCACCTGTTCACAGCAAGGCACGGCGTCGATGATCGCCTCGGCCAGTTCAACGCCTTTGCTGTTATTGGCAAAGAAGGTCATGCCCTTGGGCAGTTGTTCCAGAACGGCCTCAAGCACTTCGGGATGGCCATGACCCAAAAGCATCGGGCCCGAGCCGATAAGGTAGTCGATGTATTCGGTCCCATCCTCATCCCAGACGCGGCTGCCTTCGCCGCGTGAGATCATGATGCCGGGGTCGAAATTGCCGAATCCCCCCGCAGGCAGAGCCGCCTTGGCGCGGTCGATCCATTCGGATTGAGTGTTGATCTTGAGCATATCACGCGATCTCCATCGTCAAGAAAATCAGAGTCTGTAAACGGCCGCCGGGGCGCCCAGAGCGTCTTCGTCGGGATGCACACCAAGGCCGGGCGTTTCGGGCAGATGCAGATGGCCGTCCACGTTGCGCGGGCCGCGCCCGCCTGCGATGTCGACGGTGATCATATCCTGACAAGCCCAGACGGCGTGGCAATTGTCATCGGGGATGGTGGCGGCCAGATGCAGCGCCTCGGTATCGGCCAGAACGGACCCTCCGGTCGCCATGACGAACATGTCGATCCCATGGGCCAGCGCAATGTCCCGCATCCGCGCGGCCTTGGTCAGCCCACCGACCCGGTTCAGCTTGATCCCGAATATCTCGGCCAGACCATCCCGCGCGATCCGGGCGGCGTCCTGCAAGGTGACAAGCGACTCATCCACCGAGACGGGCGAGGCATGTTTCGCCGATATCGCTGCGATGTCGTCCAGCGTCTCGCCCGGCTGTTCGAACATCACGTTCAGGTCCTCACAGGCGCTCATCACGCGCAGGGCCTGTTGCCGAGTCCAGCCTCGATTGACGTCGTAGAGGACAATTTCACCCGGTCGGCGGAGGCTTTCCACATCCCGAACGCGGGCGATGTCTCTCTCCACATCACCACCGATCTTGACCGAATGCGCGATGTAACCCCGGCTGCGATAGCGTTCGATGACTTCGCGGGTTTCCTCAACGGTCTTCGCCCCGACGGACGAGGCAATCGGGCGCGGCGTGCGAGAGCCTCCGCCCATCAGATCAGCAATCGGCAGGCCCGCCGCCTGACCGGCGATATCCCAACACGCCATATCAATCGGGCTTTTGGCATAGAGATGACCGGGCAGTGCGAGGTCCATCGCGCGTTCGACCTCCAGCACCTTGCGGGGATCAAGACCCAGAATGAACGGAGCCATGGTTTCGAGCCCAGCCCGAATACCCGGCCCATGCGCGGGTACATAGGTGTGACCCCAGGGAGTGCCTTCGCCCCACCCCGTCAGGCCCGCATCCGTTTCAACCTTCACTATCGTTGCGTCGAGATTTTCAAACTTCAGCCGTCCGCCAGACAGCCAGTAGGGATGCTCCAGCGGCAGATCGACCTGAAAAACCGTTAGTCGAGTGATCTTCATTTCAGTTCCACTTCGACAAAGGACATGGGGTGGTCCCCCGCGTTGATCACATTGTGTTCGACCCCTTGGTCCCGGCGATATGATGTTCCGGCAGGCACTGTCACCTCATTGACGGTTCCATCGGGCAACTCCAACCGCATGTGGCAATCGGTGACGGCGGTGATCACATAGTCCATCGCATGGCGGTGCCAGCCGGTTTCAGCGCCGGGGGCAAAGTCAAACCGAGTCACTCGTACGCGCGCGTCGTCGATCATCTGGGTTGCTTTGGCTTGGTCTCTCAAAGGCAGAACTCCTCTACCGGTGCGCCGAGGCTTTCGAAATCCGGCACGACCCCCAACCCAGGCGTATCCGAGGCATAAAGCTTGCCATTCCGCGACTCCGGGCCGCCAATTCCGGTCGACCGGGTGTTGTAGTTCATCAGGTCAGTGGTGTTCTGAAGATACTCGGGCGGAGTCGAAGCCGCAAAATGCGCCACAACCGCGCTTGTGATCTCACCTCCCCAGGTGTCTTCACTGACCACAGGAATGCGGTTTTCGACCAGATAGTCCCGCACCCGCCGCGCCTTGCTGAGCCCACCGAGGTTCGAGATTTTCAGACAGCAGATCTCGGCCCCTCGATCGGCGACAATGCGTTGTGCCATTTGGATACCAGTCACGCATTCGTCCAGCTTTATCGGCTGTTCTGCGACACGGCGGACCTGCTGGCATTCCTCATAGGTGCGGCAGGGCTGTTCGAGGATGAAATCCAGATCTCGCGTGGCCCTCGCCACCCGGATCGCATTGTCGACCCGCCAACCCTGATTGGCATCCGCCATCGCCTTTTCGCCCGGCTGCAGCAAGGGAACCGTGCTGCGGATACGGTCAATATCGGTGGCCCAGTCACCACCAACCTTGATCTGAAACTGCCGGTAGCCTTGATCGCGATAGGCATTCATCTCGGCCACGGTCTCATCTACCGCCTTTTGCGGCGCGACCCGGTACATGGGTGCGCCATCCGTCAGCTTTCCACCCAGTAGCATCCAGACTGGCTGATCGCAGGCCTGCCCGAGGATATCCCAGCACGCCGCATCGAACGGAGCCTTCGCGTAGCCATGCCCCTGCACCAGATGGTCCATCAACTGCTCGATCCGGCCAACCTGACGCGGATCTTCTCCCAGCAAGTGCGGCGCAACCAGTCGTGCCAGCGCGACAACGCCTTCGGAATGCGCGACCATGTAGTTCTCGCCGCAGGGCGTGAACTCACCACAGCCTTGCAAGCCTGCATCCGTGTCGATGACCACGACCGAGGCCGTGGCCGTCTCGATCGCATTCCCCGCCCCCCAGACATAGGCGCCGCCAACATAGGGCAGCCCGGTCTGAAACACGCGGATCCGGGTAATCTTCATGCTGCGTCCATTCTGGGCAGATCGCCCATCCCTTCGCCGCGCCAAAGCACAAAGGTCAGGATCGGCTGATCCGTCGTGGTCATCGCGTGGCTTTGCCAACTTTCATGACTGCGGGTCTGACCCTCGGCTACAAACGCCTCATCCCCATCGACTTTGAACAGAGCACCCCCAGCCAGCGTCAGGTAAAGCTCCTCCGCCTGATGGCTGTGCCAGTCATAGGCCAGACCCGGCCCCCAATAGCCGACATAACCGCGCAGCTGGGTTGAATGAAAATGACCGGTCGGGCCGAACAATTCGTAGTAGCCATAGCGGCTGAGGAACTCGGCACCGACCTCCTCCACCGTGTAGGTGTGTTTCCACTGGGCCAAATGCGCAGTCGACTTGATCGCCTCGACCAAAGCCTGCGTCACAGCACTTCCTGGAAGGGTCAACTCGCGCACCTGATCCGCAGCAGGGATATGGTTCGGCTCAAGTTCTACCGCCGACAGGTCAGACGGCCACGCGCCAAAGGCGGACAGATCAGGGTGCGTTTGATGCACCAAATACGCGGCCTGCAGCACATCATCCAAGGTCATGGGATCACCACGATATTGCCGGTGTGTTGCTTGGCAATGAACGCAGCTTGCGCTTCCCGAAGCTCCTCAAGCGGATAGGTGGCTGCCAAGGCCGGTTTGATCTCACCCGTTTCAATGTATTTCACAAGGTTCTGCATGACTTGCGGATCAATCACCGTTGAGCCTGTGAAGGTCAGATCGCGCAGGTAAAACGTGCGCAGGTCAAACTCGACCATCGGGCCAGCGATGGCACCTGAACAGGTATAACGCCCGCCCCGCTCCAGAATGTCGATCAACTTCGCCCAGTAGGGACCACCGACCACGTCGGCCACCACAGTGATCTTCTCATCGCCCAGCGCTGCACGCAGGTTTTCCGGCGCGCGCGGAAGGATCATGTCTGGACCCAGAGCGGCAACATCGGCGTGTTTGGCCTCGGACGCCAACGCGATCACCCGCGCACCACGCCGCTTGGCCAGCTGCACAAGTGCGCCACCAACACCACCAGAGGCTCCCGGCACCAGAACCGTGTCTTTGTCCGTGACATTTGCCCGGGTCAGCATGCCCTCGGCCGTGGAATAGGAACAGGAGAAGGTCGCCAGTTCGGCATCCGACAGGTCTGATTTGATCGGCACCGCGTTGACGGCCAGCGTCGTTGCGTATTCAGCAAAACCGCCATCCCGTTCGGACCCGTAGTAGCCCGTTTTATCCATGTTGCTGGGATCATCCGGATCGCGTAGCCAGCCATCGGTGATCACCCTTTGGCCAATCCGCGCAGCATCCACGCCCGCACCGACGGCAACGATTTCACCGCAGATATCGGCACCCTGAATACGAGGAAAAGTAATCGGAGCGCCGCCCCAGGTCGGGTCATCCTCGCCCACCTCTTCAAACGCACCGCCCGTGGTCGCATCTGTGACGGTCTTGGAGTACCAGCCCGAGCGTGTGTTCACATCCGTGTTGTTCAGCCCGCAGGCGGCAACCTTGATCAACACCTCACCAGCAGCGGGCTCCGGGCGGGGCCAGTTTTCATGCAGCACCATCTGCTCCAACCCGCCGTGACCCATGGTAACCATCGCCTTCATTGTGTCAGGCAAACTCATCCAGTAGTCTCCTCAAATGCGCCGCAGGTCGGCAGAGGTGTTTCGGGGGCCACATACCGGCGTTTTCGACCATCTTGGTGCGTCCGGTGTGCGAATCTGCTCGACAGGCTAATTTCACAAGTGTACCACGGTCAACAATGAATGACACAAATGTATCATCAATCGTTCTCGACCGTCTGGCCGAGGAATGGGAGGCCCTGACACCCGAGGCCCAAAAGGCCGCGCGCTATGTGTTGGAGAACCCCACAGATGTCGGTGTCTCGACCGTGCGTGAAATTGCCGAAGCCGCCAATGTCAAACCCAACACCTTTGTCCGTATGGCCCGGCAAGTCGGCTTTGAAGGCTATGAGGATTTTCGCGCGCCGTTCCGGCAGGCAATCCGGCAGGGATCGGTCTCATTTCCTGACCGCGCCCGGTGGCTTCAGGATATCGGCAAGTCCGGTGAGCTAGGCGGGCTTTATGCCGACATGATCGGCGCCGCGATCCGCAATATTGAAGAGACCTTTGCCAGGATCGATGCCAAACAACTGCAGGCAGCCGCCGAAGATATCTGGAATTGCCGCCAGATCTTTACGCTGGGCGTCGGGGTAAACAACTCGAACGCCCGCAACTTCACCTATCTGGCCTCGACCGGAATGAAGCAGTTTCACGCCATCCCCCGTTCCGGCTCGACCCCGGTGGACGATCTGGCCTGGGCGGATGAACAGGACGTGCTCATTGCGATTACCTGCCACCCCTATCGGACCGAAGTGATCGAGGCGATCAAGCTGGCGCGACAGCAGGGTATGACGGTCGTTGGCATCTCGGACAGCCCGGCCAGCCCGGTGATCCTGAACGCGCAGCACGGGTTTGTTCTGTCTGCGGACACGCCGCAATTCTTCCCCTCGTCAGTCTCGACCATTGCATTGCTTGAGACGCTTTTGTCATTCGTGATCGCTGTTTCCAGCGATGAGATCGTCGATCGCGTCGCGCGGTTCCACCAGCGCAGGCATGAGCTTGGTCTCTATGCGGAAGAGCCCGAATAGATACATCCGACCTCGCTCTGAAAACCTGTCATGAAATCGCCACATGGGCGCGACAAACACCGGTCGAGTGCCCGCCGTGGTGAATCCATGCGCGAGGCGCATTCTGCCGATTGCGTGCATGACGAGAGTGAACTAACGATAGCCCAATGCGTTTTTTGACGGCCTTATTTCTATCGTTTCTTTTCTGCGCTCCCACACTGGTGACAGCGCAAGAGAAAGCGCTTTCCCCAGCCGAGCTTAGCCCCTCGGGGCAGGACTATCTAAAGGCCGTTCGCTATCGCGGGATCGACACGGATGTAGTGTATTTTGACCCCACCCAACCGGCACCTCCGCTGGACACCAAATTCTCACCCACACCTGACGAAGAGTCTCAAACCGCCTCGCTTGATACCAACTGGACGATGGGGATCGTCTCGGCACTGGTTCTAGCCGTGTTGGCGTGGATCCTGTACCTCAGCGTGGGTCGAACGGCGGTTTCTTTCCGGTCGGGGGCGGGCAACGCAAAGCGCGACGGAAAGCCGTCAGTGGACACGCCCGAGACAGACGAGGAATTGCCCGATCTGGACGCCATCCTGAGGCAGGAGGATCGCAACCAGGCGGTCGTCGGGCTGGCGCAACTGGTCCTGACCCGCTGCCTGACGGCCAATGAGGTTCTTTTCAAGCGCAGCTGGACCCATCGCGAGGCGCTGCGCAGCCTGCCGCAGAGCCTCTGGTACATCCCGGATCTGCGCGCACTGGTGCTGGAAAGTGAACGGGTGCATTTCGGCCATCGCTCCATCAGCGATCCCGACTTCAATGCGCTGCTTGCGCGCATCCGCCCCATCCTGCGCGAGGTCCGTTCATGAGCGATACGACCAATATTGCAGCAACCGAGCGGGTCCGGGTCGACTGGATCATCTTTGGCATCATCGGCGCGTTGTGCATCGGCATATTCCTTTATGTGATGGCCGGTCGACAATATGCGCTGCGCGACTCCTCAACTGGGTTCGACGGGCTAGAGCTGTGGCTGCGCGATCAAGGCCACACGGCGCAAACCTTTACCGGAGGCTGGCCGCTGGACCGCAGCACTATCGGCCTGTTGATCCAGCCCATCTATGACACTCAGCCGGGCAAAGATCGGGCGCGCGCGCAAACCAAAGACGAACTGCTACTGCAACCGGATGAGTTCGATCAGACTCTGGACGTGATCCGCGACAAGGCGCAGTCCACCCCCAGCCTTGTGATCTTGCCTAAATGGCGCTCGGGCCTGAGGCTGACGGGGTTGGGGCACCCTATTCTGTTGTCCCCCGAAGAAGGGATCGAGGCGGTTCTGCATGGGATCGTTGGTTCGAATGTCGGCACAATCCGCTCGGCCCGAGTTCCGTTCACTGACTTTGACGTGGCCTCTGACGATGCGCTGACCGCCCGCCTCTACGCGGCGCAGGTCTTTGACGGGCAAGGCTGCGAGCCGCTAGTGGGCCGTCGGGGCGCTATGGTTCTGGGCCTTTGCCCGCTGCCCGGCGACGGTGAACAGCAGAACGTCCATGTTCTGTCCGACCCGGATTTGATGAACAACCATGGGCTGGTTCCGGGCGACAATGCCCGGATCGCGGCGCAGGTGCTGCCCGAGATCGCGGGCGAGAAGCGGATCATCATCGACTATAGCGACCGTAACTGGCTGACCGACCCGCAACAGCATGTCGCGCGCGAACGCACCTGGGACGATCTGAAACGCCTGTTCGAACCGCCCTTCCTGACGCTCTGGATCGGCGCGGGGCTTCTGTTGGCCCTTGCGATCTGGCGCGGCGGGGTGCGCAGCGGGCCGGTTGCGGATCTGTCGCTGGGTCTCGGGTCAGGCAAACGCACCGCCAATCGGGTCCGTGCGCGGCTGATGCGGATGACCGATCAGGACGGTGCGCTGCTGTCGGATTTCATCGACACCCGCCTGCGCGCCCGCGCGGCATCGGTCTTTGGCGCCTCGCACGCCCTGCGCGGCACGCCCGAGGGCGCGTACCTCAACTATATTCGCGCCCGAAAACCGGACCTGACTGCGAAACTGGAAGATCTGATCGCATCTATCCGCGCCCTCCCCCCGCATCTGGGGCCGGAACATGCCATTCCCTATGTGGACCAATTTGAGTTGATACTGGAGCAACTTGCCGATGACGCTTGATGAATTGTTTTCCCATGCCGAAAGCCTCAGGGCTGAGATCGGCAAAGTTGTGCAAGGCCAGGAAGAGGCGGTTGACCTGCTGCTGACGGCGCTGTTTGCGCGCGGCCACGTGCTGCTTGAGGGACCTCCGGGCACCGCCAAGACGCTGCTGGCGCGCAGCTTTGCTGGGGCACTGAACCTAGAATTCGGGCGCATTCAGTTCACACCTGACCTGATGCCAGGCGACGTTCTGGGCACTTCGATCTACAATTTCCAGACCAGCGAGTTTGTTCTGACCAAAGGCCCGGTCTTCAGCCAGATTCTGCTGGCGGATGAGATCAACCGCGCGCCGCCCAAGACCCAAGCCGCGCTTCTACAGGCGATGAACGAACGCATGGTGACCATCGACGGCACCGATCATTCGCTGGGGTCCGAGTTCATAGTTGTTGCCACCCAAAACCCGATTGAACAGCAAGGCACTTACCCGCTGCCGGAGGCGCAGCTGGACCGCTTCCTGTTCAAGGCAAACCTCAGCTTCCCGCCCGAAGACGTCGAGCTTTCGATCCTACGCCAGCATGCCAATGCGCCGCTGGATCCCATAGGCGCAACGCAAACGGTGCGCCCTCTGCTGGACGCTCCGACGATGGCAGCGGCCCGGCAGTTGATTGATGAGATCGTGCTGGATGACGACATTCTCGCCTATATCCTGCGTCTGGTGCGCGCCACACGAGAAAGCGCTGATATCGCCTTTGGGGCCTCGACCCGCGCCGCGGATGCCATCGCCGGGGCGACCCGCGCGACAGCAGCCTTGAACGGGCGCGATTTTGCCATTCCTGATGACGTCAAAACCCTGATCATCCACGCGCTGCAACACCGTATCGTGCTGTCCCCCGCCGCTGAGATCGAAGGGCGCGGTCCCCAGCAAGTGTTGGAGAACATCCTCAACCAGATCGAGGCCCCCCGCTGATCCGTCCCTCGCGCATATTGCTGGTGGCGGCCTGCGTGGCGCTTGGCCTGTCGCTGGTTGCCGTTGTCATGGGCGACGCAACCCGCACCGTGGCCGGGGTGCCGTGGGTGGTTCTGTGCGTGCTGGCCATAGGTGACCTGCTGTTGTCCTGGCCGCGCCGCCGTTCAGTCTCGGTAGAGCCGCTGGGTGATATCTTCGTGGGCGAACAGGATGAGATCGCCTTGACCGTCAGTCCTGCAACCTCGGGCATGACCGGGCAGGTACACTGGCCCGAAGGGCTCGAAGGACCGGCCCGGTTCGACCTGTCCAGCGGTCAGGCTCGCATTCCGTTTCGCGCCATTCGCCGGGGGACATGGCGCCTCTCACATCTATGGCTCAGCTTGTCTTCCCGCTTCAAACTGTTCGAATTCGTCGCGAAAATCGCCTTTGGTCTTGAGATAGCGGTCTTACCCAACATCCGCCGGGTGCAATCGGGTGAAATTTCGACGACGGTCCAATCACGCCTGTTCGGCGTAAAGGAAAACAGCGCCATCGGTGAGGGCACAGAGTTTCACCAGTTGAGGGATTTTGTACCCGGCATGGATGCGAACTCAATCGATTGGAAGCGGTCCGCCCGGCATCGGTCTTTGGTCGCCAAAGAGGTCCGGGCCGAGCGCAACCACCATGTCATCATCGCCTTGGACAACGGCTATCAGATGCGCGAGGAGATCGCGGGCCTGCCCAAGATCGACCATGCCATCACCGCGGCACTTGCCACCGCCTGGGCCGCAGCCATCGGGGGGGATCTGGTCGGACTTTACGCCTATGACGCCAAGCCGCGCATGTTCCTGCCCCCCGAACCGGGCCGCGCAGCGTTCACCCGACTGCGCAGCCGTACGGCCGAACTGCAATATGAAAGCGTCGAGACCAACCACACCCTCGCCATGACCGAGCTGAACGGGCGCACCCCGAAACGCAGCCTGATCATCGTGTTTTCGGATTTCGTCGACACCACCTCGGCCGAGTTGATGGTCGAAAACATCAACGCGCTGGCCAAGCGGCACCTGATCGTTTTCGTCACCCTGCGTGATCCGATCCTCGAGGCGCAGGTCAACACAGCCCCGCAGGACATGAACGACGTGGCCGAGACCGTCTCGACCGGGCAGCTTCTGCGCGAACGCCGCCTTGTGCTGGAACGGCTGCAACAGATCGGTGTGACCGTGATAGACGCCGAACCGGGCGAGATCTCGGCGCGGCTGATCTCGACCTATCTGGAAATCAAAGCGCGAGAGATGATCTGATGTCTGACGCTGACCTGATCCGCTCGGCCCGGTTCCGGCAGGAACGCGAAAGCGACTGGCGACGTTTGTCCGATCTGGTCGACAAGGCCGAAGGTCAGGGCCTGCACCGTATGAGCTTTCAAGAGGCGCGCGATCTGGCCGACCTCTACCGGCAGGCCACAACATCTCTGTCCATCGCGCGCGAAATCTCATTGGACCGTGGGCTGCTGGAATATCTCGAGGCGCTGACAAGCCGCGCCTATCTGAGTGTCTACGCCCCGCAACAACGGCTGGGCGGGATCATCCGCAAGTTCATGACCAGCGGTGGGCCACAAGCGATGCGGTCCTCCTGGCGCGTCACCCTTCTGGGGTTTCTGTGCATGGCGGCTGGCGCTATCGCCGGGTATTTCTTCTACTTCGACAATCCCGAATGGTTCTTTGTCTTCATGCCCACCGAACTGGCCGGAGGGCGCGGGCCGGACGCCAGCACGGACTATCTGCGCTCGGCCATCTACGGAGAGGAAGACGGGTCCGGGCTGGGGGCTTTTGCCACTTACCTGTTCTCGCACAACACACGCATCGCGATCTTTGTATTTGGGCTTGGGGCATTCCTCTGCGCGCCAACGGTTCTTTTGCTGTTCTATAACGGCCTGATTCTGGGCGTGTTTTACGCGCTGCACATTGATCGGGGCTTGGGCTGGGACCTGTTTGGCTGGCTGTCGATCCACGGCGTGACCGAGCTGTCAGCGATCTGCATCGCGGGCGCGGGCGGTTTGAAACTGGGCCTCGCCGTACTGTTCCCCGGCCAGCTCACACGCCGCGCGGCATTGCGGGCCGCCGGGCATGATGCGGTGAAACTGGCGCTTATCGCCGCCATGATGCTGGTTGCCGCCGCCCTGCTGGAAGGTTTCGGCAGGCAGTTGGTACAGGACCGCACCACACGCATTGCGATCGGCTGGGGGATCGGCGCGCTGTGGCTGCTGTGGTTCTGCTTGGGCGGAAGGAAGCGGTCATGACGCAACCCAAGCTCGACCGTCTGCTGCCCCCCGAGGGTGTACCGCTCTACTTCCGGGTCGCGGGTGTGGGCGTGCGCATGGCCGCCCAATTCGCCGATATCCTGATCACCGGGGTAGGTGCCATCGCCCTCTTCTTGCTTTTGCTGGCCATCGAAGTTGTCCCACCTGAGGCGCTGATAGCCGTTGCTGCGATGCTGTTCTTCATCATCCGCATCCCCTACTACGCCGCGTCCGAACTGGTGTGGAACGGCCAGACAATCGGCAAGCGTATGATGAAGATCAAGGTTGTCTCGGCCGATGGTCAGGCGCTGACAAAGCAATCGCTTGTCGTTCGCAACCTGATGAAAGAGGCCGAGATTTTCCTGCCTGGCACGCTGGTTCTGACCCTGAATGCCGAGGCTCTGATCCCGTCGCTGATCTCGCTCGCCTGGGTGCTGGGCGTAGTAGCGGTACCGGTGTTCAACAAACGTAGCCAACGGCTGGGGGACATTATCGCAGGCACCTATGTGATCCACCTGCCCAAACCGATCCTGCTGCCGGATATGTCCAAGGCGATCAAACCTGCCACCGCGACCCAACCCCGGTTCCAGTTCCTGACCCATCAGCTTGAACATTACGGCGCGTTCGAGTTGCAGACCCTCGAAGGGTTTCTGCGCGGCGCAGCACGCTCGACCGGGCCCGAGGCGCACAAGCGAAAAAAGGAAACCATGGCCGCAATTGTGGAGCAGGTCCGGCGCAAGATCGACTATGCCGATGCGGTACGACCAGAAGACCAGCTTGCCTTTCTCGAGGCCTTCTACAAAGCACAACGCGCCTTCTTGGAACAGCGCCAGTTGTTCGGCGACAAACGCGCCGATAAATTCCACGCCGAGGCAGACAAACAGGGCTAACCACGCCTGTTGCAGATTTACCCAAGCGAGAAGCAGAAAAACGAAACTCGTCTTGAGGATGAACCCGTTCTCAAGGCTCTATCAGAGACAGAACATTAGAATGGTTTGGAACAAAAAATGACAGATACGGCCAATCCCGAATACCCCGAGGCTCACATGCCCCTAGGCGTCGGAGCCATTGTCGGCGAGACGTTTTCGATCTTTTTCAAAAAGCTCCACCTTGTGCTTCTGCTGGGATTCATTCCGGCCCTGATCGAAGTCATTGTGAACAATTACACGGTGGCGCAGTCTTTCGACGATATTGGCACCGCGAGTTTCGACAATACCGCCTTCTTTTCTGGCGTGATCGTGTCGGCTCTGATCACATTGCTCGCATATGCCGTCACCACGGCTGTGATCATACAGTTCGCCTATGACGCAAAATTGGGGCGTGCGGCGCGTATTGGCAGCTATTTCTCGGCGGCTGTCGTCAACCTGCCCGCCATTGCAGTTCTGTCGATCGCAACGACGATCTTGTATTTTATCGGCCTTGTTTTTCTGGTCGTGCCGGGTATCTGGATCTACGCTGTGTTTTCCGTCATCGTACCGGCCATTGTGATCGACAGGGCCGGGTTCGGCGCGATGGGACGCAGCGCGACTCTGACCAAGAACTACCGTTGGCCCATCATCGGCGCGCTGATCCTGATGGGTCTATGTATTGTGCTGGTCGTCATGGTAGTCACATTTGCCTTTGCAGCCGCGTTCGGGTTCTCCGGAATTGCTGATCCAACGGCATCTTTGGGTCCCTGGGTCTTTTTTGAGGCCGCGCTTAACGCGATTGCCTATGGTTGGCTCAGCATCACCATCGCCTTGATCTTTGCCCGACTGAAAGAGATCAAAGAAGGCGTCAGCGTCTCGGATCTGGTGGACGTGTTCAAGTAAGTCCACGCCCGCAGCCCGGTCACAGGGCTGCGGGCATCCGCGCGTCTCTGCGTGACATTTTCGCGTACATTTCACAGGCCAATCACACCAACATGTCCGCAACGGCTGGCGGCGCGTGCTTTGCTGCTGTATCACTCCGGTGGTAATGCAGGACGGCGGGGTCATATCTACACAACAACAGGGCGATCTGGGGCAGCGGCGTCAGGTCTCGGTCCTGTTTGCGGATATGGTTGGCTATACGTCGATCGTCTCGAAACTGGACGAAGAACAAGCGTTGGAGTTTGTGCGCCTGGTCTATGACACCCTGTCGGGCGCTGTATCTCAGCATGGCGGCACGGTCCGCGATTTTGCCGGGGACAGCATCATGGCGCTGTTCGGCATCCCTGACGCGCTAGAGGACCCGGCCGAACGGGCCTGCCGCGCCGCCGACGCCATTCATCACGCTTTCCATGCTTCCGCCCAAAAGATCGAGGCCCGCTTTGGTGTGCGCCCTCAGATGCGGGTCGGCATCAGTTCCGGCACCGTTCTGATGGCTGCCGTACAGGGCGCAGACGGCCCGGCAACAGCGGTGGGCAGCACGGTCAACATGGCTTCGCGCATCGAAAACTTGGCCCCCTCGGGTGGTACGCTGATCTGCGACAAGACCCGAAGCCTTGTCGAATGGGTGACTGAGCTGCGCTTTGATGGGGAACATCAGCTCAAAGGTCTCGCTGCCCCTCAGAAACTGTGGCAACTACAATCCGTACGGGCCGATGCCTCGCGATTTGATGCCTCGGTCGCGCGTGGTCTCAGCACCTATGTGGGGCGTGACAGCGAGCTGACCCAATTGGCCGATGCGCTGGCTCAGGCGCGCAACGGCGTTTCGGTGGTAGATCTGGTGGCGGAACCAGGCTTGGGCAAAACCCGGCTTGTGTTCGAATTCCTCAACCGCCTGCCCCGCGATCAGATTGATGTCCTGACAGGCTATTGTTTTGCAGATCGGCAGCAGGTTCCCTTCCTACCGATCATTGAGATTGTCCGAACCGGTTTCCGCATCAAGGATCAGGACAACCCGACCCGCATCGCCTACAAGATTGAGACCGGCCTGAAGGCTTGGGAGTGCTTTTCTCAACAGAACCTAGGTCTGCTGATGAACCTGCTGGGTCTAACGCCCCCTCCAGACGCATTGGACGGGCTTGACGGCGTTCTCATTGGCCTGCGCACCCGAGAATTACTGCCTGAACTGCTGAAGGCGCGATGCGCCAAGCAGCCCGTGATCCTGTTCATCGAAGACAGCCACTGGATCGATAGCGCCTCGGAAGAGTTGCTGCAGGGCATCGTCAACCGGTCGGACCTGACCAACCTGCTGCTGATCCAGACGCACCGCCCGGAATACACGCCTGCGTGGCGCGATGACGACAAGGTTCGGACCATCGCGCTGAAACCGCTGGTGACCGAGGATTTCGCCAACCTGGCGCGCAACCGGCTGGGCGTGACCACTTTGCCCGCTGGACTGGACCGGCAACTGGCCGAACGTGCCGGTGGTAACCCGCTGTTTGGCGAAGAAATCCTGACCTACTTGTTGGAGCAAGGCAGCCTTCGGGTCGACGCGGCCGAGGCGCATCTGGATATCGACATGGCGCAAGCCGACCTGCCGGCCAGCATGTTGAACCTGCTGACCGCCCGCGTTGATCGTCTGTCAGCCGAGGATCGGGACCTGCTGCAAGCCGCCGCCGTCATTGGGCGACGGTTTGATCCGGGTCTGCTCTCACAACTGGCCAAAGACCCCGCTGAAACCGGTGACGCTCTGCAGCGACTTCAGGCTCAGGACGTGTTGTATCGCGACGAAAACTCCTCGGACTACGTGTTCAAGCACGTTCTACTGCGCGATGCGGTGTATCAGAGCCTTGTGGCCACTCGCCGCGCAGGCCTGCATCTTGAAGTAGCCGAGTGTCTGGTTCTGCGTAACGCAAACCGCCTGCAGGAAGTGGCCGAAATGTTGGCCTACCACTACGGCCAGACGGACCAGACCGACAAGGCGTTTCGGTATACGGCGATGGCCGGGGACAAGTCTCTGGGCGTCTATTCGCTGGACGAAGCCAACAATTACTACACGGCAGCCTACGCCCTCTATGAAAGCGATCCAGACTGCGCCTCAAAGCCCGAGTTCGCCGCGTTTCTGGCCAGCTTTGCGCTGTGTTCGAACATCTCGCTCAGGGTCAAAACGATCATTGACCTTGCCGGGTCCGTGCGCCCCATCCTTGAACAGGTGGGCGACAGCTCTCATCACGCGCTGTTCCTGCACCACTACGTGTCCTGTCTTGTCTGCAATGGCAAATACCGTGAGGCGCACTGGGTGCAACAGGATCTGACCGCCATGGCTGAGCGACTTGGCGATCCGGCCTCACGGGCCTATGCCATGGTGAATGAACTTTCTGTGTCGATCTATTTCTCGCCGATTTCAAACGCAGAGTTCGAAGCCAAAGCGCGCGTGATCGAGGCCGAACTGGAAAAGATCGACGACGCTTATATCCAGAACTTCTACCTCGCCACCATCGGTTGGAACGAACTGACTCGCGGCCGTGTCGCCCGCGCGCACGCCACCGCAGACAAGATGATAGCACTGGGCAAAAAGACCAACGACCCAAGGGCTTTGGGCTATGGCACAGCGATGAAAGCCCTGATCGCCATGGTTGCAGATGACCACGAAAAAGCGCTGGCCATCGCGGAAGAGGCGCACAAGGCTTCAAAAGTCGAGTTCGAGCGCGCCATCGCCGAGGCCGCCCGCGTATCAGCTATGGTGCCCACCGAAACACCCGGCGCAATCGAGATCATCGAGGCCCATATCGCCAATTGCAACGAACACGGCTGGACGCTGTTCACCATGGGCCCGGCAACGATGCTGGGGGTTGCCTATGCCCTGAAGGGACGCATCGCAGACGGGCTTCGTCAGATCGAACGAGCCGTTCAAAAGCGCACGGACGAAGGCACCAAAGTCTCGGCCGATTGGGCGCGTCTGTTCCTATGCGAAATGTACCTTGCAATCCTGACCGGTGAGGGCGGAGCGTCGGCCGGCGTCTTTCTCCGGAATTGCCGCTCGATCCTTTGGGTGCTGTTCTTTGGCGAAAAGAAACTGGTTGCTATGCTGGACGAGGTGCGCAGCAACCCCCAATTCGACGACAAGGGGCATTATATAGCCCGCTGCGACATGATCCTTGGGTTGCTCTACAAAGCCCGCAAGAAAAAGCAATTGGCCGTGCAACACCTGAGCAAAGCCCGCGTCATCGTTGAGACTGCGGGCCAATCTCCGATGCTGTCCCGGATCGACACGGCTCTAGCCGAGCTGGCGTAGCAATCTATTCGAAAGGCGCCAGAATTCGAGGTTGTGGCGGAGACGAAGGCAGTATCACTAAGCCTGCAAAATCCTGTTAAGTTTATGATAAATTTCTAGTTATAGAGAAAAGGCCTCATCATACATGCCACACTAAATTCGATATCAAGCGAGGCGTAGCACAAGGTGTGATGTTATTGAACCAAGGTTAAACACTATAGCAGAGACGCACGTGGATTGCTGCAAAGTACTACTCTGAGGCCAAAGCGGTCACCTGCCTTAACCGTGACCATTTAGTTGACTACTAGTTTTAAATTTCCTTGTTGGTAACTGCTTGCAATCAAAATCAAGCGAGAGACCGCCTCTGAATATCTTCTTTGATTTTGGGCGGCGAAATACCAGAAAAACTACGCACAAGCTCGCACCTCGACCTAAGTTTCCCTTGCTTACTCAAGCTTATCCAAAAATTTGTAGTCTGTTGGCGGATCGTCGCAAATACCTGGTCCACACTCCAGTAGAGCTGAGCCTGCGTTAGCAACTGCCAAAACTAAGATCAACATGAAAGCCGTTTTGGCCAACTTGCTTCCACCGAACCGTTCCGATGCCCTGACGTCCGCGGCTAGATCATATTGCTTTTCAAAGACAAGCATCACTGCGGTCCCGAGTATGATCAATCCGAAGGCTATGCCGGCCCAAGTGTAAAAATGCAGACCAAGAACCGGAGACCCATAGTGCCCGGTGCCGGGCACTATGTGCAGTAGGATTTGGCGGATCGAAACGCTGATACCGAATATTGCTGCCACAAGGACGATTCCGTAGTTCCTTGCACGCGTGCCCCATAACAGATTTAGCCCGAGCCCAAACCCCACGGCCACGAAACCGACACGCTGCAATAGACATAACGGACAGGGTAATTCGTAGAGAACAAGTTGAAAATAGAATGCAAGAACCAACACGAGGCAGACAGCCAGGGCACCAAGCGCGTTCATATTTCGGGCAAATTCAGGTGACATGGAACGATCTCACAGTTGGATTGAAAGCGGCGTTGTTGCATGAAATTTAAGCCAATAAACGCTCGCCAAAAGCGTAACTACGAAGAGTGCGTATGAAAGGCGGACGAGTTTATAGTAAGCGAGCCCGAGGGCGCATGTGAACAACGCAAATAGTAATGCAATCATATTGATCCCTTTGATTATTGGCCTTGCCGAGACTAGCAGGTACTGAGGACACCGTTTCCTTTTCGAAAACCGGTTCTAAGCACCTTATCAAGTCTCGAATGATCTTCCGCATTGTTTGCTATACTGCCCCTCTGGGATTTCACTTTATGCCTCTGGGTCCTCCGAAGATATCCCGAGCTGGGCTAGTTCTTCCCAAACACCATCTGGGATGGACCACTCTGCCCATTCCATCGCCTGTTGAACATGCTGAGGCCACGTCACCCCGCAAACGGTCGAAGTGATGTCGTCGTTTTTCAAAGAGTATTGCAACGCGACCGCCCCGACTGGAACATCGTAGTGCCCGCATACCTCTTCAACAGATTGTATTGGCGCAAGTACTTCATCATCTGCAGGACGATAGACATAAAAGCGATGGATCGCGCTTCCTCGGGCAAGTGCACCTCCGGAATAAGGTGCTGCGTTCAATATCGAAACGCCTCGTGATTTCGCGAGTTCTATCAGAGGTGCCGCGTTGTCGTTTACCAGCGTATGCCGGTTGTGTGTCAGGACCACGTCAAAATCCCAACCCTCCAAAATTGGCATCATCAAGTCGATACGTCCTGCTGCGATTCCGACCGCCTTTGCCAGACCTTCCTCCTTGATACGGAACACCTCTTCAATCGCGCCACCCGGTCCTTTGACCTCAGATAGATCGTTTGCATATTCGAAATCATGGACGTGGAGTATATCGACGCTGTCGACGCTTAGGGCCGAAAGACTTTCCTCGAATGACCTACGTGCCTGAGAAGCATCAAAGGCACCGGTTTCCATATCCCGGTCGACTTTGGTGGAAAGCACCCGCCCTTCCGGCCAACCGCCAAGCTCACGAATGACTTTACCTATGCGCTCTTCACTTCGCCCCATGGCATAGCAACGGGATGTGTCCAGGAACGCATTTGGCTGCGAAAGAATTACCCGAATTGTATCAATCGCGCGGTCTTCCTCAACTTCATACCCATAGATTTCCGGAATACTTCCCAACCCTGTCGATCCAAACCCGACGCGAGGAACCCGTATCCCTGTCTTACCAATTTCGCGTAGCTCCGCCATGCCAACCTCCCAATTGGTTCCGGACGTTCATAGATGTTGCGCGAGTAGTTTGTTGAAAACAAGTCAGACTTGTCGGCGAAGTTACTCACTGGCCTAAACGTAGTCGTCCAAGCCTCAAATCCGCGGTGCTTTTTCGTGAATGGCAGAAATGTCCTTAAAGTAGACATTGAGCAGATTTCACTGAATGACCGCTCAGAGCCCATGGCAGACATTGTTCAATGTGTTCGACAACCTCACGTTTTACGAAAGTGACAAGTCACCGCGTTAGTACTAAGTTGAGACATAAATATTCAAATATTTGACTGCCCAGTTCCTCAGCTTCACCCAGCGCGAGTTTCATATGTCCAAGTTCAAATTTCCTACCGCCTTTACCATTCTGTTCATACTGATTGCCGTCGTGGCCGCCCTTACGTGGGTTATTCCGGCCGGTGAGTACGACCGTCAGATGAACGAAGCTCTGGGCAGCGAAGCGCCTGTCCCGGGCACCTACCACGAAGTCGAGCCGAACCCCCAAGGACTTACGGCAGTTATCCTTGCCCCGATTGCAGGTATGTACGATCCTGGTCTTCTGGGAAGTTCATCCAGCGCGGCGATTGATGTCGCTTTGTTTGTTTTAGTCATCGGCGGTTTCCTGATGGTTGTCACCAAGACAGGAGCTATCGACGCCGGCATCGGTTGGTTGCTGCACAGGTTGGCAGGGCGGGAAATCCTGATGATCCCAATCCTGATGATCGCCTTTGCCTTTGGCGGGACAAGCTATGGCATGGCCGAAGAATCCCTCGCGTTCTACGCTCTGATCATTCCGGTTTTTATTCGGGCAGGGTACGACTCCTTGACCGGGGTTGCGGTGATCATGCTGGGCGCAGGCGTTGGGACCCTGGGCTCAACCTTCAACGCATTTGCGACAGTTGTTGCCTCGCAAGGTGCGGGTATTCCGTTCACGAACGGGATCGTTCTTAGGTTCATTATCCTTGTCCTTTGTCTTGCTGCGGGCATCGCATTCGTCATGCGATACGCATCACGCGTGAAAGCCGACCCGTCATTGTCCGTGGTGGCCGATCAGGCCGAGGAAAACCGGGCGCATTTCCTAAAGGGTTCGGAAGGCGATGATACGTTCCCCGAGATGACCAAGACGCGTTCGATCATTCTGGTTCTTTTCGGGATTACCTTCGCCATCATGATCTATGGTGTTGTCGCGCTGGGGTGGTGGATGGCCGAGATGTCCGGTCTCTTCCTGGTGATGTCCATCATCGTTTGGTGGGTCGGGAAAACGGATGAAGGGTCCAGAATGGACGAAGGGACCTTTGTGGAAACCTTCGTTGATGGCGCGCGCGATTTGCTGGGCGTTGCCCTGATCATTGGCGTCGCGCGCGGTGTTGTCGTCATTATGGACGCGGGCAAAATCACCGACACAATCCTCGCCGGAGCCGAGGGGTTTGTCTCGGGGCTGAGCGAGTTTGCTTTTATCAACGCGATGTTTGGCATTCAGATCTTGATGTCATTCCTGGTGCCGTCCTCGTCAGGGCTGGCCACGCTTTCGATGCCGATCATGGCACCACTGGCAGACTTTGCGGGCGTCGGTCGTGACCTGGTGGTTACAGCGTATCAGTCAGCAAACGGATGGGTGAACCTGTTCAACCCGACATTTGCCGTCGTCATGGGAGGGCTAGCCATTGGTCGTGTGTCATATGACCGGTGGCTGCGCTTTGTTTTCCCGCTGCTCGTAATTCTAGCCGTGATCATCTGCGCCGCACTTACCGTTGGGGCCATAACTGATCCGGGGATCGACGGGCCGGCAACCGAGACTTCAGACACAACATCGAACTGAGCCGTCGCAATGACCGATCGCTCCGCTCCAGAGACGACTTCGACATCGGGTGCCCTAGGGCTGACGGCCTGTATCGCTTTGGTTGTTGGAAACATGATCGGGTCGGGAGTGTTCCTTCTACCAGCGTCACTTGCACCGTTTGGGCCAATCGCAATTGGTGGGTGGATTCTGACTTCGGCAGGGGCGCTCGTTCTCGCGATCATTTTCGGAAGGCTGTCACGCGTCGTTTCGAAACCCGGTGGCCCCTACGCTTATTCGCAAGAAGCATTCGGAGACTTTGCAGGCTTCATTATTGCCTGGGGGTACTGGATCGCACTTTGGACCGGGAACGCAGCTGTTGCTGTCGCGTTGGTGGGATATCTGGGTTTCCTGTTCCCAATTATCATCGAAGTGCCAATGTACGGCCTATCGACCGCGTTGGTTGCAATCTGGACGCTCACCTTGGTCAACATCCGAGGGGTCGAAGGGGCTGGTTTGGTTCAGATCGTGACCACCGTGCTCAAGCTCGCTCCGCTGATATTGATTGGCACATTGGGTATCTTCTGGATCAACACCGAGAACTATGTTCCGGTCAATCAAAGCGGCACCACGGCGTTTACGGCGATTTCTGCCGCGGCTGCTCTGACGCTTTGGGCCTACCTGGGTCTTGAATCTGCGACGGTTCCCTCTGGTGATGTTATCGAGCCGGAAAAGACTATCCCGCGCGCCACCGTGATCGGCGTGATTTTCGCCGCAAGCGTCTATATCTCGGTAACCGCCGTTTCGATGGGCGTCATTCCTGCCGAGTTGCTCGCTGTTTCCGCCGCACCTCTGGCAGCCGTCGGTGAGGTGATGTTTGGTCCCGTTGGCGGCGTCCTTGTTGCTGTGGGCGCGGTGATTTCGACCTTTGGCACTTTGAACGGCTTTACACTGCTCAGTGGCCAGGTCCCTTACGGTGCTGCCTTGGATCGCGTCTTTCCTGCAGCCTTGGGCCAAAAATCCAAATTTGGAACGCCTGCCAATGCGTTAATCCTGTCGAATGCGCTGGCTTCGGTTCTGATCATCATGAACTATGCGCAAGGGCTGGTCGCCGCATTCAACTTTGTCATTTTGCTCGCCGTTGTCGCCAGCCTGTTGCCCTATGCCATCTGCTCTGTGGCCGAGATTATGATCCGGCTAAAAGGTGGGCAAGTCCTGCATGGCCCAGAATTGGCGAAGGTCGTTGTTCTGGGCGCCCTTGGGTTCATTTATTCCGTGTGGGCCTTCGTCGGTTCGGGTGCGGAAACCGTTTTGGTTGGCTCTGTATTGCTGCTTATGGGCGTGCCTATCCATGTCTGGGTTCGCTGGAGCCAGGCCTATGACGTTGAAGACATTCAAAAAACGGATAGTTCGAAAGGAGAGTTACAATGAAGCTCGGCGTTCATTCCGAGATCGGAAAGCTCAATAAGGTGATCGTCTCGCGCCCGTCATTGGCGCATGACCGACTGACACCGCGAAATTGCGAAGAGCTTCTTTTCGATGATGTCATCTGGGTCGAACAGGCTCGTAAGGATCACGCTGAATTCTGCTCGCTCATGCGGGAACGCGGGGTCGAGGTTTACGACATTCAGGACCTTTTGGCAGACGCGATCAGATCAGACCCCTCGGCGCGCGCTTTTCTTCTGGATCGGCTGATTACGCCCAACATGGTTGGTCTGGGCTTTTCCGTTGAAATGCGCGCCTGGCTTGACGAGATGGATGCTAAGTTGCTTGCTCGGCATATGCTCGGCGGCATCGTCTTCGCAGACCTTCCCAAAGGCATGATTGATGAGCAGTTCGGCGATCTTGTGTCGCTGGGTGATTTCATTCTTCCGGCCATCCCTAACGCCCAGTTTCAGCGAGACCCCTCCTGCTGGATTTTCGATGGTGTGACCACGAATCCAATGTTCTGGCCTGCTCGTAAGCCGGAAACCTTGATCATGCGAACTGTGTACCGGCACCATAAGATGTTCAAAGACGCCGAGTTTGAGTTCTGGTGGGGCGACAGCGACGACGATTTCGGTCTCGCATCGGTTGAGGGCGGAGATGTTCAGCCAGTTGGCAATGGAACGGTTTTCATCGGGATGGGTGAGCGTACGACCCGGCAGGCTGTCGCACAGGTCGCAGAAGCGCTGTTCAGCAAGGGCGGCGCCGAGCGTGTTGTCGCCTGTGCAATGCCCAAGAGCCGCGCGGCCATGCATCTGGATACTGTGTTTACATGCCTCGACCATGACAAGGTCACCGCATTTTCTGAAGTGGCGGATCAGATCACATGTATCTCGATCCGTCCGGGCGATCGTGGGGATTTGGATATCCACGTGGAAAAAGGGCACCTGTTTGACGTCTACAAGGAAGCCCTGGGGCTGAATTCGCTCGAGGTGATTTCTACAGGTGGCAACGAGTTCCAGGCTGAGCGCGAACAGTGGGATGACGGCAACAACGTCGTCGCCCTCTCGCCAGGTGTTGTTGTCGGCTATGCGCGCAACACGTTCACGAACGGAAAGATGCGCGCAGCCGGTGTCGAGGTGATCGAAATCTCGGGTCAGGAACTTGGGCGCGGCCGTGGTGGCGGCCACTGTATGACCTGCCCGATCGACCGCGACCCCGCCTATTGAATTTACCATGGGCGCAGCCCCCTGCGCCCTCTGATTTTTGTTAGGGAGAGATAAAATGGCATTCAATCTCAAAGGCCGTAGCTATCTGAAAATTGCCGATTTCAGCCAGCGTGAAATGCTGTATCTGCTGGATTTGGCCCGCGACCTTAAGCGCGCGAAATACGCCCGCGCCGAACAGCCGTCGCTGACCGGCAAGAACATCTGTCTGATCTTCGAAAAAACTTCGACACGCACCCGCTGCGCCTTTGAAGTGGCAGCATACGATCAGGGCGCGAACATCACCTATCTCGATCCGTCGGGCTCACAGATCGGGCACAAGGAGTCGATGAAGGACACCGCCCGTGTTTTGGGACGTATGTTCGACGGGATTGAATTCCGCGGCGCGGGTCAGGACATGGTCGAGACATTGTCAGACTATGCCGGCGTCCCGGTCTATAACGGCCTGACGGACGATTGGCATCCGACCCAGATGCTGGCCGATATGCAGACCATGATCGAGCATGCAGACAAGCCCCGCAAAGACATCGTCTATGCCTATTCGGGTGATTGCCGATCGAACATGGGCAATTCGCTTCTGATGCTGGGCGCCATCATGGGCTGCGATGTTCGAATGATCTCGCCAAAAGAAACCCAGCCCCATGAAGACGTGCGCGAATTGGCGATGGAGCGGGCCGAAAAGACGGGCGCACGTGTGACAATCACCGACGATACGTCTGCTGTCGAAGGCGCGGATTTCATTCATACCGACGTCTGGGTGTCGATGGGTGAGCCAAAAGAGGTCTGGGCAGAGCGCATCAAACTGCTGAGCCCATATCAGGTAAACATGGATCTGATGAAGAAAACGGGCAACCCAAGCGTCAAGTTCATGCACTGTCTGCCAGCCTTCCACAATCTGGAGACCAAAGTTGGCAAGGACATTCACGAACAGTTTGGCATCACCGAGATGGAAGTGACCGAGGAGGTTTTCGAAAGCGATATGAACATTGCGTTCGAACAAGCAGAAAACCGGATGCACACGATCAAGGCGATCCTCGTCGCGACATTGGGAGCCTGAACCATGGGACGCGTTGTTGTAGCACTTGGCGGCAACGCGCTTCTCAAACGGGGGGAGGCGATGACAGCGGACAATCAGCGCAAGAACGCGAAGATTGCCGCCGAAGCCCTCGCCCCGCTCTGCGAAGCGCACGAAACCGTCATCACTCATGGCAATGGCCCGCAGGTCGGGATGCTGGCCCTGCAAGAGATTATGTATACGGATGTCGAGGAGTACCCGCTGGACGTTTTGGTCGGCGAAACGATGGGCATGATCGGCTACATGATCGAGCAGGAGCTTGGTAACATTCTGCCTTTCGAGCATCATATCGCCACCCTGTTGACCATGATCGAGGTAGACCCAAGCGACCCGGCCTTCGACAACCCGACCAAGTTCATCGGGCAGGTTTATTCCGAAGCGGACGCCAAGAAAGAGGCGGCTGACAAGGGCTGGACGGTGAAACCGGATGGCGAGTACTGGCGGCGCGTGGTGCCCTCGCCGCGCCCGAAACGTATCTTTCAGGTCGAACCGATCCGTTGGATCCTGGAAAAGGGCGCGACCGTGATCGCTGCTGGCGGAGGCGGCATCCCGACGATGTACGAGGCAGGCGCTGAAAGGAAACTGGTCGGGGTCGAAGCCGTCATCGACAAGGATTTCGCCTCGTGCCTTCTGGCGCAGAACCTTGGCGCAGATTTCTTTGTCATCGCTACAGATGCAGAAGCCGTGTTCCTGAACTGGGGAACGCCTGAACAAACAGGAATTAGATCGATCACTCCGGATTCATTGGATGAGTACGACTTCCCCGCCGGGTCAATGGGCCCCAAGGTTCAGGCGGCACAAGACTTTGTGCGATCCTCGGGCGGTCGTGCGATCATTTGCGCCCTAGCCGATGTTCCTGCAGCCGTTCGCGGTGAAAAAGGTACGACAGTATCGCTAGAGGCGGGGGAAACACAGTTTCACTAGGCCCGAAGAATAGGCTTTGTTGATTGTAATGCCTTCTATGGGACACCGGGGTCGACACTGCGCGCTGCGCGTCACTAGATCGTGCGTATGGGTTATCAGGCCATAAAATTTAACTTCCTCTGACATCCTTGTGGGCGGAATGCTGGCCAGGCACAATGCAGACCCTCTGCCAAGAAGTTGACAACGAATGGGTGCTTCAGGATGTCCATTCTAGCACCTTCAGTGCCGTTCTAAGCAAAGGTAGCGTCAGAGCCATTTCAGTCCGAACATTTCCTTCAGCGCAGACAACAGAAGCGTGGGCAGTGCGGCGATGAAGAACACTCCGAGCAAATGCGACAGAGGCAGGGAAACTGTTCCAAGCACGAAATGTCCAGCGCCGGTATAAATGGCGAGAAGAGACAGCAATATGGAAATGCTCACCGCTCCAAGCAAGGTGCGGTTGCCGAGCGGCGACTTGCGGTAGAGCGTGGAGGTCGTTCGGGCGTCGAAAATATGCCAGATCTGGGCAAAGATCAGTGTCATGAACGCTGCTGTCTGGGCGTGTTCCAAGGAGGCGCCTCGTTCGAGAAACTCCTGGAAGACATAAAAGGTCAGCAGGCCGAGCAGCGTTCCCCGGATCAGGATCCGCTCCTTCATTCCGCCGCCGAACAGATTATCGTCGCGCGGGCGCGGTGGGCGCTGCATCAGGTCGGGTTCCGCTTTCTCGAAGCCGAGTGTCAGAGCCGGTAGCCCATCCGATACAAGATTCACCCAGAGGATCATCAGCGGTGTGATCGGCAGGAGCGGGTCTGCCCCCATCAGTAGGAAGGCGAACAGGATCGTTGAGACCTCGGCCACGTTGGCGGTGAGCGCCTGACGAATGAATTTCAAAAGATTGTCGAAGATGCGCCGGCCTTCGCGGACTGCCGTCACGATGGTGGAGAAATTGTCATCGAGCAGCACGAGGGCAGCGCTGTCCTTGGCGACCTGCGTGCCGGTGATGCCCATGGCGACACCAATATCCGCCGCTCGCAGAGCGGGCGCGTCGTTGACGCCATCCCCGGTCATTGCCGCCACCTCGCCATTCTCCTGCATGGCATTGACGATGCGCAGCTTGTGCTCCGGGGTCACCCGGGCAAAGACGGCCGCGTGCTGCACCATCTCTTTCAAATCCTGATCGCTCATCTGGTCGAGCTCGACCCCGGTATGAACCGTCTGCGCGTCGCTGGTGCGAATGCCGATCTGTTCCGCAATCGCTTGGGCGGTCACGGCGTGGTCGCCGGTGATCATCACCGTTCGGATGCCGGCCCCGGTTGCCTCCGAAACGGCGATGGGTACTTCGCTGCGCGGCGGGTCCATGATGCCGTGAATGCCAAGCAGTACGATCCGCTGCTCGGGATCGGCATGATCCAGATCCTCTTCTGCCACCTCCCGATAAGCCACGGCGAGGGTCCGGAGCGCCTTCTCGCCGAAACTGTCGATCACCGCCTCGATCTCTTCCCGCAAAGCCGGGGAGATCTCAAGCGTTTCCCCGGCCATGCGGACATGGCTCGCCCTTGACAGGATCACATCAGGCGCCCCCTTTGCGCCGAGTACAGTGCGCCCATCCGGCAATCGAGCGAAGACAGACATCATCTTGCGCGTTGAATCGAAGGGGAATTGCCGAAGCGCCTCGACCCGCGCTTCTGTCAACTTCTCGCGGGAAATCCCGACCTTGGCCGCGGCCACGACCAGAGCGCCCTCAGTCGGGTTGCCCTGGATCGCCGGGCGCCCGTCAGCCTCGACCAAACGCGCATCGTTGCAATAGGCGGAGACGGCCAGCATCTGCCGAAGATCCGTTTCGGCCTCGATCTCGGCCACGCTGCCGTCTTCGGAACGGAACTCGCCATGCGGATCGAACCCCTCGCCGGTCACTTCCCAGTCCTTGCCACCCGCCCAGCATTGCATCACCTGCATTTGGTTCTGCGTGAGCGTGCCGGTCTTGTCTGAACAGATCACCGAGGTCGCGCCGAGCGTTTCTACAGAGGAAAGCCGTCGCGCCAAGGCGTTGCTGGCAACCATGTTTTGTGATCCCAGCGTCAGAACGATGGTGACTACTGTCGGCAGGCCCTCCGGGATCGCCGCGACCGACAGCGAGATTGCCGTGTTCAGCATCTCAGCCGCATCCATTCCATTGACCACGCCAATGCCGATTACGATGGCGACCACGATCAGGGCCGCCATGATCAGCACCTTGGAAAGGCCCTCGATCTTGAGTTGCAGCGGGGTTTTTGGCTCTTTCGCAGAGGACATGAGGGCAGCGATGTGACCGACCTCGGTTTCCATTCCGGTGCCCACGACAATGCCTTCACCAGCGCCGCCAGTGACCTGCGTGCTCATGAAGCCCATATTCAGACGGTCGGCCAAAACGACGTCTTCGTCCTCGATCGGATCGGCATGTTTGTCGACCGGTTCGGATTCTCCCGTCAACGCGGCTTCGTCGACCTGCATCCGGCTGGCGGTGACAAAGCGAATGTCGGCGGCCAGAATGTCACCGGCTTTTACTCGCAGAATATCGCCCGGCACGAGATCCGCCGCCGGTACCTCGACGATCTCGCCGCCGCGGCGCACGAAGGCCTGCGGTGCAGACATCTCCCGCAGGGCTGCCAAGGACTGCTCGGCCTTATATTCCTGCCAGAAGGAGATGAAGGCGTTAAAGACGGCGATCGCGAATATCGCAATCGCATCAACCCAATGCCCCGTATAGGCCGAGACAAGAGCACCTGCTATCAGGATGATCAGCAGCGGGCTTGCGAATTGCCGCAGGAGCATCTTCCATGGCGGAACTGTTGCAGTCTCTTCCAAGCGGTTTGTACCGTGTGTTGAAAGCCGCTTGGCCACCTCGTCCGGATTCAATCCCGTCTCAGGGTTCACGCCGAGGTTTTCGGCGACCGCTCTACCGTCCAACACCCAAGGTGCGTTCGCGTTTCCAAGAACCGATGGGGTTGTCTGTGCGAAACCTGACATTCTCAACTCCGAATGAGCAATTGCGTGACCGGATAAGTCTTGGGGTGCCAGTGCCCATTCTCAGCCAATGAGCCAACCTGCGCAGTTCATTGACGGTTCTCCAATTTGTGATGCGCACGCCTTTATCCAGATACCAGCAGCGACGGAGCTTTGTCATCTGCAAAATCGAGAAAGGTAAGAAAAGCAGATGTCCGCCATTGAATGGAATACGCCCAGCCTAGAGAGACCGCGGTTAGCCGACATTTAGGCTCTTCCTGTCAAGGGCCGCAATGTCCGCATAACAGAAGTTCAGTGAAAAGTTGTGTATGTCGGGTTTGCACCTAATAACTGACATTTTAATTGTGTTCGGCAACGCTGGTTGCGCCCTCCCTCAACCAGCGTCAGAAAATCCAAACAGCCCGTTCAGACTACAATTGATCCACTGGATCAATCGCATAACGTCCTCACCTCGTCAGGCTCATATGAGATTTTGCTACGGCAACGCCTAGGACAACTTGGCTATTCTGACCGCATACTGCGATCGCCTTGTGATCTAAAGTATTTGAATTGGTCTACATGGAACAGCTACGCTCGAAAGCTTCGATTCTGCTGTGGTTTCATCATAATCGTTAACTGTACTGCGCAGGTTGAACGGGTCGGTGCCCGTAGTCAAACAGCGCTATTTCGCGCTATTTCAATAGTTTCGCGCGGACCTGTAAAAAATTCCAGTCCTAGAAGAAATGGCCTTGTACTTCCGTTGCTTGCACGGATATACCCGTCGTCGGAGACGTGGCCGAGTGGTCGAAGGCGCTCCCCTGCTAAGGGAGTAGGCGGGAAACCGTCTCGAGGGTTCGAATCCCTTCGTCTCCGCCACTACATTTAATTTATTGATGACGCGGAGATTTGATCGCGATGTCCAAAGAGCTGTTGTCCAAATTGGACCACAAGAAGGACGCGAGCGAAGACATGCGCTACCACAAGCAGCCACGCGGCCCCGGCAAGAGATGGGTGCTCAGGATCATGACCCCACCTGATTTGATAGGTGTCGCGAGGTGCGAACGTCTCATTTAGTGAAGCTCAAAGCAAAAGTATGATTTTGCAGGTAGCGACATAGGTCGTTCCTTGCGCAATTCAGTTAAATCAAAGGTAATTCAGTTTCTTGGTGACCCAGAATAAAATTTCTGCCAACACCGAAATTGCACCTGCTTCCTCGGTGATAACCAAGCCCGTACCAGATGCACCCAGTTTGGTCACCCTTGCACTCTGATCTTCCGGAATTTCTGCAACAACGATGAAGTCCGCCGCGCCAATCAACTCACGCAGTGACGGAAGCCCACTTCTGGCATCCAACGCCCCTTCGCTGGTAGCGGGTGGTATGTCCGAAATCGTGGTATCAAACTCCGCTCCAGGCATACTACGCAGGGCAACGCGAATAGTGTCGCCAACGGATATGTTTTGCAGGCTACTCAAAGGAAGTGTCGCAACCAGAACCCTGTCGCCCGGTACAACAAAATTGATTGCCCCTTGCAGAGTCGAAACCCGGTTCCCCGGGCGCAGGGTCAGGCCTGTAACCATGCCATCTGCAGGTGCTCGTACAACTGTTTGCTCCAACGCCCAACGCGCTTGGATCAGCAAATTCTCTACCTCGGCAACGCCAACATCGACCCCATCCACTTGGGCGGCAATACGCCTTTCAAGACCCGCCTTCCGCGCGTTTGCGGCGCGCAAGCCCGCCTCAAGTTGCTCTATCGTTGAAACGGCTTCTTGAAGCTGGAACTCAGTGGACGCTCCCCGTTCGGTGAGACGGATAATGTCATCGCGACGCGCCACGCCAAAATCCAGTTGCGCGGACAGTGAGGCAATGTCAGCCTCAGCCGCCTCAAGGTCGTGACCCAGTTGATCCGCCTCAGATTGCGCGGAGGCCAGCGACGCTTCAAGTCGAGCGACCTCGGCTGCGAATTCCGTATCATCTATCCGGAAAAGAACATCCCCCTTTGATACCAGCTCATTGGGCTCTGCCGCGACTTCTGTCACTGGTCCTGCAACATTTGGGGCAATGCTGATCACCGCGCCTTGGACCGAAACCGTACCGCTTGGTGTCGTGTGGTTTAGCGCGCCGATAACCACTAATGCAATCACGACACCACCGCCATAGATGAAGGTCTTTGAAACCGCGTTCCAAGGCAGCAGGCGGAGTTTTGAAAACACCAACCATGCCAGGCCAAAATACAGCGCCAGAACGATTAGCATATCAGATACTCCACTGAATTCATTGGGCCAGGAACCGAAGCATCTGAGCTTACTAAAGACGCACAAGACCAGGTTCGGCCGATTGGGCCACTATACAGCCTCAAGTAGCGTATCTGAAAGAGTGTGCTCTGAAAGGGCTCCTGGTGCACCAATTGCAACAAGCCTGGTTTCGGGTTTGCGCTCACCCCACACTTCATCCCGCGCGATGTCCATGCGTTTACCGACGACCTGGACAAGTATACGATGATCCGGATCCTCCTCACTGAAGACAAAACCCTTGAGACGATAGACATCACCGGGAAGCGTCCGAATAGCGCTGCGGAGAGAGGACAGGCTTATCGGGCGTTCCGCTTTCATCATGGTTGTCGAAAAGCTGTCTGAATGATTAGCGTGGTGACAGCCGCAGCCGGGGCCATGTTCATGATGGTCAGGTACTTCTGTTTCTAGTTGTTTTGAGGCAAAGCGGCCGACTGAAAGAAGTATGTCCAGAGGGACGTTTGCATTGACAGCTTCGACCAAACGATAACGACGGAAGCGAGAGCCAAGCCAATCGTGCACCTTCTGAACTGTAGCTCTGTCAACAAGATCAACCTTGTTCAAAATAACCATGTCCGAGAACGCGATTTGACGGAGCTTCAGTTCCATTTGTTCCGGCGCAGAAAAGAGCTGTTCCGCATCGACGAGACACATAAGGCTGTCCAAGCGGATCATGTCTCGAAACTTCTGATCCGTGAATGTCATCGCGATTGACGATGGGTCCGACACTCCACTTGCTTCAAGGACGATGTATTCTGGTTTTTCAGGCCGGGCGAGAACAGCTTCTACCGTTTCTATCAAATCATCACGGATTGAGCAGCACACGCAGCCGTTTGCCAGACTCATCACATCATCTTCGAGGCCGACCACCAAGTCGGCATCGACGTTGATGGATCCAAAGTCATTCACCAGGACTGCCACTCGCAATCCGTGATTGCCGGTGAGGATGCGGTTTAGAAGCGTTGTCTTACCGGCTCCTAGAAAGCCGGTAAGGATCGTTACGGGGATTGCGGATGACGACCCAAATTCGATCATGTCGTTACTCCGCCTTCTTCTTTCGGTTCGGGATGACGTCATCGACCTTGATGACGAAATCGCTGGGCCATTCTGGATCAGGAGCCCGGAATACATCAGCTGGGTAGTATTCTTTGGGATCGATCTCCATGTCTCGGTACTTCTGATCTTGCTGTTCGGCACGTGATGACCGCGGTGCTGGCGGCTTGATTTCATCCGGCAACGTGATCTTGCCTTCTGCTTCCATCTTGCCCAATTCGCGGAAGGGGGCGACAGATCCAGACTTTCCGGGAAGAGTCGCCTTCCGATACCAGATTGCATCCTTTGTGACGTTGACGACGGCGACATCCAAACCCCAGGCGAACAACCCATCATAGTGCGCTCGGATTCCCGCCAACATCTCAGCATCGATATCCTCGTCTTGCGTATAGTGGGTTACCATTGCAAGCCGTGGGCGCGCCTCAGCCATCATCTTACCGACCGCATAGTGCGATGTATGATGCGTATCGATTGTGTAGTTGAACAGCTCTTGCGGCAAACCGTATTTGTAGGTCATCAACTGACCGATATCCTGTCCGGACATTTCGGTCACAAACACATCCACGCCTTTTCCGTATTCAAGACTCAGCTCATCGGGGCGGCCATCGCCGGTCCAAACAAAGCTCAGGCCATTCCAATCCAGCCGATACCCCACAGCTCCGTCCTTGGCGTGGCTACGAGGCCAGGACCGAACAGTCACGCCATCTTCGTCATAAACGATGCCGCCTTCCTGGCGGAAATCGAATTCGTTGACTTCAATCTCATAGCCGTCCCCAATCGGGAATACATCAAAGGCCTCCAGATGCCATTTGAGCATTTGCTGCATGCCTTTAACCATTCCGGCCGTGCCAAGCTCGGGTGTCCGACCTGATGGACCGTGAATGCGAAGCGGTGTGTATCCACCAGACCAAGCCCGGAACGGGTAGATGTAAGGGATGTCGGCATAATGATCGACATGCAGGTGCGTAATGAAGATGTCGTTGATCAACTGACCCGGAACCTGCATCCCGATAATGTTGCGGACACAACCGGATCCGAAGTCGAAGAAGAACCTCTTTCCGTTACCCAACTCGACCATAATACAGGTGCCAGCCTGATCTTCGCGGGGCGGAAACGGGGTGGAACCACAAAACGATATCCGCATTTCGTCGGGGCCGAGCTCTTCGGACAGCGGGAAGTAGTTCGCGTTCGAACCAGTCATGTATTTTGTGGGGCGGAAGTACTCCGGCAGCGTGATACCGCCCGCAGGTCTGCCGCCGTAAGGGTTCTTTAGGCTTTCGCCTAGTGGTCCATCTCCGGGGTGCGCCTGTGCCGCTCCTGTACCGTAGCTGACGGCACCGGTTGCGACCGCACCTGCTGCCAGCCCCTGCATCACGTGTCGCCGGGAAGGGTTTTCGATGTCGTCAGATTGCTGGTTCGGTTCGTTTTTAAGATCTTTGCCGTTGTCTTCTTTTGTCATGGCCATGCCCTCAATTGGAAATGTTGCGAGGATCGCGCTTCACCATCCGGCGAAGTTCGTTCACGAGTTCAGATTTAATGTGGGCCCACTCCGCGCGCTCCGAGGCTGTGATCGATACATCATCCAGCAACTCGGAAGCTTTCTTCAGGTCTTCGACGACCTCTTTGAGCAACGCATCCGTTTCGATACGCCCTGACAGCGCATCGGACAGTTCTGAAATCTCTTCTGTCAGGTCCACCGCCACTGGAAAAATCCCGGCTCCCACTATCTATTCTCACATCGAGATGAGTGTGGTTGACCGTGCACGCCAAGTGAGTCACCGTGAGTTGGGGGTGAGTTTGCCTTGAACAAAGCTAATGAATTGCCGATAGATCAACATGTTGAGCAGCCATCGCCGGATCTTGTCCGGGAAGCTCTCGAGCGGGTTGTATCGAGCGCCGATTTTCAAGCTTCACCCCGCCTCCAACAATTTCTTACATACGTAGTCGAGGAAGCTATCGCGGGTCGTGGTCCCCAGATCCGAGGCAAAGCTATTGCTGTAGAGGTCTATGGGCGACGCATTGATGGCAGTGGCGGCCAAAACCTCGTTCGCGTCGAAGCCAGGCGGCTGCGTCGGCTATTGCGCGAATTTTACGGGGATCAATGGGACGGCGAAGGGGTTCGCATTTTTGTTGATCCTGGCGGATACAAGCCGCGGTTTTCATACGAGCCTACAATTGAAGACGGCGTATCAAATGCATGGAACGGCGATGAGCCCGGCGGGCGTCGGCGTTCGCTGCGACTGCTGCCAGTTGGATTGGGGGTCCTCGCAGTAGTCGTTGTGCTTGGCATCTGGACGAGCCAGAAAAACACAGAAGTACCGCCAACGGCTCAATCCATTGAACAAGCTGAACGTGCAGCACTTGGTGAGCAATCTTTGACAAGACTTCAGGCGGCCAACCTCGCGGATCAAGCACGAGGCATGTTTTTTCCCGTTTTTGACGTTAAGCGCCAGCAAATCGCACTGGGAATGTTCGAGCATGCAGCCGAGCTCGACCCAGCACTCTCCGATGGCTATGCGGGATCGGCACAGGTTTTGGCGACTCTGGCCATGCTGTCCCCTGATGAAGCGCAAAGAGAAGATCTCTTAACTCAAGCTTCGGGTTTATCTGAACAGGCCCTTGAATTGTCCCCTGCTGATGCGTGGGCAAATGGCGCAAATGGTTGGGTGTTGGCTGTCTATAACCAGCCAAACGAGGCTTTAAAATACGCCCGAATGTCCGTCGAATTGGGGCCGAAGGACGGCCATATTCTCGATCTTGTTGGTATCACAGCCATAGTTGCCAATGCCCCGGAACTTGCTGCCGAAGTCAGCAACCCGGAGAGACCCAGATCAGGATCCGGTAGGTTCGGTGCGAGAAACATCTGGGGCGTGTCGCAACTCATGCTCGGGAATTACGAGAGTGTTGTCGAAGCCTTTCAGGGGGCGCCAGCTGCCGGAGCGCCAGTCAGTGCTCCTTCGCTCTTATTCCAAGCCGTTGCGCAAGATGAGTTGGGAAACACGGAAGAAGCACAACGGCTCATTGCTGAAATGCGAAAAACGTGGCCCGAGTTTCCGTCTGAGTTTCTCGCTTACAGGATATTCAACAACGACAACGCTACGCGGAAATTGATACTGGAAACACTTAGCAAGTTTTGACAAACGGCCGATCAAAACGACACTGATATGCGTCTAAACCGGACGATTTCTCAAGTTGTTCGCCGCAATCCGTACCCAAACGTTTCCAATCCAAAGTGTCCATTTGCCGTCAGCGTATCGAAATCCTCGCGTGAAGGCCTTTGTAGAATTTATGAGGGACGAAATCACAGCGTGGGTTCGTCAATGATTGCGTTCAGAATTGTCGCAAGAACACCTGCTTTCGATAGGCGCATAAAGTGATGCTACAAAAACTTGGACGTGCGGTTAAAGGGCGCTTTTGGATGTAGCTACAAGAAGGCGCTTGAAAACCTGGCATCAATGCTTGCTTAGAAAGTTGAAAATTTGGGCGGCGATGCGGCTATTTCGTGCCGCTTACGACGTCGGACAACGATGCTCGAAGTTGCTGTTTCCTTCATCTTTCATCGGTGACGGGTGGCAGCCCGAAGCAGACATGCCCAACCTGAAGGCCCCAATGAACAGCGAGCGATGCTTTGTACTACCAAGTAGGCGCATCCGCAGGCAGTCGGTTTACTTGACAACCGCCTCGACTTCCTTGCGCTCTGAGAATTGAAGCAACGCCAAAAGCGGAGTAGCCAAGACTCCTAGGCCTACAATGGCCAGTGCAAACATCGCCAAGATGACCATAAAGGACAGGCCAAGGCTCGCTACGACACAGGCCACAAGAAAGAGGCCGACACCAGCAGCAGCAGAGGTCACCTTGTTCAGATAAGTTTTCATGTCCTAATCTCCAGTTTCATTTGTTGTGTTGATGAAACTGATATGTGGTTCGGGCTTTACGTGCGCTTGGGTCAAAACTTACAAATTTGCAAACTTCAGCGTCACCGTCAGCCCGTGGGGATCGGTTTGCGACAAGATAAGATCTGCACCATGGCGATCTGCTACCGCACGAACGAGGGCTAGGCCTAAACCCGTACCGTCGCTCTGCCGTGTTGCGTCAAGACGGACCATGGGCTTGATGATCTCGGCATATTTCTCTTGCGCCACACCGGGACCGTTGTCGGCGACACTGATGGTGCGACCACGTGCTGCCAGATTGATCTGATCTCCTCCATAGCGCATCGCATTCTGTATGAGGTTTGCAACTGCCTGAACAAGCATCTGACGATCTGCGAAAACCGTTGCAGCGTCACTTGCATCAAATTGCAGCACTTTGCCTGCGTCCTCAATCACTGGGCCAAATGTCATCGACATGTCGGCCATCAAGTCCGTCAGATCAACCTTTTCGAATCCGTCTGTGCCTTGGGCGGCCTCAATCCGAGCGACCCGCATGATCGTATCGAAAATGCCGGACAAACGCTCTGCTTCTTCCAGGGCTGCACCGCGTTCCTCTCCTTCAGGCAAGCTTTCAAGTCGAGACCGCAGGCGGGCCAGTGGGGTGCGCAGGTCATGCGCCAAATTCGCGCTGAGATGGCGGGTCTGGGCGACCAGCCGCTCCAACTCGGCGGCAGTTAAATCCACCTGACGTGCCATGTCGTCGAGGTCATCCTTGTTCCGCGTGATCTCCGTGCGCGCGCTGAGGTCGCCAGAGGCCAACGCCGAAAGCGTGCTGTTGATCCGCTTGAGACGTCGCTGGGCGACGATACCGGTGGCAAACCCAACCACCAATGTCAGAACAATCATTGTCAACATCGTGGTCCATAGAACACCACCTAAGAGTTCAAACGCATCCTCCGCGTCATCAAACGGAACAGCCGCCATGACCGGCGTGCCTTGACTGTCAGTATCTACAAGAACGCGCCAAGCTTCGGATTCCCGAAAATCATCGGACAGCTCCACCGTCCCCCCGCCGCGCGCAACCACACGCTGAAAAGCAATTGGCAGGTCTTCGAGATCGTCTGGGTGACGCAAGATGACGCCAAACCGGTCCCCGCGCGCACCCTCAAGGGCCGAGGCCTTGGCCAGCGCATCCAGCGTGGTATCGATACGACGTTCGAATACATCTGAGCCTACCGTAATCGTGATGTAGGCAGCGGTAGCCATGCAAAGCGCGAAGATGGCTGACAATATCAACGCCAACCGCAAGGTCGAGGAGCGGCGAAGCCAGGTCAGATTACCGGCCAAAGACATAGCCTTCCCCACGCCGGGTTCGGATCAGCGGTGTATCAAACGGCTTGTCAATTTTGGTGCGTAGCCGGCTGATATGGGTCTCCACGACACTTGTGGTGGGGTCAAAACTCATATCCCAGACCTGTTCCAGCAGCATCGTACGTGTCACCAATCGTCCCGGTCTGCGCATCATGTATTCCAGAAGTTTGAACTCCTTGGCCAATAGCTCAATCTGTTGATCCTGGCGTTTGCAGGTTCGCGCCAGAAGATCGAGGCTTAGATCTCCATGGCGCAAGACCGTGGCTTCCGACTGTCTCGCCTCCATGCCTTCGCGGCGGCGGCCCAAAGCGCCTACGCGGGCAGAGAGTTCGGCAAAGGCGAAAGGTTTCGTAAGATAATCATCGCCGCCAGCATCAAAGCCTTCGACTCGGGCGTCGACCTCACCCAAAGCCGTTAGAAAAAGAGCGGGGGTGCTATTCTTCGACGCACGCAAGGATTTCAGAACCGCCAACCCATCGAGACCCGGGACCATGCGGTCCAGAATTAGAAGATCGTACTCCTGAGCCATAGCCGCCATCAAAGCGTCTTTGCCATCCTCGAAATGGTCGATGACATGACCTTCTTCGCGCAGGCCGTTAGTGACCCAAGACCCAAGTTGGCTATCGTCTTCCAGAAACAAAATTCGCATGTGAACCCTTACCGTCACGCATTCGGAGGCCACTCTAGTGAGCGACCTCCGAATTGGCCAATCATTCGCAGCTTGGCCGCGACCTATGTCTCATCTTCATCGTTGTCGTCATCGTCGTCTTCACCTTCAGCCTCAACCTCAATCACTGCACCGGTTTCGGCGGCAATCTCGACTTCGAACTCTTGACCGCTTGCATCCAGGATTTCGACCTCATAGATCTTCATCCCGTTTTCGTTTTCGAGTTCCGCTTCTTGGACCTCACCGGACACTTCCTGAAGCGCGATTTCGATGGCCTGCTGCAAAGTGAGTCCCGTCGCCTCTGCGGCGCTTTGTGCCGAAACCGAGCCGACGACAACTCCTGTAAGAACCAGGCCTGCCAATGCGCCGAGCGCTGCGTTTTTCTTGTCCATGTTTTCTCTCCATCGTTTGTTGCTTGAAGGCTTTATTGCCTCCCGATGAGAACAACATGGGAGCCGCGCTTTGCTGGAAGATGCGGCGAAGTTTACAATTTTGTAAGCTGAGGATCTTGCGCAATCCAATCCAACTTTAGGTCGATATCTATCTGGCGAGCCACGTATTCGTTTTCCTTTCCTGTGTGTATAGGCGAATTTTTCGGGTTGCAGCGAACGTCTTGGAAACACGCTGCGACCGCAGGTATGGGCCCAGGCGCTTCAGGTCGGTTCTGGGCCGCCCGCTAATAATTGAAAAGTCAGCTTTCAGCGCATCGCTGCAATTGTGGCATCGCGCAGCATCGGTCAGAGTGGGCTCTGAGTTGCCGAATGCACTTGCAGCATCTGGTTCTCGTGGCAACGTTTGATCAGGGCTAAGCGCGACTTTTAGGGGATTTGTGCGAATAGCCTCTGTTGCGCGTTCACCACAGGGTGAATTCGCCCCGTCTGCTTCCACAGTGCTTCCAGTTGTGAAGGCACAAATAGAAACACCGCCCGGAGGCGGCGTGTAAGCTGTTGTTATCTGACCCTAAAGTTTTGGTTGCGGGAGCAGGATTTGAACCTGCGACCTTCAGGTTATGAGCCTGACGAGCTACCGGGCTGCTCCATCCCGCGTCAGAGTCAGATTTGTTTCATCGTATTAGAGAGACTGTGGGCTTTTGCTAGGTTTGGCGGTGACCTACTCTCCCGGGGCTTAAGCCCAAGTACCATTGGCGCGGCAGTGCTTAACTTCCGGGTTCGGGATGGGACCGGGTGTTTCACTTGCGCTATGACCACCAAACCGAGGAAAAGCCCTCGGTCGACTTTCTTGCTGTGCAAGAAAGCGACTATGCGGCAGGCAGCGTCTTTATCGCAGATAAAGGCGCGTTGCCGCACGGTTGTGTTTTCAATCAACATCGCGGCTTGGCGCTGCGAGGCTATCCTTAGTCAAGGTCGGTGTATGCTTCTGGTTTTGATTTGTCTTTCTGTTACTGGATCAAATCAAGCCTATCGGGCGATTAGTACCGGTCAACTGAACGCATTACTGCGCTTACATCTCCGG
>NZ_JBQFSY010000009.1:0-253088 GCF_056538305.1 Ruegeria sp. BG9
GCTCCTTTCAAAAGCAGACTTTGACACCTGCACTATGGCGCATTGCGACGCCGGTTGAAGCAGGAGCCATCCACCCCATCAGCTTTGAGCCCAAAGCAGAAGTGTAAATGGATCTATTGCCCGAAATGCTTTGTGGCTATCAAAACAAGTTGTCCCCGTCTGACATCCGCTATCATGTAAAAGTTTCGACACAATCAAATAGTTGATTTTGTTTCGCATCTTTGGCCAAGTACTAGTTGGAACCATAGAGGGAACGACAATGAAGAATTTATTGACGCCCACCGCTTTACTACTTGGGGCCCTGACTGTTGCAGCATGTGACGACACTGGCAACTCGACTGCGTCATCGGACCTGACACCAGCTCAGCAAGCATGTTTGCGGGATGTAGCCAACACGACGAACAATGCGCAAGTCGTTGTGCTCTCATCCGCGTTTAGCGAAGCTGGAACACAAGTCACTGTCGGTGTTGGTGAGGATCGTGCTCCTTGGAATTGCATTGCTTACACTGATGGCGCGACAGCTGGTATCGAGTTCCTGGGCGACGAAGGCGCGCTGTGAGCAGTCTGCGGCGTAGCCGAAATCGGCTGCGCAGCACCGGCTTGCTCTGCTGAGGCTCGACTTGGTTTGTAGAATAACCATCATCGTATTCTCGATCCTGTACCTGTTGGCGTTGATTGCGTTCTTGACGGGTACATTTGGCTGGTTGGGACAAGAAAGAGACCCTTTGTCCGGGGTGTTCCTATTGCCGTTGGGACTGCCTTGGATACTTGTAGCGGACTCGGTCTCAGAGTCAGCCAAACCGTGGTTTGCGGCGATTACACCGGTGCTCAACCTGTTAGCGCTGGTTTTGATTTGCAGATGGGCACGCGGATTGCGCCAGAAGTGAAGGCGGAACTCTGTCTCACCAAAAGGGAGGGAAACATGGGAAAAGTGATCTTGGGTATTGTGATCGGGCTCGTCTTAGGCGTGGTTGGGGCGATGACCTTGGGTGGCGGGGCCGCGATGGGTGTCGGCGTTGCGACAGGTTTGTCCGCCGGTGTCTGCTCCACATTGAAAGGAGCGCAAGCCGAGAACCTGATCACCGCAGAGCAAGCGGATCAGATCCTCAACCGCGTAAATTCCGAAATGGCATCACTGCAAGGAATTGAAACGACGGGCGAGATCGTCGGCAGCGCACAGGCATGCGATGAGTTTCTGTCAAAGTTACAAGAAGCGTAGTGAAGTTCCGCTTTGTACGGAACAGAACTGTAAGAACAAGCTAACAGGGAACCATCTGATGAAACCCTTATTAATCAAACTCTTCACACCCATGTTCGCAATCGCGGGCACAGCTGCTTTTGCAATGTCTGAAGCAGACGACGCTTGTATCGACCATTTGCGGCAGGTTGGTGGACCAGACGGTCAATCCGGAACGATTGAAAGCTCTCAGTTCTCGGAAGCTGGTACGCTCGTCATGCTGCGAGACGCAGGCGGAACACTTTGGCGCTGCATCGCGTACAAGGATGGAAGCATCGGCGAGATGTCGGTTGTCGAGGCGATGGATGATGGAGGAGGAGCCATGGCAGGCGCAGCCGGGTCTACTGGTAGCCAACGTGTCAAATTTGATTCTGGTTCAACTGGCGCAGAACTCGTCGGTGAACTCGCGCCCGGAGCGTCGCAGCAATACGTTCTGGGTGCCAAAAACGAACAGTTCCTTTACGTTCGCGTTGCTCCGCGAAATGGCTCCTTGGACTACGTTATTCGCAACCCCGATGGATCTGAACTGTTGGGATTGATGTCGGCGGACAAGGAGTATCGAGGACAGCTTTGGCAATCCGGTGATCATGTTGTGGAGGTTATCAATCGCAGCAACTCTTCTGTCGACTACAACGTCATTTTCGGAATTGAATAGGTGATCAATCAGAAACCCTGGAACGCAAGTCCAAAAAAGCGAGGGAAAAACAGATGAAACCCAAGGTCCTATTGGTGATCGGCACAATGTGCATTTCGGCGCTTGCAGCATGCGACGAGAGTGACGGATCGGTGGATGCAAGTGCACCAACTGTGGGCAGCGCTAGCGATCTTTCGTCATTTGAAGGGGCAAGAGCGGGCCAAGCTGAAATGGGCATCCAAAGTCTCGGATTTGAACTCATCCGAAGCGAAGGTCTGACCTCGTACTGGTTTAACAAGGATACTGGTGCATGTGCTCGGATTACGACGTCTGAGGGAAGGTACTCAGAAGTAGCTATGCTGCCATCAGGTGACTGCTGACAAATTTCCATCAATCCCAAATCTTGAAGAAGGAGCTCAAACTTGCATTTCGACCTGGCACACGCGGCGGTCATCGTAGTCGCCTTGATCATCACTAACCTGGCATTGAAATCGGCTGGCGTGATCAACGAAGAAAACAAGCACCAATGGAATTGGAAAGTTTTTCTAGCCTACTTCGTGGTCGTCGTTATCATCAATCTGGTGTGGCCTATTTAAAGTTCCACAGCGGAAAGCTAACTGCCCACTTGATATGGTCGTCGTGAATTAGCCTTTCCGAGAGACTATCAGGTCGCAAAGGTTTGGGCATCAGAGGTTCAAGAATAGAAAGGAGTTGGCATGCGGTTTTTTGCGTCCCTCATATTCATTGGTTTTCTCGCAACCGCTGCGAACTCTGACGTGACCAGTCGAAATGGCGGTCCAACCAACAGTCAAATGCTTTCAAAGGGGGGTGACGGAGGCGTTGATGGTGTCGCTTTCTTTCGCCCAGTCTTGAGCGGAGTATTGTATCGCTCTGGTTTCAAGGGCGGCGACAAGGATCGAACTGGCCTGAGTGAAGGTCAACGCGAAACTCTGTGCAATGAAGGGTTTTCAACCGGGTTTTATGCCGACTTTGGCAAAAACACCGAATACGGTCGCACCAGTTGTGGAAACGGATCCTTTGACTATCAAAGTGCCAGATCCTCCCGACCCGGTGCTGTTATGGCTTCCATACACGAAGTGATTGAAAACCCTGGAAAAGGCCCTGTCCTGGTGCACTGCATGTGGGGCGTTCATTCCTCGGGGGCATTGTCGGCAATGGCGCTCGTTCAGTTTTGCGGTTGGACGGAAGAAAGGGCCAAGGAATATTGGAATGATGCCCGAAACGGGGCGCCTTGTTCGGGCGGGTGTGACCAGTGGATTGATTCAAAATTCTCCAATTTCAGTGTCGACCCAAAGTTGAAAATCTCCGCCGAACAACAGGCAGCGATTTGCCCTAAATGATACCAGGAGGACTATCCAAATGAAGTTCAATCTTCTGGGGTCACTTGCTTTCATTACACCCACTGTCTTGTGGGCGAGCGACGATGTTCTCGGTGAAGCCACGACATTTGATAGTCCCAATGGTGTTACGGAACGCTGCATTCGGATCGAAAAAGTTCCAACGGGCGAGTATCGAAAAAGCGATCTTGAGGAAGAAACGGCCTATTGCGAGATCGATTTCTATGCCTCTGAAATTGCCATTTGCCCAAAAACCTGGAGCACCAGCCCAGGAATGGCCGTCTACGATATTTCGGAAGGACCTTACGTGGGGAACCGTTCTGAATTCGAGAGAAACGCTTGCAAGGAGGGGAAGGCGGCAAAAGATCTGGCCAAGGACAGGGTGGCTAAATTCAAGTCAACCATGAACCAAAAAGGCACCAGTGGAACTTTTTCCACGTCTTCACTGCTTTACTATCATTTCTCCAGATATTTCGACGCGACTGTAAAAGTTCCAGTCGCCGTTTGGCGTAGCATGGACGCCCAGGCGCATTTTTCCGAGGTCGCCGAGCCTGGCCTTGCGATTTCTGGTGGCTCTCATGGCGGGCGCATGAACCACGAAGGCTGGCGGGTCTTCGCAGCTGCGGATGCTGACCCGAACTCATACCAGCCAACCGACGATCTGTTCACCGCAGATCGAACGCAAATATACGGTGTGCTGCTTGATAGCCCTGGGCATCGATACGGCTCGGAAATCAACGGCACCCGTAAATCTGGTTGGGGGAAAGGTCAGAACCGCGATTTTCAGGAAACTCCTGCTTTCTTGGCTTTGCGTTCTTCAAAACCCTTGCCAGAGGCCATTATTGAGGGCGTCAGGGAAGGTCGAAGAGACCGGATGATCAACAAGGATCTCGGCCCCGATGTCAGCGACCAACAGATGGCATTTTGGATGCAAGAACTTACCGAGATTGTTCTCCTCGATTTCATCTTTAGCCAGCAGGACCGCGTAGGAAACATAGACTTCACACCCTATTGGTATTGGGTCGAAGACGGAAAACTGAAGCAGAAGAAAGCCAAGCACCATGAGCCAAACGATGGAGACGTTCCCGCCGACGCGTTATTGATCCGTCGCAGCAATCTAAACGACAACGATGCCGGCGGGCGTGTCGAGTATGCCAACTTCGCGAAATCTACTCAAATGCTGGAGAAAATTCGCCACTTCTCTCCAAGCACGTACCGGCGCTTGGTTACATTGAATAGTGACCTTCAAACCCAAGGCCCGGTCTATGACTGGCTATCGCAAAGCTTTGGGTTATCAGACAGTCAGATTGCACAAGTTGTCAAAAATACTGCGCTGGCAACGTCCATCCTCCAGAGCAATTGTTCAAATGGCGATTTGATGTTCGACTTGGATCCTGTCGTATTCTTTTTGAGAAACGGCACCGAGGTAGAGGCTGTGGACTGTTATGAACCGTAGGTGTTCTGCTCTTATTGCGGTGTTCATTTGGACCGCTCTGCTCGCCTGCAAAGCGGCGGCATTGGATGTCATCGTCATATCGGATCTGAATGGAAGCTATGGTTCTGTAAAATACGATGCCCGCGTCGACAAGGCGATTGAGCGGATAGTCGAGATTGATCCCGATTTGGTTATTTCGACCGGAGATATGGTTGCGGGACAGCGCATTCCCAACTTGTCCGACAAACAGGTCAGGGAAATGTGGAAGGCGTTTCATGAGGCGGTATCAGATCCTTTAGCGGCTGCCGGAATTCCGTTTGCGGTCACGCCTGGAAACCATGACGCCTCCGCTTACCGAGGGTTCGAGCGCGAAAGAAAAATATACGCAGAAGAATGGGAACCAAGAAAACCAGACGTCGACTTCCTGGTTTCGGATGACTACCCGTTCTTCTACGCGTTTGAGATGCAGGGCGTAACGTTTGCATCTTTGGATGCTACGACCTTAGGGCCGCTATCCGGTGATCAACAGGACCGACTTGTGGAACTGGGTGCAAATGGAGACCCGATTGTGACTTTCAGTCATCTTCCGCTTTGGCCCTTCGCGATCCAGCGCGAACGCGAAATCATTGGTGACTCAACACTTGAGAAAATCTACCTGGAAAGCGGTGTCGTTCTGCACCTGTCAGGCCACCATCATGCCTTCTATCCCGGTTGGAAAGACGGTGTGGCCTACGTCTCTCAAGCTTGTTTGGGAGGTGGTCCGCGTCGGCTTATTGGCGATAGCGCCAGATCGCCTCACAGCTTCACTCATGTTAAGTTCCAGCCGAACGGAGAGTTTGGGATAGCAGTTTATCGAGGGCCTGATTTCGAAAGGTCGGTAAACTTCAAGTCGCTCCCGAAAGAGATCAGATCTCCGAATGCTGTTTTGAAACGATTAGACCTTGTGAAATGACTAGAGGTTGAGTTTCAGTTCGACTTTTTCTGGGACCAGATCGTTTACCATCTCTTCTATCCGGGCTTCTGAAAGTCCTCCCGAGGTGATGAAAAGCAATGAAACGCGAGATTTTCCGGGGACGTGGTGTTTTCTGACCAACTTCCAGCCAGCGTCTGCGGCCATGGCTTCAATGTCTCCGCTGACTTTCAATGAGTGTTCTTCATCTGAAGCCTTGAGCGAAACTTCCACGCCCTTGTTTCGCCCTCCGAGCCAAATGAAGCACCAACACACAATCGCCACCAGTGTGGCCATCAGCGGTAAGCCCAAACCGACGGCAAGACCAAGAACCGTTACGATTATCATTTCGACTGTATCGACCGGATCATCCAGATTGGAGCGGAACCTGAGCAACGCACCGATGCCAAAAACAACGAAACCAATCATTGACCCGTGCTGGACTACCAGGAACCCCACAGCCATTCCAATTAGCGCGTAAAGAAAGAACAGTCTGGGCATAACCAGATCGCTGACACTTCGGCGTGCTTTACGTCGTACGGGATGATAAACAATCAAAGCGGTCAAAATGATCGTTACAATGACGTCTAGCGTGAAGAAGTAGAGTTCCTGCTTACCGCGGAACTGAGTCCAGCCTCGTTCAATCACTATCTCTGACTCGGACGTTCCCGCAAGCAAGGAAGCAGGGTCGATCTGAGAATAGCTAACACTAGGTAAAAGCACCGCCAAAAGCACCGATGCAATCGAAAACAGCTTACTCAAAAGTCTTTCCCTCCCGCTGTACCGTCGAATAGTGCTGCGAAGTGAGTAACTTGACGCAATCGCTCCAGACCTCGCGATGAAGCCGCACTCCCATAGACTAACTCAACCTTATGAATTTAGTTCCGGTAAAGTCTTGCGGGGTCAAACATCATACTTCCGCTAAATACTGTGTTAGGTTGGACAACATCGAATTTTGATAGAGTATGAAGTAACTCCGCTCGAACGCAGATTTAACTCGAATGAACCAGCCAAATGATCGGCACAAACGAAGAGTAGCGAAGGTAATTTGCGCAAGCCTTGCTGTGGTCGCCAACAATTTGGCGTTAACCAGCCCAGTGAGAGCGCAGACTGATATGTTGGAACTTATTGAGTCTTACAAAGTGGCAGACAAATCAGAGGGCTTTTCTGAGCCATCCGGATTGTCGCTTTCCAGTGTTCATGGATTCTTGTGGGCAGTAAGCGATGACGCATCGAAGCTGCACCTTCTGGGAGTAGATGGAGAGTTAAAGAGTTCGTTCAAACTTCCAGAACATCTGGGCACAGACTTGGAAGGTGTCGCTGGAAGAAAGGATGGGTCTGTATTGCTGTTACAAGAAACTGACCGATCTATCGTAACGGTCCAACCTACGGACCCAATCAAAGTCAATTCTACTCCACTTTCTTCACTCAGGGGCTACGGCAAAGTTGCTGAAATGCTTGCTGAGAACCCTTTGAACAAGGGACCGGAAGGGATCACTGTAGATCAAGACTCTGGGCAAGTATTTGTAGTCATTGAGGGCCAACCAAGGCTGCTGCTCGTCATTTCCTCGGAAATTGATGAGATTATTGGAGTAGTTCCATTAACGGCTGAGGCTGGTTTCGTTTCGTCACGCGCCGACGATGACGAACTAGACATCAGCGGGATCGCCTGGTCTGGCAAGACCAGAACTTTATGGATACTCAGCGATGAAGGGCGCCGAATATTCGTTTTTGATCCTGAAGTTCTGACGGTCAGAACTATCGACTTAATTTACTCCAAAAAGGATGAAGTAATGGAAGTGAAGAATCCTGAGGGGATAGCTTTGGATGAAAGTGGTGGGGTTCTTTACATCTTGACCGATGATGGCAAAAAGTCACGCCTATACGCATTTGTTTTACCGCAGGTTTGATTGCGGTAAGAAGCTTGCACTGGCTTGTCGCATTCAATTGCAGAAAAATGAAATGGCCGCTTTGTCCGCATAGCAGACTTTGAGCGGTTTTCACCAAATGACAGGTCTGCGACACAAAGCAGACTTTCAATCGAAAAAATTGAAAGTCCACTTCTTGGTTCTAGCGCACGCATTAACTGAGGTGATGCACATCTTGAAGGCCGTAGACCGGCGTCGGGATACCCTCCATCCGGGCCTTTATTTGCAGCGACAGGAATTGTGAATAATGCCGGGACTGATGCAGGTTTCCACCATGCATCCAAAGGTTTGGAACCTGTGTCGGCTTCCACATATTGCGTTGCTCGCCCTCCCAAGGCCCCGGGTCCTTGGTTGTGTCAGAGCCCAGACCCCAGCATTTCCCAAGCCGATCTGCCATATCCTGACCCATCAGGTCCGCGACCCAGCCGTTCATAGAATTATACCCCGTCGCATAGACCACCAGATCGGCATCCAGATGCGTGCCGTCATCAAGGATAACTCCGGTTTCATCAAGCGCGGTGACCTGACCCCGTTTCAGCTTGATCTCGCCATCAATGATCAACTGGCTGGCCCCTATATCGATGTAGTAGCCCGATCCGCGACGCAGGTATTTCATAAACAGCCCGCTGTCATCATCGCCCCAATCCAGCCAGAACCCGGCCTTTTCCAACCCGTCATAGAACTCTTTGTCCTGTTCTTTCATCGCGGCATAGGCTGGAATCTGGAATTCATGAAGAATGCGATAGGGCAGCGAAGCAAAGATTAGATCGGCCTTTTCGGTCGTCATGCCAGACTGCACCGCACGTTCAGAATAGAGATCGCCCAGTCCGATTTCCATGAGGGTGTCAGAGCGGACAATATGGGTTGAGGACCGCTGCACCATTGTCACGTCGGCATCGTTTTCCCAAAGCGCCGCGCAGATGTCGTGGGCCGAGTTGTTGGACCCCACCACAACGACCTTTTTACCAGCCCATTTGTCGGGACCTTCATGTTCCGACGAATGCACCTGTTCGCCTTTGAAAACATCCATTCCTGGAAAATCAGGCATGCGTTTCTTGCCGGACATCCCCGTCGCCATGATCAGTTGCTTGGGCCGCAGTACAACCTCTTCGCCGTCCCGGTCCACCGTGATGGTCCATTCGCCCGTACTTTCATCGAACGTTGCGGATTTGGCCGCCGTGCGGGTCCAATAGTTCAGTTCCATCACCTTGGTGTACATCTCAAGCCAGTCACCGATCTTGTCCTTGGGCGAGAAGACGGGCCAGTTTTCCGGGAACTTGATATAGGGCAGATGGTCGTACCAAACCGGGTCGTGCAGGCAGAGGGATTTGTAGCGATTGCGCCAACTGTCGCCGGGCCGGTCATTCCGTTCGACGATGATCGTCGGTACACCCAGCTGACGCAGCCGCGCGCCCATAGCGATCCCGCCCTGACCACCGCCGATGATGACGCAGTAGGGCTGTGTTTCGTAACCCAGTTCAGCCTCTTCCTGCGCCCGCTCTTCTGCCCATGTGGTCCTGTGTTTACCCGCACCGTGCTTGGCCCCAAGTGGGCGGTTGAACCCTTTGGGCTCTTCATGACCTTTCAGCTCGACCATCGTGGTCAGCAAGGTCCATATCTTGCCATCCTTGAGGCGGATCAACCCGTAGCCGCGTGCCACTTCGGTTTCGAACTCGATCCATGCGGTGGTTATTCCGCCGTCTTCAGTTGGAACTTCACCTTCGGCTATTTTCCAACCACTCGGCTTGGTTGTGGCCAACTGATGCGCGAGCATATCTGCTAACTGCGCCTTGCCCTCGACCGTTTTAATATTCCAGGTAAAGCTTACCAGATCGCGCCAATAGCAATCGTCCTGGAACATATCGCAGGCGGCATCGATATCGCCTTGGGACAAAGCCGCACCGAAGTCATCCAGAAACCCCTGAACCTGATCCGAGAGTGTTGTGTCGAGCATGTCATCCTCCCTATCTCCACGGAGCAGAAGGCTGGCAAATCCGCGACCCTTCGGGCAAGCGGATTTGGCGCATCAACACTTGGTTCGGTCCAAATACGCCAATGCTTGTTGCGCGCGCAACAAGGGCGCAACACGGGTACATATGCGTTTAAGCGGGCGGTCTAAGCCCGGCTTTTCGCATACGGCGCAGGATCGTCGATCGGTTCACACCAAGGCGCCTTGCCAGTTGGGACATGTTCCAATCGCAAGCACGCAGAAGTGCTTCCAGATCATCTGAGTCCTGCTTTTGCGTAGGGGCGAGCGCCGGGGCGGGCAAATCCGTTAAGTCGATGATGTTGTCCTGACACAGGGCGACCGAACTTTGCAGCAGGTGTTCCAGTTCACGAATATTGCCGCGCCACAATCGTGATTTCAGGTCGGCGCGGGCAGCGGTCGAGAGGCGAATATCATGGCTGGCAAACCGTCGGAGCAGACGATCAATCAGCCAATCCAGATCCGCACGGTGGCGCAAAGGCGGCAAAGACAATGTGGCCCCCGCAATCCGGTGCAGAAGATCTTCACGAAGACCGCCCTGCAATCCTGCCGGGGGTTGCCGACATGACGCGATGATCCGCAGATCAGCCCGCCGCTCAAGCACTGCCAAAAGAGAGGCCTCTGCAGGCTCGCTCAGGTCTTCAACGCCGCGCAGAAACAGTGTGCCGGGTTCGATAGCACGGCAGAAATTGAATGTCGGAGTGTCGCAACAGATCACGGTGTGGAAATCCTGTGTCGCAGGATCGGCCATATGGATAGCGCGCGCCAGTTTAGTTTTGCCTGTCCCGCTTTCGCCGGTCAGCAAAAGCGGCAGATTGGTCGGCGCAAGACGGGCCGCTTTGTTCAAAAGTTGCTGAAGGCCCGCATCCGGCCCTGCAAAACTACCAAGGGCACCAGGCAGAACCTTTTCCCGTTTGCGCAGAGCTGCCGTCATCTGCGGCGTCTGTGGAGCAACGGCATGACCATAGAGCGCGCGCCCATCCTTGAGGTGTAGAACGCGGTCTTCGGACGGTCTGCCGCGCATGAACTCGGGCATGTCATCAACACTGATTTCAAGCCAGTCCTGCAATTGCGACCCGATCAGGTGACCCGAACCGTCCGGGTCCAGCGCACGTCGGGCCCCCGAGGTCATACCGATGATCTTGCCGCCTCCGTCCACAGCGACCGCCGCTTCGGGATCGACCTCAAGAAATTCAGGGCTGGCTGAAAAGCGCAGGACCCAATCACGCCGCGTCGATGCCATCAGGTTTGCCATCTCGACGCGACGGGCGGAGTTCGTCACCAATGTCATGGCCAGATTTTGCGACGCCTTTGGTGAGGGTCCACGCAGCAATGACACATCCAGAACAGCCGCAAGAGCACCTTTGGTGTCAAAAATAGGCGCTGCCGTACAAGACAGTGGCGTATGCGTGATCGAAAAATGATCTCCCTGATGGATCGTCACTGGCTGACCTGTAACAATGCACGACCCCACTCCGTTCGTTCCTGCCAACTCTTCCGTCCACTTGAAGCCCAGATGAAGACCCGCAATTCTGAGCTCGTCCTCAAAGTTCCGGTCGCCAAAGAAATCGACGCAGACGCCATCTGCATCCGCAAGCAGTAGGACGTAGTTCTGCCCTGCCACCTGCGCAAACAGCGATTGCAGCCCCGAACGCGCGGTTGCGATCAGACGTTCGGATTGTTCCAGGTGTTCTCTGAATTTGGTTTCAGACAAAATGTGCGCGGGTTCCTGCCGTGAGGGATCCATACCATAGGTTTCAACACAGCGCTGCCAGCTATCCGCGACAAGTCGGTCCCGCCCCGTATCGAACCCGCTTAAGACACGGTCAATCTCTTTTGAGTGCTGGCGATCCAACAGCTTCCCGTCCTACAAATCCTTCCTAAAAATAGCATTAGTCCGGCTTCGCGCCTATGTTCAAATTTCGTCCGGCAAGTGTTTGGCGCTTTGCCTTGTCAAGCTGACCTGCCTTGAAAGCGCAGCATTGGACCCTTTGGGCTCTGGGCGGAAGATGGACGCGAGATTTCGAATGTCTGCTTGGGAGCGGCGAGTGGGTGATCCCACCCGCCTAAGTCGTTAAAGATCGATACGTTCGGCAATACAAAGGCGTCTTCAAGTTCGATGCCAAGGTAACGGACTGAACTGTCTACCTGGCTGTGTCCTAGTAGAAGTTGAGCGGCACGTAGATTTCCAGTCTTTCTGAATATCAAAGCCACCTTGGTGCGCCTAAGCGAATGCGTACCATAGCTGGACGGATCGAGACCAATCGCAGACCCAACTCCCGGAAGTGCCTGTTGTATTGCCGGGTCGAAAGATGCGGCAAAGCAGGCGTAAGACTTGGAAAAAGATACTGTTGTCACGCATGCCCGGCGAAGAGACCCATTGCGACACGACTTCACGTCTATTCTTTGTCATTTCGAATTGCACCGGTTTCGCAGTTTTGCTTTGAACAACGGACGCCCGATCGCGAACAGTATTGGCGACGGAGAGGTCGTTAACCACCAGGCGGACGAGATCGCTCCCGCGCAACTTGCTATCGATGGCAAGTTTAAACACAGCGAGGTCTCTCAGCTTGTTTGCGAGTTCGAGCCGGGTACGAATGGCCCAAACCTGCTTTGGCTGCAATGGCCGCTTCTGTCCGACTAGTCTGCGTTTATTCCAGGGCGGACGACGCGTTGTGACGACGGGGAGTAGAGTTTTGGACATCTTAAGTCTCCGTCCATTCCCTTCCGTCCCCAACATCGACACAGTGCCGACAGCTGCAGTCCAATTGCTGCTCGCTTGCCTTCAGTACAGGAGAGTTCTCAGGTTTTCGGAACTGCCACCGCCGATCTTCTTAACCATCAAATCAGCTGCCTGCCGAAACGGGTCGGTGCATTCATCGAGATTGAACCTCAGCGGGCCAACACCATGATGGAGACTGCCCGCAACGTGGATATGACCAACGACATAGCTGGTCTGGAAGAACGTGCATTCTCGTTCTACGAACTGGCTGACAAGTTAATGCCCAACGAGACCCACGCAGCCCTGGCCGAAGCGGTGTACCAACACCAAGCTGGGCGTGATGGACGGAAGGTGATGGTTGGCGGCACACCTGTATCACTTGAAGTTGCTGCGAAGCAGCAGATCATACGTTTCATCTGACTTTAGCAACAGCGGACCTGAGTATCTTGCATGGGGGGACGTCACTCAAAATTGGCAGGATATCCAAAAACATTGACCGGATTTCAATAGTTAAGTCACTCCGCAAGGCATTACCTAAGAGCTAGCTCGGAATACCGAAACAACCGTAAGATACTTAAGTGATGTATTGACGAAAACTCTTGCTGGCTCCGCTCTAATCATCGCACTGTTGTTCATGCTGTGGCTACACGTCTACTTGCCCATGTGTGTGGCAAGCAACAGGCATCGCAACCCGTTGCTGTGGCTTTTGATCTGCATATTTTTCGCACCGATTTTCGCAATCATCGGGATATTCTTGTTACAGAAAATCTCACCTAAAATCGACGCGAAAGACACGAATAATGCCTCACCAAGATGAAAACGACCTCGGATGGAACCACGCCGTGAACCGCCCCAAGACAAAGTGGGAAGCACGGGCTGATGGGGCAGTCGCCGCAACAAAGCTGACAATACTGGGCGTGATCGTTCTCGCAGCTATCATTGCTATGCTTGCCTAGTGTTTCGCTCTGCTTAGAGAGAAATAAACGAAGCCATCAAGTGTTAGAGAAATGAAGAAAACTGAGGTCGGACGTAAATTCCCTTTCAAGCCAGCTGACAAACAAAGGGGCTTCTGCACAGGCAATGGATACACATTAAGGCAAGCGAACGACTGCTAAGGCTGCAGTAGCGGCGGGTCGACACGCAGACTCGGTCGCTGAGCAGTCCATACGTGAACAACATCACTGAACGCAAAATCGAAAGCCGCCATAGTCAACAATGTAACGAGTTAGCGTTCATGGTGTGTTTCGAACGCGAGATCGGTTTCTCCTCCCTGAGATAGGGGCGCGCTTTGTTTCCAGCGCGCCCCGTCTTTTTTGGAACGATGTCACGCTTACCGACCCAACTCGTGCTTGCGTAGAAGCCGCACGGTACGACTTTGTCAAACGCTCTCACCGTCCTACAATTTGGGTGTGAACAAACGAAGCGAATGGCCATGCTGGAAGACAAGCGCAAAGATCTTGACTCGGAAAAACAGAAACAACTCCTCCGGAAGCTGGTTGAAGATCTGAGCAAACAACAGATCGACCTCTACTATCAGCCCGCAAGCGAAATCGCAGCGTTTCTTGAGAAACAGATCGAAAGCGGTAAGTCTCTGCTGGCCGAAGACAGGGCGCTTCTACGTCGGCTGAGCCGCCGCGATATCGAAGTGCTTCTCAGTCTACACTGATAGATTTGCCAAAATTTTCTGCTAGAGAAAGTGGTGGGCGACCCTGGAATCGAACCAGGCGTGCGTCTCCGCGAGGGAGTTACAGTCCCCTGCCACACCTTGCGGCCTGTCGCCCACTGTCAGGCGTTGCACCTAACGTGGAGGCGTGATTACTAGCGCACCAAAGGAGCGTCAACAGGAAAATACCGCTTTGACGCAGGAAATCGAACGCCCGGCCCGGAGGCCAATAAAATGAAGAAACCCAAGTGGGTCGTGGAAAAGGAACAGGCGCGCAAAGCAGCCGCTTCGGAAACGGTTTGGCTGTTTGGTCTGCACGCTGTGCGCGATGCGCTGATGAACCCGAAACGGCAGAAATTGCGCCTGATTGTGACCCGAAATGCCCGTGACAAACTGGCGGAAGCCATTGATTTTGCTGGGATCGAGGCCGAGATGGTCGATCCACGGAAGTTCAACGCTCCGATTGATCAGGGATCAGTCCATCAGGGTGCCGCCCTTGAGGTCAAGCCGCTGGAATGGGGCGGGTTGGCAGAAAACTGCATAGGGCGCGAACACCCTCGAGTGATTTTACTGGATCGGGTGACAGACCCGCACAATGTCGGGGCGATTCTGCGCTCGGCCGAAGTGTTGGGCGCCAGCGCTGTGATCGGGACTCGGCACCATTCCGCGCCTGAGACTGGGGCGCTGGCCAAAACCGCAAGCGGCGCTTTGGAGCGTCAGCCTTATTTGCGGGTCCGCAATCTGGCCGAAGCGATTGTCGAGTTGCAGGGCATGGGCTTTCTGGTGCTAGGTCTCGATGGAGAGGCCGAGGATACGATCGAGGCTGCCATAGGGGATCAACGTGATCGTCCGGTGGCGCTGGTTCTGGGTGCAGAAGGCCCCGGATTGCGGCAAAAGACCAAGGAAACCGTGGACAAACTGGTGAAAATTGACGCAGCCGGTGGTTTTGGATCTTTGAACGTCTCAAACGCGGCGGCGATTGCCCTATATGCCTCACGGTACACAGGATAGGAGCGCGTCATTTCTGGCCCATCGAAAATTGCCACCTGCTGTTATTGCGGGACCCGAGCGGCGCTTGTCCTGAAGGGAAAGCAGCGGCACGAGTTGAGCTGTTCCAGCTGCGGCGCACCGTTGCATGACCTCAAGATGCTACCCAAGCGCAAGGTGACCGAAAGCGCACCTAGGAAACATGCGGTATCCCATACCGCCCAGCCGAAATCAAAACGGAAGAAAAAGAAGAAAACGCTGTTTTCGCGCGTGATGGATGAGGCCTGGGATGTGATCGAGGATATCTTCGACTGATCCTCGTGCTTCGGGGTGATCACAACCGCGTCATCTGGGGTGTCTCACAGCGCAAAACGTTGCAGATTGAGACGCTGAGTCCATGATTCCGTTATACCTATGCCAATCCGCCACGCTCTCATTGGCGCGCTGAGCGCCACTCTTCTCGCTTCTGCCGCTATTGCGCAGCCCATGCCCGTGTATTTCGCGCCCGAGGGGGCTGCGATGGCGGGATACGACCCAGTATCCTATTTTCAGGGTGACGTTCCCGTACAGGGCCGCCCCGAGATTTCAGTGACGTGGAAGGGAGCCGAATGGCATTTCGCCTCTCTCGAAAATCGCGCGTTATTTGAGGCGAATCCGCGCGCCTTTGCCCCTCAATTCGGGGGGTATTGTTCCTATGCGATGGCACAGGGCATCCTCAAGGGAACCGATCCGGGGGCCTGGCAGGTGGTAGATGGGCGCCTATACTTGACGTTTTCGCCTGAAATTGAGCGGAAATGGCGTGAGGATCAGTTGGAATACATCCATCAGGCCGAAGGGAACTGGCCTGAGATTCTGTACCGGGAATAGGCGATCCTCCGCCGTTTGTGAAAAGTCATCACAAAAATGAGCGCGCCCTCTTTTTTTTAACCAAAACATGCCTAAATGTCACAGTGACCGCGGAACGGAACTGCCGCGGGTCATTTCACTGTCCCTCGTTCCAACAACTGGCGCCCAAGGTTTCTTGGGCGCTTTTTTCTTTTTCAGCCGTCGCATAGGGTAGCGGCATGGCTGACTATTCTGATGAGTTCCTGAGATCCATTCTGAAGCGCACCAAGACCGTTGCCGTGGTCGGGGTGTCCATGAACGAGGTGCGGCCGAGTTTCTACGTGGCCCGCTATCTGTCGCTGAAAGGCTTTACCGTGATCCCGGTTAATCCCGGCCATGCGGGAAAGCAACTTTTCGGTCAAACCGTGCGCGCCAGCCTGTCAGAAATTACGAAAGATATTGATATGGTGGATATCTTTCGCCGCTCTGAGGCCGTGCCTCCGATCGTGGATGAGGCGCTGGAGGTATTCCCATCCCTGCGCACCATCTGGATGCAAATCGGTGTTGAACACGCAGAGGCTGCCGCCAAGGCTGAGGCGCGCGGCGTGGATGTGGTGATGAATCGCTGCCCCAAAATCGAATATCAGCGCCTGTTTGGAGAGCTGCGCATGGGCGGCTTTAGCACTGGTATCATTTCATCCAAGCTATAGCGTTACTGCGCCTGGTAGGGTTTGAGGCGGGCCACCTGCTCTTGCCTGCGCTTTTCCAGAACAACCTCGCGCGGGACCCAGTCATATCTTGTGTCTTCCTGCAGCGGAGACCAGAAAAGAACCCCGCCATAACGCCACGGGTCCAAAACCACGCCGTCATAGAGCGACTCGCCCCGCGCGCTGATGATGGCTGTGCTGTGATCGATTCGCAGCGGATTGTCAGCGTTGGCGATGGCGCGATGCATGTCCAGCGTTTGGAAGTTCTCTTGCTTCAACCGCCGCTCGATATCTTCGGCCCAGTGCCAGCATAATCCACGCGGGCGCAAGCCTTTGTTGACCTTGGCATTGTGGATCAATGGGGGGTCGGTGATCTCGTATTCCTGCACCAGCTGCGCGGTGTAGGAATATGCAATGCGGGCGGCCCGGTTGGCCTCAGCCGGATCAATATCGGGACCCAGGCTTTGGATTTCCGAGGCAAGACGCTGCACCTCATCTCCGGTAGACGGTGGCGGGGCCGCACAGGCGCCCAAAGTCACGAGGGCCAGAACGCAGGCCAAAGCTCTGATCATTGTGATGTCCCTCGACCGATAGACCGTGAAACATGATCATAGAACCGCTTTGGCGCGGACGGAAGACTGAGCTTAACTTTTTGGGCGTGCGGCCTTTTCGGCGATACCGCTAAGGCCCTGACGCCGCGCTAGCTCCTCCAGCACATCGTCCAGCGCAACGTTGCGCGCGGCCAGCATGACCAAAAGGTGATACAGCACGTCGGCGGCCTCGGCCGTTAGCCCGTCCTTGTCGTTCTTGACGGCTTCGATGATGGCCTCAACAGCCTCCTCGCCGAATTTCTCAGCGCATTTTTCTGGGCCCTTGGCCAGCAGCTTTGCTGTCCAGCTGCTCTCCGGGTCCGCCCCTTTGCGCGCCTCGATTGTGGCGGCCAGATCGTGCAGGATGCTCATGTCAGCCTCATCGGGATACCGGCGGCGGCCATGTGTTCCTTGGCCTCGCGGATGGTGTATTCACCAAAATGGAAGATCGAGGCGGCCAGTACAGCGCTCGCCCCGCCCTCGGTGACGCCTTCGACCAGATGGTCCAGATTGCCAACCCCGCCCGAGGCGATCACCGGCACATCCACCGCGTCGCTGATTGCGCGGGTCAGCGGCAGGTTGAACCCTGACTTGGTTCCGTCCCGATCCATCGAGGTCAGCAGGATCTCTCCGGCGCCTTTGGCGACCACGGTTTTTGCGAACTCGACCGCGTCGATGCCGGTGGGCTTGCGGCCACCATGGGTGAATATCTCCCATTTTCCGGGGCTGACGGTTTTGGCGTCGATCGCGCAGACGATGCACTGGCTGCCGAACTGGTCTGCCGCCTCGGCAATGACATCCGGGTCGGCGACAGCGGCCGAGTTGAAGCTGACCTTGTCCGCCCCGGCCAGCAGCAGGGCGCGCACGTCATCCTTGGTACGCACGCCACCACCCACGGTCAGAGGAACAAAGCACTGTTCAGCCGTGCGCTGAACTACATCGAACATGGTACCGCGGTTCTCATGCGTTGCATGAATGTCCAGAAAACAGATCTCATCCGCGCCGGCGGCGTCATAGGCCTTGGCCGATTCCACAGGGTCGCCTGCATCGCGCAGACCCACGAAATTCACACCTTTGACCACGCGGCCATCGGCGACATCCAGACAGGGAATGATACGGGTTTTCAGCATGCGCTTTCCTTTGTTGCCCGAACCCTTACCGGCAAAGCCCCGCCGATGCCAGACTTGTGATTGTCACCCCTCTCAAACCTGTGAAAACTGTCCCCAAATTCATCAGGAGATCAATAAGATGCGAAACCTTATTCTGACCACTACCTTCGTTTTTGCAGGAGCAGTTGCCGCAATGGCTGACGATATCATCAAAGTAGAAACCACAAAATCTGTGCCCGAGGCGCTGGACGCACTCGAAGCCGTTGTGGGCAACGCAGGCGCGACCGTCTTTGCGCGCATCGACCACGCAGCCGGGGCCGAAAAGGTCGGCACGCCGATTCCGCCCAACCAGGTGCTGATCTTCGGTAACCCGGCGCTTGGGACGCCTGCGATGCAGATCGACCCGCGTGCAGGCCTGTTCCTGCCGCTAAAAGTGCAGGCCTATGAGGATGCGAACGGGCAGGTCTGGCTGGCCTATGAAGACCCAAAAGAGACGATGGATGAACTTGACGAGGTCGAAAACTCTGCCGTGATTGAGAAAATGCGCGGCGCGTTGAAGAAACTGACCTCGGCTGCCGCGCAGTAAGGCGTTTAGCTCAGGGCGCGAATGGCGTCGACCAGGTCAATCGCGCCATCATACAATGCCCGGCCCGAGATCGCGCCGTTCAGCTCAACTCCGCAATCGCGCAGGGCGATCAAATCGCCCAATGAGCTGACGCCACCCGAGGCAATGACCGGGATGGAGACGGCTTGGGCCAGCGCGGCTGTGGCTTCGATATTCGGACCCTGCATCGCGCCGTCGCGGTTGATGTCGGTATAGATGATTGCCGCAACGCCAGCGTCCTCAAAACTGCGGGCCAGATCAGTGACCTGCACGTCCGTTTCCTCCGCCCAGCCTTTGGTTGCGACCATGCCGTTGCGAGCGTCGATGCCAACTGCGACCTTACCGGGGAAGGCTTTTGCGGCCTCACGCACCAGATCGGGGTTTTCGACCGCAACTGTGCCTAGAATAACCCGCGCCAAACCCTTTTCGATCCAAGTCTCGATCGTGGCCATGTCGCGGATGCCACCACCCAATTGGGCGGGCACGTTGCAGGCCTTCAGGATCGCTTCGACCGGAGCGGCGTTGACGGGTTCGCCCGCGAAGGCGCCATTCAGGTCGACAAGGTGCAGCCACTCACATCCTGCATCAACAAAGGCACGGGCCTGCGCGGCCGGGTCCTCGTTGAAAACGGTGGCTTTGTCCATTTCTCCGCGCAGCAGGCGAACAGCGTTGCCGTCTTTCAGGTCGATGGCGGGATACAGGATCATGTCGGGCGGCCTTATCTGAATGTTACACGGGCGGCGTATCGCACAAGCGGGTTAGCGACGCAAAGTCAATCTTGCCCGAAGCCCGACACCGGGCCAGAGTGAACCCAAATCAGGGAGGTTATCATGAAGAAACTTGCACTTTCGATTGCTTTTGCATCGCTGGCCACAGGCGCGATGGCGGCAGATCCGGCGGATGGGCTGTGGAAAACACAACCCGGCGACACAGGTGGGTATCTGCACGTGTCGATCAGCGAATGCGGCAGCGCAATTTGCGGCACTATCGACAGCGCCTTTGATGGCAATGGCGATCAGATTCTGGACTATGAAAACCTGGGCAAACAGATCATCTGGGACATGGTCGCAGAAGGCAGCGGCAGCTATAACAACGGCAAGATCTGGGCCCCGGATCGCGACAAGACCTACAACTCCAAAATGACGCTGGACAGCCAGAACCAGCTGACGGTCAAAGGATGTGTCGCAGGCGGATTGGTCTGCCGGGGGCAGACCTGGACCCGTATTCAGTAACGCCCTAGGGCGCCCAAGTCAGGAAGTTGCCGATCATGCGCAAGCCAACATCCTGGCTTTTCTCGGGGTGAAATTGCATCCCAAGCATCGTGTCGCGGCCAATCACGGCCGTGACGTCCTGCCCATAGTCCACATAAGCCAGCCTTTGCGCCGGATCCTTGACACGGAAATGGTAGGAGTGGACGAAATAGACATGATCGCCGGATTTCACACCATTAAACACCGGGTGATCGCTATCCAAAACCAGATCGTTCCAGCCCATATGCGGCACCTTGAGCGAAGCGTCCGAAGGCTCGATCCGCAGCACGTCCCCAGCGACCCAATTCAGACCATCGGTTTCGGTATATTCATGGCCTTTTGAGGCCATCAACTGCATCCCGACGCAGATACCGAGGAAGGGGCGACCTTTCTGTTCGACCGCCTCAACCATCGCGTCATAGATGCCCTTGTGGCCACGCAGCTCGGCGGCGCAGGCCGGGAACGCTCCGTCTCCGGGTAGCACCAGCCGGTCCGCGCGCGCGACGACATCCGCGTCCGAGGTCACAACGACCTTACCCGCGTTCAGTTTTTTCGCCATACGCTGAAAGGCTTTTTCAGCCGAGTGCAGGTTGCCGCTCTCGTAGTCGATGATCGCGGTGAGCATTTGAGTCCTTTCTGTGCGCAACTTGTCCGAAAACCGGTGCCCACTTTTCGGGTTACGCTTACAACGCGCCCTTCGTTGACGGAATCGCATCCGCCTTGCGCGGGTCGGTTTCGACCGCATCACGCAGGGCGCGGGCAACGGCCTTAAAGGCAGCCTCAGCGATATGGTGGCTGTTGAAACCGTGCAGCTGGTCGATGTGCAGCGTGATGCCGCCATGGGTGCTGAGCGCCTGAAAAAACTCGCGAACCAGCTCGGTGTCGAAGGTGCCGATCTTCTGGGTGGGCAGGTCCACGTTCCAGATCAGGAACGGGCGCGCGGACAGGTCCAGCGCACAACGCACCTGAGCGTCGTCCATAGGCAAATGACACTCGCCGTAGCGGCGGATGCCTTTCTTGTCGCCCAATGCCTGCGTCAGAGCCTGACCCAGCGCGATGCCGGTGTCTTCGACCGTGTGGTGGTCGTCGATGTGATAGTCGCCCTTGGCGCTGATCGTCATGTCGATCAGCGAATGACGCGCCAACTGATCCAGCATGTGGTCAAAGAAGCCAACGCCGGTCTGGTTGTCATACTGGCCGGTGCCGTCCAGATTGACCTCGACCGAGATCTCGGTCTCGGCGGTCTGACGGCTGATCTTTGCGCTGCGCATGGGCGAATTCCTTTTGCTACAGGCGCGCTTATAGACGGGGTTGGGCGGGTTGATCCAGTGCCCGCAGCGCAATCGGTACAAACTGTTGCAGGGGATTGCACACAGGTCCGGGCCATGCCAGCCTGCCGGAAACTCAAGTCAAAAGGCCCGGCACATGTCCACCTGCGTTTTTATCCAGATCCGCTGCAAACCCGGCACCACCTACAAGGTCGCCGAAGAGATCGCCCTGCGCGAGATTCACTCAGAGCTTTATTCCACCAGCGGCGAATACGACCTGCTGCTGAAGCTCTATATCCCCGAAACCGAGGATGTGGGCCATTTCATCAACGAACACCTGCTGGTGATTCCAAACATCGAACGATCCTTGACCACGATGACGTTCAAAGCGTTCTGATCTGAACCTGCACTCTTGATGCGGCAGAATCGGCCCGGTAGCGAAAGACATCCGGGCCACAGCTAAACACAGACGCTCAGGCACCGCGTTCACATCGAAATTGATCAGTTGGAAAAGTTTGCATCTGGAGCGGGCGAGGCGATTCGAACGCCCGACCCTAACCTTGGCAAGGTTATGCTCTACCCCTGAGCTACGCCCGCATCAGATACATATGTTGGTCCGAAGACCTTAACTCAATGGAGCGGGCGAGGCGATTCGAACGCCCGACCCTAACCTTGGCAAGGTTATGCTCTACCCCTGAGCTACGCCCGCGCCGTTGAGTGAGGAGGGATGTATAAATTCCCGCGCGAGCCTGCAAGCGGAAAAAGACAAAAACCTGTAAAAATCTTTCGACGGAAATTCGGAGCTGACGCGTTGAATGGGTAATGAGGCTTACAAGGCGAAGGGACGCGTGATGAAATCAAGGGCATTGGCCGAAATGAAGACGGCACTGTTGGCGGCGCTGATTGTTTTCGCGGTATTGCTCTGCCCGCCCGAGGACGATCCGTTGGCCGAGGTCCCCTCCCCTATGTATGAGCGGCAGATTTTGACCGGATAGGCAATCTTGCCGGGACCTGCCAAAAGGGTATCGCATTCGGCGTAGGCGTGGTCCAAGCTGACCTCTGCGGACGGGCGCCAAATGTCGATCTCTCCGCAACGACCCTAGCAGCCAACAAGCCGCTTGCCAGTTACGGCATTTACCGATGAAGGCGCAGGATGTAACACCGGAGAAAGGAGCCCGGCAAAAACAGGACGAAGATGCAGGTTGTTATCCACGCAGGCGTGGCCTTTTCCGACAATGACCGGTTGATCGAAACCCTTATCGCGAACGCGTCGGTTCTGAACCAGCAGCGGGTCATCCCTCTGGACCTCGCGCAGGGGCGGCAGTTTGTGAAAGTCGCCTCAGATTCCATGACAACCGGAGTGCCTCTGCCAGAGGTTCTTATAGGCCTGAATGAGGTTCTTCCCGACCGCACCACTTGTGATCGCGTTGTCCTGTCCAGCGACAAGGTTTTTGGCCCCAGACGAGCCGCGATTCTGCACGGGCAGTTTTATCCAAATGCGGCCGAGCGGATTGCGTTCCTGGACCGTGTTCTAGAGGCGGATCAAATCGAGCTGTGTTTAGCGCTGGTGAACCCAGCGAGCTTCATCTCGAAACTGCTGATGTCCCTGCCCGAAGAGCGGCGGAAAGCCGTTCTAGGGAACACCGACCTGAGCAGCCTGAACTGGCTGACCATGATCAACGAGTTGCGGGAAACGGCTCCGAACGTTCAGATCACGCTCTGGGCCAATGAGGACACTCCGCTTATCTGGGGCGATATCCTCAGAACGCTTGCAAGACTACCCGATAAGGCGGCCCTGCAACATGAATACGCGTTCCTTGCCTCAGTGCTAACGGACGCGGGCCGTGCAGAACTAACGCAACTGTTGGAACAAATAGCGTGGCAGGATCGGGACATGCTGCGGGATAGTCTGACCCATCTGTTTGATGAACATGCCGACCCGGCGCAGATCGAAGAAGAGCTTGAGATTTCGGGTTGGAATTCCGATGTGGTCAGCGCGTTTTCCGAGATCTACGAACAGGATCTCGCGGCACTACGCGCCATGCCGGGCGTAAGGGTGCTGCAGCCCTGACACGGGCTGCATTGCATTACATACCCAGCGCTTCCTTATACATTTCGAGAACCGCCTCTTCTTCGGCGATATCATCCTTGTCGCGCTTGCGCAGAGCGACCAGTTTGCGCATGACCTTGGTGTCGTAACCGCGCGCTTTCGCTTCGGCCATGACCTCTTTCTGTTGCTCGGCCAGATCTTTCTTTTCGGCATCCAGACGCTCGATCCGTTCGATGAACTGGCGCAGCTCGCCTGCTGTCACGCGGTAGTTGGCGGCGGCCTGATCTTCGGTCATGTCTTCCATGTAGGTCTCTCCCAGAGGCTGAATTGCGATGCTGAGACATCGGGCATGGTGCCGGATACATTGCCGGTGCCCGGGTCGCAAGCACCCAATCCCATGGGCGGGCTTGTCGGCAGGCCCCTGATCCGCTAAGCGCAAAAACACGGCACCAGCAAAGGCAGGCAACCATGTTCGAAATCATCACCTGGGGCGGCGCCGCCCTGTCAGTGGCCGGGCTTGTCGGTCTGATCTGGTGTATTCTGCGCGTAATGAAGGCCCGCAAAGCGGGCCTTTCAGATGACGAACTGCGCGCTGTTGTTCAGGGTGTTCTGCCCTGGAACCTTGGGGCGTTGTTTCTGTCGGTCATGGGGCTAATGCTGGTCATCCTCGGCATTTCGCTGGGATAACCCGACCGATCAGATCGGCAAATTGTCAAACCGCGCTTCCATCGCGTCCTCGCACAGGGCCGCATCCAGTCGGCGCATGCGCGACGGAACATGCATCCCCTGCTGACGCATGCGATCTACGATCTTGCTGAAACTGGGCTGCAGCGCCAACCGGGTATCCAGACACGCGTTCTGAAGTTTTTGCTCTAGCTCTTGCGCTTCGAAATAGAGGTTATCTGTCGTCATTGTGATCCTCCCAATTGTCAGTATCCCCGATATAGGTAACGCGGATACGACACGAAGATGCTACCGGAAACGATGGCGGTTTATTGCCCGCTAAAATACCCTGTTCGGCAAATCTGCGCGTCTGGGTTAAAGTTTAGGCAAATTTCATCTGTCGTGCCTTGACGGACATCAAAAACCAAACTGGCTCTTGTATCATATTCTGTTTTTCTTATATGTCGTCTAAGTGGAGGAGACCATGAAGCCAAAAGTGAAAGCGTTCTTCGACGACCAGACCTTTACGGTCTCGTACGTCGTCCACGAAGACAGTAGCCGCGCTTGTGCGATTATCGATAGCGTTCTGGATTTCGATCATGCCTCGGGCCGGACGGGGACAAGCTCTGCCGATCAGATCATCGCTTATGTGCGCGACAATGACCTCAAGACCGAGTGGATTTTGGAAAGCCATGTGCATGCAGATCACCTCTCGGCTGCGCCATATCTGCAGCAGGAACTGGGCGGCAAAATCGGGATCGGACATCACATCGTCGAGGTGCAAGAGACCTTTGGCAAAATCTTCAACGAAGGGACCGAGTTCCAGCGCGATGGCAGCCAGTTTGATGCCCTCTTCCGCGAGGGCGACAGTTTCCACATCGGACAGATGCGAGGCGATGTGCTGCACACACCCGGTCATACGCCGGCCTGCCTGACCTATGTGATCGGCGATGCCGCTTTTGTCGGCGACACCTTGTTCATGCCCGATTTCGGCACCGCACGATGTGATTTCCCGGGCGGCTCATCCGAGGTGCTTTTTGAGTCGATCCAGAAGATCCTGTCTCTGCCCGATGAGACCCGCATTTTTGTGGGGCACGACTACAAGGCTCCGGGCCGGGATGAGTATGCGTGGGAGACAACGGTGGGCGAGCAAAAGGCGCTGAACATCCATATCGGGAAAGGTCGCAGCATCGAAGAGTTCGTTGAAATGCGGAATGCGCGCGACGCGACCCTTTCCAAACCCCGGCTGATTCTGCCGTCGCTTCAGGTCAATATGCGCGCGGGCCAGATGCCCCCGGCCGACGAACAGGGCGATGTTTTCCTGAAGTTGCCGATCAACAAGCTGTGACCTGCGCCAACAGTATAGGATGGACATAGAATGAACCCGGACTGGATATGGGGCCTTTGTGGCGGCATCCTGATCGGCTGCGGCGCTGCGCTTTACCTGCTTGGCAATGGCCGGATCATGGGGGCCAGTGGCATTCTGGGAGGTTTAATCGACGGCCCGGCAAGGCGCGAGAAACTGGCATTTGTCGTGGGACTGATCGGTATGCCGCTGATCATGAGCCGCCTGATGAGCGAACAGCCTCAAACTCACCTGACAGAAAATCTGGGCCTTCTGGTCGTGGCCGGGCTGCTGGTTGGCATTGGCACGCGGCTGGCCAACGGATGCACATCGGGCCATGGGGTCTGCGGCATCTCTCGGTTTTCTCTGCGCGGGATTGTTGCGACCCTCATCTATATCGCTGCTGGAGCGGTGGTTTTGGCCTTGTTCCGCCACGGTTTGGGGGTGATCTGATGCGGTTGTTGATCGCTTTGCTATCGGGCGCGCTTTTTGGCGCGGGGCTATTGCTGTCGGGGATGACGGATACTCAAAAGGTACAAGGCTGGTTGGATATCTTCGGCGCATGGGACCCGACTCTGGCCTTTGTCATGGGCGGCGCGATTCTTCCCATGTTGGTCGCGTGGCGCGTGACCAAGACCCGCCAACCGTTGACTGGCGGCACATTTCCCGCACCTGCACGGACCGAACTTGACCGAGGGCTGATCCTCGGCTCAGTCCTGTTTGGCGCAGGCTGGGGATTGGTCGGCCTATGCCCCGGCCCAGCCATGGCGGCACTGTCCTATGGCGGGACCAGCAGCGCCGTCTTTCTGGTTGCGATGGCGGCGGGGATGCGGTTGGCGCCGGGGCTGCGCGCGCAACTGGACAGGGCGGCCAACGCGGCCTAATCAATTGGCATGGAGATTCGACCAATAACCCCCCGCTACGCCGTGTCCCCGCAGATCACTGTCGAGGACGTACCCGCCATTGCCGAGGCCGGCTTCGTCAAGGTTATCTGCAACCGACCCAATGCTGAAGTTCCCGAGATCATGCAATCAGATGCCATCGGAGACGCGGTCCGCGCAGCCGGGCTGGAATACGAGGTGCTGGAACTGACCCACCAGACCATGACGCCCGAAAACGTCGCCCGGCAGCGGGGTATGGCCGAAAATTGCTCTGGCCCGGTTCTGGCGTATTGCGCGTCCGGCACGCGTTGCTCGGTCGTTTGGGCTCTGGGTCAATGCGACCAGATGAGTACGGATGAGATTCTGACTGCTACCACCAATGCTGGATACCAATTGGAGCAGCTGCGCCCAACTTTGGATCAGTTGCGCAACACGTCGGACTAAATCAGAACTCTGTTTTCTCCGAGCCATCGAGACCCGCAAGTTGCGAGATTTCCGCGACCATTCGATCGGGTTCAACAAGGCTCAGGTCGTCGTCGACCGGATCGGCAACCGAGGGGCTCGCGACCAGATCGAGAGGGTCGGACAGGATATCTACGCCTGTGTCAGCCATTTCGCCCCGGACATTGGCGGGGCGGCTTTCTATGAATTCGGCGGACTCCAACGCGTCCAGCGCAGGCAGCGGTACGTTTTCATTCAGCCGAACCGCGCGCATCCCGCCCGACTGCCCCAGACGCCCGACCGAGGCGCGTGTGCGCTCGATGGTCAGAACCTCAGTCCGGTCCAACCGCGCGCCAGTCAGCGGTAACAGGCTGCCCACCTCAAGCGCCGACAGATGCGCCAAAGGCAACCTCATCCGGCACACCACGGCGTTCAGCTCGGCCCGGACAACGCCTGATGACTGCTTCAGCCGAGGGCCCGTATCGACGTCCAGCTCGGTCTCAGCCTCATCCGGCGCGGGCGGATCAGGCAGCACAATCGTGATCTGGCCCTGACGCAACCCGCCAGCAAGCTCCACTGTCAGATCAAAAACGCGGTAGCTGTCGGCCACCAGCGACAAGGTCAGGCCGCGCAAATCCGCCGCCCGTGAGGTATACTCATACCCAGTCAAACCCTGCTGATCTGCCGCATCGACCAGACCGACGGCGCGGCGCAATGCATCCTCGACCAGCGGGGCGGCCATGGCGGCGTCCGTATAGGTAAAGCCTCTCGCGGCGGGCGCGTCCGGTGTAACCTCACCAATTGTTTGGGTCTGAACGATGGCCGAGACGCAGTTCAAATCCAGACAGGCCGCGGCAACCCCCTCTGGCCCCGTAAATTTCAGAAGCAGCCAATCCTCGGGCAATGTGGCCGCAAGGCCAGCCTGCGGCCGGTCTGCCTGCTTTGCACCAATAATAGCCAGCGGAAGATTCAAACGCTCACCTGCGGCCCGCGCAAAGCCCAGACGCAACGCCCGCAGGATCGAGCGGGGTCGATCCCCCAAATCCCCCTGCCCCAATGACAATTTACGCGCCAGAGCGGCGCCGGCCGATTGTGCCATGGCTTCGGTACCATCCGATTTCTTGTCGTGAGTCTTGGTGTAACCCGGCAGAGGTTACGAACTTCTTTAAACTGAACTATTGCGCCGCTTGTCGGTAGGCCAAAGGCAGGCTGACCCGGAACGCCGCGCCGCCCTGCCCCGGCAGATATGTGATATCACCGCCCAAACGGTGCATGATCTCGCGGCAAATCGCCAAACCCAGCCCGGCACCGCCGGCCTTATCCCCTCCGACCCGCGCGAATTTCTCAAAGATCATCGACCGCGCCTCAGGCGGCACCCCGCTGCCATTGTCGATGAAGTCCACAACCAGCTGCCCGCCCACATCATGCGCCGAGATCGTCAGAACGGGCTCGTCAGCATCACAGTATTTTCGCGCGTTGGAGATAAGGTTGATAAACACCTGCCCCAAGCGGTCGAGATCAGTTTGCAAGGGGATACGCTCGGATGCCTTGCTGCGCCGCACAATCAGCCGCTGATCCGTGCCCGCCAGCGCGCTGGAGATCGACCGATCCAGAACCGAACGCAACGTATCGTCGCCGAGGTTCAGCCTGACCTGCCCGTTCTCAAGAACGCTGAGGTCGAGCAGATCGTCCAGCAGACGTGTCAGGCGAAGCGCCTCGTCGTGAATGATTGCGGCATAGCGGGTCTGTTCTTCGTCGCTCAGCCCCTGGGTGTCGCGCATGATCTCGGAAAATGCCCGGATCGAGGTCATAGGCGTGCGCAATTCATGACTGACTTGGCTGAGGAAGCTGTCCTTCTGCTCGGATATTTGGGTGAGCTTTGCGTTGGCATCGCGCAACTGGCGTGCCGTGCGGCTAAGTTCGGCAGATTTTTCCTCCAACTGACTGGAGTATTCCAGCAATTGCGCGGATTCGTCGGCAACTGCCAGGAGGTCCTCGACCGATACCGAGGCACCGCCCACGATCTGCCCGATCATCGCATGTGCCGTCGCCGCTCCTACTGAGCCGCTGAGCTCCCTCTCAAGCCGGGCCAGAAACCCGGGTGTCGGCTCGGGCAATGGTGAGCGCCCGCCCTGAAGCTCGGCCTCGCGCTGGAATAGTTCCTGGGCGGGCAATGTGCCCAGAATGCGCTGGGTCATAATCATCAAGTCTTCACTTTGCGCAACCGACCCGGTCCAACCGCGCGGCGCGACCGAGTGGTCAAAGACATTGACGAATTGCGCGCCCTGAAGCCGCTCCAACGGGCTGGGAAAGCTCAGCAGGGATGCGACGCAGAACACCACGGCATTCAGGGAAATCGACCACATCACGGAATGCACCATTGGGTCGATACCTTCGATCCCGAACAAGGCCTGAGGTCGCAACCATGCAATACCAAATGGTCCGTTCAGTAGCACACTCTCGGGCATCCACGCCGCCCCCATTCCGGGAAGAAGCAGCGTGTAGATCCATAGAACAAAACCCACGGTCAAACCTGCCAGGGCACCGGTTCTGGTGGCTCCGCGCCAGAACAATCCGCCGACCATCGCCGGCAGGATTTGCGAAATACCGCTAAAGGCTACCAACCCGATCGAAGCCAGCGCCGCGCCGCCGCCAGACAGGCTGTAGTAGAAATAACCGAGCGCCATGATCGCAGCGATCGAGATACGCCGCGCCATCAGTACGATGTTGCGCACGTCTCCCGGTACAGACCCGACCCGCTCGTGCGTGTTCAGCCAGATCGGCATCACGACGTGGTTCGACACCATCGTCGACAGGGCCATTGCCGTTACGATCACCATCGAGGTCGCTGACGAGAACCCTCCGATAAAGGACAGCATCGCCAGACCGTCCTTGCCCTGAGACAACGGTACGGTAAGAACGAACAGATCCGGGTTGGACCCTTCCGGCAGCATATCAAGCCCGACAACGGCGATGGGGACGACAAACAAGCTCATCAGAAGAAGGTAGAGCGGAAAAGCCCAGGCGGCGGTGCGCAGATGGCCTTCGTCATCATTCTCAACCACCATCACCTGGAACATGCGCGGCAAGCACACAAAGGCGGCGGCGGACAGGAAAATAAAGGTCGTCCAGCGACCGGCATCCACTTGCCATTTACCAATTTCGGAGGCGTCGATGCGCTCCATCATCGGGCCAAAGCCACCGGCAACGCCCCAGACCACGAAGATACCGACAGCCACCAGCGCAAAAAGTTTGACCACCGACTCGACCGCAATGGCTGTGACCACACCGTGGTGGCGTTCATTGGCATCCAGATTGCGGGTGCCGAACAGGATCGCAAACATCGCCAGCCCAGCCGCCACCCAGAACACGCTGGAGCCTTCGCGATAGAGGCCCGAGGGGTCGGCCTCGGCAAAGATCGAGAAAGACAGGGTAATCGACTGCAATTGCAGCGCGATATAAGGCGTGCCGCCAATCACGGCCAAAATCGTGACGCACACAGCAAGCGTGTTCGATTTGCCATAGCGCGAGGACAACAGGTCCGCGATCGAGGTCACGCGCTGGCTGCGCCCGACCCGAACCAGTTTGCGTAGCCCCCACCACCAACTGATCATCACAAGCGTCGGCCCGAGGTAGATTGTCACGAACTCCAACCCCGACCTTGCCGCGTTGCCAACTGCGCCGTAAAAGGTCCAAGCCGTGCAGTAGATCGACAGGGACAGCGTGTAGATCAAAGGGGAGCGCAGCCATTTGCCCCTCCCCGCAGCCGCCATTCTGTCTGCGGCAAATGCCACGCCGAACAGCAGAACGACATAGCCCAGACAGACCAGAATCAGGACGTTCAGCGTTGCCATCAGCCCGCATCCGCCTCAGAGTTGTCATCCGCGCCGGTGCGCCGGGCGATGAAGCCAAAAATTAGGCTGACCAGAATCAGACCGATCCAGCAGGCGAAGATGTAGAAAATCGCCGACGACAGCGGCACACCGCCGGTTTCAGACTCGGCATCCGGCCACAGCAGCGGCAACACCAACAGCGCTCCGCCTAGAAATGGTAGTAACCGAGCCGAATCCGCCAACCTACGCCGGCGATAGCTTTGCCGTTCCAGAAACAACGAGGGCCGCGCACCGCGCGACGTGCGGTCCTGACCCTCGGGCGAAGTCATAACTGCGTTGCCTGCGCATGCAGATCGCGCACGGCGGTCAGCACCTCAGCGTTGGAAAACGGTTTGGTCATAAAACGGCTGACACCCGCATTCTCGGCCATCTCACGATCTCTGGACTGCCCGCGCGCGGTCAGCATCAGAACCGGCAGGTCCTGCATTTCGTCCAAGGCGCGCAGATCGCGCAGAATGTCCATCCCACTCTTGCCCGGCAGCATTACGTCCAGAATCACCAGATCAGGCTGCGCGCCCTGAATGACCTGAAGCGCATCCGCACCATCGCCATGTGTCTCGACCTGCCACCCCTCACGAGTCAGCAAGAACCGGATGGCCTCGGCGATGTTGGGCTCATCCTCAATTAACAGAACCTTACGGCTCATTTGTGTATATCCTCCCGATGACTGGCCTCCACCCCGGAACCAGTCATCGCCAGATTAAGCGGTTGTTCGGGAACCTGTCAAAAGCCTTCGCTGAGAATTGACGGCTCGCGACGAGAACCGCAATCGCCGCTTGGGCAAATCCGGCAGCTTGGCCCGACCCGTGTCGCCTTTGAGTTCGGTTCGGCCTCGACCAGCGGCCATATCAGCATGGCCGCGCGATATGAGGGTTCCTGATCGTATCCGGACACGCCATGCGGCCAGGCGTAGGCGTGACATTCGAACATCGCGGCGGCCCGCCCTTGTTGCGCGACCTGGCGTCTGATCGGAACCAGCGGCCGGTTCAACGCGGAAAACAGCGGCCAGTGCGGGCAGGCCTCGCCGTGGCGCGGCAGTGACAGGCCGGGGACAGGCTTCAGAAACAGGATACTGCCTGAACCGTCGCAAACCACCAGCCCCACTGGGCGGTTCAGCACCTCTTCGGGCTGGCTGGCCAAGCGTCGGAACACTGTCGGCAGATCGACCGAGAATCGCTGCGCCAGTTCCAGAGGGTTCAGGTCACCATCCGCCAGAGTGGTTTTGAGGTCATCCAGCGGCATGGCCTTGGCATCAGCCTCACTCTGCTTAAGCCATTCCCCTGCAAGGTTACGTGCAGCCAAGGTATTTAGACCCTCTAGATCAATGACCTCTGTCCCTTGCCCGGCGTCGAGTTCGGGAAAACTGTAGCCGCGCGACTCAAGAAACACCTCGACCTCTTCCAGCGGTGCGCCACGCGGGTCTTTCGACGTATCGCTTTCGTCCAGATAGGTCACCAGCGCTTTAGAGCTGTCGGCCAGTCGTTCGGCATCCTGATGAAGGTTCTGGTGGAACCGATCCTGCCACTCGGCGTCGATATCCTGCGGGTCTGCCAGAATCGCTGCTGTCGACCGAATCGCCGCTGCAGTCGACAGCACTTCGTGCATGGAGGCCGCCAGATGCGGGTCATGGGTCAACCGATCCGAAAGCGTTGCAACCGTCCGTTCCAGCGACACCACACGACGATGCATCTGCGCCAAAACCCCGGACCAACCGGGAAAGCGGCCTGCGAATTCCTCAAGCGTTTCAATCTCGGCTTGCTGGCCCACCGCATCGGCCGCCGCTTCGCGCAAAGCCGATATCAAGGTTGCTTCGATCCCTTGCGTCAACACGGACGGCTCAACCGCCAGCGCCCCGGCGATATCGACCAGCAATTTGCCCCCGATCCGGCGGCGGTTGTGTTCGATCAGGTTCAGATAAGAGGCCGAGATCCCCACCTGACGCGCAAGCTCTGCCTGTCTCAGACCCGCGATCTGCCGCCGTTCGCGGATCCGGCTACCGGTCAGCAAATCCCGCATGATCAAAGTCCTCAGTCACGTTTAGCTATCTTTGGCTGGCCGTGTTTTCAGTTTATCCTATCATTTTCTTGATGTTATGCATCAGTTTTCAGGATGAATTGACAAGATTAACAACTTCCGGTCCTCGGCAGTACCGCCAGACGCGCTTCGCCCCTTCTCATTTCCTGCATTTACCGCCACCATATGGGTATGAGCGATCCTGCTTTTGAATATGCACCCATCGGCCTTGTCGAATTGGAAAACCGCATCATCCGACGGTGCAACTTGCAATTTGCGCGCACCTTTGGCGGGGATGAAGCCGAATACAACAACATGCCCTTGCTGCATCTCTACCCTTCGGTCGCGGATTGGGAGAGAATCGGACAACGCAGCCTGCAGGTGATGCGCGACACCGGCTACTACACCGATGAACGGGTGATGCGCCGCCGGAACGGAGACCTGTTCTGGTGCCGCGCACGTGGGCGATCGCTGACCCCTGACGACCCATTTCGCCATGGAATCTGGAGCTTTTCCGACATCTCGGAGGAGCGCCCGCTGGTAGAACTGACCGTGCGCGAGCGCGAAGTGGCGATCCTGTCCTGCCGCGGCCTGTCTGCCAAGGAAATCGGGATGGAGCTGGGCTTGAGCTACCGTACGATCGAGGCCTACCGCGCCCGGCTGCTGGAAAAATTCGGTGCTCGGAAACTGCCAGAACTGGTCGCAAAGCTCTCTGGTATGCCCCTGTAGGTACAACCACTCACGACAAACCATCCAAACCCCCTGTTTTCAGGCTTAAACGGCGCTTTTCATGGCTGCTTGCTTAGCTTATAACCCTGCGTAATCAGATCGAAGCCCGCGTAGATACAGACGGGCCAAAGGGGAACCTTCGAGGATACTCATGACAGATACCAAACACGAAGCGGATGTGGCGTTCATCAAAGCCTTGGCCGAATTGCTGCGCGAAAATGACCTGACCGAGTTGCAGGTCAAACGCGAATATGGCGAGGAAGACAGCCTGAACGTGCGCGTCAGCCGCGCAACGCAGGCGGTTGCCGCTCCGGTTCAGGTCGCCGTTCCGGCCGCAGCTGCAGCTCCTGTCGCTGCCGCGCCGGCCCCTGCAGCAGCCCCCGCAGCCCCCGCCGCGGATGTGGAAGACCCGGCCAGCCATCCCGGCGCTGTGACCTCACCCATGGTCGGCACGGTTTACATGCAGCCCGAGCCCGGCGCGCCCTCTTTCGTTTCGGTCGGAGCGTCCGTTTCCGAAGGAGACACGCTGCTGATCGTCGAAGCGATGAAGACGATGAACCACATCCACGCGCCCAAGTCGGGCACCGTGAAACGCATTCTGGTCGGCGATGGCGACGCTGTGGAATTCGGCACCCCTCTGGTCATCATCGAGTAAGGCGGGCCCATGTTCGACAAGATCCTGATTGCCAACCGAGGCGAGATCGCCCTGCGCGTCATCCGCGCCGCGCGCGAGATGGGGATTAAGACGGTCGCCGTCCACTCCACCGCCGACAGCGACGCGATGCATGTGCGCATGGCGGACGAATCGGTCTGCATCGGCCCCCCGCCCAGCCCGCAAAGCTATCTGTCCGTCCCCGCCATCATCTCGGCCTGTGAGATCACCGGCGCGCAGGCGATCCATCCCGGCTATGGCTTCCTATCCGAGAATGCCGAGTTTGTGCAAATCGTCGAAGACCACGACATCACCTTCATCGGCCCCACCGCCGAACATATCCGTGTCATGGGGGACAAGATCACCGCTAAGGACACGATGAAAGCGCTGGGTGTGCCCTGCGTTCCCGGCTCCGACGGTGGCGTTCCAACGTTGGAAGACGCCAAGCGTATCGGTGAGGAATTCGGCTATCCTGTCATCATCAAAGCCACTGCGGGTGGCGGCGGTCGCGGCATGAAAGTCGCGCAGACGGCGGATGAGATGGAAAGCGCCTTCATGACCGCACGTGCCGAAGGCAAAGCCGCCTTTGGCAATGATGAGGTTTATATCGAAAAGTACCTCACCACGCCGCGCCATATCGAGATTCAGGTCTTCGGTGACGGCAAAGGCAATGCCGTCCATCTGGGGGAGCGCGACTGTTCGCTTCAGCGTCGTCACCAGAAGGTGTTCGAAGAGGCCCCCGGTCCCTGCATCACCCCCGAAGAACGCGCCAAGATCGGCAAGATCTGCGCCGACGCGGTGGCCAAGATCAACTATATCGGCGCGGGCACCATCGAGTTCCTGTACGAAAAAGGCGAGTTCTACTTCATCGAGATGAACACCCGCCTACAGGTGGAACACCCGGTGACCGAGGGCATCTTCGGCGTCGATCTGGTGCGCGAACAAATCCGCGTGGCCTCGGGCCTGCCGATGTCGTTCGGGCAGGATGACCTTGAGATCAATGGTCACGCCATCGAGGTTCGGATCAACGCGGAAAAGCTGCCCAACTTCTCGCCCTGCCCAGGCAAGATCAGCGCGTATCACGCACCGGGTGGCCTAGGCGTGCGGATGGATTCGGCGCTCTATGATGGCTACTCGATCCCGCCCTACTACGACTCGCTGATTGCCAAGCTGATCGTTCAGGGCCGCGACCGCGCCGAAGCGCTGGCCCGTCTGGAACGCGCTTTGGGAGAGCTGATCGTAGACGGCATCGACACCACAGTGCCTCTGTTCCACGCACTCTTGCAGGAGCCGGACATCCATAGCGGCGACTACAATATCCACTGGCTGGAGCATTGGCTTGCGGAGAATATGGCCGACTAACCCCACAGGGCCGGTAGGCGTGCGCCGCCCGGCCCTTGGATGCTTCCCATGAGCCTGTCACCAGAACTTTTGCTGCATGGCTATTCGATCGGCATTTTCCCGATGGCCGAGCATCGCGATGACCCGGACCTGTTCTGGGTCGACCCCAAATTCCGCGGGGTTTTCCCACTGGACGGTTTCCACATCTCGCGCAGCCTTGCACGGCGGTTACGGAGATGCGGCTTTACCATCTCGATCAATCAGGATTTCGAAGGCGTCGTCGATGGGTGTGCCGATCGTGCGGACACATGGATTAACGCCGAGCTGCGCGACCTGTATCGACAGGTGTACAACGCAGGCCAAGCGCATTCTCTGGAAGTATGGGAAGACGACCAGCTTGTCGGAGGCGTTTTCGGAGTGGCTCTGGGCGCTGCGTTCTTTGGCGAGAGCATGTTCTCACGTCGCACCGACGCCTCGAAAATTGCGCTGGCTTATCTGGTGGACCGCCTGCGACAGACCGGTTTTCAGCTATTCGATACACAGTTTCTGACCGCCCATCTAGCCTCACTCGGCGCGATCGAAATCCCCCGGAGTGACTATAGAAAAGCGCTGGAAGAAGCGATTGGTGATAGCGCCGACTTTGCCGCCGAGGTGCCTCAGTCCGCCGATGGGGTGATACAGCGGATCACCCAAACGTCGTAGCGCGAATGGTCCAAAGCGTTCAGCGCCGGAGAGGTCGCGATCATCCAACCGTCGAACAACTGCTCCGCCTTGCCCTGTTCCCATATGGTCAGGAAGGCAAACGCATCCCCGGTCGGGTTATCGACGGGAAAGCGGCAATCCCCCAAGGCGACATCCAGACCAAAGACGGCCTGTGTCTGACCGGTCTGTAGCTCAACATCCACGGTCTGACCGTTGACCTTATCCAGGCCGCGCAACATCGCGCCGGGTCCGGACTGAACCGTTTGCTGTGCCGTCGCGGATGTCGCGGCCAGCGCCAACGCAAATGCCAGAGCGCGCATCATTCGCTGCCGTCTCCGGCGACGAACTTCACCAGCAACGAGATCAGGCTGACCGCGCCCTGCGTATCTTCGATCTGATCGCCGGGCTCAAAATAGAACGGAGACCCGCCGGGCATCACCTCAACAAAATTGCCCCCCAACAGCCCCTCGGACGAAATCACGATGGCACTGTCATCTGGCACGAGGACACCATCCGCGACCGAAAAGGTCGTATCAGCGCGGTAGGTCTCAGGGTTCAGGGTCACGTCGGTAACGGTCCCGATTTTGACACCCGCAAGGCGCACATCGGTGCCGACATTGACACCTTCCAGCGACCGGAAGGACGCGCCCAGCTCATATCCGGCACTGCCTTGCGACAGGCCGGTGGATTGGCTGGCATAAACACCAAACGCGACGGCGCAGGCCAAGACGGCACCGCCGACGAATACTTCGGTCCAGTTGTGGGTCGACATTGCTCGCCTCGTCTTATTCCGGGCTCCAGGCCTCGTAGTCCTTACGCTCAACAGGCTCTGTCCGGCGCAAGGACCCCGCAGGGGTGTAAGCAAGCGCGGTGCCTGTCAGGTTCTCCTGATGCGGTTTTTCCCAGGCCTTGTGCGCCAGCGGTTTGTCTGTCGGCGGCTCATCCCAGGTGCGGTGAAGCCATCCATGCCAATCTGGATCAACCCTACTGGCTTCAGCCTCACCATTGAAAATCACCCAGCGTTTGCTGTCATCGGCGGTTTTATAAAAGACGTTGCCTTCATTGTCCTCGCCAACTTTAACACCTTTACGCGCAGTGAAAATCTGTGTGTTAAGGGTTGCCCCGTTCCACCAGGTTACGGCCCGTAAAAGAGTGTTCAGGATGCCCATGATCCGCCTCCGGCAATTCGGTCCCGAGAAGGTATGACCCAAAGGCGCGCCAAGGTCCAGTACCCGCCGCGAAACTGCGTCACTGCGGCAATAAAGCGGTCACTTCGATCTCGATCCGGTATTTTGTGTCGATCAAACCGCATTCAATCATCGTCGCGGCTGGAGGATTGGCTCCAAAAACTTCGGATAAAACGGGCCAGCAAGGCTCGAACTCGGTCCGGTCGGGCAGCATGTAGGTCACACGAACAACATCGGCGAAACCTGCGCCAGCCTCTACCAATGCTTTCCCAATGACGTCCAAGGCTGATCTGCATTGATCTACAACGCTCTCACCCTGTCCAACAGTGCCGGAAACGTGAACCCAACCTCCGGCCACCACGGCTCGGCAATAGCCGACCTTGCCCTCAAATTCACCACCTGAAGAGATACGCTTGATTGCGGTCACGGCTCATTTCTCCGAGTATTTGAAAGTCATGAGGTTTTGCGAGGCTTTGCCTCGCGCTCCAGGATATTTTTGGCCAGATGAAGTGGAGGATCCCTTGTTCATCTGGCTGGAAATACCTCGGGGGAGGCGCCTGAAGGGCGGCGGGGGCAGCGCCCCTTACCCCTTAACCAGCTGACGCCGACTCCGGCACCGCATCCGCATAGATGATCAGCGGTTGCGAGTCAGAGGTCACGGCCTCTTCGTTTACAACCACTTCGGTCACATTCTTGAGCCCCGGAAGTTCGAACATCGTATCCAGCAGGATATCTTCGAGGATCGAACGCAGCCCCCGAGCGCCGGTTTTTCGCTCGATCGCTTTCTTGGCGATCGATTTCAGCGCCTCATCGGTAAAGGACAGTTCAGCATCTTCCAGCTCGAACAAACGCTGGTATTGTTTGACCAGAGCATTCTTGGGTTTGGTCAGGATGGTGACCAGAGCGTCCTCGTCCAGATCCTCCAACGTCGCCAGAACCGGCAGACGACCGACGAATTCCGGGATCAACCCGAATTTCAGCAGATCTTCCGGCTCGAGGTCCTGGAAGATTTCGCCAACGCCACGCTCGTCATTGTCACGTACGTCAGCGCCAAAGCCCATTGCCGAGCCTTTGCCGCGCTGCGCGATGATCCTATCCAGACCGGCAAACGCGCCGCCACAGATGAACAGGATATTAGTGGTGTCCACCTGCAGGAACTCCTGCTGCGGATGTTTACGTCCACCCTGAGGTGGAACCGAGGCGACGGTGCCTTCCATCAGTTTCAGCAGCGCCTGCTGAACACCCTCACCCGAGACGTCACGCGTGATCGACGGGTTTTCAGACTTGCGCGTAATCTTGTCGACTTCGTCGATGTAAACGATGCCACGCTGCGCGCGTTCGACATTGTATTCGCTGGCCTGAAGCAGCTTCAGGATGATGTTCTCAACATCCTCACCCACATAGCCAGCTTCGGTCAGCGTCGTTGCATCGGCCATAGTGAACGGCACATCCAGAATACGCGCCAGCGTCTGGGCCAGCAGCGTCTTGCCGCAACCGGTCGGACCGATCAGCAGGATGTTCGACTTGGCCAATTCAATATCACTACCCGCTTTCTGGGCGTGGTTCAGACGCTTGTAGTGGTTGTGGACCGCAACCGACAGAACCCGCTTGGCAGTTGCCTGACCGATTACGTAGTCGTCCAGAACCTCGCAGATATCCTTGGGTGTCGGTACACCGTCCGAGGATTTCAGACCGCTGGCCTTTGTTTCCTCGCGAATGATGTCCATGCACAGCTCGACGCATTCATCACAGATGAAAACGGTCGGGCCTGCGATCAGCTTGCGCACCTCATGCTGGCTTTTTCCACAAAAGCTGCAGTAGAGCGTGTTTTTGCCGTCACCGCCTGAATTCGTCGCCATGATCTACCTTTCGGGCTTCGTCTCTGCGCCCCTACCTTCGGGGCGCGCTTGCGCATGTTCGTGCAGCTTAGGCCAGCGCTCTGGCGGCTACAATCTCAAAATGGGCCCGCACTTGGCACGCGGGACGCGTTTCTTAGGCCTCTTCCGTATCCATCTTGGCACGGTTTTCGACGATCTCGTCGATGTGGCCCCAATCCTTGGCCTCTTGGGGACTCATGAAATTGTCGCGATCCAGAGCCTTTTCAACGGACTTCTTGGTCTGCCCGGTGTGACGTACGTAGATGTCATACAAGCGATCTTTCAGCTTCTGCGTCTCAGCGGCATGGATCATGATATCGCTGGCCTGACCCTGATATCCGCCGCTGGGCTGGTGAACCATGATACGGCTGTTGGGCAGCGAAAAGCGCATACCTGTCTCACCGCCGGCCAGCAGGACCGAGCCCATTGAGGCCGCCTGACCGATGACCAATGTGGAACATTTAGGCTTGATGTACTGCATTGTGTCGTAAATCGACAAACCGCTGGTCACCACGCCGCCGGGCGAGTTGATGTAGATCGAGATTTCCTTGTTCGGGTTTTCCGCCTCAAGATGCAGTAACTGTGCGACGATCAAATGGCTCATCCCGTCGTGAATCGGACCGTTGATGAAGATGATCCGCTCTTTGAGCAGACGCGAGAAAATGTCATAGGCGCGCTCCCCCCGGCTGGTCTGCTCAACGACCATGGGCACGAGCGTATTCATATAGGTATCTACTGGATCGAACATTCGGAACCTGCCTGCTTTGCTATGGATCGGGACATTATCCCAACAAGAGTTACCCGAGTCTTAGTGTCGCCATTGGGGGGCTGCAAGGGGGGCCGACAAGAACGACCTTGCAAACTGTTCGCAAGATACGGCGGCCCTTGTCTTCGGCTCCCACCACACAGGGGCCGAAACCGGCACTTTTTCGCATACAGTCGATCTGATCACGGTATTTTGATTCATGCATATGGGCGCAAAAGTGCAAAACAAGCAAATTGGATGTACTCATCCGGTAATTAGTATATGGCAGGCATCACCCATAGCGGGATCGTAAGGAACGAAGTATAGATGGCACTCCCCCAAGTAACCCAGGACACCCCTTCGGCAGAGCTTGACCAAATGGTTGAAAACGCGTCGCGGGCGGCGAATTTTCTGAAGGCAATTAGCCACGAAGGGCGTCTGATGATCCTGTGCCATCTGGCGTCGGGCGAGAAATCTGTCACCGAGCTGGAGACCCTGTTGTCCGCCCGCCAGGCCGCCGTGTCGCAGCAGTTGTCGCGCTTGCGGCTAGAGGGGCTGGTGACGCCCCGCCGCGACGGCAAAGCGATTTATTACCGACTGGCCGATGACAAACCCCGTCGGATGCTGGAAACCGTCTATGAGCTGTTCTGCAGCGAAAACACAGGGCACTAATAGTTTGCACGGCAGGCCGCAGGCGTAGACGCAACTCGACCCCCGGTAAACCGCAAAAGTGCTAGCCTCCTCAGTAAGATACTGGTACCGAAGGCCTGATCGAGCATGAAGGAGAAAAACATGATCCGCGCAATTCTGATTGGCCTGAGCCTATTTGCATTGACCGCCTGCGAAACCGCCAAAGGCGCGGGCAAAGATATCGAAAAAGCCGGCGATGCGATCCAGAACGCAGCCTCGGACGTGCAGGAAAACCTCTGACTTACACCTTCATCTTGCGGATCGCAGGATGACGCACGCAATATATTGTTGATGCGGTGGTCTGAACTGGCTACTATATAAGCACAGGTGCATAGACGCGGCATTGCATCATCTGACGTTAACACGGGGCTCTTTTGCACATGCGAAAGAGCCCCGTTCCCATTCTGACGAGGGGTGGGTGGTAGCCTGTATGAAGCCAGCAAGGGAAAAGGCGTCAGGTGCGCAGACGCGGTCTTTGCATGCGCCCTTGCGGGCAACCCCTGACGCCTTACCCGGACGAAGTTTGTCCTAAGACCACTTCGATCCAGTTGCCCCGGCCCCCGAAGGAACCGCAGCCGCCGCCACAAACTCGAAAGTCGCCGCGACGCACAAAGCCCACTTGAGAAGATGATCCGTCGACCCAAGGCACGAAGCCCCAACTCGATGCATCACCAACCGGTAAGTCCTTGCAAAATATAGCCAATCCTAAGATCAACATCTCCTGCGTAGACCCCCTTGGCCTTTGCATCCCGCCTTCTGATCCGAGGAACTCCAGCGGTGAAACTAATCTTGCATTGCACCCTCTATCGGGCAAGAAAATAGCACTGCAGCATGGAAATCAGACGGGGATAAGTTGTTGATATCTGCCGGGAGGGTACTGTGGATAACTCCGGATTTCTCGACAACCACGTAGGGTTATAATTGCAAAACTCTTTTCGCCAAACTCTGACCGGAATATTGCGATTTGCTGCAGGTGCAAACGGCAACAGACGATAAACTGATCGCAAATTTCAGGAACTGACAACGCCGCACCGTCCGCAGAACCGAATCGTTCGGACCGAAACGGGGCTAAGTTCCCTACTAAAAACATGCGCTGTCGAGCATATGCACAAGACGGTATCTAGAGTGAGGCTTGCGCCCGGTATTGGTTCTTAACCGACGCTTAAAAACGCCAGCCGTGCTGAAGTCGGTCGCGGAGGCAAAACAGATAAGTTCGCAAAAGATCGACTGGACAAATCCTTCCCAGCAGAATCTGCGGCATTCGGCGGACAAGATGCCATACTTCTGAAATGGAGCTTGGACCGGACGGCGAAATTTCACCACGCGCGACCCCGCGCTGAAGGTTCGCGAGATCCCAATAACACGGGCCGAGGAACACCGCTTGTAAACCCGGCATATACTGGATCCTGTCGCGCTCGGCGAAATCACCGTCCGGTCCGCCTCCTCACTGTGGAGACGAGTATTCCGATATTGAGAAGCGTTCCGACCCGGACAGTTTACCTACTATTCTGTCGTCGTCAAAATCAGGCGACAGTCTGTACCCCCTACAGTCCGGCCGGGCCGGAAACGCTTCAGTTCACCTGACGTTCCAGAACGGTGCTGTAGGTAGTTCCAGTCCGCAGGCTACGGAAATCCGCATAAATTCGCCCGTCCTGGTAGCGCGCGTCGATCAAAGCGTTCACGCCAATCGCCGGCTCGGCCGAGCTTTCGACGATCCCGATTTTTCCCGAGCCATCCTGGCTGATGGAACCGGTGGCCTCGTACATCGTCCAGTCATCCATGGCATTGCGACGCCACATACTCGGCCCCCAAAAGACATTGTCGTTCTGAGCCTGAATTTCGAGCACCCATTCCGACTGGTTAAATCGCGGCGCATCACCGGTAGCCGAATTCGACGGCGAAACTGTAGTCTGGCTGGCCGTCCAAATACCGCGCAGATCAGGTGTGTTTTCGGCAGCAGCGGCAGTACCAAGGGCTAGGCTCGTGGCCAGAGCGGCTGCTCCGGCAGTCATAAATCTGGTCATGGTCTCTTTCTCCCTGAAATCGGTGCCATCTCTGGCTGTGTTCAACAGATTGGGAGGAGCGCGACGGGATACAACTTTCCTGAAGGAACCTTCATCAAGCGTTCATGCTGTGTTTGATCGTGCAGCCCGCTTTCCGCTCTATACATCCGGCGCCTCACTCGGTAAGGAGAGCCCTTCGACGATCATCCGCGTATAAGACGCTCTGAGGGTGACCGCAGCATCCCAATGAGCCGAGCCATGAAACAAACACTTCAAGACGCCCTTGATCGCAAAGGGTATGACACGCTGACCCCTGTCCAAACCGCCGTATCCGCACCCGACCTGCAAGGTCGCGACATGTTGGTTTCAGCGCAGACCGGATCGGGGAAAACCATTGGCTTCGGCCTCGCTATCGCCCCAACCGTTTTGGGCGACGCGGATGTATTCGATGCGGCTGACACGCCTTTGGCGCTGGTCATCGCGCCGACACGCGAATTGGCGATGCAGGTCAAACGCGAACTGGCATGGCTCTATGCGGATGCAGGGGCATTCATCGCGTCCTGTGTCGGCGGCATGGATATGCGAGACGAGCGGCGAGCGCTGGCCCGTGGTGCACATATCGTGGTTGCAACGCCGGGTCGCTTGCGCGACCATATCATGCGCGAGTCGATTGATCTGACCGCCGTGCGCGCCGTGGTTCTGGATGAAGCCGACGAAATGCTCGATCTGGGATTCCGCGAAGATCTTGAGTTCATTCTTGAACAGACACCGTCCGAACGTCAGACGCTGCTGTTTTCCGCTACGGTTCCCCGCGCCATCGCCTCCCTCGCCGCCCGCTACCAGCGCGATGCCGAGCGTGTCAGCACCGTCAGCGAGCGCACGCAACATGCCGATATCGAATACCGCGCAATGAATGTGGCCCCGCGCGATGGTGAGAACGCAATCATCAACGTGCTGCGCTTCTACGAGGCCCCCAACGCCATCATCTTCTGCAACACCCGCGCCATGGTCAGCCGCCTGACAGCGCGGTTGTCGAATCGTGGATTCTCGGTCGTGGCCCTGTCCGGCGAGTTAACGCAGAGCGAACGTTCGAATGCGCTGCAAGCCATGCGCGACGGGCGCGCCCGCGTCTGTGTGGCGACCGATGTGGCCGCGCGCGGGATCGACTTGCCTAACCTTGATCTGGTGATCCACGCGGAACTACCGAACAGCCATGAAACGCTTCTGCACCGCTCGGGCCGAACCGGACGCGCCGGGCGGAAAGGCGTCAGCGCGTTGATCGTACCGCCCGCATCGTTCAAAAAGGCGCAACGCCTGCTGAAATTCGCCAAGCTGACCGCCGATTGGGGATCTGCACCCTCGGCCGATGAGGTTCAGGCGCAGGACATGCAGCGGATGTTTAGCTCGGATGACTGGACCGTGGAAGTAACCGAGGGGGAAAGTGCGCTGGTCGACGATCTGGTCTCGCGCTTTTCACCGCAGCAACTCGCGGCGGCCTATCTGCGTCAATACGGGCGCAAACATTCCGCCCCGGAGGAGCTGAACGACACGCCCGACGCAGCGCCAAAGCCGAACGCACCCTTTGGCCCAAGCGTGTGGTTTTCGCTGTCGGAAGGACACAACGAAAACGCCTCGCCTCGCTATTTGCTGCCCATGTTGTGCAAGGCGGGGAAGATCACCAAAGACGATATCGGCGCGATCCGCATTTCTGACACCGAAAGCCATATCGAGATTCGCGAAAGCAGTGTCGCAAGTTTTCTGAAGGCCATCGGCCCCGAGATGACGGTCGAAGGCACCAAGACCCTTGTGCAACTGGACGCGCCACCCGCCCTTTCCGGTGGTGGCCGCAAAGGTCCCAAGCGCGACTTCAAAGGCAAGAAACGCCCCGAACGTCCGGCCCGCGCAGCTGAGCCTCAGCCCGCAAAACCGCGTCGCAAACCGGCCGAAAAACCCGAGCCCGAAAAGCGGCCCAAACGGGATCAGGCCCCCTCGGGCGATCAGCACAAGAAACCAGCGCGCCGTCCGAAAGGCCCGCCTCCGCCCAAAGGCAAGCCAAACAGCAAGAAAAACCGCGCGCGTGCGGCTGCGATGAAGGGTGGCAACGCGATGCCCAAGCGGAAAAAGTAAACCGCCTTAGCGCACGTGGCAGGTAGTGCAAGCGAAGAAATTTATTTTCTTTGCCACACCATATATTGACAACCTGCCGCCGCCGAACCCAATATGGTGTTGCTTCGGTTCTTTCGATTCCTGTTGAAAGCTAAGAGGGAAACCGGTGAAAAACCGGCGCTGCCCCCGCAACTGTAAGCGGAGAGTTCGGCTGAACACGCCACTGAAAGCGTGCTTTTGGGAAGGCCAGTCAGAACGATGATCCGCAAGCCAGGAGACCTGCCGCAAGCGTGAATGAAAACCACGAACGGAGGGTTCGGGGGCGTGTGACGGGCCTTTTTTTGCCCAAGGCGTCCTCGGCTTTGATTAAAGGGACAGAGGACGACATGAGCATTACCGTATATTCCAAACCCGCATGCGTACAATGCACCGCCACCACCCGCGCGCTGGATGCAAAAGGCATCACCTATGACGTCATCGACCTGACCCAGGACGACAGCGCCATGACCCATGTGACCGAGCTGGGCTATCGTCAGGCCCCTGTCGTTGTGGCAGGCAGTGATCACTGGTCGGGTTTCCGCCCGGACATGATCGCCCAACTGGCCTGACCCATGGCCGCGCCGACCCCGGCGCTGGTCTATTTCTCATCGAAATCCGGAAACACCCACCGCTTTGTCTCGCGGCTGGGCCTGACCTCTTTCCGCATTCCGAGTGGAATGGACCCGCTGCCTGACCCCGGACTCCCCTATGTGCTGATCAGCCCCACCTACGCCGACGGCGAAGGGCGCGGGGCGGTTCCGAAACAGGTGATCCGGTTCCTGAACGACCCGGACAGACGCGCCGGGATCGTTGGGGTGATCGGCACAGGCAACCGCAATTTCGGTGCGACCTACGCTTTGGCCGGTCGCATCATCGCCCAGAAATGCAACGTACCGCTGCTCTACACATTCGAGCTGGCCGGAACAGAGACCGACATCGCCCGCGTCCGCGCCGGGCTGGAAAAACTAGGGAGAAACCTATGCTCGACAGCAGCGTAAACGAGCAGGACTATCACGCGTTGAACGCGATGCTGAACCTCTACGATGGTGAGGGTAAGATCCGGTTCGATGCCGATCGTATGGCCGCACGGCAGTATTTCCTGCAGCACGTCAACCAGAACACCGTGTTCTTCCACTCGCTGGACGAAAAGCTCGGGTATCTGGTGTCCGAGGGCTACTATGAAGAGGCCGTTCTGGACCAGTATTCCAAGAACTTCATGCGCAAAATCTGGGATGCGGCCTATGCCAAGAAGTTCCGGTTCCCGACCTTTCTGGGCGCGTTCAAATATTACACCTCTTATACGCTGAAAACCCGTGATGGGCAGCGTTTCCTGGAACGCTATGAGGATCGCGTCGTCATGACCGCGCTGGCGCTGGCGCGCGGCGATGAGGCGCTGGCCCTGTCCTTCATGGAAGAAATCCTCGACGGCCGCTTCCAGCCCGCCACGCCCACCTTCCTGAACGCGGGCAAAGCCTCACGCGGCGAGCTGATCTCATGCTTCCTGCTGCGGTTGGAAGACAACATGGAGAGCATCGGTCGAGGCATCAACTCGGCCCTGCAACTGTCCAAGCGCGGTGGTGGTGTGGCGCTGCTGCTGACCAATATCCGCGAGCACGGCGCACCGATCAAAGGGATCGAGAACCAGTCCTCGGGCGTGATCCCGGTGATGAAACTGCTAGAGGACAGCTTCTCTTACGCCAACCAGCTGGGTGCGCGGCAAGGTGCGGGTGCGGTGTATCTGAACGCGCACCACCCGGACATCATGCGCTTCCTCGACACCAAACGCGAAAACGCGGATGAGAAAATCCGTATCAAAACGCTGAGCCTTGGCGTGGTGATCCCCGACATCACTTTCGAGTTGGCGAAGAAAAACGCTGATATGTACCTGTTCTCACCCCATGACGTGGAAAAGGTTTACGGCGTGCCGTTCTCGGAAATCTCGGTAAGCGAGAAGTATCACGAGATGGTCGATGACAAGCGCATCCGTAAATCCAAGGTCAATGCGCGTGAGTTTTTCCAGACCATTGCCGAGATCCAGTTCGAATCCGGTTACCCCTACGTGATGTTCGAAGACACGGTGAACCGGATGAACCCCATTGCGGGCCGAATTAACATGTCAAACCTGTGTTCCGAGATTTTGCAGGTCAATGAAGCGTCCGAGTTCAACGATGACCTCAGCTATTCGCATCTGGGCACGGATATTTCCTGCAACCTCGGCTCGCTGAACATTGCCAAGACGATGGATGGCGGCGATCTGGGCCGCACTGTCGGCGCTGCGATCCGGGCGCTGACGGCGGTGTCCGAGATGTCGGCAATCGACTCCGTGCCCTCGGTGCGTCGCGGCAATGATGAAAGCCACGCGATTGGTCTGGGACAGATGAACCTGCACGGCTTCCTCGCCCGCGAACACATCCACTATGGCTCGCCTGAGGGGGTCGAGTTCACATCCGTGTACTTCGCGGCCATGGCCTACCACGCGATCCGCACCTCCTGCGAGCTAGCGCAGGAGCGTAAGGCGTCCTTCAAAGGGTTCGAGACGTCAGACTATGCCTCGGGCAACTTCTTCGACAAATACACCACCCGTGACTGGCTACCCGAAAGCGAGCGGGTCAAGGCACTGTTCGACGGCATGACCCTGCCCACCCGCGACGACTGGGCAGCGTTGAAGGCAGATGTGATGAAACACGGCCTCTATAACCGCAACCTTCAGGCCGTGCCGCCGACAGGGTCGATCAGCTATATCAACAATTCGACCTCTTCGATCCACCCCATCGTCTCGAAGATCGAAATCCGCAAAGAGGGTAAGATTGGTCGCGTCTACTACCCGGCGGCTTTCATGAACAATGAAAACCTCGAATACTACCGCGATGCCTATGAGATCGGCCCTGAGGCGCTGATCGACACCTATGCAGCGGCGACCGAGCATGTGGATCAAGGCCTGTCACTGACCCTGTTCTTCCCGGCCGAGGCGACGACCCGCGATATCAACCGTGCGCAGATCTACGCGTGGAAGAAAGGCATCAAAACCATCTACTACGTACGTCTGCGCCAGGAAGCCCTTGAAGGTACCGAGGTGCAGGGCTGCGTATCCTGCTCGCTGTAAGGGGAAACGATATGAAAGACATGATCCAAACCAAGATCCCCCGCGCCATCAACTGGAACCGGCTGGAAGATGACAAGGACCTTGAGGTCTGGAATCGCCTGACGGTCAATTTCTGGCTGCCGGAGAAAGTGCCGCTTTCCAACGATATCCAAAGCTGGGCGACGCTGACGGACCATGAAAAGCAGCTGACCATCCGCGTTTTTACCGGCCTGACCCTGCTGGACACAATCCAGAACACGGTCGGTGCCCCTGCCCTAATGCCCGATGCCGTAACCCCGCATGAAGAGGCCGTGCTGACCAACATCGCCTTTATGGAGGCGGTGCACGCGCGCAGCTACTCTTCGATCTTCTCGACGCTCTGTTCGACCAAGGAGATCGATGAGGCGTTCCGCTGGTCCGAAGAGAATCCCCATCTGCAGGCCAAGGCCGAGGCGATCCTGAACACATACGCTCCGGGCAATGACCCGCTGAAACGCAAGATCGCGTCGGTGTTTCTGGAAAGTTTCCTGTTCTATTCCGGCTTCTACTTGCCGATGTATTGGTCCAGCCGGGCCAAGCTGACCAACACCGCCGACCTGATCCGCCTGATCATCCGAGATGAGGCCGTGCATGGCTATTACATCGGCTACAAATTCCAGCGCGGCTACGAGAAGCTCTCTGAGGCGGAACAGCAGGAGTTGAAGGATTATGCCTTTGGCTTGATGTTCGAGCTTTACGGGATCGAGAACCAATACACCGAGGAACTCTATGACGAACTCGGCCTGACCGAGGATGTGAAGGTCTTCCTCCACTACAACGCCAACAAAGCGTTGCAGAACCTCGGGTTCGAGGCCCTGTTCCCGCCCGAAGTCTCCGAGGTCAACCCGGCGATTCTGGCGGCGCTCAGCCCAGACAGTGAGAACCACGACTTCTTCTCGGGCTCCGGCTCCTCCTATGTCATCGGCAAGGCGGTAGCGACCGAGGACGAAGATTGGGATTTCTGATGGCAAAGGACACTCTGACCATCGTTCGGGACTGGCACGAAGCCTTTGACGTGCCGGTCGTGGACGCACCCGCAATCCCCGAGACGCGCGCACAGATGCGGTTGGCGATCCTAGAAGAGGAAGTTGCGGAGCTGCGCGCAGCGGTGGAGGATGGCAATCTGGTCGAGGTGCTAGATGCCCTGTGTGACATCCAATACGTGCTGGACGGCACCTTTCTGGAATTCGGCCTACACAGTGTCAAACAAGCTGCGATGGAGGAAGTCCACGCCTCGAACATGTCCAAGCTGGGCGCCGATGGGAAACCGGTTCTTCGCGAAGATGGCAAGGTGCTGAAAGGCCCGACCTTCCGCCGGCCCGACCTCGCCCGTTTCCTTGAGGATGGCTAACTCTGCCTTGGCTTAGAAGAACAGCATCGGCCCAAATTAACAGGGCGAGTAAATCCCCGCCCTTTTTCACGTCAACTGATCTTCGACTGGATCAGCTGCAGTTCAGCGGAACCGCAAAGCCCGAGCTACGATCGGATGAGCCCTTGCTGTAGACATCTCCTGCAGGCAGGCAACCGGTAAAGCGTTCGGTTTCTCTACCAAACGCCGCCCCCACAGAGTTATCGACCCGAGTGCTGTTGGAGCGAGTCCGAACGACACCGAATAGGGTGCCGTTCACATTCACCGTGCTCAGATACAGGTTCTGACTGCTTCCCGATAGTTCCACCGCGTTTGCAGGCGACTGACCGCCGTTTTCGATCGCCACACCGGCAATCTTATCGATCCCGACCTTGTCGGATAGGACTGAGACAGTCGGCAATTCCGCAAGCTCGGCCGGGACATTGGTCGCTGGCGGTAAGAAGGCGACGGCTCCCGGAACATCGGACACCGTGCGCGGTTCACCATCAATCCCGGTGAACCCGACACCTTGGCGATTGAAGGGGTCTTCACAAGCCGCGAGGGTCAAAACGGCGATTGTCGGTAGCAAGATTTTTTTCATGGCGGTCAACATTTTGTGGCGATTTGCTAAACCGTAGCGGTAGCGAGATGTAAAAAGCAAGCCGCGGCAGGTGCGAAGGGGCCTGGCGCTGATGCGTCCCTGCAACGGACCTGTTCCCTTCGCATGGCCGCACCAGCGTACGCGTCCGAAAGAAAAAGGGCTCTGACAACTCAGAGCCCTTTTCAAAATGTCCAATTGGAACGGCAGATTACTTAATCTTGCCTTCCTTGTACTCGACATGTTTCCGAACGACCGGGTCGTATTTACGAATGGTCATTTTCTCGGTCATCGTACGCGCGTTTTTCTTGGTCACGTAGAAGTGGCCCGTGCCCGCGGTCGAGTTCAGGCGGATCTTGATTGTCGTCGGCTTCGCCATGGTTATCTCCTGCGTCCGAAAAGGCAGGGCCTTCCGGTTGAATTCCTATGAGCGTGCGCTTTTACCCCGTCGCGCGCCCGAGTCAACCGGATTCCGCAAGTGAGGCGCACAAAAGCTGAGTTGCACGCTTGCACCGGATTTGGCGCAATCACGCTTTCGTGATATGGTCGCGCAATTCGAACGACCCAGAAGCCGGCGCCAAGCCCGGCCTTCGAGGCATACATATCAGGCTCGACCCTAATACGGCAGATTACGTTTAAGCGTGTTTGGGGGTTAATCATGACAGAATGGAAACTGCAGGCCGAAGAGCTGGCCAATTGTAACTGCAACTTCGGCTGCCCTTGCCAGTTCAGTGTTCTACCCACCCATGGCAATTGCGAAGCTGTTGTGGTCTTCGATATTGAATCCGGCCACTACGGCGACACAGACCTTGCCGGTGTGCGGGCAGCAGGGGTGTATCACTGGCCCGGCCCGATCCATGAAGGCAATGGTCAGATGCAGTTGATCATCGACGAAAGCGCCTCTGCCGATCAGCGCGCCGCGTTGCAGGCCATCATGACTGGCGAAGACACCGATGAAATGGCGACTATGTGGTACGTCTTCAGCGCAATGGCGCCCAAGAAACACGAAACTCTGTACGTTCCGATCGAACTGGACTGGAGCCGCGAGGACCGGACCGGCTATGCGAAAGTGACCGGTGTGTTCGATGTGAAAGTCAGACCGATCCCCAATATCGTAACAGGCGATCCGCATCGTGCGGCGTTCCATCTGCCCAACGGGTTCGAATATCGCACCGCCGAGGCGGCCTCGGGCTCGGCCCAGACCACGGGCGCTGCGATCAGCCTGGCCTTTGATGCGACCCACGCGCATCTGGCGCATCTCAACATCTCGGGACACGGGGTTCTGGGCGCTTAGGCCGGGTGTCCAATGACTGAATCCCCACCACCGAGCCATTTGGTTGATCGGGTCCTTCGGCATGACCGTAGCGTTGTTCTGGTCTGTGTCGCGCTGATCATTCTTGCGGCGTCATGGTACACGATTGCCGGGGTTGGCATGAACATGACCGCCGTGGACATGACCCGGATGGCCCGCCCGATTGGCAACCCAATGCAGATGGCGACCGAGGTAGATTGGACGGCGCCTTATGCCGTGCTGATCTTCCTAATGTGGTGGGTGATGATGATCGCGATGATGACACCCAGCGCCGCCCCTACTGTTCTGCTGTTCATGGCTTTGAAACGGGTCGGGCCGGACAAGGACAATACGGCGCGGTTGAGCCTGTTTTTTCTGGCCGGGTATCTGGTGGCCTGGGCCTTGTTCAGCGTGCTAGCAACCGGCGCACAATGGCTGCTGGAAGGTGTTGGGCTGTCCGATGGCCCGATGATGACCATCCGCTCTCGGACGGCAGCCGGGTGCGTTATGATCGCAGCGGGGCTGTACCAGCTCTCCAGCCTCAAAACCGCCTGTCTGCGCCATTGCCGCAGCCCGGCGCGTTTTCTGGCCGATCACAACAGACCCTACGCCTACGGCGCATTCCGCACCGGCGCGCTGCACGGAGCTTATTGTCTAGGCTGCTGCTGGGCCCTGATGCTGCTGCTGTTCGTGGGCGGAGTAATGAACCTCTATTGGATCGTCGGCGTCGCCATTTACGTCGCGTTGGAGAAGTTGATGCCGCACGCCATGTGGCTGGTGCCCACGACGGGCGCGGTGCTGATCGTTCTTGGCGTCTGGCTGGTGGTCGTGCCTTAGCGCACGCCTCGGATCGGATTTCAGGCCAAAGGACCGGCCCAATCAAAGGTCCCTCAACTTCAGCCAGGAGGCATCCATGCCTGTTTTTATCACCTATGCATCCTATTCACAGAAAGGCGCGAAGGGGATGGTCGGCAAACCATCCGATCGGACGGACGCCGTAAAAGCGCTGTTGAAAAAGGTCGGTGCCAAGCTTTTGGCCTTCTACATCACGACGGGGGATAACGACGTGGTTGTCATCAGCGAAGCACCAGACGAGACGGACGCAGTTGCAGTTGGCATGGCGGTCGCCGCCTCTGGCGCGGTATCCAAAATAGAAACCGTAAGGGCCTGGAAAGCCAAGGACTTCGTGGCGGTTCAGAAGAAGGCTGCGAAACTGGTCGGGGCCTATACGCCACCCGGAAACTGACAATAGGATACGCGCGGAGGGCCTGTAAGCCGGATCTTGTTCCGGGGTTGCCCCCTTCGATGACCATTCCTCTAGGCCGTGCATTGCTGCGCGGCTCAAGCTGCCAACCCGGTCCCTCTCGGCCAAGACGCGCTTAGCGGTGGTATCGGCAGACGCCGACCATCCCGCGCGGGGACCCTATTTGGCATTGCTCCCGGTGGGGCTTGCCGTGCCGCCGCTGTTGCCAGCGGCGCGGTGGGCTCTTACCCCACCGTTTCACCCTTACCTTTGACCGAAGCCGCAGGCGGTCTGATTTCTGTGGCGCTTTCCGTCGGGTTGCCCCGCCCGGGCGTTACCCGGCACCGTTGCCTTGTGGAGTCCGGACTTTCCTCTCGGGTCTTGCGACCCCAGCGGCCATCCGGCCCTCCGCGCAGAGGGGTGGGTATGCTGTGTTCCCGGTCGCGTCAAGGGTGGATGGGGTGGAGGAAGGGGCCAGCCCCTTCTTGGCCTTTGGCCAATTCATCCCCGAGATATTTTTGGCCAGATGAAGAGCGGATCAGGTTGTGCGTGGGGTCGACCTGAGCGCCTTGAAATCGGCAAGTGAGATCGGACCTGTACCCCAGGGGCGGTATCGTAGGCGGATGGCAGCCAGAAGTGTCTCGTTCGGGACATCGGCAGTGAAACCTGCGGCGCGGGCCAGTGTGCGGAAGTTGTCGCACGTGATGTCTGCCGGGGCGGTTTGGGCTCCGCGCGCGGCGGCCAAACCCTGACGTTCGAGTCGCTGCCAGTCGAACTTTGCTCCGGGGTCACTTTTTCGGCCGGGGGCCATATCGGAATGGCCGATCACGCCCTCGGGCGGAATCGCCCAGCGCGACATGATCTGTGGCAAGAGGGTTTCCAACACTGCCATCTGCAGATCCGAGAAAGGGTGTGCCCCGGTATTGTCCAGCTCGATCCCGATGGAGCGCGAGTTGATGTCGGTCTGACCATGCCATTCGCCCGCACCGGCGTGCCATGCACGGTCCTCTTCGCGCACCATCTGCCAGAGCGTGCCATCAGAACCGATCAGGTAGTGCGCCGAGACCTCGGCTTGTGGGTCACAGAGGCGCTCCAGCGCGGCCTGAGCGGTATCCATCGCGGTGTAGTGCAGGACAATCAGAGTCGGCGTCAGGCCATCGCGGCGGGGGCCGAAATTCGGCGAAGCGTGCCAGACCGGCGCAGGCTTAGTTGTTGATGGCACTGCGGAACGGGCTCGGGTCCCAGCTGCAGGCGTAGCCGTCGCCATCCGGGTCCAGTCCTTTGCGGTCGCGCTGTGGCCCTCCGTTCGACAGAAAAGCGATCTGGGCCTGGTCGGGCGAGGGGAATTGTGCGCAGTTGCGCTGTGCTTTGGCCTGCAGGTTGAACCCCGCGCGACTGAAAAGCTGGGTGCCCACAGGGTTGGATGTGCTGAGTGCGTATTGCACGATGTTGGGCTGGCCGTCGCTGCCACGTTCAGGCACGGCCGTGGGGGCAACCACTTCATAGGTCTGGCGGTTCTGTTCGATGCGAGCAGCGTCGGATTCGATGCTGCGGCGCTCGGACACGGCTCCGAAATCCTGTTCGTCGGAGATGCCGATATTGTTGGGCACGGGAGTGACCGTTGGCTGCGCCGAAGTGCTGGCCAAAGCCGCCGCCGTCTGATTGGCAATATCGGCATTGGCACCGGTCGCAACTGCCAGGTTCGACGCCGAACCCGGTGCACCTAGGGCCTGCTCCGAAACATCCACCGGGGCAAGCAGTGGGTTTACGACGTTCCCCTGCCCGGACAGTTGAGCCTCACGCTGGGCCTGATACTCGGGCGTGTTGAAACCGGTTCCGCCAATCGGTGTGACCGTATCACAGGCGGCGATCAGCGAGATCGCCGCGATGAGAGGCAAAGAGCGCATGCTGCGCCTCCGTGTCTGATGTCTTTCAGGCCCGAGGCTTACCACCATTTCGACGGTTTTGCCACAAAACCAGCGGCGTTTTCCAACGCATAGGCGGTATTGAGCAGATCGCCTTCTTCCCAGGGCCGACCGATCAGTTGCAGACCCAGCGGCAGCCCTTGTTTATCGAGCCCTGCAGGCACCGAGATCCCCGGCAGACCGGCAAGGTTCACAGTCACGGTGAAGACGTCGTTCAAGTACATTTGAACGGGGTCGGCCTCAGTCATCTCGCCCAGTCCGAAGGATGCGGACGGGGTGGCCGGGGTCAGAATCGCGTCGACGCCTGCCGCGAAGACATCCTCGAAATCCTTCTTGATCAGGGTCCGGACCTTGCGGGCGCGGTTGTAGTAGGCGTCGTAGAAGCCCGCCGACAGCACGTAAGTGCCGACCATTACACGGCGCTGCACCTCGTGACCGAAGCCTTCGGCGCGGGTTTTTTCATACATCTCGGTGATACCGTCACCCTGAGACAGCTGCGCGCGGCGACCATAACGTACGCCATCATAGCGGGCGAGGTTCGAGGACGCCTCGGCAGGCGCAATCACATAATACGCAGGCAGCGCGTATTTGGTGTGCGGCAGCGAGATATCGACGATCTCGGCGCCCGCGTCTTTCAGCATCGCGGCGCCATCGGACCAGAGCTTTTCGATCTCGGCAGGCATACCGTCCATGCGGTATTCTTTCGGGATACCGATCTTTTTGCCTTTGATGTCGCCGGTCAGCATCGCCTCAAAATTCGGGACGGCCAGTTCGGCGCTGGTGGAATCCTTGGCGTCATGGCCACACATGGTTTCCAGCATGATCGCCGCGTCGCGTACGTTTTTGGTCATCGGACCGGCCTGATCCAGCGAGGAGGCAAACGCGACGATGCCCCAGCGCGAGCAACGGCCATAAGTCGGCTTGATACCGGTGATACCAACAAAAGCTGCAGGCTGACGGATCGAACCGCCGGTATCGGTGCCGGTCGCGGCCAGGCACAGATCTGCGGCCACAGCAGACGCCGAGCCACCCGACGAACCGCCCGGTGTCAGCTGCGCGTCGTCATTGCCGCGACGCCACGGGCTGACTGCGTTGCCATAGACGGAGGTTTCGTTGGACGAGCCCATGGCGAATTCGTCCATGTTCAGTTTGCCCAGCATGACAGCACCGGCATCGGCCAGTTGCTGAGACACGGTGGATTCGTATTCGGGCTTGAAGCCTTCCAGAATTTTGGATGCCGCCTGCGAGGGCACGCCCTTGGTACAGAATAGGTCCTTGATACCGATCGGCAGACCACACATTGACGGCGCGTCGCCGCCCTTGATCCGTTCATCCGCAGCCTTGGCGCGTTCCAGTGCGATCTCGGGCGTCTTGTGGACAAAAGCATTCAGCGCGTCGGCTTCATCAATGGCCTTCAGGCAGGACTCGGTCAGTTCAACCGAGGTCACATCACCCTTGCGCAGCGCATCGCGGGCCTCGGCCAGGCCCAGTTTGTTCAGATCGCTCATGTCTTACTCCACCACTTTGGGGACTGCGAAAAAGCCTTCGCGCGCATCGGGGGCGTTGGCCAGAACCTTGTCCTGCTGGTTTCCGTCGGTGACCACATCCTCACGACGTTTCAGGCGCATCGGCTCGACCGAGACCATCGGCTCGACGCCTTCGACATCCACTTCGTTCAGTTGCTCGATGAACCCAAGGATGGTGTTGAACTCGGACGCCAGCGCGGGCAGCGCGTCATCCTCGACCTTGATCCGGGCCAGTTTGGCCACCTTGGCGGCGGTGCTTTGGTCAATCGACATCGGAAAACCTCATATGCGTTAGGGGGCATTTACCCGTCCGGGGTCCGGGTCGCAAGAGCGCGATAAGGTCTGCCCTGGCATCATCTGACATGGCCTCTTTTCCATTTTGCATACCTCCCATGCAAAAAAGTAAACCGTTTGGTTCATTTCTACTCTTGAAAAACTGAACTGAACTGTTCATTTCTATTCCACGGCACAGCCAAAACCCGGAGTAGAGACATGAAACCCTTCCTGATTGCATTTGTAGTGGCCACCACTGTTGTAGCGTCGCAAGCACAGGCTTTTGGCCCAACAATGAATACCCTGACACCTGATCTGACCTTCCCCACTCCTGCCCCCGAGGTTGTCAGCCAGGATCAGGTCGAGACGAACAAGTGATAGACCCCCTGCCCCGGGTCGGGTGATAACTGCCCGGCCCGGACGGCAACAATTGACTGCTGCTCTTTTCGACGCGACCCGCTACGGTAGACCGAGTGATGCGCCGAACCGTAAGATTGGTTCGGCAAGAACCAACGGAGCAGAAGATGAGCGCGCGCAAGCAAGCCGTTCTGGACGCGATTGATGCGGCCAACAGGCAAGACCCCAACATCGAAGACGGCCAACCGGTCGAGCTGATCTATGGCCAGCGCATGAGCGCCGAGATGGACAGGCTGTTCCCTGACGCCTCGGACATGTTGCAGATTGCCGCCCGTGGGCAGCATGTTGAACGCTGGAAGCTGGCGCGCAGTGAATATCCCGAAGGTCGTGCCGGATATCTGGCCTGGCGCAAGGCGCAGGGTGTCCATCACGCTGAGGTTGTCATGGGCCTGATGCAGCAGGCCGGATACGACGCGGATGACATCGACGCGACCGGTCGCATGCTACGCAAGCAAGGCATCAAGCGCGATGATGAGGTTCAGGCGCTTGAGGATGTCATCTGCTTTGTGTTCCTGAAATGGTATTTCGCGCCTTTCGCCGCAAAACACTCGGCCGAAAAGATTCAGAGTATTGTCGAAAAGACAGCCCGGAAGATGTCAGCCGAAGGCCGCGCGCGGGTATTGAAGGAGTTCGATCTGCCCGACAACCTGGCTGCTGCGTTTCAGGACTGAGATGCGCGGATCATGTGCCTGCGATAGACCTCGATCATCCAGCCCAGCATGGTTGCGTTCAGGATGTGCCACATGAAATGCGTGCCAAGGGGGAGCTGCATACATAGTGGTTCATCCAACGCGCGGAAGGTGATCGAGGCGATCAGGATAAACGCACCAATCGCTAACCCTCGGGCCGTTTCCAGCGTGCGATTGCGCAGCAGAAACGCATAGATCAGAATCAGCAGCGGCACCGGAGCGTATGCGGCGGAGCCCCCTAACCCCGGAACCAGTTGAAACAGCGGCAGGGTCGCGGCGGCATAGGGAATGAAAAGCGCGGTCACCATCGCGGCGGGCAGCGGACGCATCCGCCAGACGTCCCGATTGATCGCAAAGATATAGATCAGAATATACAGAAGGATCGGCGCGACATCGGCCAACGCTGCCCAGACCTGCGCGTGGGTGTGAAACAGATAGCTGCCGATCCCGATCGCGGCGAGAATCACAACCAGCAGCATCGCCAGAGGCATCCCCTGCCCGCGCACCCTGCGCCACATGATGAAAGCCGCGATCAGAAACGCAGCGTTGGTTACCGCGTTGATCGGCTCGGCCCAATAGGCGGGGGTAAGGCGTTCGCAATACCCATCAATTTCCTGAAACCAATCCATGAACTTTTACATAACGGATGCTAGTGTGATGCCAATAGGCATCGCAGGAGGATTTCTCATGAACATCATTTGGTTGGGCCATGGCAGCTTTCGCATTGAAACCGAAGGTCAGGTGCTGCTGGTCGACCCTTGGCTGACCGGCAACCCGTCACTGCCCGAGGATCAGCATGATGCAGCCGTCGAAGGTGCCACGCATATCCTTCTGACCCACACGCATTTCGACCATGTCGTCGACATCCTGCCTTTGGCCAAACACCTGAAGGTGCCGGTGGTCGGTCAGTACGACCTCATGGGTTATTGGGCCGAGGCCGAAGGGATCGAGACCATCGGCTTCAACAAAGGCGGAACTGTCAATCTGAACGGCATCAAGGTCACGATGGTGCCTGCCTCGCACAGCTCGACCTTCTCGACCCCAGACGGGCTGCGCACCGGCGGCAGTGAGGTTGGGTTCATGATCGCAGCCGAGGGGCGTATGCTCTATGTCTCCGGTGATACCGATGTGATGGCGGATATGGATTGGATGGCGGATTACTACAAACCCGATATCGGCATTTTGTCGGCGGGCGGACATTTCACCATGGATATGAAAGCCACCGCCTATGCCGCCAAACGGTATTTCAATTTCAAAACGGTGATTCCCTGCCACTACAAAACCTTCCCCATACTTGAGCAATCCGCGCAGACACTGATCGACGGTCTGCCAGGTGTGGACGTGATCGAACCTGAAGTCATGAAAGCGATCTCTCTCTGATGCCTGCGTCAGATTTCAGCGCGCAGGAATACGCGGACCGTCTGAGCAAGACCCGCGCGGCGATGAACGCGCGCGGGATTGAGACTCTGCTGGTCACCGACCCATCCAACATGGCCTGGCTTACCGGGTATGACGGCTGGAGCTTCTACGTCCCGCAGATGGTGATCCTACCCGCACAAGGCGCGCCTCTGTGGTGGGGGCGCACGCAGGACAAGGCCGGTGCCGCGCAGACCACCTGGCTTGACCGGCCCGACTTGTTGGACTGGCCGGAAGAGCACGTTCAGCATCCCGACCACCATCCGGTCGACGCTTTGGTTCTCGTGCTGCGCGACCGGGACTGGACCCGAGGGCTGGGCGTCGAGATGGACAATTACTACTACTCCGCCGCCAGCCACCGCATTCTTGAGCGCGCCTTCGGTGAAACGATCGATGCCACGGGTCTGGTGAACTTGCAGCGTGCGGTCAAAAGCGACGCCGAGATCGACATGATGCGCAAGGCGGGCCAGTTGACAGCGCATATGCATGGGGTGCTGCGCGAGGCGTTTCGCGAAGGCCTGCCTAAAAACCAACTGGTCGCCCAAGTGCAGGCAGCAGGCATCACGGGCCTGCCCGGTTTGGCGGGCGACTACCCGGCGATTGTGCCGATTGCACCCTCGGGGCGTGAAGCCTCGGCTTCGCATATCACCTGGAATGACCGGCCTTTGGCGCGCGGAGAGGCCACCTATTTCGAGATCTCCGGCTGCTATCGACGGTATCACTGCCCGGCCAGCCGCAGTCTGTTTCTGGGCGATCCACCGGATGACATCCGCCGGGCCGAAGCGGCGGTTCTGACGGCAATTGAGGCCACTCTGGCAGCCGCACGCCCCGGCACCACATGCGAGGAAGTCGCCACCTGCGTCTATGACAGTTTCGCCCGCGCCGGATATGAAAAGGCCAACCGCACCGGTTATCCCATCGGCCTCAGCTACCCGCCCGACTGGGGAGAGCGCACGATGAGCCTGCGTCCCGGCGACACCACGGTATTGCAGGAAAACATGACGTTTCACCTGATGCCGGGACTGTGGACTCCGGACTGGGGGCTGGCGATAACCGAAAGCTTTGTCGTGACGCCGGAGGGCGGCCAACCGCTGGCCGATATCCCGCGTGAGATGGTGGTTAAACCCTAGTAGTCACGTTGGCTCGCGAAAAAGCGCCTGAGCAGGTCGGCCGCCTCGTCGGCTGCGATGCCATCATAGACCTCTGGCTTGTGATGGGCCTGCGGGTGCGCAAAAACCCGTGCGCCATGGGCGACTCCACCTGATTTCGGGTCGGACGCCCCGTAGTAGATGCGGCGGATGCGTGCTGCGGCCAAAGCCGCGGCGCACATCGCGCAAGGCTCCAACGTCACATAGAGGTCATGACCGGGCAGCCTTTCTGAGCCTGCCTCGGCGCAGGCGGCGCGTAGAGCCAGTATCTCGGCATGGGCGGTCGGGTCGTTCAGCTCTCGCGTGCGATTCCCGGCAGAGGCAACAACCCGGCCGTCGGACGCGACGATCACCGCGCCGACGGGAACCTCCCCCCGTTCGGCGGCCGCGCGGGCCTCGGCCAGCGCCTTGTCCATATGCGATTTGAACACCATGCCCCTGACTGCCTCAGAAACCTGCCTTTCGCAAGCGGGCGGGATGGGGTATGGCCCTGCCATGAGCAACACCCCTCCTCCAGGCGACCGGATCGCCAAAGTCCTGGCCCGTGCTGGCGTAGCCTCGCGGCGCGAGGCGGAACGCATGATCGAAGCAGGCCGCGTCAGTGTGAACGGCAAGGCTATCAAAAGCCCTGCCCTGAACGTGACCGGCAAAGACAGGATCACCGTCGACGGCAAACCGGTATCGGAACGCGAACCCTCACGCCTGTGGCTGTATTACAAGCCGACCGGTCTGGTGACCACGACCAAGGATGAAAAAGGCCGCGCGACGATCTTTGACGAACTGCCCGAAGGCATGCCTCGGGTGATGTCTGTTGGCCGGTTGGATCTAAACTCCGAAGGGCTGTTGCTGCTGACCAATGATGGCGGCATCAAACGCAAGCTGGAGCTTCCCTCAACCGGTTGGCTGCGGAAATACCGCGTTAGGGTGAATGGACGCCCCAAGGACGAGGATTTCGCCCCCCTGCGCAAAGGTCTGGTGATCGAGGGCGAAAGGTTTCAGCCCATGACCGTCTCGCTTGATCGTCAGCAGGGCGCGAATGCCTGGCTAACCATCGGCCTGCGCGAAGGCAAAAACCGCGAGATCCGCCGCGCGATGGAGGATATCGGCTTTACCGTGAACCGCTTGCTGCGCGTGTCTTACGGGCCGTTCCAACTGGGCGACCTGAAACCGGGTGAGGTTGAAGAGGTCCGCCGCCGCGTACTGCGCGATCAGCTGGGTCTGGATGGGGGTGAAAAACCCGAAGGAACGGCGAAACGCGCGACCCGACCGCAGCGAAAACGCCCTCCGATCGGCAAGAAACCCCGCAAGTGATGCGGGTTTGACAACCTTCCCCCTAGCGCCAAGCCCTCGTATCCCCTAAATTTTCTGTGAGTGCTGCTATTTGGGGGGCTGAATGTCCGGGAGCGGAGTGCAAAAACTGGCCTATGCGGCCCTTCTGGTGCTGCTGTTTGGCGTCTGCACCGGCCTGCTTGGGGGTCTGTAGCCATGGCCAAACGCTTTGGCGGCAAATACAGCCCTCAGGGTCAGGAATCGTCGGATAGCCCGCTGCCGCGCGGCCAGTTTGACAATGCTCGGGTTGAACCTGCAGGCGCGCGGGCAAACATCCTGTTCATCCCCGCGATCCCTCTGGTCTTTTTGTCGCTTAATGATGGCGCGATTGGCATGACCATGGGCCTTGTTGCCGCCGGCATTCTGACAGCCGCCGCGTTTTTGCTGCGCGAAGGGTTGCGGGCCGAGGCTGCCTATAACGCCCGCAAAACCGCGCGTCGCCCAGCCTTCCCTCGTAAGATCTTCGCAAGCGTTCTGACCGGGCTTGGGGCAGCGCTCGCGTCCTACCGGACCGAGTTTCTGGACGCTGAGACCGCAGCACAAGCAAGCCTTGTAGCCCCGATTCTGTTTGGCGCCGCCGCCGCGACCCTGCATTCCGTGTCCTTCGGCTTGGACCCCATGAAAAACAAGGGGATGGAGGGTGTCGACACGTTCCAGCAAGACCGTGTCGCCCGCGTCGTCGATGATGCAGAAAAGCATCTGGCTGAGATGACGGATGCAATCAAACGCGCCGGAGATCGCCGGATTGAGGCGCGTGTCGAACGGTTTCAGGACACCGCCCGCGATCTGTTTCGCACGGTCGAAGAAGATCCGCGCGATCTGGCGGGCGCACGGAAGTATCTGACCGTCTATCTGCAGGGCGCACGTGATGCGACCGTCAAGTTCGCGGATGTCTACGCCCGCACCCGCGACGGACAGGCCTTGGCAGACTACTCCGCCCTATTGGATGATCTGGAACAGAATTTCGCCGCGCGTACGCGCAAAATGCTATTGGATGACCGTAGTGATTTAACGGTCGAAATCGACGTGCTGCGTGAAAGACTGCAGCGCGAAGGTGTCCGGCTGGACTGACCGGCCCTTTATATTTGAGCGAGGAACTCCCCTATGTCCGACGAGATCAAGAACAAAGCGGTTGAGGCCGAAACACTTGTGCAAGAGGTCACCGCGGTGGCCCTGCCCGAACCGCAGGCCGAGGTCGTCTCGCTTGAAGAGGCCGACGAACCCGTCAGCGCCGAGATCCGCAAGCGCATGGATGAGATCGACATGGGCAACACCAATTCGATCGTCGCCTTCGGCTCGTCCGCGCAGGCAGAATTGCAAGAGATCAGCCAAGCCATGCTGGCGGATGTGCGCAACAAGGATGTTGGCCCTGCAGGGGACAGCCTGCGAAACATCGTCACCACGATCCGGGGGTTCTCGGTCAGTGAGCTGGACGTGCGCCGCGAACGCAGCTGGTGGGAGAAACTGCTGGGCCGCGCCGCGCCTTTTGCCAAGTTCACGGCCCAGTACGAAGAGGTTCAGGGTCAGATCGACCGCATCACCGACGATTTGCTGTCTCATGAACATACGCTGCTGAAAGACATCAAATCGCTGGACCTGCTCTATGAAAAAACGCTGGGGTTCTATGACGAGCTGGCGCTCTATATTGCTGCGGGCGAGGAAAAGCTTACCGAGCTGGACAGCCACGACATCCCCGAGAAAGAGGCCGAGGTTCAGGCAGCGCCCGAAGACCAGCAGGTCATGAAAGCGCAGGAGCTTCGCGATATGCGCGCCGCACGCGACGATCTGGAACGCCGGGTGCATGACCTGAAACTGACCCGGCAGGTGACGATGCAGTCGCTGCCCTCGATCCGGTTGGTGCAGGAAAACGACAAATCTCTGGTGACGAAGATCAACTCAACCTTGGTCAACACGGTTCCGCTGTGGGAAACCCAGCTGGCGCAGGCCGTCACCATCCAGCGCAGCGCCGAAGCCGCCGCTGCCGTGCGCGACGCCAATGATCTGACCAACGAGCTACTGACCTCAAACGCGGCCAACCTACGCGAGTCGAACAAGATGATCCGCGAAGAGATGGAGCGTGGCGTGTTCGACATCGAAGCCGTCAAACAGGCCAACGCGGACCTGATCGGCACGATCAATGAAAGCCTGGCGATCGCGGACGAAGGCAAAGCCAAACGTGCAGCCGCCGAGCAAGAGCTTCAGAAGATGGAGGCCGAATTGCGCGACACGCTGGCCGCCGCCAAGGCACGGCGTGACGGGACCGGCGACAATGCCGGAACGGCTGTTCCGGGATAAGGTGGGCTGGGCGTGCGGCCTTTGACCTGTCTCAAAACGGGCCTTGGTGTTCTGGGGCTTCTAGCGCTTGCGGGGTGCGATGAGGCGCTGACCTCTTCGGTCGTTCCGCAGGTGCGGCCATCGGCCCCGCCGACTGCGGCAAACGCCTATGTGCCACCTTCGGCCGCCAGTCAGGACCTCGCGCGGTTCTATCAACGGATCGAACGGGACCTGCTTACCCGCGGCCTGTTGCGTACCGATGGCGGAGGACCAGACACCCCTTATGACGCCGACGACCTGAGCCGGAACTTTGAGGCCATCGCTTTTTACAGCGAATATCCTGATCACACCGTCTCGCTCGGGTCGCGGCAAACGGATGGGCAACTCAGCCGCTGGTCAGGACCTGTTCGTATCCAGACCGAGTTCGGACCCTCGGTCCTGCCCGCGACCCGCACCAGTGACGCGGATCAGGTGCAGTCCTATGCCGCAAGGCTGGCCAAACTGACTGGCCATCCGATTTCGACCGTTAGTCGCAAAGCCAATTTCCACGTGTTTTTCGCCGGCAAGGATGACAGCGCTTATGTTGTCACGCGCCTCAAGGAACTGGTGCCCAACATCAGTCAAGCCTCTCTTGATTTAGTTGCCAACCCGCGCGCGAGTTTTGACTGTTTTGTGATTGCTTCGGCCACCCGCAACGATCCGAACAAATACGTGCGTGCGGTGACGCTGATCCGGTCGGAACTGCCCGATCTGGTGCGGCGCAGCTGCATTCACGAAGAGATCGCGCAAGGGCTGGGCCTGTCCAATGACAGCCCCGCCGCGCGGCCCTCGATCTTCAACGATGATGACGAGTTTGCTCTGCTGACAAGTCATGATGAGAAACTACTGACAATGCTCTACGATCCGCGTCTTTCGCCCGGAGTGACGGTCGATCAGGCCCGCCCTGTGGTGCGGATCATTGCGCGTGAATTGATGGGGCAGCCGCTCTGACCCCAAGGACAGGAGAACCCAAATGGGAATTTTCGATTTTCTGACCGGAGAGTTTATCGACGTTATTCACTGGGTCGATGACACCCGAGACACCATGGTCTGGCGGTTCGAACGCGAAGGGCACGAGATCAAGTATGGTGCCAAGCTGACCGTCCGCGAGGGTCAGGCTGCGGTGTTTGTGCATGAAGGACAGCTGGCGGATGTATTCACACCAGGTCTCTATATGCTTGAGACCAACAACATGCCGATCCTGACGACTTTGCAGCACTGGGATCACGGCTTTCAGTCTCCGTTCAAGTCAGAGATTTATTTCGTCAACACGACGCGGTTCAATGATCTGAAATGGGGTACAAAGAACCCGATCATGCTGCGAGACCCGGAATTCGGACCAACCCGCATTCGGGCCTATGGCACCTATACGGTACGGGTGAAAGACCCGGCAAAATTTCTGGTCGAGATCGTCGGAACCGATGGTGAATTCACCATGGATGAGATCAGCTTTCAGGTCCGCAACATCATCGTGCAAGAGTTCAGCCGCGTGATCGCCGGATCCGGTATTCCGGTTCTCGACATGGCGGCGAATACGGCCGATCTGGGCAAACTGATCGCAGCCGAAGTCTCGCCCGTGTTGGAGGGCTATGGGCTGGAGATGCCTGAGTTCTACATCGAAAACATCTCGCTTCCGCCTGCGGTAGAGGCCGCGTTGGACAAGCGCACCTCTATGGGACTGGCGGGTGATCTGGGCAAGTTCACCCAGTATTCCGCCGCCGAGGCGATGACGGCAGCAGCCAACAACCCCGGTCAGGGCGGCGGCATGGGTGCCGGTCTTGGCATGGGAATGGGCATGGCGATGGCCAATCAGATTGCGAACATGGCAGCGGGCCAACCGAGCGGCCCTTGGGGATCGCCTGCCCCCGCTGCCCCGCAACCATCCGTGCATGCGGCCCCGCCGCCCCCTCCGCCCGTTGAGCATGTATGGCATATCGCGGTGGACGGTCAGACCAGCGGACCGTTCTCGAAGGCCAAGATGGGGCGTATGGCCACGGACGGAGAACTGACACGCGAGACACATGTCTGGACCGCTGGTCAGGATGGCTGGAAAAAAGCCGGTGAGGTGCAGGAGTTGGCGCAACTGTTCACGATCCTGCCCCCGCCTCCGCCGGGTGCGTAAGCAGTAGCAGGCGGACGGATGACTGAAGAACACCGCTTTCCCTGCGACCAATGTGGCGCGGACTACCGGTTCAATCCCGGCGATGGCACGTTGACCTGTGACCATTGCGGCCACTCCGAACCCATTGGCTCAGGCCCATGGGGCGGCGCAAGCCTGCGCGAGCTGGATTTTGACGCCGCCATCGCCGACCGTCTGCCCGACAGCGAGATTGAGGAAACGCGGGTTCTGTCCTGTCCGAACTGTGCCGCTCAGGTCGAGTTCGACCCGAATACCCACGCAGCGGAATGTCCGTTCTGTGCCACTCCTGTGGTGACGGATACAGGCGTCAACAGGCATATCAAACCCAAAGGCGTCCTGCCTTTTGCGCTGGATGAACGGTCCGCCCATAAGGCGATGGGGGATTGGCTGGGTCGGCTTTGGTTCGCGCCGAACGGGCTGAAGGACTATGCTCGCAAGGGGCGAAAAATGCAGGGCATATATGTGCCCTACTGGACCTTCGACGCGGACACCAAATCCAGTTATCGCGGCGAACGCGGCACCGTCTACTACGAAACGCGCACCGTCATGCGCGACGGGAAGCGGGTGCAACAACAGGTGGCCAAAGTGCGCTGGAGCCCGAAATCCGGTCGTGTCGCGCGGTTCTTTGATGACGTTCTGGTGTTGGCGTCACGCTCTCTGCCCAAGAAATATACAGACGCGTTGGAGCCCTGGGATCTGCCCGCACTTGAACCCTACCAGCCGCAATACCTGGCGGGGTTCCGGGCCGAGGCGTATTCGGTCGAGTTGCCCGATGGGTATTCCGAGGCGCGGGCACATATGGCGCGCGTGATCGAGCGTGACGTGCGCTTTGACATCGGTGGCGACCGGCAGCGTATTCACGCGGTGGACACGGATGTACGCGATGTGACGTTCAAGCATATCCTGCTGCCCATCTGGATGGCTGCCTATAAGTATCGCGGGCAAACCTATCGGTTTGTGGTCAACGGGCGCACTGGCCGGGTGCAGGGGGAACGACCGTGGTCTGCGATCAAGATAACCATTGCGGTGGTCCTCGGCCTGCTGGTGGCAGCAGGCGTGGGGTACGTGATGGCGACGTCGCAGGGGTGAGCCCAGCAAAATCACACAGGCAGACGTTTTCCCGACTACGCGCAAGACGCTGGATGACAAGTGGGCCTCCGGCGGCTAAACCGACTGCTGAACGCATGCGATTTGGGGAGAGCGATGCGCGCAGTCTTACAACGGATCTCTAGAGCGTCAGTCTCGGTGGATGGCGCTGTTGTCGGTCAATCGGGACCGGGCCTGATGATTCTCGTATGCGCGATGCAGGGCGACAGCGAAGAGAATGCCTCGAAACTTGCTGCGAAAATCTCCAAGCTGCGAATCTTCAAGGATGACGCCGGTAAAATGAACCGGTCTGTTGTGGACATTGGCGGCTCGGCCTTGGTTGTCAGTCAGTTTACCCTTGCTGCGGATACGGCCAGCGGTAACCGGCCCGGATTCTCGCAGGCCGCTGCGCCGGATGTCGGGAAACACCTTTATGAAACCTTTACCAAGAACCTCGCCGCTTGCGGAATCGCGGTCGAGACAGGGCAATTTGGGGCCGACATGGCCGTCGAACTGGTCAATGATGGGCCAGTGACAATCTGGATGGAGAATTGATGACCCGCGCTGAACAGGCAATCGCACTCTGGCAAGCCGGAGTCGCGGCGGTAGACGGATACACGGCAACCCGCAAAGCACTCTCCGATGTTGCAAAACCGGATCGGATTCTGGCAGTTGGCAAACCCGCGGCGGCGATGGCCCGAGCGGCATTGGATCATTTCGGAGACATCCCAACGCTGGTGGTCACCAAGGACGATCATGGGCGCGACCTGCCGGAGGGCGTCGAGGTGATCGAGGCCTCACATCCAGTCCCGGACAGCCGCAGCCTTGCAGGCGGCAGGGCACTACGCCTTGCGGTTGAGGCTATGCCGTCTGAGGCGCACCTGCTGCTGTTGGTGTCGGGCGGCGCGTCCTCGCTGGCCGAAGATTTGATAGGTGGCAAAACGCTTGAGGATCTGAAGGCGTTGAACAAAAAGCTGCTCTCCGAGGGACTTGATATCGGGTCGATGAATGCGGAACGACGCAAGATTTCGCAAGTCAAAGGCGGAGGATTGCTGTCCCGGCTCAAAGGCCGAAAGGTCACGGTTCTGGCGATCTCGGACGTGCCGGGGGATGATCTGAACGTTATCGGCTCGGGCATCGGTGCGCTGCCTGAACAAGTCTCTTACGAGGCCGAAGCGCAGATCATTGCCTCGAACGCCCATGCACGTGCGGCGGCTGCCGAAGCGGCCGAGGATGCGGGTCTGTCGGTGCTGGCCAATGAAGAGGCCCTGCATGACGATTATCAGGCTGTTGCCACAGCGCTCGGTGAGAAACTGCGGCAGATGGGATCAGGCGTCATGGTTTTCGGCGGCGAGCCGACTGTTGTGCTGCCCCCAAACCCCGGACAGGGTGGGCGCAATCAGGCTTTGGCACTGGCTCTGGCGCATGAGATTTCCGGCCTTGAAAATATCACGGTCGTGGTCGGAGGAACCGACGGAACAGATGGCCCAACCAACGCAGCGGGCGGGGTCGTTACTGGCGCCACTTGGGCCAAAGGCGCGGACGAGGCGCTGGCCGCCGCCGATAGTGGGGCCTTCCTGGAAAACGCAGGCGCTTTGCTGGTGACCGGGCCGACGGGAACCAATGTCATGGACCTGATTGTCGCAATTCGGGATTAGAATGACGTATTCTCCCGATACCGACCAAGGCAACCAATAGATCATTTTCGTCATAGCGGAGGACGCGAAGACACGGCGCTATGACGGCTTTGATAAACACGGTATTGTCAGGCAAGGCACATTTGCGACACGGAATTCCACTTGCCCGACCCGCTGAAATGCGTCAACGTTGACTCACGCGTCAATAAAAAGCCCGAAAACGGGCGAACACAATCAACTGGGAGCTTCTGAATGAACGAACAACTCACTCACATGTCCAAACAGGTGACGGCAGGCAAACTGACCCGTCGCGAGTTCATGGGCAAAGCCGCCGCTCTTGGCGTTTCGGCAGCCATGGCAAGCACGATGTTCGCCGACGCGGCCCGTGCAGCCGGCCCGAAAAAGGGTGGCGATCTGAAATTCGGCCTGCAGGGCGGCGAATCGACCAACTCGCTGGATCCGGCAACCTATGCAAGCTCGGTCCCGTTCCAGAACGGCAAACAGTTTGGCGACCAACTGGTCGAAGTTGCACCCGACGGCACGATCGAACCACGCCTTGCCGAAAGCGTCGAAGGCAGTGCAGACGCGAAGGTCTGGACCTTCAAGCTGCGTCAGGGGGTCGAGTTCCACAACGGCAAGACCATGACCAGCGAAGACGTGCTGAAAACCATGCAGCGCCACTCGAACGAAGACTCCAAGTCCGGTGCATTGGGCATCATGAAGGGCATCGAGTCGATGAAGGCCGATGGCGACAATTTCCAGGTCACCCTGTCCGAGCCCAACGCCGACCTGCCCTATCTGATGGCCGACTATCACCTGATCATTCAGCCGGATGGCGGCATGGAGAACCCGGCAGCCGGTATCGGCACAGGTCCCTACAAGCTGGAAGTTGATGAGCCCGGCGTCCGTCACCTGTTCACCAAGAACGAAAACCACTGGAACAGCGATTTCGGCAACTTCGACAGCGTCGAAGTGGTTGTCATCAACGACGCAACTGCCCGGACAGCCGCGCTGCAATCGGGTCAGGTTCACGCAGTGAACCGCGTCGAGCCCAAAGTTGCCGACCTGCTGGGCCGCGCGCCAAACCTGACTGTTCATTCGACCGCCGGTCGTGGCCACTATGTGTTCATCATGCATTGTGACACGGCTCCGTTCGACAACAACGAACTGCGCACGGCTCTGAAGTATGCCATCAACCGCGCGGATCTGGTGGACAAAGTTCTGCGTGGGTATGGCTCGATCGGGAATGACATGCCGATCAACGCGGCTTACCCACTGTTCGATGAGACCATCGAACAGCGTGAGTTCAGCGTTGAAAAAGCGGCAGAGCACTACAAGAAATCCGGTCACGATGGATCGCCGATCATTCTGCGCGTTGCAGATGGCGCCTTCCCCGGTGCTGTGGATGCGGCGGCGCTGTTCCAGCAAACCGCTGCTCAGGCAGGTATCCCGCTGGAAATCAAGCGTGAACCCAATGATGGCTACTGGTCGGAAGTTTGGAACGTTCAGCCGTTCTGTGCCTCTTACTGGGGTGGTCGTCCGGTCCAGGACCAGATGTATTCGACCGCGTACCTGTCGAGCGCAGATTGGAACGACACGCGCTTCAAGGTTCAGGCCTTCGACGACTTGCTGTTCGCAGCGCGCGCCGAACTGGACGCGGAGAAACGCAAGGGTATCTACAGCCAGATGGGCCAGATGGTCCGCAACGAAGGCGGCCTGATTTGCCCGATGTTCAACGACTTTGTCGAAGGCATCAGCAACCAGCTGGACGGTTGGGAATCTGATCCGACGCAAGAAATGATGAACGGCAACATCTCGCGCAAGATGTGGTTTGTATAACTCGGGCAACGGATAATGCATCCTATCATCAAACTGGTTTCCCAGCGCCTTGCGCTGGGACTCCTATTGCTGCTCGGCGCTTCGGCTCTGATTTTTGGCCTGACCGAAGCCCTTCCCGGAGACGCCGCGCAAGCCGTCCTGGGGCAGTCCGCAACCCCTGAGGCCCTTGCAAACCTACGAGAAGAGATGGGCCTGAACCGCCCTGCCCTAACCCGCTATTTCGAATGGTTGGGTGGCATCGCGCAAGGCGATCTGGGGCAATCCCTCACCAATAAACTCGATATCTCCGAGAGTATCGGCAAACGCCTCGGTAATACACTATTCCTTGCTTGCGTCGCTGCGATCGTTTCTGTTCCGCTTGCGATCTTCTTGGGCCTTCTGGCCGTCCGGTTCCGCAATCGCTGGCCCGACAAGTTGATCTCGGCGATTACTCTGACAACCGTTTCAATCCCCGAGTTTCTGATCGGTTACGTGGTGATCTACTTTATCTCTGTTAAACTGGGCTGGTTCTCATCCCTGGCGATGATCAACGATTCCATGACCTTCGGGCAGAAGCTGAATGCAATTGCACTGCCGGCTTTCGTTCTGACGCTGGTGGTTCTGGCGCAAATGATGCGCATGACCCGCGCGGCCATTCTGAACCTCATGCAATCGGCCTATATCGAAACCGCCGAGCTTAAGGGCCTGAGCACCTTTCAGGTCATTGCACGCCACGCCTTCCCCAATGCGATTTCCCCTATCGTGAACGTTGTGATGCTGAACCTGGCCTATCTGGTTGTCGGTGTCGTCGTGGTCGAGGTTGTGTTCGTCTATCCTGGCATGGGGCAGTATCTGGTGGATGCGGTGACCAAACGTGACGTGCCCGTCGTGTTGGCCTGTGGCGTCGTATTCGCGGCCGTCTATATCGGCCTGAACATGGTTGCCGATATCGTGTCGATCCTTGCCAACCCAAGACTGAGGCATCCGAAATGATAAAGAACATTCCTCTTTCGGCACTGATTGGCCTCTTGTTCACTGGCGCCTATTTCTTTGTGGCCATCGCGGCCCCCCTGATTGCGCCCTATGGCATGGCAGAAGTCGTCGGTGATGTGTGGGAGCCTGCCAGCGCCGAACATCTGCTGGGTACGGACAATATCGGGCGGGACCTACTGACCCGCATGATCTATGGCGGGCGCACGACGATCTTCATCGCTGCCGCCGCAACCTTGCTCAGTTTTCTGACCGGTACGTCTCTGGGTTTGCTGGCCGCCGTTCTGGGCGGATGGGCGGATCAGGCACTCAGCCGGACTGTTGACCTGATCATGTCGATCCCGACCCTGATCCTGGCGCTGGTTATTCTGGCCATCGTTCCGGTGACCGTTCCGATCCTGATCCTTGTGATGGGTCTGCTGGACGCAACCCGCCCCTATCGACTGTCGCGCTCGGTCGCGGTGGACATCAACGTGATGGACTACGTCGAAGCCGCGAAACTGCGCGGTGAAGGGCGCGCGTGGGTTATCTTCCGGGAAATCCTGCCCAATGCTCTGTCACCGTTGGTGGCCGAGTTTGGTCTGCGGTTCATCTTCATGGTTCTGTTCATCTCGACCCTGTCCTTCTTGGGCCTGGGCGTGCAGCCGCCGCTGGCGGACTGGGGCGGCATTGTGAAGGAAAACAAAGACGGTATCGTCTATGGCATCGGTGCTGCCCTGTGGCCCGCCGTGGCTATCGCGACGCTGGCCATCTCGGTCAACCTTGTGGCTGACTGGGTTCTGAACCGCACCACATCGCTGAAAGGAGGCCGGGGATGAGCGACGATATCCTTCTCAAGGTCCGCGACCTCAAAATCGGCGCGACCGTTTATCCGCCGGGCGAGAAGCCCCATGACATCGAAATCGTGCACGGGGTCAGCTTTGACCTCGAACGCGGCAAGGTGTTGGGGTTGATCGGTGAATCCGGTGCCGGTAAATCCACCATCGGTCTGGCTTCGATGGCCTATGGCCGGGGTGGCGTGAAGATCACCGGCGGCGAGGTCTGGGTAAACGGCCGCGATATCCTCAAGACATCTCATGGGGATATCCGCAAGCTGCGTGGGGGTGAGGTCACCTATGTGTCCCAATCCGCCGCCGCATCGTTCAACCCTGCCAAAAGGATCATGGATCAGGTCGTCGAAGCGGCGGTCGAGCAGAAGAAATTCACCCGCAAACAGGCCGAGGCCCGTGCGCGTGAACTCTTCGCCAAGCTGGGCCTGCCCGATCCGGACAATATCGGCAGTCGCTACCCGCACCAGGTTTCCGGTGGTCAGCTGCAACGTTGCATGACCGCGCTGGCCCTGTGCCCGGAACCTGATCTGGTGGTGTTTGACGAACCCACTACGGCCTTGGACGTGACCACCCAGATCGACGTTCTGATGGCGATCAAGGAAGCCATTGCAGATACCGGCGTCGCTGCGCTCTACATCACCCACGACCTTGCGGTTGTGGCGCAGGTCAGCGACGATATCATGGTTCTGCGGATGGGCGACACCGTCGAGTACGGCAATACCGATCAGATCATCAACAACCCGCAGGAAGACTATACCAAGGCCCTGGTCTCGGTCCGGTCTATCGAACACGAAGAGAAAAAGCCGACTGCGGAGCCGGTTCTTCAGGTCGACGGTATTACCGCGCGCTACAAGGGTCTGAACTTCGATGTTCTGCACAACGTCAATGTTGAGCTCTATCCGGGGCAGACTTTGGCGGTCGTGGGCGAATCCGGCTCGGGCAAGTCCACGCTGGCGCGCGTTATCACCGGCCTGCTGCCCGCACGTGAGGGTGAGATCACCTTCAACGGGCGTAAGCTGAGCTCGGATCTTAAGGGCCGCACGCGCGAAGACCTGCGTGAGCTGCAGATGATCTATCAGATGGCGGACACGGCGATGAACCCGCGTCAGACCGTCGGCACGATCATCGGCCGCCCGTTGGAGTTCTACTTCAACATGCGCGGAGCCGAGAAACGCAAACGCGTCGTCGAGCTGCTGGATGAGATCGAACTGGGCGAGAAGTTCATTGATCGCTACCCGGCGGAACTCTCCGGTGGGCAAAAACAGCGTGTCTGTATCGCGCGGTCACTGGCGGCCAAGCCCAAGATGATCATCTGCGACGAGGTTACCTCGGCCCTTGACCCACTTGTGGCAGACGGCATCCTAAAGCTGCTGTTGGACCTGCAGAAGATCGAGGATGTGGCCTACCTGTTCATCACCCATGATCTTGCGACGGTCCGCGCGATCAGCGACAGCATCGCGGTGATGTATCAGGGTCGCGTCGCGCGCTATGGCTCGAAGTCTCAGGTGCTTAGCCCGCCGTTCGACGACTACACCGACCTGCTGCTCAGCTCGGTCCCCGAGATGGAGCTTGGCTGGCTGGAAAAAGTCGTAGCCAACCGCAAGATGGAGGCGGCCGGGAACTGACCCCTGCCCCAACCAACGCTATGAAATCCCGGCACGTGTCACAAACAGGTGTCGGGATTTTGCTATTCGGGGCGGGAATGGGCAGCCCAAGCGCAACGAATCTTCTAGGGTCGCCGGAAACACTCTCGAAAAGGGTCGGATCATGGACCGCAAACTCCTCCTCATCATTCTGGACGGCGTCCCGTGGCGCAACTTCCGCCGGTTGTTCGGCAACCTCGAAGGTTGGGTCGATAGTGGTGAGGCCCGCGTGTGGAAACTCCGCTCGGTCCTGCCATCGACTTCGGCCAGTTGCTATGCCTCGATCCATACGGGCGTGACACCGCAGGAGCATGGCTGCACCGGCAACGGCAATGTTTTCCGCCTGAGCCATAAGGACGTGTTCAGTCAGGTTCGCGAGGCCGGGGGCGTGACTGGAGCCGTCACACACAGCTATTGGTCACAATTCTTCAACCGTCATCCATTCGACTATGTGCGCGACGTGGAGTATGACGAGCCGGACAGTAAGACCATCAATCACGGGCGGTTCCACAGCATGACCGGCTATGGCAAGGCCAACCAGATGACGCCCTGTGACGTCGATCTGTTTGCCACGCTGACGAACCTTTGCCTGCGCCATGGGTTGGACTATGGTATCCTGCACACCTGCACCTTGGACAGCATGGGTCATCGCTTCTTCCACGATTGCGAGGAAATGGACCACGCCTGTTTCGTAACGGACGAAATGCTGGCCCCTTTCATTCCGAATTGGCGTAAACTGGGCTATGAGGTCATCGTCACCGCCGATCACGGTCAGGATGAACGCGGCCACCACGGCGGGCGGAGCCCGTTGCAACAGGAAACCGCGCTCTACTACTTTGGCGACGCAGAAGGCCCCGAGGCCGATACGGTGATCGATCAGCTGCAGCTCGCCCCTACCATCCTAACACGTATGGGCGCGCCGCTGGCAGAAACGATGAAGGCTAAGCCGTTCCTGAGCTGATCAGGACGCTACGCGAGTTCATCCGCGACAGGAATGTCTTGAACAGGACAGGGCATTCCTTTTCTATACTGGACCCGAGATGGGTTAGTCGTAGGACCAGATCCCCTGCCCTAGCGCCTCAATGGCGATGGAAATCCGTTCAAAACTATCTGCCGCGCGCTTGACCGAGGTTCGGGCGCGCAGATAACCGTGGACAAGGCCCGGTTCGTTGATCCACTCAGCGCGTCCTCCAGCAGACTGGATCGCGGCACAATAGTCTGATCCATCATCCCTGAGAGGGTCGCAATCGGCGGTGATGACAACGGTCGGCGGCAAGCTCGAGAAGTCGCTATCCTGAAGCGGGGCAAAAGTTGGATCGCCGCTTGGGGCTGGCCCCCCGCATCTAACTGCTTCGTAGAACTTGATATCCTGAAGCGTCAACAACGGCGCATGCGCGTGTTCGATATACGAACCTTTGGACGTATCACCTCCCAGCCCGGGGTAGATCAAGACCTGCCCCAAGATAGTCTCTAGCCGACCCCGCGCGTGATGAGCGACACATGCCGCCAGATTGCCCCCTGCACTGTCACCCGCCAGAATCATCGGGTCGCCAAATTCGTCCGCCGCCCAGTTTGTAGCAGTCCAACAGTCCTGAAACTGGGCCGGATGCACGTTTTCGGGGCACAGGCGATAGTCGACTGCGACAATCCGATATCCGGTCTGTGCGCAAATCTCGGCGCAGACATCATCGTGGCTATCCAGCCCGCCGACGACGAAACCGCCGCCATGGAAATAGACGACGGTTCGTGTCGGTTGACCTGCGGTATAAAGGCGGACCGGCACGCCATTGGCGGACAGGTCCTGCACCGCCACCCCTTCGGGTCGCGGCTGGCGAAAATCCTGACACATCTTGTCATAAACCTTGCGCTGGTCTTCGATTGACAGATCCACCGCATCGTCAGGATAGCTTTCAGCCGTGCGTCTTATGAACGCCCAAGTTTCCTCATCAATTAGACGTTCATAATCCATGTTCCCTCCCGGTTAGGCTGCCCACTCCCACGGCCGGGTATAAGCGCCCAGCACTTTGCTGACATCGTCCTCGGATGTGCCGTTCGCGTCAAGCTGCGCGACCAGGCCACGCTTCTTGTCGTCGATGACCGAGACGACACGGGCATCAACGCCAGCTTGCTCAAGCGCGCCATTGTAGATCCGGGTGATCGCGTGCTTGCGCAGATCAGGTTTGAACACCTTACCAACCGCGGTCTTGGGCAATTCGGTCAGAATTGTCATGTGCTTGGGCTGAGCCGCGCGTTCATGAACATGGACCTTACAGAACTCCATCAACGCCTCTTCGGTCACCGAAGCTCCCTCCACCAGTTCTACGAATGCGCAAGGCACCTCACCGGAATGGGCGTCGGGCTGACCAATGGCACCTGCGAAGGCCACGGCCTCATGCCCTAGCAGGGCCTCTTCGATCTCGGCAGGATCAATATTATGTCCGCCACGAATGATCAGGTCCTTGGCACGGCCAGTGATCCAGAGGTACCCATCCTCATCAAAGCGACCCAGATCGCCTGTGCGCAGATACTTGTCGTAGTGGTACAGGTTCTCGTTCTTGTCGGTTTCTGTATAGGTATTGCCTGCAAAGACACCGGGGTTCGAAACGCAGATTTCGCCAATTTCATCCACCGCGCATTCCTTGGGGCCGTCTGGGCCGTCCTGCAGGATTTTGACATCTGTGTATGGGAAGGGAATCCCGATCGAGCCGATCTTTTTCTCACCATCCACCGGGTTGCACGAGACAAGGCAGGTGGCCTCGGTCAAGCCGTAGCCTTCGACGATAGTCACGCCCGTTGCCTCTTCGAACCGCCGGAACAGTTCGACCGGCAGCGGGGCTGAGCCGGAGAACGCCGTTTTCACCGAGGAAATATCAGCATCCACGGGTCGTTGCATCTTGGCCGAGATCGCGGTGGGCACGGTTATGATGAAACTGACCTTCCAACGTTCGATCAGCTTCCAGAAATTGTCGAACACGCCATCGCCGCGATATCCCTGAGGTGTCGGGAAGATCACATGCGCGCCCGAAGACACGGCCGCCATCCAGATCACATGCACGGCAAAGACGTGGAACATCGGCAGCGGGCACATGATGACGTCGTTTTCGTCAAACAACAGCGTATTGCCCAGCCAGCCATTGTAGATCAGGCCCGAATATTTGTGCTGCGCCACCTTCGGCATGCCGGTCGTGCCGCCTGTGTGGAAGTAGCAGGCCACCCGGTCCTCGGTGCTGTCTGCGAAGGTCAGGGTCGTGGGCTGCTTGGCCAATTCCTGATTGAAGTTCTTATAGTCCGCATGCGCGAGCTTTGCCTTGTCGCCCATTTTCGGCCGCAGGAAGGGGACGATCCAGGACTTCGGCGGCGTCAGATAGCGGTTCAGGTCAATCTCGAGAATGGTGTTGACCTTGGGCGCATGGCGCACGGCCTCTTCTACCTTCTGCGCCACATCCGTTTTCGGGAAGGACTTGAGCGTGACGACAACCTTGGCACCTGTCTCGCGCAGAATGGCGGCGATCTGCTCCGGCTCGAGCAGCGGGTTGATCGGGTTCACGATGCCAGCGACGGCTCCGCCCATCAGGGTCACTAGCGTCTCGTTACAATTGGGCAAGACATAAGCCACCACGTCGTTTTCGCCGATCCCGAGCGAGCGAAACAGGTTGGCCGCCTGATTGACCTGCCCTAGAAGGTTGGACCATGTCAGCGTCTCGGCCTTGTCATTCGGACCTGAAAACAGCTGAAAACTGACCGCGTTGTGGTTTGGAAATTTCTCTGCCGTGCGCGATAGCAGCTGGTGGAACGTCACCGGCAGGTCGCGGTCCTCCCACGTCATTTCCTGTTCAATACGCGCTTTGTCTTCCTTGCCAACAAAGGCCATGTGGCTCCTCCCCGTGTTTTATTCTCCCGCGCGCCACACGCGGAGTGATCTTACCTCAGATGGGATCACAACCTTGGCGGCGCAAGCAAGGGCTTAGCGAGGGAAAAGTTGAAAATGTAGAATGACGCTACGGCGAAACGGCGATTGCCGGAGCGTCACTTTATTCCGCAGCGACGCCATCAGTGAACTGAAGACGGGCCAACCGAGCGTAAAGACCCCCTTGCGCCACCAGATCGTCATGCGTGCCCTGGGCGACAATGCGACCGGCCTCCAGCACCACAATGCGGTCCGCCTTTTTCACAGTTGCTAGCCGGTGCGCCACGATCAGGGTCGTGCGTCCGGCGCGCATCTGATCCACCGCGCCCTGCACAGCCCGTTCGCTTTCCGCATCCAGCGCCGAGGTCGCCTCGTCCAGCAACAGAACCGGCGCATCCCGCAAAATGGCGCGGGCAATGGCGATCCGCTGTTTCTGACCGCCTGACAGCATCACACCCCGCTCACCAACGAAACTGCCATAGCCTTCGGGCAGTGCCGCGATGAAGTCATGCGCGGCAGCGGCGCGCGCGGCGGCCTCGACCTCGGCGTCCGAGGCATCCAGACGACCAAAGCGGATATTGTCACAGGCCGAGGCGGCAAAAATAACCGGATCCTGCGGGACCAGAGCCATATGCTGACGGAAATCTGCCCTGTTCAGGTTTTGCAGGTCCATCCCGTCCAGCATCACGCGCCCCGAGTTCGGATCGTAGAACCGCTGGAGCAACTGAACCACAGTTGTTTTTCCCGCGCCCGAGGGGCCAACGAAGGCAACCGTCTCGCCGGGATTGACCTGCAGGCTGAGCTTGTCCAGCGCCACCACATCGGGCCGCGCAGGATAGCGGAAGGTGACCTCTTCGAACTTGATCTCTCCGCGCACCGGTTGCGGCAACGGTTTTGCTTGGGACGGATCGATCACTGTATCTTCGGCATTCAGCAGCTCGACCAACCGTTCAGTGGCCCCTGCTGCGCGCTGAAGCTCGCTCCAGATCTCGGACAGGGCAGCGACAGAGCCTGCCATGATGACGGAATAGATGACGAATTGGATCAGGACCCCTTCGGTCATGACCCCGTTGCGCACGTCATTGGCCCCCATCCACAGCACTCCAACGATGCCTGAGAAGACCAGAAAGATCACGATGACCGTCAGAATGGCCCGCGTCTGGATACGCCGCAGCGACACTACATACGAGGTCTCAGTCATATCGCCGAACTGCTGGCGGCTTGCGCGTTCATGGGTAAAGGCCTGCACGGTCTGTACCGCGCCCAGCGCCTCGCCCGCGTTGCCCGATGAGGCCGCAATCCAGTCTTGATTCTCGCGACTGATGGCGCGGAGCCTGCGCCCCAGCACCAGGATTGGCACCACAACCACCGGGATCAGCAACAGAACCAGCGCTGTCAGCTTGGCCGAGGTCAACAGCATCAGCACCAACCCTCCGACAAACATCAGCAGGTTGCGCAGGGCAATCGAGACAGATGACCCGATCACCGACTGGATCAACGTCGTGTCGGTGGTGATCCGGCTCAGGACCTCTCCGGTCATGATGCGTTCGTAGAACTCGGGGCTCATACCGATGACGCGGTCAAAGACGGCCTTGCGGATATCGGCGACCACGCGTTCCCCCAGACGGGTGACCAGCGCGTAGCGGATACCTGTGCCCACGGCGAGAATACCGGCAATGCCCAGCGCGGCCAGGAAATACCAATCCAGCAGCTCTCCGTCCTGAATGCGGAAGTTGTCCACCACGCGGCGCACGGCCAAGGGCAAGGTCAGCGTCATGCCAGCCGTCAGGACCAGCGCCAATGTCGCCCCCAGCATCAACAGGCGATACGGCTTCATGAACGGCCAAAGCGATGCCAAGACGCCCAGCTTTTTCGAGCCTGCTCTTTCTTCGCTGGCGCCCGGCGCGGATGCGGTGGTCGTGCTGGCTATCTGTCTCGCCATGTGCGGCCCTTGTGTCTTCACTGTGCTTCGATGCTGAGTTGCTGTTTCTTGGCGGTACTGGCCCGCAGGGTCAAGGCCGCGCGCAAAATGCCCTGAGGACCGGGCCATTTGACGCAGAGATGTAGGGCTGAGTTGGAGCGGGTAGACGGAATCGAACCGACATAGCCTGCTTGGAAGGCAGGGGCTTTACCATTAAGCTATACCCGCTCAATGTTTCGCCTTCCTATGTGATGGCTAAGTGGGCGTCAAGAGCGAACCATCACTTGGGCAAATTGACCCGAAAGAAAGAGTTTTTCGTAGTTTGTGAGGAAGGTGTGAGCAAAGGCGTTCTCTTTGATATCGCAGGTGTTCTGTATCAGGGCGACAAGCCACTGGCGGGTGCTGCGGAGGCGGTTTCAACCATTCGCGAGACAGCACTTCCGGTTCGCTTTCTAACGAATTCCACCCGAAGACCGAAGCGTGTTATTCTGGATAATCTGCAAGGCTTCGGAATAGACGCAGATCCCGAAGAAATCCTGACACCCGCTGCGGCCGCTTGTGCCTGGCTAGAGGAAAACGGTTTTGCGCCACATCTGCTGATCCATCCGGATCTGGAAGAGGATTTTGCAAAGTGCTCGAAATCTGGCCCCAAAGCGGTAGTGGTTGGAGATGCCGGCCGCTATTTTACGTATGAACGATTGAACGCAGCCTTTCGTCTGATCCAAGACAGTGCTCCCTTTCTTGCATTGGCGTCCAACAGAGTGTTTCGCGATACAGACGGCGAATTGAGTCTGGATGCTGGCGCTTTCGTCCGGGCGCTTGAGTATTCGAGTGGAACGAATGCTCTTCTGTTTGGAAAGCCATCGCCAGCGTTTTTCCACTCTGCCGCGCAAAGCATGGGGCTGGAGCCTGCTGACGTAACAATGATTGGCGATGATGCCGAAAGCGATATCGCGGGTGCTTTGAAGGCGGGCTTGCGCGCGGCCATACTGGTACGAACCGGAAAATACCAAACTGGCGACGAGGCGCGCTATGAACCGCGACCCACTGCAACTGCAGACGGTGTCCGGGCCGCTGTGGAACTTTTCACCGAAGGGCGCGATTGAAAGCGCCCGAAGGAGCATTGCACCGATGGGAACCGGCACACACAAACAGATAAGGTCAGTGCGGTAAACTTCGGCCCGAACAAGCTTTGATTTCAAACTTGGGTTGGCACACGACCCGCGGCGGGTCAGAACACTCGAGCAAAATGAGGGCTTCTGCAAGTTCCGCCAAGGGTAAAAGAGGACACTGAAGTTCTCCGCGGACGGCCCGTAGCCGACATTCAGCACGGCATAGTGTTTCCGCGGGTGCGGCCCGCTTTGCTTACATTCACTGCAAATGCAAATTCTCGACATCTGCGAATTCACAGGATGCGGACTGTGCGGCCATCCGCATTTTCACTCCGAAGGACCGTAGCAGACCTTCGAAACGAGACTTTGCAAACCCAGAGGTTCGCGGCCCTACTTTCATCAAACTCTAATTTGCAACTCCACTAGATTTCTGTAAGCGCCTCAGCGATTTTGTCTGCGAGTACTTCAGGCTGGTCAACGCTCGGCCAATGTGTGGCGTTTTCTAAGATGACATGGTTCATCTTGTTTTCTTCTAGCCAACGGACAGTGTCTTCGGGACAATTATCGGGATTGTACAAATATGTAACGTTAGCTGCGTGTTGCAAAACTTCACCTGGTACGTGATCTGATGAAAACTTCCGGGCGTCAATGCCGAGCTGCCAAAGCGCTAAAGGATCAGCTTTTGAGACTTCGTCGCTATATCTTCTTATGATCGGTTCAGACTTCGCCATTTCATCCAGCCGCCCTAGAAACGCTTTGCGAAACTCTGCCGGACTAGCGTAGTCGGCCGCTGTCCCGGAAAAATAGGCATCCGCGGCTGTAATATTTCCTTCCAGAGAAACGATTTTAGTCAAAGGGCAGTCTGCCCGGCGGACGGCCAAGGAAGCTATGATCGAAGCAACTGAATGGGCGACGATAGTTTCGGCCTCATACTTAGTTGCTTCATTTGACACATATTGCGCGAGGGCTTCGAGTGTTGTTCCCTCAGAAAGAGGCGCAGCACCAAATCCTGGAAGATTGATGGGCAACAAACGATAGCTGATAGCAAGATGTGTCTCAGCCAATCCGTCAAACATGCTTCCGTTGTCGCCGAAGCCGGCAACGAACAAAATGATCGGCCGATTGTCACGCACCCCTTTGAATTTTCTTGAGTGTTCGGCGCACATATCAATCTCCTGAACTCTGCGGGACGCGCAAAACAGGGCTCCAACGTGCAAGCTACTTTGTGCAAAGAAGGCTGTTTGCGGTGTATCGGGAGCTTTCTGCAATTCCTATGGGAAGGACCTCAGCCGCAGTATTTTCGGACCTCGGTATCCCGAAGCCCCGTGGCTACAAGCATGCATCTGTTACGGGCTTCGTAGTAATAGCCGCGGGCATACCACATGACCGCTTCGGGCTCATTTCCATCCGAAACCATCCAGGCACCGCGCAGGTATTTCACCGCGTACGTCAGATTGGTCTGAGCGTCCAAGAGGTCGGAAGGCTGTCCACGAAATCCCATCTGGCGCGCTGTGGCAGGTAGAATCTGCATCAGCCCGTAGTAGGGGCCATTTCGGGCTCTGGGGCGGTAATCACTTTCTCGCTGGATCACGCGGTGTACAAGGCTCCGCGGCACACCGTTTGCGTCCGCAGTTTCGTTGATCATCACGCGCAGCTCAGGGGTCTCACCTGGATAAAGCCGGGTTAATGGCTCTGCGGGTTGATTGCTACAAGCGGCAAGAAATAACGCAGCAACAATGAACGTGTTTCGCATCAGAATTCTCTTCCCATCAACTGTACGATTCATCAGCGCTCAACTGCGATTGAATTTCAATATCCCAGAAAATTGTTGAGCGACTTTTGGCCCGAATTGATTTGGCATCTAATATCGACGATGCACTCTCTTTTCAGTAACAATGTGCCTCTTTTTCTGACGCTCACGCAAAAAGACAAACAGTCCCGACCCCAAGATCAGTGCGATACCGATGGCGACAGGCAGGTTTGGGAGCTCTCCCCAGATCACCCATCCCCAGAAAACGGCCATAGGAAGACCGACGTATTCAAATGGCGCCACTGTCGCCGCGTCTGCCATGCGGTAAGCCTGGCCGAGGCAATACCCGATGATTGCAGAATTGAATCCGAGCCCAATAAACAACCAGCGGTCAGTCCCTTCGGGCCAAACCCAGGCACGCAGCAAGAAGATCAAGCTTTCGTTTTCAAACGCGCTCGCAAAGCGCCCATCCCCTGCCACTGACCAGAACAACAGGCTGACAACGATAAAGCACGCCTGAATATAAACAGCCATTGCTGAGGCCTTGGACTTTGCGCCCAAGAAACGAGTCATCACGTTGTTGAGGGCATAGGTGAACGCAGCAAGAACCGGAAGGGCATACATCAGTAGACTAACCTCACGCTCGCCGCCGGCCTCCCAGGGGCGGATCATGATCACCACGCCCAAAAATCCCACAATCACGGCACCAATCCGCATCGGCCCAACTCTTTCGCCAAGCAATGGGATACTCAGCAAGGTGATCATCAAGGGAGCTACGAAGAAAACAGCCGTGGCTTCCGCCAGGGGCATTACCGCGAGGGCTGTAAAGAACGTCAGATTGGCTACCACAATCAACAGACCGCGCAGAAGGTGAAGACCTGGCTGATCGGTTTTCAGGATGCGCCAACCGCCCTCCATCTGGACTAGGGCAAAGCTAAACCCGACTCCGATCAACGATCTTGCAAACACCATCTGGTGCAAGGGGTAACCGCCAGACAGGAATTTAATCAGCATATCATTGATAGAAATCGCCAATATTCCGATCAGTACGAACGCAATACCAACTGTCGGGTTTTGTAATTTTTGTACCGGTGTCATGGTGTGCCCTTTCATTGGGCCACTACCATGGGTCTGGGGATAGATCACGTCGCTTTGCGACACGGTAAGTCGCGCAACCTTGTCCAACTTAGGTCTTGTGCGTAGCTTTTGGAGCCATGTGCAACCTCTACTCCAACACCATCCCGGCCACAGCGATGCGCCATCTGTTTGACGTGACCGTTGAACGCGACACGCTGGGGAATGCGGAACCATTCCCAGCCATTTATCCAAAGCCCTTAGCTCCTGTGGTCAGGAAAGGCGACGAAGGTAAGCGTGAGCTGGTCTCGCTGAGTTGGGGATTTCGTACGACAAAGAAGTCAAAGAAAACCGGTGCTATTATCCAACCGGGTGCCTTGAATAACGCACGTGATGACAAGGTGCGCTCAAACGGCTTGTGGAAACAGAGCTTTGAGGAGCGGCGTTGCCTCGTTCCGGTTAGTTCGTTCTGTGAGGCCCAAGGAAAAAACCCTGCCACCTACCACTGGTTCGCCCTGAAGGGCGATGAAGACCGCCCGCCACTCGCATTTGCGGGTATGTGGCAAACCTCGCGATACCAGGGCCTTGAAGGGCCCGAGGAGGTTGAAACCTACACCGTCATCACCACGACGGCCAATGAACTGGTAAAGCCCATACACCCGCAGAGAATGCCCGCCATCCTCAAGCCGGAGGACTATGAGCAATGGATGGATGGCAACGCGGATGACGCATTCGAACTGCTGGAGCCCCTAAATTCGAACGAAATGCAAATTGTTCGGTCTGGCGAAGGTGAGAAGTCGGACTCAGCAGGAAGATTGCCGTGAAAATCGTATCGGGTGGGCAAACTGGCGTAGACTTGGCTGCACTTGAGTTCGCTATCCAACGCGGTTTGAGCTACGGCGGCTGGGTTCCCAAAGGTCGCATCAACGAAGCTGGCCGCATTCCAGAGCGATACTCAGGTCTAACGGAAGCACCTTCGCCAGAACCAGACGTCAGAACCCGGCTCAACGTCGGTTCAAGCGACGCGACGCTTATTCTGACTGATGGATCAGAAAGTCCCGGCACGAACTATACTCATCAAGTCGCAAGTGAGTTAGGAAAACCGGTTTTGCGTATCGCGCTTGCAGATAAAAACCGTCTAGAAACTGAGCGGGTTCGGCAATGGGTCGCATCGATCAAGCCTTCGGTTCTCAACGTTGCCGGACCACGTGAATCTGAGGCACCTGGGGTATGTTCGAAAGCGTTTGCTTTCCTGAGCGACGCACTTTCGACCTCCTAGGCCAGTTTCTCACACGCCCGAAGTTCTTAAAGGGCTGACCGGTAAACCCGACGGTATTAACAACCCCTGCGGTCCATTGATCGAAAATTCCACACTGCCACCATTACCACTAAGCTATACCCTTTCAGCGTTTGGGTTGAGTGATCCAAGCATCTGGGGGCGTCAAGAACCGAAATCACGCCGGGCGTGCATTTCCTTGGGGCAGTGGGTCTGTCAGATATCCTCGCCCGGCGGCTCTAGCGCGCCGCCCGGTTCCAGCAAGGCCCGCTCGGACAGCCATGGGTTCAGGTCAAGGGCCGCAGTCAGGGCAGAACGGGCCTCATCCAATCTCCGCAGACCCAGCAACGTTAGGGCCCGGCCACTCATGGCCGCGATGTGATTTGGGGATAGCTCCAGCGCCCGATCCAGATCAACCAAAGCTGAAGGGAAGTCTTGCCGCAGGAAATTGACGAAGGCACGTTGGTTGTACCCTTCGGCATATTCCGGGCAGTAGACCACCAGTTCATCTAGCTCTTGCAAAGCGCCCAGAAGATCCGATGCCTCGCGCCGCGCCATGCCACGATCCAATAGCGTCTGAGCGCGCAGGTCGGGCGCATCGGTCCACAGCTCCCACATCTGGTTGGAAATCCCGCGCGCCTCGGACTGCGACTCGGCCTGTTGAATTTGTGCAATCAGCGCGCCCATTCCTTCCGAATGGTCCGGTGCAGACGGGCAGGATTGCGCCAAAGCGGGAGTTGTAAGCCAAAGGGCAAAGACAGGTGCTATGAACGTGCGGATCATAGACCAAGTGTGACGCACAATCCGCTTTGGTCAAGTTTCGCGGTCGATGCCACCCAGCAAACCGGTTTCTTTCACCGCTTCCATCGCAACAAAGGTCGAGGTATTGGCGACATGCGGCAGAGACGAGATCTTCTCGGCCAGCACCGCCCGGTACTCTGACATCGAACCGGTGCGCACCTTCAGCAGATAGTCGAAATTCGACGCGATCATATGGGCCTGCTCGATCTCGGCGATCTTGCGGACAGCCGCATTGAACTCGGCCAGCGCTTTCTCACGCGTGTCGGTCATGCGCACCTCGACAAAGGCCACATGATCCAGCCCCAGCCGGATCGGATCAAGCATCGCCCGATAGCCGGTGATCACCCCATCCGCCTCAAGCCGCTTTAGCCGCGCCTGTGTCGGTGACTTTGACAAGCCGATCCGCCGCGCCAGATCCGCGACCGAGATGCGCCCGTCTTCCGCCAACACCTGCAAAATCGCGCGGTCAAAGCGGTCTAGCTCCGGGAAGTCATTTCGCATCGTTTTGCCGTCCAAATTCAGTCGTTCTGCCTTTAGTATTACCGAATTTGATCCATTGTCCCGCAAAAAAGCATCTATACTGGCAAAAACGCCCGGAGGATACATGTCACATAGCCTGCGTACCGCCATCGACTCTCAGACCTATGCCGATCAACCGACCGTTTTGCAGGCGTTGATCGATCACGCTGCGCTGAGCGACGCCGACCGCGCGGCGATCTGTGCGGCAGCGGCCCAGTTGGTGCGCGATATCCGGTCCAGCACCTCTCCCGGCATGATGGAGGTTTTTCTGGCTGAATACGGCCTGTCCACCGACGAAGGTGTGGCGCTTATGTGCCTGGCCGAGGCGCTGCTGCGGGTGCCGGATGCTGACACGATCGATGCGCTGATCGAAGACAAGATCGCGCCCTCGGATTGGGGCAAACATTTGGGGCAGTCCTCATCCTCGCTGGTCAACGCCTCGACCTGGGCATTGATGCTGACCGGCAAGGTGCTGGACGAAGGCAAGTCCTCACCCGTCAGTGCCCTGCGCGGGGCAATCAAGCGGTTGGGTGAGCCGGTCATCCGTACCGCTGTTGGACGCGCGATGAAGGAAATGGGGCGTCAGTTCGTTCTGGGCGAGACCATTCAATCGGCCATGGAGCGCGCCAGCGGGATGGAGGCAAAGGGCTACACCTACTCCTACGATATGCTGGGCGAAGCGGCCCGGACCGAGGCCGACGCCGCCCGCTATCACCTTTCTTATTCGCGCGCCATCGCCGCGATTGCCGAGGCATGTACTCATGACGACATCCGCGCCAATCCCGGCATCTCGGTCAAGCTGTCTGCCCTGCATCCGCGCTATGAACTGGCGCAAGAAGCGCGGGTCATGGATGAGCTTGTCCCCCGGCTGCGCGCGCTGGCCCTGCTGGCCAAGGCTGCCGGTATGGGCCTGAATGTGGATGCCGAGGAGGCCGACCGGCTGTCCCTGTCCCTGCAGGTGATCGAGGAGGTCATGGCCGAGCCCGCCTTGGCCGGTTGGGATGGGTTCGGCATCGTCGTGCAGGCTTACGGCCCGCGCGCCGGGCTGGTTCTGGATACGCTCTACGACATGGCCCAGCGCCATGATCGCAAGCTGATGGTGCGGCTGGTCAAAGGCGCCTATTGGGATACCGAGATAAAACGCGCGCAGGTCGAAGGGGTCGATGGCTTCCCCGTTTTCACCCACAAGGCCGCGACCGATGTCTCGTATATCGCCAATGCCCGCAAGCTGCTGGGTATGACCGACCGGATCTATCCGCAATTTGCCACGCACAACGCTCATACCGTCAGTGCGATCCTGCATATGGCCGAGGGGCAGCCGTTCGAGTTCCAGCGCCTGCACGGGATGGGCGAGACGCTGCACGGGCTGGTTCTGGACAAACACAAAACCCGCTGCCGTATCTACGCGCCGGTCGGAGCGCATCGCGATTTGCTGGCCTATCTGGTCCGGCGTCTGCTGGAGAACGGCGCGAACTCATCCTTCGTGAACCAGATTGTGGATGAGGCCGTGCCACCGGAAGACGTCGCCACTGATCCATTCACTGCGGTCGAGACGCCACCGTCACCCCTGCCGACCGGGCCAGAGCTGTTTTTGCCCGAGCGCCCCAATTCCAAGGGCTTTGATCTGCATCACACACCGACGCTGGACCAGATCGACGCAGCGCGGGATCGGTTCAAGACAACCGAGTGGCGTGCCGGGCCACTCTTGTCCGAGGACGCGAAACCCATGGCTGAAGAGCCGGTGATTAACCCGGCCAAACCACTAGATAAGCCCGGCACAGTTGCACCGACCAGTACTGCGGATGTGGAGCTTGCACTGGCTTCGGCCAGCCCGTGGCAATCTCCGGCAGAGCAACGCGCCAAAGCTCTGAACGCAGCCGCCGATCTGTATGAGGCTCATTTCGGAGAACTTTTCGCCCTGTTAGCACGCGAGGCGGGGAAATCCCTGCCCGATGCCGTTGCCGAGCTGCGCGAAGCCGTGGATTTCCTGCGCTACTACGCAGCGAACATACCCGATGCCAAACCGGCCGGGATTTTCACCTGTATCAGCCCATGGAACTTCCCTCTGGCGATTTTCACCGGGCAGATTTCGGCGGCTCTGGCAACCGGCAACGCTGTCCTCGCCAAACCCGCACCGCAGACGCCTCTGATCGCGCATCGCGCGGTGCAGCTGTTGCACGAGGCCGGAGTTCCCCGCGATGTACTACAATTGCTGCCCGGCGGACCGGAGGTCGGGGCCGCGCTGACCTCGGACGCGCGCGTCTCGGGTGTGGCGTTCACCGGATCAACGGCGACGGCGTTGAAAATCCGCTCGGCCATGGCGCAGAACATGCGGCCCGGTACACCGCTCATCGCTGAGACAGGCGGATTGAACGCGATGATCGTGGACAGCACGGCGCTGCCGGAACAGGCGGTGCAATCCATCATCGAAAGCGCGTTTCAATCAGCTGGTCAGCGCTGTTCGGCCCTGCGCTGCCTCTATCTGCAAGAGGATATCGCCGAGGATGTTCTGACCATGCTCAAAGGCGCGATGGACGCGCTGCAGGTCGGTGATCCGTGGCTGATCTCAACTGATTGCGGGCCGGTCATTGACGGGGCCGCGCGTCAGGGAATCGCGGACCATGTCGCGAAAGCCCGCTCAGAAGGGCGCGTTCTGAAAGAACTTAACACGCCGCCCGAGGGTATATTCATTGCCCCCACCCTGATCGAAATCGGCAGCATCTCGGACCTTGAGCGTGAGATATTCGGCCCGGTTCTGCATGTCGCCCGGTTCAAAGCGCAAGAGATTGACGCGGTGATCGCCGACATCAACGCCACTGGCTATGGGCTGACCTTCGGCCTGCATACCCGCATCGACGACCGGGTTCAGCATGCGACCGAGGCGATCCACGCGGGCAATGTCTATGTGAACCGCAACCAGATCGGCGCCATCGTGGGATCTCAGCCTTTCGGAGGCGAGGGGCTTTCGGGCACTGGTCCCAAAGCGGGTGGGCCGAACTACATGGCCCGGTTCTGCGCTCCCGATCGTCAGAGCACCTCAGAGACATGGCAGGCAACTGCGGAATTGCCCGCGCCGAAAGGGCAACCGGCCCCTGTTCGAACCCAAACCCTGCCCGGACCAACAGGGGAATCAAACCGGCTGTCTGAATTTGCACGGCCTCCGCTGTTGTGTCTCGGCCCCGGCGAGACCGCTGCGTGCGCTCAGGCAGATGCGGTTCTGGCTTTGGGTGGGACGGCGATTGAGGCAACGGGCATGCTCGACCTGCATCGTCTGGAAAACCTAACCGGCTTCGCGGGCGTTGTCTGGTGGGGCGACGAGGAAACTGCCCGTCAGATCGAACATCATCTGGCGCGGCGCGACGGGCCGATCCTGCCCATGATCCCCGGCTTGCCGGATCGCACGCGGGTGCTGGCGGAACGCCACGTCTGCGTTGACACGACGGCAGCGGGTGGCAATGCGGCGCTGTTGGGTGGTGCGGCATAACCTGACCTTGACGCTGGGCGCGGAAAAGCCCAGCGTCGCGCCATGTTCCCGATCCGAGATCACAACCCCTCGGGGCGCACGCCCTATGTTGTCTACGCCCTGATGGCGGCGAATATCCTGATCTTCGTCAGCTATGTAGGGATCATGGATAACGCACGGGTGCTGCAGCAGTTCTATTTCGACTACGCGATCATTCCCGCCCGTAGCGCCGAAGGGGTCGCACTCGAGACCTTCGTGACCTCGATGTTCCTGCATGGCGGCTGGATGCATCTGGCGGGCAACATGCTGTTTCTGTGGATTTTCGGGGATAATCTGGAAGACGAAATGGGTCACCTGCCCTTTTTGTTGTTCTACCTTGTCGCCGGGATCGGAGCCGGACTGATCCATGTGATCACCGCACCCGACTCGGTAGTGCCCACAATCGGAGCCTCCGGGGCGATTGCTGGCGTGATGGGCGGGTATCTACTGCTTTTTCCCAAAGCCCGAGTGGATATTCTGCTGATACTGATCGTCTATTTCCGAGTCTTTACCATCCCGGCCTTCGTGATGCTCGGGGTTTGGTTGGCCCTGCAGTTTTTCGGCAGTCTTTCCAGCAACCCCGACGAAGGCGGCGTTGCCTATTGGGCTCATACCGGTGGGTTCGTCGTGGGGCTGATCCTGTGTATCCCGCTCTGGCTGAAACGCGGAGGACCAGCCTACTGGCACCGCACGCACGGCCACCCGCCTCACCCCGAGACGAAATACAAGCTGTCGCAATCCCGCATCCCGCGCGTGCCGCGTAGGTAAAGGCGTTTAAAGCGTTTTGCGTTTTATCTGAGGCAAAGTGGTCGAAATGCGCGTTCGATCGAAGGGAGAGGCAGCGTTTTTCGATTCAAATCAAACGCAAAGCGATCTAGCCCCGGATGACCTTGGCAAAGCTGTCAAAGATCGGCTCGTTGGCGCAGATGACCTCGCCATCTTCCAGAATGCTGCCTTCGGGGTTCAAGGGTTGAACCAGACCACCGGCCTCTTTCACGATGATGATCCCGGCGGCCAAGTCCCACGCGTTCAGGCGACGTTCCCAGAACCCCTCGTAACGGCCTGCGGCCACATAAGCCATGTCGAGCGCCGCAGCGCCCCAGCGGCGCACGCCAGCACATGTGGGCATCAGGCGCGCCAGATCTTGCAGCGTGGCAGGCAAATCCGAGCGACCACCGAAAGGCAAACCTGTCGAGAAAACAGACTCGATCATGCGGTGACGGCCCGAGACGCGGATGCGCATATCGTTCATCCAGGCGCCCTCGCCTTTTTCGGCAAAGAACATCTCGTCCTTGGCGGCGTCGTAGATCACTCCGGCGACGATCTTGCCTTTGTGTTCCAGCGCGATCGAGATCGCCCAGTGCGGCAACCCGTGCAGGAAATTGGTGGTGCCATCCAGCGGATCGACGATCCAACGGCGGGTTGGATCCTCGCCGTCAATCGCACCGCCCTCTTCGGCCAGCCAGCCATAGGTCGGACGCGCGCCCAGCAGTTCCTCTTTCAGGATGGCTTCGGCAGCGATATCGGCCTTGGACACGAAATCACCCGCGCCCTTCATCGACACCTGCAGGTTCTCGACTTCACGAAAATCCTTGACCAGAGACCGCCCCGCCTTGCGCGCGGCTTTGATCATGATGTTGAGATTTGCACTGCCAACCATTGTGAAAAGGCTCCTGTTCGGTCAAACCGCGCGTATACTGATGCAATGCGCCCTTGCCAAGAGGAATGATGCGCATAGCAGACCTTAGCGAAACGCCTCTACTGCGCCTGCAACTTCCGCGCCTCGTCCCGCGCCAGTTTGACCAACTCCTGCACGAAGGGCTTTTCCAGATCTTCAGAGCGGACAGCGGCATATAGCCGACGGGTGATCCCTTCTTTAGTCAGCGGGCGGGTGACGTAATCCGAGTTGTATTTGACCTCCCGCACAACCCAATCCGGCAGGACAGAAATCCCCCGATTTGAGGCGACAAGCAGCAGGATCACGGCTGTCAGTTCAACCTGTCGGATGCTGGCTGGTTCAACCCGCGCCGGGATCAACAACTGGCTGAACACGTCCAATCGCGTGCGCTCGACCGGATAGGTGATCAGGGTCTGACCGCGAAAATCCTCGGCCTCGATGAAGTCTTTCTCGGCCAGAGGATGGGAAGATGCAGCGACGAACACCGGGTTATAGTCGAACAACTCCACGAACTCGACACCCGGCAGGTCTTCGGGGTCAGAGGATACCACCAGGTCGACCTCCTCCTTCTGCAAGGCGGGCAGCGCGTCGAACGCGAGGCCAGGGCGGATATCTACGTCGACATCACCCCAGGATTTGCGGAAGGACTCCAGCACTGGAAATAGCCATTCGAAACAGGCGTGGCATTCAATCGCAATATGCATCCGACCCGTGCGACCATCGCGCAGGGAAGAGAACTCATGCTGCGCGGCCTCGACCTGAGGCAGAATCTGCTCGGCCAGCCGCAACAGACGCAGCCCCGCCGCAGACAGCTTCATCGGCTTGGACCGACGCAGGAACAATTCGACCCCGGCCTGATCCTCCAACCCTTTGATCTGGTGGCTCAGCGCCGATTGGGTGATGTTCAGCTGATCGGCCGCACGCGCAAGGCCGCCACAGTCATGGATCGCCTTGATGGTGCGCAGGTGCCGGAATTCGATGTGCATTTGAAGGAAAGCTCATGTTGTTCTTGAGGAATATGAGTTTGTCTCACAATGCGTGTCATGCGACAAGACCCTCAGTTGATCCTGAGAGGCTGCGATGACCAAACCTGAAATCTCATTCGAGTTTTTTCCACCCAAAACGCTGGAGGCCTCATTCCGGCTATGGGATACGGTGCAGACGCTGGCCCCTCTGGAGCCCCGGTTCGTTTCGGTTACCTACGGCGCGGGAGGCACGACGCGAGAGTTGACGCGCGATGCCGTGGCGACTTTGCACAAGTCATCGGGACTGCCGGTTGCAGCGCATTTGACCTGCGTCGATGCCTCGCGTCAGGAAACGTTAGAGATTGCAGACACCTTCGCCCGCGCCGGTGTAGAGAACATCGTCGCATTGCGGGGCGATCCGCCGAAGGGTCAGGACAGGTTTGTTCCTCACCCCGAAGGTTTTGCCAACTCTGTTGAATTGATTGAGGCCCTCGCAGAAACAGAGATGTTCAGCATTCGAGTTGGCGCCTATCCCGACATTCACCCTGAAGCACGGGATACGCGGGCCGATATCGACTGGCTCAAGGCCAAGCTGGACGCGGGCGCCGATGAGGCATTGACGCAGTTTTTCTTCGAGGCCGAGACCTTCTTCCGGTTCCGCGATGCCTGCGAAAAAGCCGGGATCGACAAGCCGATCGTGCCGGGCATACTGCCGATCGAAAACTGGAAAGGCGCGCGCGCATTTGCCCAGCGCTGCGGCACACGGATACCCGATTGGGTCGATCATGCCTTTGAAAAAGCCCAGCGTGATGATCGCGAGGATCTGCTGGCTACGGCCCTTTGCACCGAGCTGTGTTCGGACCTGCTGGAGGGTGGTGTGGACAAGCTGCACTTCTACACCCTGAACCGGCCCGAGCTGACCCGCGACGTGTGCTTCGCCCTTGGGATCACGCCGAAGGCTGAACTGCAGAACGTCGCCTAACCCCTTTCGACAAAGACGAAATGCCCGCGCCATCCGAAAGCGCGGGCATTTTGCTTGCCGCTGGAACAATGTCAGCACGGCCAGATCATTGTCCCCCGCAACTCGTTCAATCTTGAGAAGAATTTGACAAAATCGTGACCGTACTCAAACTGGTCTCGTGTACGTTAATGAGTGTTTTTGAGTATGAAACCTGTCGATAAGATCGCAGCGCGAAACAGCGCGCTGGCGGACCTAGGGTTGTCGCCCTCTGCCAGTTCCGACGAAATCCGCGAAGCTTGGCGCAATATTGCCTTCCGGGCGCATCCCGACCATATGCCGGGGGATTGCGAAGACTTCTCGCGCGCCAAGACTGCCTATGATTTTCTACGCAAACAGGGGTTGGGCGCAAAAGGCGCATCGGGCCCGCAAATGCCTAAGCGGCCGCGCCTCAAAAAGCGTGTGATCGAGTTGCCGCCAGAGGACATCTCCGCCTGCAAATCCATACTGAACCCGACACAAGCACTGCCGCATATGGCAAATTCGCCATCAACTCGGAACGCCGATGTCGAACCGGCTGCATCAGACCATGTGCCCGATGCCGTCGGATGCTATGGCCGCCACTTGACCTTTTTCGTAGCAACTCCGGTAACCGAAGGGGCGAACCGCATCGCACTTCCGACCTCGGTGCTAAGCAACAGACGGCATGTCGAGACTGAGATCCTGAGCTTCAAGTCCAACAACACCGGACCGGGCGAGGTGGTGATTCCTGACACCATTTGCGAACGCAAGTTTCCGGGGGCAAAAAGTGTTCGTATCCGGTTCGAAGCCAATCAGGACATGATCGACGAATTCTGGCTGGCTGGATAGTCAGCCAGAAAAAAGCCCGGCTCAGTGGGGGGAGCCGGGCTTGTTTTTCTTCACAACATTGTCTGCGCGATCAGTTGGTGACAGGACCTTCCGAGGTGAATTTCGGGATCACGCTGGTCGATGCGTCTGCGCTTTCGATACCGGGCCAGTTGCCTTCGGCCAGGTTGATGTTGCCCGGGATGTCCTCTTCGAAGAAGCCTACAACAACGTCGGTTATGTTCAGGTACAGCTTGTCATCAACGATGCGCCACAGGTTCGGGTTTGCCGGAACCTTGCCGCCTTTTGAGACGCCATAGGCGCAATGCCCGTCATACTGAGGCGCGTAGTAGGCCGGGTTCTCAAGAAACTTATCGCGGTTCTCCTCCGATGCAAAAGCCCAAGTTGCGCCGTTGTATTCCGCCGTGATGTCGGCATTGCCGCGTACACCTTCTGGCTGCGACGTCCCCACCGGTGCCTGATCAAGGCCGCGATAGGCTACAACATCATAGCCAGAGACCGCAAATCCGGTTCCGTCGACATATTGGGGGCCTGCAAAAGCCGGAATTGCCAGAGCCATGGCCGCAGCAAAAGACAGGGCAAAACGTTTCATGTGGTCATTCCTTTTTCGTGTATCGGGGGTGCCGTTTGGCTGACACGACAAACAATAAGCGATTCTGAGGCGCTTCGTAGGGCCGCTCGCGCCGGTGTGACCATCAACGAGATTTCGTGAGAGAATTATTACAGTTTCCTGCGTCAAGCGGGGTTGGACTCGGGGAATTGCAACATTAGCTGTTAGCGCATCGGCTTTGCAGCCCTGCGATTGGCAAGAAAGGCATCAGATGAGCGATCAATCCACTTACACTCCCCCCAAAGTCTGGACCTGGGATAGCGAAAGCGGCGGACGCTTCGCCAATATCAACCGCCCCATCGCCGGAGCAACCCATGACAAGGACTTGCCCATTGGCCGCCACCCCATACAGCTCTATTCGCTGGCAACGCCCAATGGCGTCAAAGTGACAGTCATGCTTGAAGAGCTTTTGGCTCAGGGTCACGAAGAAGCCGAATACAACGCGTGGCTGATCAACATCGGTGAAGGGGATCAGTTCAGCTCGGGCTTTGTCGAGGCGAACCCGAACTCGAAAATCCCGGCGCTCTGGGATCGGTCAGGTGATGCTCCGGTGCGCGTGTTCGAAAGCGCCTCAATCCTGTTCCATCTGGCCGAAAAGTTCGGAGCGTTCTTGCCCGAGTCAGGCCCGAAGCGGACCGAGGTGATGAACTGGGTGTTCTGGCAGATGGGTAGCGCGCCGTATCTGGGCGGCGGATTCGGCCATTTCTACGCTTACGCGCCTGAGAAATGGGAATATCCGATCAACCGCTTTGCCATGGAAGCCAAGCGCCAGCTGGACGTGTTGGACCGTCAACTGGCCGGAAACACCTATATCGCAGGCGAGGATTACTCGATTGCGGATATGGCGATTTGGCCCTGGTATGGGCAGCTGGTTCTTGGGCGTCTCTATGATGCTGCCGAGTTCCTGGATGTGGAATCCTATGAAAACGTCATGCGTTGGGCCAAAGCGATTGACGCGCGCCCGGCCGTAAAGCGGGGCCGCATGGTCAACCGCGCGTTTGGCGAGCCGCACACACAGCTTCATGAACGTCATGAGGCCAGCGACTTCGAAACCCGTACGCAGGACAAATTGGAAGCAGCGGCAGACTAGTTCTCTTCGAGTTTCGTTAGAGACTCTCCAAGACATTTAGCGCGGTGCAAAAGTGTGCACCGCGCTTATTATTTCAGGATCGGCGGGTTCTCGGGATCGCTGCCGGGCACAGGCCGGGTCAGGTCACGGACTTCGGGTTGCGGCAGGTCGAACCGCAAACCAACCTTCGCCAGAGACGCGGCAGCGGGGGCTTCGGGTGCAAAAAAACCGACATCCATCGCTCCGGCTTCGATCCCCGAAAAGGTCAGAGCCTCGGACGCAGCCTTGGCCAGCGCTGATTGCGCCCCGTCCACGGCCCCGACAAAGCCCAGCAAGTGGCCCGAAGCACCGGATTCGGATTTGGTGCCGACCAGATAGGCCGACTGCGCCAGACCGACTGCAGTCGACAGCTTTGTATCCAACGCGCGTAACAGGGTTTCCGGTAGGCCGGTCGGAGGCAAAAACTCGGCCAGTTTCTCTTCGACCTCATCAGGCGCATGTTCCAGCGTTGTCGCCAGCCAACCCAGCGCCTCGGACGGGATCAGCATCGAGGATGGAGCGACCTCGAGGTTCAGACCCAGACCGATCCCCTGCCCCGCCAGCATCGAAGACAGGATACGCCCCGAAAGCGCCGCGTATGGAACCGGACTTCCGGCGAATTGCGCCAACCGATCCTCGCGATCAAAGGCCAGTACGAAACGGCCATCGGCCACGTCGAACAGCTCAGGCGAGATATTCTCGCCCTGCGCCTCTTCGGTCAGCATCAAGAACAGCTCACTATCAGCCAGCCGCTCAAAAAACCGCAGCCGGGCGGCATCGTCCTGCGGAGCGGCGTCCATCGCGGTATGCGCTGTGTCCAGCGCCGTTGCTTCAGTCATTCAGAACCTCTTGCACCCGTGCCTGCAAGGCCGGCAGCAGGTCGGTCTCGAACCACGGGTTTTTCTTGATCCATGCCGTATTGCGCCAGGACGGATGAGGCAAGGCAAAGATGTGCGGCGCGTGGTCTCGCCAATTGCGGACCGTCTCGGTGACCGAACTGTGCACCCCAAGATGGTACTTATGTGCGTGCCCCCCGACCAACACTGTCAGAGGGACCGGCCCAAGCGCCTCAACGACCCGTTCATGCCAGGTTTTGCGGCACAAGGCAGGGGGCGGCAGATCCGCTTTTCGCTCGTCATATCCGGGAAAGCAGAAGGCCATAGGCACGATGGACAAACGATCTCGGTTGTAAAACACCCCCTCGTCGATCCCCAACCAATCCCGCAAGCGATCCCCCGACGGGTCTGTAAAAGGCCGCCCCGACTCATGTACCCGTGCGCCCGGAGCCTGCCCCGCAACCAGGATCGGAGTGCCAGCGCGGAACCAGACGACAGGACGCGGCGCGTGCTGCGTCGCGGTTTGCGCGAACGCATCCGCACACAGCCGACAGGCCGAGATTTCCTTTTGCAGATCACTCATAGCCGCTGTCTTGCCCCGAAATCGTGAGAATCAAAGGATGATAGCCACCCTCGAAGTTGCCGCCAAAACATCTTTTCGTGTTGATGTTTGCCACGATGTGATCTGCACTTTGTGAAGATGCATTGAACATTTGTTTCATAATTCGACATAATGTAGCCAACATGAAACGATAAACCTCGCATCCAAACGCTCACCAAAAAGAGCGATCAAACCAAAGGATTGAGCAGCAGGCCAAGCATGCTTGAATTCGAGAATGTCAGTAAATCCTTCTGGACGGGGACAAGCCGCAAGGTGATCCTCGACCGGGCTTCGTTCCGTGTCGAACTCGGAACCTCGCTGGGTGTGCTTGCGCCGAACGGGACGGGAAAAACCACTCTGATCAATATGATGGCGGGTTTGGAAAAGCCCGATGAAGGGGTCATCCGGCGTGAGTGCAAAGTGTCTTTCCCGATGGGGTTTACCGGTGGTGTCTCCTCGAAGATGTCTGCATTGGAGAACGCACGCTATATCGCCAAAATCTACGGTATGGACCCCGACTATGTCGAAGCCTACTGCAGCTGGCTGTGCGGTCTCGGCGAGTATTTCAACCAGCCTTTGGCCACCTATTCGTCGGGCATGAAAGCCAGATTCACCTTTGCGCTGATGCTGGCACTGGACTTCGACATGTACCTGATTGATGAGGGCATGCCCGCGTCCACGGATGTGGAATTCAACCATAAGGCCGGCGCAATCTTGCAGGAAAGGCTGCGCACGACAACGCTGGTCATCGTATCGCACAGCCCCGCAACGCTGGAAAAATTCGTGAAACAGGCGGCCGTTTTGGTCGACGGCCAGCTGCACATGTTTGAAACCTTGGAAGAGGCAAAGCAGTTATATGACTACGAAACCCAAGGTTAGAAAATACAACTGGCGCCACAAGGCGCAATCAGGCACCTCGCCCGAGGCCCGCTCGGACGCCATGGCGCGCATCCGCAGCGCAACGCAGGCCTCGTCAGGCGAAACGCAGCCCGGGACCGAGCTGGACGATATCAAGCGCGAAGGCCTTACCGGTCGGCAATTGCGTATTGCCCGGCGTCTGGCCAGCAAACACGGACTGGCGGCGACTTCCGACTATGACGCGGTACGCCTGCTACGCAAGAAGGGTATTGATCCATTCCGGCGCAGCAATTTGCTGGAACTGGCCTCGGCAAATGCTTCGGCGAAAACGGAGAGTGACGAAACGGCAGCCGTCCAGTTGCCACAACCGGTGAGCGAGGCCCCTCAGACTCTGCCAGGACCTGAGATGAGCCCGGCCGAGCGGCGCGACCGTGAAATCGGTCAGATCCAGAAGGACATCGCCCTCCGCCGAAAAAAGAAACTGGCGGCGCTGTTTGCACGGCTTGCCGTGTTCGTCTTTCTGCCCACGTTCGTTGTCGGCTATTATTTCTATCGGATTGCGACACCGATGTATGCCAGCGACTCGGCCTATTCGATCCTTCAGGCCGACGGCGGTGGTGGAGCGATTGGCGGCCTGCTGAGCGGGACTCAATTTGCAACCGCGCAGGATTCTGTTTCCACTCAAGAATTTTTGGAATCCAAGGACGCTCTGGAACGTCTGGAAAAGGATATCGGCTTTTCTGAAAACTTCAAACAGGATTGGATCGACCCGATCCAGAGACTACCAGAAAACGCTAGCTTGGAAGACACCTACAAGCTTTACAGACGCATGGTGACCATCGGCTATGACCCAAGCGACGGGATTGTGCGAATGGAAGTTGCCGCACCCGAGCCCGAAACTGCCGTCGAACTGTCCCAACTCCTGATCTCTTACGCGGAAGAGCGGATCAACAGCCTGTCTGGCCTCAAGCGCGAGGATCAGATGCGCGATGCGCGGGAAGGGTTTGAGGCCGCTCAGGATGAAAGACGACGGGCGCAAGAAGCGCTGATCGAGTTGCAGTTGCAGGGTGCTTTGCTGGACCCAGAAAACGTCATCGCCGGTCTTCGCGGTCGGATCAATGAGATCGAGGTCGCCATTCAGGATAAAGAGCTGGAACTGGCCGCCCTGCAAGACAACCGCCGACCAAACCAGGCCAAGGTCGACGGGGTCAGTGCCGATATCGCCCGCCTGGAAGTTGTCCTAGCCGAGTTGAACGCCGAGATGCTGGACGCGTCCGCAGGCGAAAACTCGCTGGCGCGGCTGAGCGTCCGAATCCAGATGGCGCAGGCTGATCTGGCAGCGCGTGACATGATGCTGCAAACGGCGATGCAACAAATGGAAACCACGCGGTCCGAGGCGAACCGCAAAGTGCGGTACCTAACAGTTTCGGTGAACCCGGTGGAGGCGCAGGATCCGACCTATCCAAGGAAGTTCGAAAATACGATTTTGGCTTTCCTGTTGTTTGCTGGTATCTACCTGATGATCTCGCTTACCGCGTCGGTCCTTCGTGAACAGGTATCCTCGTAAGACACATGAAACATGTAAAAATCTCCGACCTGACGGTCGGCAATGACCTTCCTCTGACCATCATTGCCGGCCCCTGCCAGCTTGAGACGGCAGACCATGCCCAAATGATTGCGGGCGCCATGAAAGAAGCCTGCGACGCGGCCGGGGCGCAGTATGTTTTCAAGGCGTCGTATGACAAGGCGAACCGAACCTCTTTGTCCGGCAAGCGCGGCATGGGGATTGATGCGGGGCTGAAGGTTCTGGATGACATCCGCAGCACCATGGGCATTCCGGTGCTGACCGATGTCCACACCGAAGCCCAATGCGCCATCGCGGCTGAGGCCGTCGATATTCTGCAGATCCCAGCTTTTCTGTGTCGCCAGACCGATATGCTTTTGGCGGCGGGCGCAACGGGTAAGGCTGTGAACGTCAAGAAAGGTCAGTTTCTCGCCCCCTGGGAAATGGGCAACATCGTCGACAAGATCGAAAGCACCGGGAACCAGAATATCCTCCTGACGGAACGTGGAACCTCGTTCGGGTACAATACTCTGGTGGCCGATATGCGGGGCCTGCCGCAAATGGCGAAGACGGGCTATCCGGTCGTGATGGACGCGACCCATTCGGTGCAACAGCCCGGTGGCAAAGGTGGCTCCTCGGGTGGGCAGCGCGAATTTGCGCCGGTGATGGCGCGCGCCGCCGTATCGCTGGGGATCGGAGCGGTGTTCATCGAAACGCATCAGGACCCCGACACAGCACCGTCTGATGGCCCCAACATGATCCCTTTGGATCAGATGCCCCATCTTGTTGACACATTGATGCGTTTTGATGCGCTGGCCAAGGCGAACCCGATTCAGATTTAACGATTGAGACCAGTTATGACCAAACCCATTCCCGAGGTGACCCCAAACACCTGGAGCTTTCTGCGCGACCCGATGATCAAACCCACCGGGTTCCGCGAATATGATGCACGCTGGAAGTACCCTGATGAGATCAACCTGCCGGGCATGACCGCCCTTGGTCTTGGGATCGGTACTCAGATGCACAAACGCGGCATCGCGCCGGTCATTGCGGTTGGCAATGACTACCGCGACTATTCTCTGGCCATCAAAAACGCGTTGATCCTCGGCCTGATGCAGGCGGGTGTTCAGGTGAAGGACATCGGCCCTGCCCTCAGCCCAATGGCCTATTTCGCGCAATTCCATCTGGATGTTCCGGCGGTGGCGATGGTCACCGCCAGCCATAACCCAAACGGCTGGACCGGGGTCAAAATGGGTTTCGACCGACCGCTGACCCACGGCCCGGATGAGATGTCCGAGCTGCGCGACATTGTGCTGAATGGCGAGACAGTGGCGCGTGAGGGCGGCTCGTATGAATTCGTCGATGGCGTTAAAGAGGCCTATATCGACGATCTGGTCGGTGATTTCAAAATGTCCCGCCCGCTTAAGGTGGTTTGCGCCACGGGTAATGGCACTGCCTCGGCATTTGCACCCGAGATTTTTGAGCGGATCGGTGTTGAGGTTGTGCCCAGCCACAACGAACTCGACTACACGTTCCCGAACTACAACCCGAACCCCGAAGCCATGGAGATGTTGCATGACATGGCGGATGCGGTGAAATCCAGCGGTGCCGATCTGGCCTTGGGATTTGACGGCGACGGCGACCGCTGCGGTGTGGTCGATGACGAGGGCGAAGAGATCTTCGCCGACAAAGTCGGTGTCATCATGGCCCGCGATCTGGCCAAGCTGCATCCCGGCGCGACCTTCGTGGCCGACGTGAAATCGACTGGCCTGTTCGCCAGCGACCCGGAACTTCAGGCCCTTGGCGTCAAGGCGGACTATTGGAAAACCGGCCACAGTCATATGAAACGTCGGGTCAAAGAGATCGGAGCCCTCGCAGGGTTCGAGAAATCCGGCCACTACTTCCTCGCCGAGCCTGTTGGGCGCGGATATGACTGCGGGATGCGCGTTGCGGTGGAAATCTGCAAATTGATGGACCGCAACCCGGGTCAGAGCATGTCCGACCTGCGCAAGGCCCTGCCCAAGACGTGGTCCACCCCGACAATGTCGCCCTACGCGGCGGATACCGAGAAATACGATATCCTGCAGCGCCTCGTGGACAAGCTGGTCGCCAAAGCCGACGCAGGCGATAGCTTCGCGGGCCGCGCCATCAAAGAGGTCGTCACCGTCAACGGCGCGCGCGTCATTTTGGACAATGGCAGCTGGGGCCTAGTGCGAGCCTCGTCAAACACCCCAAATCTGGTGGTCGTCTGCGAAAGCAGCGAAAGCGAAGCAGAGATGCGGGCGATCTTTGCCGACATCGATGCCGTCATCCGGACAGAACCCGGCGTCGGCGACTACGACCAAACGATCTAAAAGAAAAGGGGCGCCGATGCGCGCCCCGATCAATCCCCTCCGAACAACTTGAGCAAGCCTTTCTTGGCTTCTTCCTCTAGCTTGTCCTTCAGCACGTCCTCGATTTGATCAGTGTCTGTGATGGTCGAGTCCAGCTCTGATCCGACCTTTTCTAGAACCTTGGTTTTGGCGTCGTTCTCCAGATCTTTCAGCTTTCCTTCTGCCGCTGCCTCAATGACCTTTGTTAGGTCCGGGCGGATCGAAGGGTCGCTCCACGGGCCGACAATACGCACAGGCACAGCGATCCCTTCGCCTGAATTGGCGCGCAATGCGACCGGCGTGAACAGATAGTCGATGTCGCGCGCGCCGATCCCGACGCGCCCCGCGCCATCAGCCCTGAAATTATCCAGCGACATGAGCAGGTCGTTGTTCGTCAGATTGCCGCCATCCATGGTGAAACTGGCCGTCAGGCTGTTGAACACTGTGGTTCCTCCGGACCCTTCGCCGCGCCCCATCAGCCGGTTCAGGTCGAAGCCGGAGATCACGCCTTTCCCGACCGCAATATCGCCCTTCCCGGACAGCGAACGCATGATCGCGTCCTCGGTCTGTCCCACGCCCAGAAACTCCAGCGAGGCCGAGGCCGTACCTGTCAGCCTTTCAACTCCTCCGAGCGTCGACAGCGCCTGCTGCACATCAATCCCTTCAGCTTTGAAATTTCCGCCGACGGACAGGCCGTTGCGATTATTGGCCACCACCTGTCCGTTCAATTGTCCGGAAAACAGGGTCGCGGGTTGCATTTTCAAAACCGCACGCGACCGGTCTAGATTGAGCGTCAGGTCGCTTTGCCCTAGCGTCATGTCCGGCACGGCGATGGAGGACGCGGTGAGTCGAATCGAGCCATTCGCCAAACCCAGCGCCGACGCGTCGATGGGTGTCGTCGACCACCCGTCGCTTGAAGAGGCACCTCCACCGCCGGAGCCTGTTTCGACGGTGTCTGCAAAGGTCGAAAAATCCAGATCCCCGGCCCGCAAACGGGCTGTGATCTGCGGAGGGTCTGCAATCACGATATCGGCCTCGCCATCAAACCGGTTGTGATCCAACACGGCGGTCATGTCTCGCAAAGAGATGCGACCGTCCCGCGTGTAGGTCATCTGCCCCGCTACATCTGCAACACGCCCCAGACCATTGGGCACCGCCACCCCCGCCTGCCCGAACGCGGCCAGCATGTCGTCTGTATTGCTGGTCTTGACCTCGGTCTTGCCGTCCATCTCTCCTTCGATGGTGGCGCGCCCGTTGAACGCTATACGCCCGCCCGGTGCTGTCATCGAAAGCTCTAACGGTGCCGCAGCGCCCGAGGCAAATGCCGGCAGGTCAGGCAGTTTCAAATTCACCTGAACAGTGCCACCGGGCACGGCCATATTGGCCTCCATGATCATCGGGGCCGAGACATCCGGCCATTGCGCCGAGAGGTTGACGTGCCGGAAATTCCACTTGGTCGCGCCGTTTTCGATAAAGATCAGGCGCGCGTTGCTCAGTTCAAGTCGGTCGAGTGTGATCGGTTGCGTCGACTGAGGCGCGGGCGCTGTTCCTCCGCCGGTACTGGGTGCGGAGGTTGGTGTGGTCAGTTCCCAATTGCCCCGGCCTTTGGCGTATTCCAGCCGCAGAACCGGGCTGTCGGCAAAGACCCGTTTGATCCGGATCTCTCCAGCCCACAGCGCCGCCGCATCCACACCGAAAGACAGGCTTTCGGCGCTCAGCATCGGCTCAGACCCCGCCCAATCGGCATTGCCGAAGGTGACCGGCCCGGTTTCAAGGCCCAGAACCGGCCAGAATGAGATCGAGACATCGCCCGAGAAGGTCAGGTCACGCCCCGTTTCCGCCTTGACCTGTTCGGCCAGAAGCGCGCCCAGTTTGTCGCCGGGCATCAACAAAAGCGCGCCCACAACAAGGCCCACAACGGCCACCAAGATGAACAGGATACGTATCAGCCATTTCATCGAACTGCTCTCCGCCTTTTTTGGGCTTGTGTTTGAGGTATCATTCAAAGCCACGGTCGCATTTGCAAGGGGAACCAATCCAAACTATATGCGGCCGCATGAGTAGCAATCCGCCAAACCTCCGCCCCGATCTTGCCCCGTCTGCCCGGATCACCGATACGCCGCGTTCAGGCCAGCCGACCATTGGTATGGTCTCATTGGGCTGCCCCAAAGCGCTGGTAGACAGCGAGCGCATCCTGACCCGGTTGCGCGCCGAAGGGTACGGCATTTCGCCCGATTATTCCGGGGCCGATGCCGTGATTGTGAACACCTGCGGATTTCTGGACAGCGCCAAGGCCGAATCTCTGGACGCCATCGGCGAGGCTCTGGTCGAAAACGGCAAGGTCATCGTGACCGGCTGTTTGGGGGCCGAGCCAGACTATATCCGGGAACACCACCCGCGTATCATGGCGGTCACCGGCCCGCATCAATACGAGCAGGTTTTGGACGCGGTACATGTGGCGGTGCCGCCTGATCCGGACCCATTCGTTGACCTGTTGCCTGCTAGTTCTGTGCAGCTGACTCCGCGGCACTACAGCTATCTCAAGATCTCTGAGGGCTGTAACCACAAGTGTAAATTCTGCATCATCCCCGACATGCGCGGCAAGCTCGCCAGCCGTCCGGCCCATGCCGTGCTGCGCGAGGCCGAAAAGCTTGTCGACAATGGTGTGCGTGAGTTGCTGGTGATCAGTCAGGATACCTCGGCCTATGGGTTGGACCGGAAATACGACGTGAACCCGTGGAAGGACCGCGAGGTGCGCAGCCATATCACCGATCTGGCGCGCGAATTGGGGCAGCTCGATGCCTGGATTCGGCTACACTATGTCTACCCCTACCCGCATGTGCGCGAGTTGATCCCGCTGATGGCAGATGCGGGCTGCAACGTGCTGCCCTATCTGGATATCCCCTTTCAGCATGCGCACCCGGATGTGCTGAAGCGCATGGCCCGTCCGGCCGCAGCCGCCAAAACACTCGATGAGATCAAAGCCTGGCGCGAGATCTGCCCGGACATCACTCTGCGCTCGACCTTCATTGTTGGCTATCCAGGCGAGACCGAGGCCGAATTCCAGACCCTGCTCGATTGGATGGACGAGGCGCAATTGGATCGTGTTGGTTGTTTTCAGTACGAAAACGTTGATGGCGCGCGCTCGAACGATCTGCCCGATCATGTGGCACCTGAGGTCAAGCAGGACCGATGGGACCGTTTCATGGAGAAAGCGCAGGCGATCTCTGAAGCCAAACTGGAAGCCAAGGTCGGTCAGACCCTCCAGGTCATCGTGGATGAGGTCGATGACGAGGCCGCCACCTGCCGAACCAAGGCCGACGCGCCCGAGATTGACGGCAACCTTTTCATTGATGAGGGGTTCGAAACCCTCAAACCCGGAGACCTCGTTACGGTCGAGGTCGATGAAGCGGGTGAGTATGACTTGTGGGGCAAACGGGTTTGAACACCCCTAACCCTATGACCTGACAACTACAAATAAGTTGGGGCAAGCGTGAGCCGAGTTTATTGGCGCTTGCCCGCCAAAGCCGCGATGCTGAACTCGACACGGGTTGGAGGGTTTCATGTTTCGGTTTCCGAAGATTTCATCGCATTTCAAATTGCTGGCGGTGGCGGCCATGATGCTGGCGCCTCCGGTGGCGGCGCAGCACGCGCATAGCGGCGCGGTCACGATCTTGTCAGTCGGTGGCAACAAGCTGGTGATTTACACGCGCAGCAAACACTTTGTTCACCGGCATCACGCGGCTCCGGTCCTCAAACACAAGGTCAAACTGGGCAAGCGTGTCCTGCATCCGCGTCGTAAACTGGTTCTCAAGCATCACAGGCCGCGGCATCTGAAACACAGATCATTTGGTCTGCGCCACAGGATACATCGCAAGTTTCGCTGAGCGCTCCACAGCGTTTCAAGCGTAGCTTAAGGCGGTCTAGATCAGGCCGATCAGCGCTACGGCCCAGGCAATCCCAGCGGCAATCGCTGTCAATGCAACAGCTGCGCTCGCAGCATCTTTGGCCTGTCCCGCCAGCGGATGATGGTCGGTCGAGGTATAGTCGACCGCCCGCTCGATGGCCGTGTTGAACAGCTCGGCCACGAGCACGAGGACGCCCATGACAAGGATCAACGCACGCTCGGCCCCGCTGATCGGCAGCCACACAGCAAGCACCGCCGAGATCAGGTTGGCATAGCCCCAGACGCGAAAAGAATACTCATCCCGCCAGGTGGCGACCAATCCTTGCCAGCTCCATTTGGTGCGGTCCTTGAGGCGGGAAAAGAAATTGAGCATGGGTCCTCGGGCGATTGCTTTCGTGCCGTTTTGAACGGTTGGCGCCTGCGGTGCAATGGGCAAGAAAAAACCGCCCCAAGGGCGGCATCCACTTCGTTTGATGTGCAGACGGCCCGCATAGGGGCCGCCTGCAAAACCTCTATTGTATCGGGTCACAGACAGTCTGACCTGCTTCGGTTGTTGCCAGCTGATACCCGCCCGGGCAGCTTGGAGTGCCAGCTTTATCATAGCTCGGCTGAACGTATACTGGGGTCGGTTCTTCCTGCTGCGCACAAGCAGTCAGGATCAGAGCAAACGCACCAACGGCGGCAAACTTCAGTTTCATGTCCATCATTCCTTTATTACTTTGCTGATATTGCCCAATTTTCGGGGCCACAACCAGAATACGGGCTGACAAGCAATCTGGCAACAGAATCAATCACAAAACCGTGAAACGCAGCGATTCCATGCCAGCATGACCGGCAATTTGCGACTTACTCGCCAAGACAGGCTACCTTTTTCGAAACATAACCCTAGACTTTTTTCAGACATCAGCCAAAGGACGGAGTAGCCAAATGTCTCAATCCCCGATCATCGCCCAAGACTCGCCCATTCCCGTCGAGGTCGAAGAAGGGAAAAGCTATTTCTGGTGCTCCTGCGGCCAGTCTAAGCGGCAACCTTTCTGCGATGGCTCCCACAAAGGCAGCACGTTCGAGCCAGTCAAATACACCGCTGAGGCCAGCAAAAAGGTGTTCTTCTGTGGGTGTAAACATACGTCCAAGCAACCCCTGTGCGACGGGTCGCATTCCAAGCTCTGAAAGGCATTTCAGGTCCTGAGACTTCAAGCCTGTTCTGTTTGCGCGGCCTTGAGCGCGGCAAATTTCGCCCGATTCGGACAGGTCTGCGGTGCGTCTGTGCCCGCGGCCTGCCGATCCATCCATTCGGGGCAATCCTGCGCAGATGAGCACCCCCGGCAGAACTGGATCATCTCGGCCCATTCCTCTTGGCTAAGCTTGCCGGACCGATGCGCATGAACAAGGTCTGCGCCGGTTGTCTGCCCCATGCGCAGGACCAGACGGAAGTGGGTCATGATGTTTCCCAGATGCGGCATCCTACCAACCCGCGCTAGGGCATCAGTTTATGCAGCAAGTCTTTGTTGCGGCAGTATTCAGGGGTCCGGCTTAGAGACGATGCTTGAGCCAGCAGCGTTTGGCAATTGTCGGGATTGGGGCAATCGGTGCAGCGCAGTACCGCCTCCGAAAGCTGGTCCATGGACACATCGCCCCGGATGGTGGCTTCCTCCAGATCGACATCCAGCATGTTTGCCATGTCGTCCACCAAACCGGCATGCAATCGCAGTGATTTCAGGCTGGGCATGTTGCGTCCTTTCCCTGTCGCGCTGGCAAACAGGGTAGCAAGCATGGACCATAGGACTTTGATTCAGGTCAAATTGGGGCGCTGATCCGGTCCAGATAGGCGCGCGTGGCGTCCTGAACACGACGAAAGCGGTCTCCGCCCAGTTTCTTGCCGCCATACCAGCGGGTGACGATGATCACGTGATTGCGCAGGCCTTCACGCTCCAACATACGTAAGATCACCATGCCAGCGCCGCTTTCGCCATCATCGGCCTTTAGCCCGCCAGTCGGCAAAACCGCCGCCCATGTATTATGCGTGGCCTTGGCATAGCTTTTGTCCGAACGCAACGCGTCCAGCACCGCGTCAATCTCGGCCCGCGATTCGACATGCGCGCCCGACACCGCGTATTTCGAGCCCCGATCCGTCAAGACGACCCCCATCCGCAGCACATCCGTCATTGGGTCAATCCAAGCTGCCGGGCCGTTTGCTGAACGATCTGCACGCGCTGCGCGTTGGGCGGATGTGTGCTGAGGAACTTGTCAGCGGGATCCGGAATGCGGTCGAAATACTTGGCACCGACCAAGGGGTTATATCCGGCATTATAGGTAATGATTGTACCCAGTTGATCGGCCTCAAGCTCAAAGGTCTGGACATAGGCCTGCACACCCACTTTAGCACCCAGTTTCTGCGCCTCTTCAATCTCGGCGTCGCTGCCACCGCGAAGCCGCGCCAAGTCTCCGAATTTCGCGGCACTGGCGCTGGCGTTTTCGCTTTGACGGGCGATATGACTCAGAACGTGATGCGCCGCCTCATGGCCCATGACAAAGGCCAGCTCATCCGCGTTCTGGGCAGACTGGATCATCGAGCGGGTAAAAATGATCACTGGCTGGTTTTTGTCATCCAGTGTTTGAAACGCATTAGCCGGGGCCTTGGGATTCAGGTCCACCAGAATTCGGAAGTCGCAGTTCTGTCCTTTTGAGGTACGCAAACATTGCGCGCGGGCTTCGTCACCGATTGCCTGGCTAACCTCACGGAAGGTCTCAACCGTCACGGGCGCGTCCGAGGCCTCCCACTCGGCGACGGATTGCTCACGCAGGGTTTCCGCGCTGCATGCCGCCAGAAACAGTGCAATCACCAGAAGAATGAGTCGACGCATCAGGTTTCCTTCAAGCGGTCAGGCCTTAAGGGGAACATAGCGCGCGCATGACGGCACGACCATACCCGGATCGTGCCCAAACGACTTGCATTGCGAGGCGGTCGCGCGCACTCTGATCTCATGTTTTCGATTGAGCATGAATTCGACTCGACGGTGATTACTCTGGTGGATGAAGGCGACAAGCCTTTGAACGAAGACGTCGTCATCAACAGCTTCGCGGAATGTGTAACGTTGGAGCAATTCGATCCCCGCACCGGTGAGGTCCAGAAAATAACACTGTCGCCTGAACAGGTACGTGATCTGGCAGCCGCGCTGGACCTGCCCGAAGGCGTCTATCAAATTCGCGAAACGCAGGAATAAGGCTCCGATAGCGCGCGCGTGGACGGCGACACGCCGATGCCTTAGATATCGCAAACGTAGCCATTCAAACCCCTTTTTCGCAGGCCGCATCGACCGGGCGAAAAAGACACAGCGAACTTGCCCCGCCCCTTGAAACCCAAGCCGTGGCAACCAAAATACAAACCGCTGATGTAAAGGAAGTTAACATATGTCCCTGAAAAACCCCGCCGCGCTGGAATTTCTGCAGGTGCGCCGCTCTCGCCCTGCAAAATCGCTGATCGCCCCGGCTCCGACGCGGGATGAGCTGTTGCCGCTGTTGATCGCAGCCGCGCGCAGCCCTGATCATGGCAAGCTTGAGCCTTGGCGGTTCATTGTGCTGGAAAAAGGCGCCATGGCGCGTCTGGCCAGCCTGACCGAGGACTGCGGCACCGCTTTGGGCAAAAGCCCCGAAGACATCGCAAAGGCGCGCAGCCAGTTTGATCTGGGACATCTGGCGGTGGCCGTGATCGAGGTTCAGAAACCGTCCGAGAAGATCCCCGCCATCGAACAGACCTATTCGGCGGGCGCGGTCTGTCTGGCGCTGTTGAACGCGGCATTGGCCGCAGGATGGGGTGCCAACTGGCTGTCCGGCTGGCAGACCCATGACCACACCTTCTGCCAAAAGGCATTTGGGCTGGCCGACAATGAAAGCGTCGCAGGCCTGATTCACATCGCCACCGAAGGCAGCGCCCCGCCCGAGCGCCCACGGCCTGATGTTGCCGCCCTGACGGAATGGGTCGCGGAATGATCATCCTCAACGCGTTTTTTGCAGCGCTGGGTCAGATCGGAGACCCAAAATTCCGCTCTGTCCTATTTCGGGGCATCGGACTGACGATCCTGCTGCTGATCCTCGCTTGCGCGGGCGCGATCTGGTTCATCAATTCGCTATCCGGCAACGAGATTTCACTGCCATTTGTCGGCACGGTTTCGTGGTTGAACGACGTGCTGAACTACTCGGGCATTTTTCTGGTGCTGGTGTTGCCGGTATTCCTAATGGTGCCGGTCGCCTCAGCCATCACCTCGATCTTCCTCGAGGACGTGGCGCAGGCCGTTGAGGACAAGCACTATCCAACCCTACCCAAAGCCCCAAGGATACCGGTCTCCGAGGCCGTCATGGATGGGTTGGGCTTTTTGGGTGTACTGATCCTAGCCAATATTCTTGCGCTGATCCTCTACGCGATCTTCCCACCCTTCGCGCCCTTCATTTTCTGGGCGATGAACGGTTTCCTGCTGGGTCGAGAGTACTTTACGCTGGCGGCTATGCGCCGCTTGGGCCGTGATGGGGCACGCAAGCTACGCGCCAAACACGTCACCACCATCTGGGCTGCAGGAACGCTGATGGCGATCCCGCTTTCCGTTCCTTTGGTGAACCTTGTGATCCCGATCCTCGGGGCGGCTACGTTCACCCATATCTACCACAAGCTTTCGGACACCTGAGGTTAACGCGGCTCCAACTGGTTCAACCAGTCGAAGTCGCGCACAGAAATCGCGCCTGATAGGATGATCCCGGCGATGATCGCCCATAGAACGATCGAAATGCCGGTGGTGATCCACATCTTCTTTTTCATGTGATGCTCTTCCGGCGCACCCGCATGGGTGCCCGGAACGATATCCCCCAGATCGCCCTGCGTCTTGATACGAATAGGCAGAACGATCAGCAGCGTCATGAACCAGATGACAGCAAACAGAACCAAAGCGGCAGTGATAGTCATGTCAGGCCCTCCGGGCTGGCGTTACACCTGTTCCAACTCGACAAGGCAACCGTTGAAATCTTTGGGGTGAAGGAACAGCACCGGTTTGCCATGGGCACCGATCTTGGGCTCGCCGGAGCCTAGCACACGCGCGCCGGTTTCCTTCAGGTGGTCACGCGCGGCGATGATATCGTCGACCTCATAGCAGACATGATGGATACCTCCGGCGGGGTTCTTTTCCAGAAACCCGTTGATCGGGCTGTCCTCGCCCAAGGGGTACAAAAGTTCAATCTTCGTATTGGGCAGTTCGATAAAGACAACCGTCACACCATGATCGGGTTCATCCTGAGGCGCTCCCACCTTGGCGCCCAGCGCATTGCGGTATTGATCCGATGCGGCCTCAAGGTCCGGAACGGCGATGGCAACGTGGTTCAGGCGTCCAATCATGATAGTCTCCTCTGTCCTGCGTTGCTTGGGTTATGGGGGCTGCCCAGCCAAAGAACAAGTGCGCCAAATTGCCCGTTAACCCTGTGTTAGCCAGAAGTTCCTAGCGTTAGGCATCTGCTGGATAGGAGAGCTGCCATGGACGATTCGGGACCCTTGACCACCATTGCCACACCAACCGCGACCCGGCCGTTGCGGGGACAGACCATTCTGGTTGTCGAAGACAGCCGATACTCCTGCGACGTGATCCGCCTGATGTGCTTGCACAGCGGCGCGCGGATCCGGCGTGCAGATTGCCTGAAATCGGCCCGGCGTCACCTGCAGATCTATCGCCCCTCGATCATCGTCGTGGATATGGGGCTGCCGGATGGCTCGGGCGCCGATCTGATTGCCGAACTGACGCAGGCCACCCCTCGGATCGGCGTGATCCTTGGCATGTCCGGCGATGACTGCACCCGCGAACAGGCGATGCAGGCTGGTGCAGATGGATTTCTGGACAAGCCAATCAAATCCATGGCCTTCTTTCAAAGAACCATTCTCGAGCTGCTACCCGAAGACCGCCGCCCCAGCGAACTACACGCGGTCCGGGATGAGCAGATCCACCCCGACCCGCTCGCCTATCAGGACGACATGGCCCATATCGCCGATGTGCTGGCCGGTCCGAATGATCACCGCACGCTTGACTATGCAGCCCAGTTTCTCGGCAGCGTCGCGCGTGAGGTCAATGATCTGGTACTAATCAAGGCGGCAAAGGACCTTGCCGCATCCCGCTCCGAAGGCACGCCGATCACCGCTCGCGCTGCGCAAGTTGCCGGGATCGTTCAAGACAGATTGCAGCAGAAAGAGGCTATCTGAATTGATCACCGCCTATTTCATCACCGCATCTTTGTTGTGTTTGTGGATGTACCGACAGGCTCGCAGCTCGGCTCGGGCCATCCGGGCGAAACGGGTCGGGGTGGCCAATCCTCTGGACTAAAGCGTTTCGGGTTTCACCTGAATCATCAAATGACACCAATGTCCAGAGAACGTCACAGGCATATCCAGGGATTGAGGTGGCGAGACAGACCGGAAATACACACGCATTCTCGCCTCCAGTGATCGGCCCGATCAGGTGATACGCAGCAATTGCTTGGTTTCGCCCCCTCAAAAGCAAACCGCCCGCTTGAAGCGGGCGGTTGTTGTCTAGTCCTGAGGGATGATGCGAAGCCCCAGTTCCATCAACTGATCCGAACTCGGATCGGACGGCGCATCCATCATCAGATCCTCAGCGCGCTGGTTCATCGGGAACATCATGACCTCGCGGATGTTGGCTTCATCAGCCAACAGCATCACGATCCGGTCAATGCCCGCAGCACAACCACCGTGTGGCGGCGCGCCGTAGTGGAACGCGTTGAACAGGGCACCAAAGCGGGATTTCACTTCGTCCTCACCATAGCCTGCCAGCTCAAAAGCTTTCAGCATGATTTCCGGCTTGTGGTTCCGGATCGCGCCCGAGACCAGCTCATACCCGTTACAGGCCAGATCGTACTGATAGCCGCGCACGTCCAGAGGATTGCCGTTCAGCGCTTCCATACCGCCCTGCGGCATCGAGAACGGGTTGTGTTCAAAGTCGATCTCGCCGGTTTCCTCGTCCTGCTCGTAGATCGGGAAATCCACGATCCAAGCAAAGGCGAAACGATCTTTCTCGGTCAGGCCCAGCTCATCGCCGATCACGTCGCGAGCCTTGCCGGCGACCTTTTCAAAGGCTTTCGGCTTGCCGCCCAGGAAGAAAGCGGCATCGCCGACGCCCAGACCCAGTTGCTGACGGATCGCCTCGGTGCGCTCAGGGCCGATGTTCTTGGCAAGCGGGCCAGCGGCCTCCATCCCTTCGCCCTGATCGCGCCAGAAGATGTAACCCATCCCTGGCAAACCCTCTTTCTGGGCAAAGGCATTCATACGGTCACAGAATTTGCGGCTCCCGCCAGTCGGCGCTGGGATGGCGCGGATTTCGGTGCCTTCCTGCTCCAACAGCTTTGCGAAAATCGCGAAGCCAGACCCGCGAAAGTGGTCGGAGACCACTTGCATTTTGATAGGGTTCCGCAGGTCGGGCTTGTCGGAGCCGTACCACAGGGCCGCATCCTTGTAGGAAATCTGAGGCCATTCCTGATCGACCTTGCGGCCGCCACCGAACTCTTCGAACACACCGGTAAGAACGGGCTGTATGGTATCGAACACGTCCTGCTGGTCGACAAACGACATTTCGAGGTCGAGCTGGTAGAAATCGGTCGGCGAACGATCCGCGCGCGGGTCTTCATCACGGAAGCATGGCGCGATCTGGAAATACCTGTCGAAGCCCGACACCATGATCAGCTGTTTGAACTGCTGAGGCGCCTGAGGCAACGCGTAGAATTTGCCCGGATGCAGACGCGAGGGCACCAGAAAGTCACGCGCGCCCTCAGGCGACGAGGCGGTGATGATCGGTGTCTGATATTCACGGAAGCCCTGATCCCACATGCGGCGCCGCATCGAGGCCACCACATCCGACCGCAAGGTCATGTTCTGCTGCATCGCCTCGCGGCGCAGGTCCAGATAGCGATAGCGCAGGCGGGTTTCCTCAGGGTATTCCTGATCGCCGAATACCATCAGGGGCAGCTCATCGGCGGCCCCCAGAACCTCAAGCTCACGCACGTAAACCTCGATCTCACCGGTGGGCAGTTTCGGGTTCACCAGATCGGCGTCACGCGCTTTGACGGTACCGTCGATGCGGATACACCATTCCGAGCGCACTTTTTCAAGCTCGGCAAAAGCCGCGCTGTCACCATCGCAGAGAACTTGTGTCACACCGAAATGGTCGCGCAGGTCGATGAACAGCACGCCGCCATGATCTCGGACCCGATGCACCCAACCGGACAGGCGGACGGTTTCACCGACATTGGCGGCGGTCAGAGCGGCGCAGGTGTGGCTGCGATAGGCGTGCATGGAATATCCCTTCGGGCGCAGAATTCGTCGCGCCGATACACCCTGTCAGGCGTGGAAAGTCAAGGCAGGTCGCGCCGTCAAAACGGCCTTTGAACGTTGCCGGAATAGAAATACACGCCCAGACCCACGGCAAAGATGATATTCCCCGCAATCGCGTGCAGCAGCACCGCGTAGAAGAAGGACCCTCGTTTGTGATAGGCCCAGCTGAATAGCAGGCCGCCGACAAAGGTCATGACGGCGACAATCCAGCTCCAATACATTAGATGGGCGAAGGAAAAGATGGCCGCGTTCAGGAGGTCAGCCTTGCGACCGTCAGGCAGGATCGCATGGTAGCGGCGGTAAAACAGCGGGCGGAACAACAGCTCTTGCGGTAGCGCAGACAGGAGCGGATAGCCGACCCAGATAAAGGCCAGCATCTCGGGCCGGTGTATCAAAAGGAAAAAGGCGGCGTCCGGGCGGGTCAGGTGGATCAGCGCGGTGCAGAACAGTGCTGTAACAGCCGTGAAAGCAGCCAGTTCGCGGAGCGACCAGTTTGCCCAATTGTAGCGAAGTTCGGCCCATTGGAAGCCCGGTGTGGCATGCAACAGGACAATGCCCAGCCCTGTGAATGCGAACAAGGCCGGGAACATCCAGTTGGGCGGGAACAGGACTGCAATCAGCAGAGGGACCACAACGAAGAACGCACCGAATTCAAGCCGCAGGCGCCCCATCGCTACAGGGCGGTGGTCCAACGCGCTGTCGTTGCTCATAACACCACCAGCTTGGCCGGGATTAGGCCGCGCAGAGAGTTGCCCATGAATATCGCCTTGGCGGACTTCAGATCATTCATTGTTAGAACGGCCTCGGCCCAACCCTCCTCCAAAAGCTGCTCGCGCAGAATGCCCGGCAAAAGACCGCAGGACACAGGAGGAGTAAGCCTGCGCCCGTCCGGCATTTCAATGAACAGATTGGTGATGGTTCCTTCGCACAGCTCTTCCCGCTCGTTGAGGAACAACACCTCATCAATGCCATCCGGCAGCGAGGCTCGGGCAGTATCATAGACCGCGCGGCGAGTGGTTTTGTGCTGCAACCATATGTCGTCCGAGTTCAGTCGGGTCTGAGAAATACCCAACTGCCAGATCTCAGGATTGCGAGCCAAAGCGGCCGTGGTCAGGTCAAAGCCTCCGTCGACATCCATGGTCAACCGACACCGCAAGGGGGTATCGCTGGTAACGCCGGACAGTATCGCGAGCGCCGCATTGAGGTCGAAGGACAGCGCCAAAGCCTTCGCCGTGCGCGCCATACGGTCAAGGTGCCGGTCGCGCCGCAGGAAGCCCTGATCAGGGTGAAAACCCAGCGTTTCGATCAGGCGGAAATCAGGCTCAACTGGTGGGCGAAGCGGGCTTTCCATAGGGCCTCCTCGTATTCAGATGGGGCTGTACTGTCCCAAACCACGCCACCGCCGACGTTTAGTGTGGCCTTTCCGCCATCCACCATAAGGGTGCGGATGGCGACGTTGAATTCCGACCGGCCATCCGGTGCGGCCCACCCGATGGTTCCGCAATAGATATCACGCGCCCAGGGCTCCAGCTCGGACAGGATCTCCATCGCACGGATCTTGGGCGCACCGGTGATGGAACCACAAGGGAACAGTGCCGTCATGATGTCGGACAGCCCGGCCCCGACCTGCAGCTGCGCCCGCACCAGTGAGACCATCTGATGCACTGTGGCATAGGTTTCGACCTTGAACAGCTCGGGCACGTCAACAGAACCGGGCAGCGCCACGCGGCTGATATCATTGCGCAACAGGTCAACGATCATCAGGTTCTCGGCCCGGTTCTTCTCATCCGAAGACAGGAAATTACGGCGGCGGGCGTCCTCGGCCATGTCTTCGCTACGCGGTTGGGTGCCCTTCATAGGCCGCGTTTCGATCTGACCTGTTTCGTCGGTACGGAAGAACAGCTCGGGCGAGCGACTGAGGAGATCCGGCAGACCGTCCTGTTGAACCAGCGCTCCGTGGCCGACAGGCTGGCCGGATGTCAGCGCCGCGTACAGTGCCGCGCTCTCCCCATCGACCTTCAGATCAATCGGGAAGGTCAGGTTCGCCTGATAGATATCCCCTGCCCCGATAGCATCATGCACCGCCTGAAAGGCCTGACTATAGCGAGTTTCATCCCAACGCGGCTGAAACGTGGATACGCCGCCTTGGGCTTTAGGTAGCGCGCTTTGATCCGGCGCGTCGTAAACACCGAAACACAATAGCGGCAGCTTGCGGTCATTCGGCAGCAGTTCAAGCAGCCGAGGCTCCAGCACATAGCCCAGCTCGTAACTGGCATAACCGGCCAGCCAACTGCCCGCCGTGCGCGCGCCATCGAGGGCCGCCAACGCCTGTGGCACCTCGTCCGCGGCATCCGCCCGGATGATGTGGGATGGCCGGTCGAACCGGGTCCCCGGACCGGCAGGTCCCTGATCAAAACGAATTCGCAAGTGCATCCTCATAAGCAGTGATGCGCGATATAGAGAATACTCTGCCAAGGGAAAGGGGGGAAAGCGGCAATTTCACCTCTGTTCCCGATACCTCTTGCACCTTTTTGCGCGGTCCCTATAACGCAGGACAATTTGGGCGCTGGGGCGGTGCCCTGACTCGCTGACAATCGAAGGAACAAGGCCATGCCGAGAAGAACCGACATCCAGTCGATCATGATCATTGGGGCGGGCCCCATTGTTATCGGACAAGCCTGCGAGTTTGACTATTCCGGCGCTCAGGCCTGTAAGGCGCTGCGCGAGGAAGGGTATCGGGTCATTCTGGTGAACTCGAACCCTGCGACGATCATGACCGATCCGGGTCTGGCCGATGCAACTTATATTGAGCCGATCACCCCCGAAGTGGTCGCCAAGATCATCGAGAAAGAGCGCCCCGATGCCCTGCTGCCCACTATGGGTGGTCAAACCGGCCTGAATACCTCGCTGGCGTTGGAAGAGATGGGCGTGCTGGACAAGTTCGGTGTCGAGATGATCGGCGCCAAGCGAGACGCGATCGAAATGGCCGAAGACCGCGCCCTGTTCCGCGATGCGATGGACCGACTGGGTCTTGAAAACCCCAAGGCGACCATTGTGACCGCCCCCAAGCGCGAAGACGGCTCCACCGATCTGGACGCCGGTGTGCAAATGGCACTGGATGAGCTGGAAGAGATCGGTCTGCCAGCCATCATCCGCCCTGCGTTTACCCTGGGCGGCACCGGCGGCGGTGTTGCCTATAACCGTGAGGATTATATCCATTTCTGCCGTTCGGGCATGGACGCCTCGCCAGTGAACCAGATCCTCGTCGACGAAAGCCTGCTGGGCTGGAAAGAATACGAGATGGAGGTGGTGCGCGACACTGCCGACAACGCGATCATCGTATGTTCCATCGAAAACGTCGATCCGATGGGTGTGCATACGGGTGACTCGATCACCGTGGCCCCTGCCCTGACCCTGACCGACAAGGAATACCAGATCATGCGCAACGGCTCGATCGCCGTTCTGCGAGAGATCGGCGTCGAAACCGGCGGGTCGAACGTACAATGGGCGATCAATCCCGAAGATGGTCGCATGGTCGTGATCGAGATGAACCCGCGGGTATCGCGCTCATCCGCTCTGGCCTCCAAAGCGACTGGTTTCCCGATTGCCAAGATCGCCGCCAAGCTAGCCGTCGGCTACACGCTGGACGAGCTGGACAACGACATTACCAAGGTCACGCCCGCTTCGTTCGAGCCGACCATTGACTATGTCGTCACCAAGATCCCAAAATTCGCGTTCGAGAAATTCCCTGGATCCGAACCCTATCTGACCACCGCGATGAAGTCGGTGGGTGAGGCCATGTCCATTGGCCGCACGATCCACGAATCGATGCAAAAGGCTCTGGCCTCGATGGAATCGGGCCTGACCGGCTTTGATGAGATCGAAATCCCCGGCCTGAATGTCGGTGTCTGGGAAGAAGCGGACGACAAAGCTGCCGTGATCAAAGCAATCAGCCAGCAGACCCCCGACCGTTTGCGTACCATCGCTCAGGCCATGCGTCACGGTCTGTCCGATGATGAGATTTTCGGCGTTACCAAATTCGACCCTTGGTTCCTGGCCCGCATCCGCGAGATCATCGAGGCCGAGCGCCAGGTCCGCAAAGACGGCCTGCCGGTCACCGAAGACGGCATCCGCAAGCTAAAAATGCTGGGCTTCACCGACGCACGTCTGGGCAACCTGACTGGCCGTGACGAAGACAACGTCCGCCGCGCCCGCCGCAATCTGGGCGTAAAGGCCGTGTTCAAACGCATTGACACCTGCGCCGCCGAATTCGAAGCGCAGACACCTTATATGTACTCGACCTACGAAGCTCCGATGATGGGTGAGGTCGAATGCGAGGCACGTCCAAGCGACCGCAAAAAGGTCGTCATCCTCGGCGGTGGTCCGAACCGCATCGGTCAGGGCATCGAGTTCGACTATTGCTGCTGTCACGCCTGTTTCGCGCTGACCGATGCGGGTTATGAGACCATCATGGTCAACTGCAACCCCGAGACGGTCTCGACGGACTATGACACCTCGGACCGTTTATACTTCGAGCCGCTGACTTTTGAGCACGTCATGGAAATCCTGACGAAAGAGCAGGAAAACGGCAGGCTGCACGGCGTCATCGTCCAGTTTGGCGGCCAGACTCCATTGAAACTGGCCAACGCGCTTGAGGCCGAAGGCATTCCGATCCTCGGCACCACGCCCGACGCGATTGACTTGGCCGAAGACCGGGAACGCTTCCAGGCGCTGGTCAATGAGTTGGGCCTGAAACAGCCCAAGAACGGCATCGCTTCGACCGATGAACAAGCGCTTGAGATCGCCGAAGAGATCGGCTTCCCGCTGGTGATCCGCCCTTCTTACGTTCTGGGTGGCCGCGCGATGGAGATCGTGCGCGATATGGATCAGCTGCGGCGCTACATCAACGAGGCTGTTGTGGTCTCGGGCGACAGCCCGGTTCTGCTGGACAGCTATCTGGCGGGTGCGGTGGAGCTGGACGTGGACGCTTTGTGCGATGGCACCGACGTTCACGTTGCGGGTATCATGCAGCATATCGAAGAGGCGGGCGTTCACTCGGGCGACTCGGCCTGCTCACTGCCGCCCTACTCACTGTCAAAAGAGATCATCGAGCAGATCAAGGAACAGGCGTTCAAACTGGCCAAAGCGTTGAACGTGGTCGGCCTGATGAACGTTCAGTTCGCGATCAAGGATGGTGAGATCTACCTGATCGAAGTAAACCCCCGCGCCTCGCGTACCGTACCCTTCGTCGCCAAGGCCACCGACAGCGCGATTGCGTCCATCGCGGCGCGTGTGATGGCCGGTGAGAAACTGGCGGACTTCCCGAAACGCCCGCCCTACAAAACAGTCGATGACAGCAAGATCGCCGACCAGATGACGCTTGCCGACCCCGACATGCCGTGGTTCTCGGTGAAAGAGGCCGTGCTGCCCTTCGCCCGTTTCCCCGGCGTCGACACCATTCTGGGCCCGGAAATGCGCTCGACCGGTGAGGTCATGGGCTGGGATCGCGACTTCCCGCGCGCATTCCTGAAGGCACAGATAGGCGCTGGCATGGTGCTGCCGTCATCGGGCCGCGCATTCATCTCGATCAAGGACGCCGACAAAGGGCCGGACATGTTGGAGGCCGCGCGCGTTCTGGTCGATCAGGGCTTTGAACTGGTCGCCACACGCGGCACGCAAACCTGGTTGGACACGCAGGGCGTACCTTGCGAAGTGGTCAACAAGGTCTATGAGGGACGCCCCGATGTGACTGACCTGATGAAAGACGGCGGTGTTCAGCTGGTGATGAACTCAACCGAAGGCGCACAGGCGGTGGAAGACAGCCGGTCGATCCGCTCAATCGCTCTGTATGACAAGATCCCCTATTTCACCACCGCCGCCGCCAGCTACGCAGCAGCGTTGGCGATCAAGGCGCAGGCCGAAGGTGACGTCGAGGTGAAATCGCTGCAGGGCTGACCTGCAGCACCAAGGAAAAAGCAAAACCCCCGGTCTTTGACCGGGGGTTTTTTATTTAAGCAGCAACCGCTTGCCGTTTCTCATCTCGCTGGAAGAACAGCAGGTAGAAGACCGGGGCCGCGACCATGGTCAGGACCGTGGCAAAAGCCAACCCGCCCATGATGGTGACCGCCATCGAGACAAAGAACGCGTCGGTCAGAAGCGGGGCCATCCCAAGGATCGTTGTAATCGCCGCCAGCATCACCGGTCGCAGACGCGAGACGGATGCTTCGATGATCGACTCCTGCAAGGGTTTGCCCGTTGCGCGGACCAGATCAATCTCTTCGACCAGAACGATGCCGTTCTTGATCAGCATCCCCGACAGGCTGAGCAGGCCCAGGAGCGCCGTAAAGGTGAACGGCAGCCCGGTGCCCAGCAAACCGATCACCACACCGTTCACGGACATGGGCACCAAAAGCCAGATGATGACCGGTTGGCGGATTGCATTGAACAGTAAGACCGAGATCAGCACCATGATCAGCAGGCTCAGCGGCAATTGCCTGCCGAGGCTCTCTTGCGCATCGCCCGAGTCCTCGAACTCACCGCCCCATTCCATACGATAGCCGGGTGGCAGATCCATCTCTTCGATCGTTGCGCGCACCTCGGAATGCACCTGCGCTGCGGTCACATCTGGCGGGATATCCGCGCCAACGGTGATGGTCAGAACCCGGTTGCGCCGGTGGACCTCGGTGTTGAGCAACTGGTATTCGAACCCGTCCACCATCTGTTCGATGGGTACGAATTGGCCTGACTGATCGGAATACACGACCTGATCGACGATCGAATAGTCACCCTCTGCAGGGCGGCGCAGAATGATCGGGATCAGGCGGTCGCGCTCACGCAGGACGCCTCCGGTGATGCCGTCGGTCGAGAATTGCAGCGTGGCCGCAATATCTTCACGCGAAACACCGGCTGTCTGCGCGCGTTCGGTTGCGTAGATCGGCTGCACCGCCAGCTCTTTTTCGCGCCAGTCATGATGGATGTTCAGCGCGTTTGGCGTAGCAGCCGCCATGCGTTGAACTGCTTCGTCCGCCAACTGCCGTAGCACGGCTGGGTCGCTACCCGAGAAGCGGGCTTGAATCGGGGTGCCTCCACCCGGACCAAAAACCAGACGTTTGGTGCGAAACTCACTTTCAGGGAACTGAGCCACACCAAAGGCCTCAAGCTCGGCTTGTAGCTCTGGGATATCCTCAAGCGTTTCCGTCCGAATGATCATGTGACCATAGCTTGGATTTGGGTCCTCAGCGCTGTAGGTCAGCATGAAACGGGTCGCGCCCTGCCCGACAAATGTGGTGACCGACACCACATCGTTACGTTCCGCCAACCAATCCTCGACCACGGCCATATCTGCTGAGGTACGCGAGATTGGTGTGCCTTGAGGTAGCTTGTAGTGGACAAAGAACAGCGGCGTATTAGAGTCCGGGAAGAATTGCTGCTTCATCAGGCCGAAGCCCGCATAACAGGCCACCGTCACAGCGATCAGTCCGGCCACGACGAGCCAGCGGAACCGCAACGCCCAGCGCAGGATCGCGCCGTAAACGCGGAACAGAAGGCTGCCATAGGCGTCAACTTCACCCTCTTTGCCCTGCTTGAAGAAGTAATGCGCCAACATCGGTGTTACTGTGATTGCCAGAACCCAGCTGAGCAGCAATGAGATCCCGATAACCGCAAAGAGCGAGAACAGGAACTCTCCGGTTGCATCGGGGCTGAGACCGATGCCCGCAAAGGCCATGATGCCGATGACCGTTGCGCCCAGCAATGGGATCTGCGTTTTTGACGCCACCTCATCCGCCGCATCGCGCGAGGATTTGCCGCGCAACATCGCGATCTGCATGCCCTCGGCCACCACAATGGCATTGTCCACCAACATCCCCATCGCAATGATCAGGGCACCCAGCGAGATGCGCTCCATCTCAATCGAGAACAGCGCCATGAAAAGCAGCGTCCCGACCACCGTCAGCAGCAATGTCGTCCCGACCACAATGGCAGCGCGCCATCCCATAAAGAGGCCCAGAACCGCGACCACGATGATCACGGACATGGCCAGGTTCACAAGAAAGTCGTTCGAGGCTTGCTCGACCACCACGTGTTGCCGGTAGATGGGCAGAATTTCCACGCCAAACGGGATTTGCGTGTCCAGTTCGGCGAATTTTGCATCCGCGCGCTTGCCGACTTCGACGATGTTCTCGGCGGCTAGACCGGCAATGCCCAGCGTAAAGGCCTCGGTCCCGTCGAAGCGGATCATGATATCCGGGTCGGTCTGACGGGCGCGGTAAACGTTGGACATGTCAAACAGGTTGATCACCTGCCCTTGCGAGCCGACCGACAACCCGGCGATGGCCGATACACTATCCGATCCTTCGGCTGTCAGAATGGTGGTGCGGTCGTTCTCGGACCGAACCGAGCCGGAGGAGTTGACCGAATCCGCATTGGCAATTGCCTCGTTGATGGCTTGGATGGGGACATTCTGGTTCACCGAGATGGACAGATCCGGTTCGATGAAGATCGCCTCTTGCGGTAAACCCTGAACTTCGACATCGGCAACGCCGTCGACCGTTAACAGCTCACGCCGCAGAAACGTCGCCAATTCGTGCTTTTCGGCGTCCGAGAACCCTTCAGCGGTTACCGCATAGAACAGGCCGAACACGTCGCCGAAACCATCATTGACGTAGGGCTGATTTACACCGGATGGCAGGCCCCGCGCCGCGTCACGCACCTTGGCGCGCAGGCGGGTCCAGATTGCGGGCAACTCGCTGCCGTCGTAGGTGGATTTAATCTCAACCTCGATCAGAGACTGCCCCGGCTGATTCAACGAGGTGATCGTATCCACCTCACCCATTTGCTGGATCGCCGATTCCAGAGGCTCAGAGACTTCCAGCGCCACTTGCTCGGCCGTTGCGCCGGGGTATTGCGTGACGATGACCGCGTTTTTGATTGTGAAAGCCGGGTCCTCTAGGCGCCCCAGGGAAAGGAAGCCCCATATGCCGCCAAACAGGGCGATCAGGATGATCAGCCACGTGTAAAGTGGCCGGTCGATAGATGCGCGTGCAATTCTCATCAGCCCGCCCCTTAGTTCGAGAAGCCGGTGAAACGGCGCACGACCTGGCCGTCCGTCAAAGCCGAACCGCCCGCGACAACAACCTCATCGCCGTCTGACAAGCCAGTCAGAACACGGACTTCACCGGTCTGCGTTGGTTCGATGGTTACGGGTGAAAGGCGTACCGTGCCCTCATTTGCGCCAGCCGGAGAAAAGACCATCACGCCCAGCGCGCTATCCGCGCCAGCGACGATGGCTGATGCCGGTAGAACGATTCCCGTGCGGCCATCCCTGACATGCACGTTCACCGACACGGACGAACCGGGCAGAATCTGCAGCCCCTCAGGCGGGGTCAGACCGAACTGAATACGGAATGTCTGTCCAACACTCGAAGTCTCGGCGTCGAACTCACGGATTTCCAGCGGGAAGACTTCATCGCTTACGGGGAATTTGGCGGTGATCGTGATGTCATCCTGCTGACCCGAGCGTTGGAACAGGATCTCGGGGACGTCCACCTCGATCCGCAGTTCCGACATATCGTGAATACGCACGATCGGCGTCCCCGCCGACACGGTGGTAAAGGCCTCAACTGCGCGGCTTGACACGAGCGCGTCGAACGGGGCCGTCAGTGTCGCGTGTTCCAGTTCGTATTCCGCGTCGCGTACAGCGATAGCGGCCAGTTGCGCTTCGGTTTCGGAATCATCGACTGCCACTTGGCTGGCCGTAGTGCCGCGCAACCGCGACAGGCGCGCGACGGTTCGGTCGGCCTGTTCTTTCTGCAGACGGGCGCGATCCAGCCTGAGTTCAAATGGCTCTTGATCCAGACGGGCGATCAGGCCGTCCTTCGGGATGACAAACCCTTCGGTGACAGGCATCTCGACAATCTGCCCCGGAACCTGAAAGGCCAAATCAACGGTCTGACGCGCAGCAACGCGGCCGAAAAACTGACGAGTGAAACCCGGAGCCGTTTCCTGAACCTGCATCAATTTAACCGGTTTCGCGGTCTCTTGCGCGACAAGCGGCGTCGCCAAAACGGCCAGTAGAAGGCCCAGAGAAGTCAGCTGTTTCATTTTTTCAATCCCTCGGGAATTCCCGTTTTCAGTACGTTGTCACGGATCTTGCTCGCCATCCGGGCGAACTCGGCTGTTTCTTCTGCATTCAGGCCAGAGGCCTTGTGAAACAGATCTCCGGCTGCTGACACCAACATGTCACGCGCGCTCTCGCCTTGTTCGGTCAGCACCAGCAGCCAGGCACGGCGATCGTTGGGATCGCGCTGGCGTGCCAGATAGCCAGCTTCTTCCAGAGTATCCGCAGTGGCCGTAATGGTGGAGGGTACGCTCAGCATGTCAGCCGCCAGAACACCCATTCGCTTGGGTTCATCCAGCTTGATCAGCATGTGGCATTCCGGGTGGCTCAGGTCTGTTTCGATGGTGTCGAAGGTCTCTTCGAGTTTCCAGTAGAGGGCATAGACGCCCATGATGGCCTGAATTTCAGGGCTCAGGCGGCCAAGCCTGTCGCTGATACTGTCTGACATTGAGGAGACTCCGAGACGTCGTTGCAGGTCATATACTTCAAATTGTGAACTATTCAATAACTGAAGTGGAGAATCACCCTCCGGCCTAGCTTCCCTCGGGTAACCAAGACTTGATCAAATGCCCCTGTGACTGCATTTTGAGCAAACCCAAAACGTTCAGGACTTGCCATGTATATCCCTGCAATCACCGGTACAGGCGTTTTCACGCCCAAAAACGTCATCACCAATGCCGAGCTGGTGCAAGCCTTCAACGCCTATGCCGACAAGGTGAATGCAGAGAACGCCCAGGCCATCGAAGCCGGGGAGATGGAGCCGATGCAGCATTCGTCCGAGGAGTTCATCGTCAAGGCGTCCGGCATCGAAAACCGCTATGTGATGGATAAATCCGGCGTGTTGGACCCCGACACCATGCACCCCGCTTTGCGCCAGCGCAGCGATGACGAGCCGGGGATCATGACCGAAATGGCGGTGGATGCCTGCCACAAAGCACTGGCGCAGGCTGGTCGGACGGCGGCAGATGTCGATCTGGTGATCTGCGCGGCCTCGAACCACGAACGGGCCTACCCGGCCATTGCCATCGAGATACAGCAGGTTCTGGGCATCAAGGGTTTTGGGTTTGACATGAATGTCGCCTGTTCCTCGGCCACGTTTGGCATTCAGGCGGCGGCGGATATGGTGCGCTCGGGTTCGGTTCGGTCCGCATTGGTCGTGAATCCCGAAATCTGCTCGGGCCATCTGGAATGGCGCGACCGGGATTGTCATTTCATCTTCGGCGACGTGGCCACGGCCACCCTGATCGAACGCATCGAAGACGCGCAAGGCCCGCATTTTGAGGTCCTTTCGACCCGATGCGCCACGAGTTTCTCGAACAATATCCGCAACAATAACGGCTTTCTGCGCCGCTCGCGCCCTGATGGGATGATCGACCGGCGCGACATGCAGTTCATGCAGAACGGGCGCAAGGTCTTCAAGGAAGTGCTGCCCATGGTCAGCCAGCATATCAGCGACCACATGGAGGCCGAGGGCATCGGCAGCGACGACCTGACACGCCTGTGGCTGCATCAGGCCAACAAAACCATGAACGATTTCATCGGTAAGAAGGTCCTTGGACGTGTGCCCGAGGCGGGTGAGCAACCCAACATCCTACAGGACTATGCAAACACGTCCTCAGCCGGGTCGATTATCGCCTTCTCCAAATACTCGGACGATCTTGAGGACGGGGATATCGGGCTGATCTGCTCGTTCGGGGCGGGGTATTCGGTGGGGTCCGTAATTGTGAAACGGAAATCCTGATCCAAGCGGACTATGCTATCGCATTACCTGGAACACGCGGAAGGCTTCGTGTTTCGGCCGCTGAAGTTCGTGAACATTGTTCGGCAAACGCCCAGCTAGGAATGCCGAAGGCAACCCCTCGCCTTCCGAAACGGAATTCCAGTAGGCCGCGCGAGACGCGTGCTTGCAGATCAACACGTAGTCCACACCCAGGTCGGCAAGGCGCTGGCCCGTCTCAGCCGGGTCCGACCGGAAAAGATCAATCTGTGCCAGGTTTCCCGCCTCATTGCGGTGATAATTACCGCCAAGCACCGAATGATGCGTGAAACGCAGGATGTTTGCCGCGAAGTTAAAGCCGGTCACACTCAACCCCGAAGGCAGATCATTTAGCGGGTCGTAGGCCTCCTGGGTATTGCAAGACTTCGAGAACACTTGCGGCCCGGCCGCGCTGTTCTCGGTCGTGGGTTGCCTAAGAGAAACATAGAACCGTTCGATGGTCGTTCCGGTCTTGGGCAGCATGAAGATGAAAAACACCATCATCAGGACCCCCCAGAAACGACTCCTCTGCGCTTTATACTTCAGGAACATGGCGCCAAGCACCTGCGCCTGAACCACTATGAGTGAAATGGCTAGAAACGCGCTCATCCGGGATTGGTACAAAAAGAGCGTTAGACTGGCACTCATAAGGAAAACCAACAGAAGATAATCAATCCGCGTGTCACGGGCGCGCGACAAATATAGCCCAGCAAGAATCGTAAAAACGGATACCCCAAACAAAGCGATCTTTTGCCCCGTATGGCGCGACAAGGTCGCAAAAGGTGCTTGCGCCTCGGTGATCTGGCTCAGCCAGAATTCTTGCATGGGTTGCGACATCTGACTGATGGGATTTTGCAGGCAGTACGGTGCAAACACATATGCGAAACCCAGGGCCAGAACTCCAAGGGACAGCAATGAGACTGCGCGCGCCCATAGCGACCATGCCGACGCAACGGCCCCGAGTCCCAACAGCCCAAGTCCTGCAAGCCCAGCAGGCAAAGCGACGCTAAGCGTCAGAGCATCACATCCGGGAAAGAAGAAGCTGTCGGCTGAGGTGGTTGCAACGCTCACCGCCAAAAGCGTGACTGCAAGCGCAGCTCCAAAGGCCATCAGGCGCGTACGAGCCTGTTCGCCCAACAATACCCAGTCAACGGCGAAGAAAGCCCCAATCAGTCCCAGATGCATCAGCGATTCAGCGCCTATCGACATCGACAGCGCAAGAAAAACGCCAAGCCAGATGCTTGCTCTCAATCGGGTTTTCCGCTCCACAAAGAACATCACTGAAAAGACGTACAGCATGATCTGCAAGCCGTGATGATCGAACGAGAAGTAGGTGTATTTCTTTGTGCCTTCCAAAGCCAAAGCGCCAAAGATCAGCGCCGAGATTGCCCCCTGACGCCCACCCAACGCTCCCGCTGTCACGACAAGGGCCCATAGGGTCGCCATCACCAAAATAGACGGCCAGACAATCGCTGTGACGTGAAGCGCAGCAGGCTCGGACAAGACAAGGCTGAACAACAAGTAGAGCGCTGCGATCGGCGCATCAACCAGCCGCGACCAGTGCATAAGCGTACCGTCGTTGGGACCCAGCCTATGCTGATACAGGTCGAGCCACCCCTGCCCGTTCAGCAGGTCGCTAACCACCACCCAGCGCAGCACGTCATCTGATCGGCCCTCATAATGGCTTAGCGCCGTCAACATTGACAGAATGACACAGACCGCGACAAGAAGGCGCCAGACAATCCCGTCGTCCTGAACCCTATAGGGTCGTGGGAAACCGTTCATGAAAGAATGCTCTGCGCTGTTTCGCCAAAAAATCCAGCTTCGCTTCTGTCACAGGCTTGCGGCAAAAACGTGTCAGCTAACGCTTTCTTCTTCGAGATGCAGTTTCATCTCAATCAGAACCTGCTGCAAAAGGCTGGTTTCCTTCAGCAGGCGCTTGGCTTCATTGACGGTGATGATCCCGTCTTCGATGGCCGCCTGATACTCGGTCATCAGCATGGCAAACCGCTGGCTCAGGGCGATGACATCCGCGTTCACGCCACCTGTACGCGGAGAATCCGTGTTGCGATCCCCGTAGGACAGGGTGATGTTCTTCAGGTCCGCCAGCGCCGAGGTAACATGCGGATAGTTGGCCGCGTTCTCTAGCCGCGCCACTGCGTCGACGGGCATGAACCGATCCGCGTGTTCCGAGTTGTCCGAATAGTAGCGGCCGAGCGTTGCCTTTGATTTGCCCGTGATCTCGCACGCGGCTTCGATCCCGACATCTTTCACCAAGGCTTCGGTGTGTTTCTTAAGATAGGCCCCGATATCTGCCATAGTTCTACCCTTGCTACCTGCGCGCGCCGCCCCTTCTGTCCGTTTTGGGGGAAAGCATAGGGAAATTTCCCATAACCGAGTCATAATTGAAATGCCATAAATTGACTATCCCTCAGATATGCGAGGGTTTTGTGAGTGAGTGGCGGCCGTTCAGTGCCGGTAATGAGTAATCGTGAGGCAATATTGTTCAGCCTCACTCCGTTTTGGTCACATGTTGACCGATGGCGTCGCTGTTGCATGCGCAAGGTTCCATCCCCAAAGAGCATCTGCTCGGCCTCTGCAATGGTAACGGCGACGTCGCTTCCCTCTGATCGATTGATGGGTTGTTCGATTGGCGTCGGCGCTTTAGACCCGCCGCATGGCTAAACTGTATTTCAACTACTCGACCATGAATGCGGGCAAATCGACCGTATTGCTGCAGGCCTCGCACAATTACCGTGAGCGCGGCATGAAGACCTATCTGATGACCGCTGCCGTGGACGGGCGCGCTGGTGTGGGGCGGATCGCCTCGCGTATCGGGATTTCCGAAGAAGCCGATACCTTCCGGCCGGACGATGACGTTTTTGCCATGATCGAAACGCGCCAGAAGGCCAATCCGATCGCCTGTGTCTTCGTGGATGAGGCCCAGTTCCTGTCCGAGGATCAGGTCTGGCAACTAGCCCGCGCCGTGGATGACCTGAAGCTCCCTGTGCTGGCCTATGGCTTAAGGGTAGATTTCCAGGGCAAACTCTTCCCCGGCTCAGCCGCCCTACTGGCCTTGGCCGATGAGATGCGCGAGGTCCGCACCATCTGCGAATGCGGACGCAAAGCCACGATGGTGATTCGGCAGGACGAGAATGGCCGTGCGATCACCGAGGGTGCCCAGGTTCAGATCGGCGGGAACGAGACCTATGTCTCGCTCTGTCGCAAACACTGGCGCGAGGCGGTCGGCGACTAGACCGGATTCGGCAAGTCGTGCCCGGCGACAAAGGCGGCCACATTGTCCAACGCCATATGCCCCATGCCGGTTCGCACCTCTTCGGTGGCAGTGCCAAGATGCGGCAGAAGGGTGACGTTCTGCATCTCGCGCAGTGCCTGCGGCACCACCGGCTCGAACTCGTAAACATCCAGCCCGGCCCCCGCGATCTGGCCTGCTTGCAGCGCGCTGATCAGAGCGGCCTCATCCACCACTTCACCCCGCGCGATATTCACCAGAATGGCCGAGGGGTTCATGGCCTCGAGCACTGGGGCATTGATCAGATGGCGCGTCTCAGCCCCGCCCGGAACGGCCAGAACCAAGAAATCGACCGAGGCCGCAAGTGCCGAGAGATCGGGGATGTACTCGGCCTCAAACTCCAACTGCTTGGCACTGCGGGATTGATAAGCGACCTGCATGCCAAACCCGAAGTGACAGCGCCGCGCGATGGCCTGACCGATGCGGCCCATGCCGACGATGCCGACTCGCTTGCCGGTGACATGATGCCCCAGCATTTCCGTGGGATGCCAACCCTGCCAGTTTTCAGCCCGCACCAGACGTTCCCCCTCACCCGCGCGCCGCGCAGTCGAGAGCAACAAGGTCATGGCGATATCGGCAGTCGCATCTGTGACCGCGCCGGGCGTGTTGGTGACAGCGATGCCCAAGGCGCGTGCGGCCTCGACATTGATGTGATTGTAGCCGACGCCGAAATTGGCCAACAGCTTACAGCGCGGCTCGGGTACTTTGGCGAAGATCTCGGCCGAGAACAGGTCGCCCAGAGTGGGTACGACCACGTCATAGTCCTGCAACGCCCGCACCATCTCATCGTCGGACAGCGGCGTGGTTGCGGGACGAATCTCAACATCGAACTCGGCGGCTGACCGTGCTTCGACCGCCGATGTCATTGGTCGCGTGATCCAGAGTTTCATCAGTGCATCCTTCCGCCAACGGGGACTTTGCCATCCGGGCCGATCAACACGATCTCACCGTTTTCATCCGGCAGGCCAAGGACCAGAACCTCGGACATGAATTTCCCGATCTGGCGCGGAGGGAAGTTGACCACAGCCATCACCTGTTTGCCGATTAGCGTCGACGGATCGTAATGCGCGGTGATCTGGGCCGAGGTCTTGCGCTCACCAATCTCATCGCCGAAATCGATCCACATCTTGATCGCAGGCTTGCGGGCTTCGGGATAGGGCTCGGCGCGGATGACCTCACCTACGCGGATGTCGACTTTCAAGAAGTCGTCGAAGGAAATCTCACTCACGGCCCAACTCCTTGGAACGGTCGGTCGCGGCCTTGACGGCGCGGTGCAGCAGGTTCGGGAAACCTTCTGCTTCGTGCATCAGAACCTCTAGCGCGGCCTGTGTCGTGCCATTGGGCGAGGTCACGTTGACCCGCAGCTGCGAGGGGTCTTCCTCGGCGGCCATGGCCAAGGCGCCGGCGCCGGCTACCGTGGATTTCGCCAGTTTCATGGCCAGCTCATGCGGCAGACCCTGCGCCTGCCCTGCGGCGGCCAGCGTTTCGATCAGGTGGAACACATAGGCGGGGCCAGAGCCGCTGACGCCCGTGACCGCATCTATCTGAGCCTCGTCCGACAGACGCACGGTTTCGCCTATCGCCGACAGCAAGTTTTCCGCGAGGTCCAAATCGTCGCCGGACACATGTGCGTTGCCGATCATCGCCGTGATACCCTGACGGATCGCCGCCGGTGTGTTCGGCATGGCCCGCACAATCGGTGTGCCCTCACCCAGCACGTCCTCAAATGTCGCAATCGAGGTGCCCGCTGCAACGGAGACAAACAGGCTGCCACCGCCACCGAAGGCCTGAATCGCAGGCAGCGCCTCACCCATCATTTGCGGTTTGACGGCCACCAACACGACTGCGGGGGATTCGGGCAGTGGCGTGTTGATGTTGACGCCCTGCGCTTTCAACCAGTCCGAGGGGTAAGGATCAATCACCCAAACGGAAGCGGCGGGCAGGCCGTGATCCAGCCAACCCGCCAACATCGCGGACCCCATCTTTCCGCATCCCAATAACACAAGGCCCTGCTCGGCCACGCGCGACATGTCCATCTGTGCCCCTCCCCTATTCAACGGTTCAGGGCAAAGGTTTACGCTCGGCCGTAGGCCTCTGCAATGGCGACTTGCATCGCCTCTTCCGGGTCGCGATTGCCCCAGGTGACCAGCTGAATCGCCGGGTAGTAGCGCTCGGCGCTTAGCACCGCAGCGTTGATCATCGTGTCGATCTGATCGGGGCTTGCGGTCTGACCACCGGCCAGAACCAGACCGTAGCGATAGACCATCAGCTTCTGGTTCGCCCAATAGGTAAACGCGCCCGCCCAGCACTGATCATTCATCTTGTTGAGCAGCTCGTACAGCTCACTCTCCCGCTCGGCGGGAGGCTCCATCTCGAACGAGCAAACCATGCGCAGTGTTTCGTCATAGTTGGACCAGGCCAGCGTGATCGAATAGGTCCGCCACTGCCCTTCGACAGCCATGGCGATCTGATCGTCGCCGATGCGGTCAAAATCCCAGTCGTGATGTTCGGCCAGATGTTCAACAATATCGATTGGATGAAGGTCTTCTTCGAGAAACTGCTCGGAAAGGGCCATAATGCCACCTCACTACTCTCTAGCATTTCGGGGCTGGCAGCGCCCCAGCGCTAGTTGCCTGCTCTACAAGCCGGGCTTCCCCCGTAGGCCTGTACCAAATATGGTGCGCCGCAAGAGGTGGTCTGGCAACCCCATTTCTTGGGGATAAAAGCAATAAGTTGTGGACAGTCGGCAACGACGATCAAAATATTGGCGTCTTGTGCAGCTTTGTCTTGATTAATTTCTGCAAGGCGGCATGATACACAACACCGCACAATCCGGCCTTGGATTGCGCGGCGCTAACCTTGTCTTCAAAATCTGGATATCAGCGTTACTTGTCCAGTTTCGCCTCAAGCGCGGCGATGCGCGCCTCAAGCGCGGCGTTCTCTTCGCGGGCCTTTTGGGCCATGGCGCGCACAGCGTCGAATTCTTCACGCGTAACGAAATCGCGGTCAGCCAGCCAACGGTCGATCATCGATTTCATCGCATTCTCGGCCTCTTCGCGTGCGCCCTGCGCCACACCCATGGCGTTGGTCATCAGCTGGGAAACGTCGTCGAGGATCTTGTTGCGGGTTTGCATGGCTTTTCTCCGAAATCGCGGTTGTATCCTATATGGGGAAGGATTGGCGCAGGCTCAAGGTTGACTTGCCCTGCAAACCCCGGGCAATGAGACGCACATGCAGGCTGTTCTGAATTTCCCCGATCTGTCGCCCGAGCTGTTCTCGATCTCACTGTTCGGGATGGAGTTCGCGCTCAGGTGGTACGCGCTGGCGTATATTGTAGGCATCCTGATTGCCTGGCGCCTGGCCGTGATGGCCCTGCGGCGCCCGGCCCTTTGGCGCAATGAAACGCCACCCATGAAGCCTGAGCAGTTGGATGATCTGCTGACCTGGATCATCATCGGTGTGATTCTGGGTGGGCGTCTGGGCTTTGTGCTGTTTTATCAACCGGCCTACTACTTGTCGCACCCGGCAGATATCCTGAAGGTCTGGCAAGGGGGGATGGCCTTTCACGGCGGGCTGCTGGGGGTGATTGTCGCCTCATACCTCTATGGTCGCCGTCACAACATTCCGAACCTGTCGCTAGGCGATTTGGTGGCCTATACCGTCCCGCCCGGCCTGTTGCTGGGGCGGCTTGCCAATTTCATCAACGCCGAGCTTTGGGGCCGACCAAGCGAGCTGCCATGGGCCGTGATCTTTCCCGGCTTCGCAGCGCAGGACTGCCCGGGTGTCGTGGCCGGTATGTGCGCCCGTCACCCCTCGCAGCTATACGAAGCCGCGCTTGAGGGTGTACTATTGGGCGCTGTCCTTCTGTGGTTGGCATATCGGCGCGGCGCGTTCCGAAAACCCGGCCTGATCATGGGCGTTTTCCTCGCAGGCTACGGGGCATCCCGCTTCGTGGTCGAGTTCGTCCGTCAGCCCGATGCGCAGTTCATCTCGCCCGGCAACCCGCTTGGACTGGCGTGGCATATCGGCGGCTACGGCCTGACAATGGGGCAAATCCTGTCTCTACCAATGATTACCTTAGGCCTGTGGTTCGCCCTGCGCGCCCGGCGAACGGCATGAGCCTGCACGAACTCCTGATCGCCCGAATCCGGCAAGACGGCCCGATGACGCTGGCCGATTACATGACCGAATGCCTGCTGCACCCAACTTTGGGCTATTACTCCACGCGCGACCCGTTTGGTGCTCAGGGCGATTTCACCACCGCGCCTGAAATCAGTCAGATGTTCGGCGAGTTGATCGGCATATCACTGGCGCAAAGCTGGATGGATCAGGGGCAGCCATCCACGTTTGCGCTGGCCGAACTCGGACCGGGTCGCGGTACGCTGATGGCGGATATCCTACGGGCAACCCGCACGGTTCCCGGTTTCCATGATGCGGCCAAGGTTGTTCTATTGGAGGCCTCCGAGACGCTTCGCAACGTGCAAAAGGCAACCCTGATAGATCACAACCCGCAGTGGATCAGCGATGTGGCGGAACTGCCGGACTTGCCGATGTTTCTGGTGGCAAATGAGTTCTTTGACGCCCTGCCCATCCGCCAATTCCTGCGTGATGGCGCCACTTGGTGCGAACGATTGATCGGAGAGGCCGATGGCGCGCTGAGTTTTGGCCTTGGCCCCGCTGCGCCGCATACTGCGCTGCAGGACAGGCTGTCCGATACGCGAGACGGGGATCTCGTCGAACTCTGCGCACCTGCCATTCCGATTCTAACCATCCTCGCCTGCCGAATCGCGCAGAACGGAGGGGCTGCTCTGATCGTGGACTATGGTGACTGGCGCTCGCTTGGCGATACGCTTCAGGCCCTAAAGGCGCATGAACGTGCGGACCCTCTGCAAACCCCCGGCCAAGCAGACCTGACCGCGCATGTGGATTTTGAGCCCCTGGCGCTGGCTGCGAAGGCCGCAGGCTGTGCTCATACCTGCCTGACACCACAGGGTATTTTTCTGGAACGTCTGGGAATCACCGCCCGTGCACAGGCTCTGGCCAAGGGTATAGGCGGCTCCAAGCTTGATGAACTGGTGGCCGCACATCGCCGGTTGACGCATGTCGATGAAATGGGAAATCTGTTCAAAGTGCTGGGCCTCTACCCGCCCCAAGCTGCGCCTCCACCGGGACTTGAACCATGACCTTGGAAATTCTCACGTCGGATATGCTGGCCCCCGTAAAACACGGCTTTTTCAGCCGTAGAGGCGGCGCATCCTCGGGCGTCTTCGCGGGATTGAACTGCGGTTATGGATCATCCGATCAGACCGAGATCGTCGCCCTGAATCGCCGACGGGTTGCTGACGCGATGGATGTCACGCTAGAGGCGCTGGTTGGTATTCATCAGGTTCATTCGCCCGATGTGCTGACGGTGGATGCGCCCCTTACGGGTGACAAACCCAAGGCGGATGCGCTCGTGACCGCCACGCCCGGGTTGGCTCTGACAATTCTGACCGCGGACTGCCAGCCTGTGCTTTTCTGCGACCCTGACGCGAACGTGATCGGCGCCGCCCATGCTGGCTGGCGTGGCGCTTTGGACGGCGTGTTGGAGGCCACATTGGACGCGATGGAGGCATTGGGCGCCACGCGCGAAAACACGCGTGCCGTGATCGGGCCATCCATTTCGCAGGCGGCCTATGAGGTCGGCCCCGAGTTTCTGGATGCTTTCATGGCGGAGTCCTCGGAGAACAGCCGATTCTTCGCCAATGGCACCGAGGATCGGCTGCAATTTGATTTGCCAGCCTTTGGTCTGCATAAACTGCGCCAAGCGGGTGTCGGGCAGGCAGAATGGACCCGGCATTGCACGTATTCCGATCCAGATCGCTTTTATTCATACCGCCGGACAACACACGCCAAAGAGGCGGACTACGGGCGGTTAATTTCGGCGATCAGATTGTAGATTAGGCCCCAATTAAGGCAAAACCGCCACCTTTCCGCCACATTTATTGTGTTTACCTGACACAGAATCGTAGTGAATTTTGTGCCAGTACTCAGAAGGTTATCTGTCTTTGCCGACAAATGAATGCTGGCACCTCAAACAGAGGAACCGCCAACCTTTATTTTTTGTCCGTTTTTGATCCCGGTTAAGCCTTATCCCTGCCGCAAACCTGCGGCACGTTAAGTCTACACACACGGAATGAGGCTCAGACCTCCGATCGAGCAGGACCAGAAAATGAAACAGAAATCTCGCTTTCTCAGCGCGGTCATTCAGGCCGCACAGGACCCGAAACTGGACATGCCGTGGAAGCGAGTGTCAAGCCATTCTGTCAGGGTTGCCCGCCGTCTGGCGACGCGACGCTGAAACAGAAAGCCAACGGAACCAAGCTGCCGGTTCCATTTGGTCAACGCGCACCGGGTAGTGCTCCGGTCCGATGTGCGTGGGATGCAAAGAAAAATGCATCCTGAGTTCGGAGCGTGTTTGCGGGCATTTTCGCCCGCGCAGTACGAGTTTGTCTGGGGGGTCAATGGATTGACCAATGGAATGCGAAATTGCTTCGCTGTGCGCTGCGGCCATAGCCGGTGCCCAAGGGTTACCCATTTATTTCAAGACAAAGAACCGAACCGACAGATGGGCCTGCATGGGGGTATGCCCCGTCTGATCCGGTTCTAAAAGGAACGGAATATTTATGACTATTCCAAAATCACTGGCCATTGCTGCCAGAAATGCTGTCGAAACCTCGGCATTGCTCCGCGACACTCCGCGGCCGACTACAAAACAGAAAGCCCAGCTGCGCCGTTACGAAGTGAGCGCCCTGCTCAAAAACGGAGACATTGCGCAAACCCGGCATATCGCACCGGCCCTGCCGATGTTCGAGGACGCCTTTTGCGCCTTCTCACGGGGGTCGCTTGTGGAAACCGAACAGGGGCCCATGGCGATCGAGGATCTGCTGCCCGGCGACACGGTACTGACGCAGGACGGAACCTCTGAGACCGTTTTGTGGAAAGGCTCTGTGACGCTGATACCGGGCCGCGAGGATTCGCGCGGGCGCACCCGTCCGTTGACCCGCATCATGGCTGATACGTTTGGCATGCAAAAACCGATGTCCGGTGTGATCGCAGGACCAGCCGCGCGTCTGCTTGGCACGCCAGCCCATTTGCGGCACCTGCATGGCGGGTCACCGATTCTGGCGCCTGTGGCCGAATTTCAGGACGGAATGGGTGTTGTGGAAACAATGCCTCCAACTCCAGTAGAATTGTTTCACATTTGCCTGAAAAAACACTCGGTCATCCGTGTAGACGGCTTGCCCTTTGAAACCTATCATCCAGGTGCTAATGCGGTTCGCATGATCAGCCATTCGTTACGGTCGATCTATCTGAACCTGTTCGCGCATATCGAATCGCTGAACGATTTTGGCCCGTTGCTTATGCCGCGCGCCGGAGACGGAGAGATCGACGCGATATCGGCGTGAATTGTTAAAGAGTACTGCAGAGTGGGGGCTTTATGCAGATTTTGATAGGATGGGCTTTGACCCTGGCGGTGGTGGCTATGCTGCCGCCCTGCCCAACAGAAACACGACGGATGTGGTTTACGCCGAGCGGTTCATTCGGTCTTCCAATACATCGAACGGGACGCCTGGCTCGTCTTTTGCGCCGCGGATAACAAGCGATGTCTTGACGCTGGCCACGTTTGGCGTGGTCAGCAGTTCGCCGGTCAGGAACTGCTGAAAACTGCTGAGGTCGGGCGCGACGCATTTCAGGATGAAGTCGACCTCGCCGTTCAGCATGTGACACTCACGGACCAGCGGCCATAGTCTGCACTGCTCCTCGAACGCGCTGAGCTCCGACTCCGCCTGGCTGTCCAATCCAACCATCGCAAAGACTTGAACCTCAAACCCAAGCTCGCGGGCGTTCACTTCGGCGTGGTAGCCGGTGATATAGCCCGATTCCTCCAAAGTGCGCACACGGCGCAAGCACGGAGGGGCCGAGATACCGACCCTTTTGGCCAGTTCTACATTGGTCATGCGACCGTCCGCCTGCAATTCCGCCAGAATCTTGCGATCAATTTCATCCAGCCGGGTCGTGACCATAAAACGCTCCTGATTTTTCGGTTCTTATATCAGCACCCAGCCCACGCGCAATAATGTTTCGTAGCTGCGCAATTTTCTTTGTTTTCAGATCGCTCATTTGCGCAGGGCCATACCGACAAGGCATATCAGGTTCCCTTCATGAAGGGGCTTTAAGCCCTGCCCGCCCATCGCTATATCCTTGCGACGGGCAAAAGGCCCAAATCAGGCAGTTCGAGCGGGGGTACCATGGCCGACACACGACACACCAAGGTTCTGATCATCGGGTCGGGACCCGCAGGCTATACAGCCGGGGTTTATGCAAGCCGCGCGATGCTGGAACCCATTCTGGTGCAAGGGATCGAGCCCGGCGGCCAGCTGACGACCACCACCGAGGTCGAAAACTGGCCCGGCGATACTGAGGTACAAGGCCCCGATCTAATGGTCCGCATGCAGGACCACGCCAAGGCGATGGGCTGTGAGGTCATCGGCGACATCATCAACGATCTGGATGTCTCGAAACGTCCCTTCACCGCAAAAGGGGATAGCGGCACGGTTTACACTGCCGATGCGGTCATTCTGGCGACCGGTGCGCGGGCCAAATGGCTTGGCGTGCCGTCGGAAGAGAAATTCAAAGGCTTCGGCGTCTCGGCCTGTGCGACCTGCGACGGGTTCTTCTACCGCGGGCAAGAGATCGTTGTAATCGGCGGCGGCAATACCGCCGTGGAAGAAGCGCTGTTCCTGACCAATTTCGCCAGCAAGGTGACCCTGATCCACCGCCGCGACGAGTTACGGGCGGAAAAGATCCTGCAGGATCGCCTGATGAAGAATGAAAAGATCGAACCGCTCTGGTTCCACGAACTGGACGAAGTCATCGGGACCGATGCGCCCTTGGGCGTCGAAGGCGTGCGCGTCAAGAACGTGAAAACGGGCGAAATCTCTGAAATCCCGTGCAAGGGCGTTTTTGTCGCCATCGGCCATGCCCCGGCCAATGAGTTGGTCAAGGACACGCTGGAAACCCATATGGGCGGCTATGTCGTAACCAAGCCAGGATCAACCGAGACCTCGGTTCCGGGTGTTTTCGCAGCCGGTGACCTGACAGATCACATCTACCGTCAGGCCGTCACCAGCGCAGGCATGGGCTGTATGGCTGCCCTGGATGCCGAACGCTTTCTGGCCGAACAGGACTAAGGGCCACAGGGTCAGGTCACACCGGCTTGACCCTATCCCCGCGCGGCCTCACACTGGTGCAAAACATGAGGGTCGCGCGTGGTCACAACGGACAACGCTCTTTGGCGTGGCGGGTGGTCAACCCGGCTTAGGATCGGCAGCGGGCTGGTCCTTTTTGTCTTTGCCTTATTCCATTTTCTGAACATCGGCCTCGGCCTGTTTCACACCGATTATCTGCATGGCATGCAAGACGGTCGAAAGGCCGTCACCCGCCACGACGCCATGAGCGCGCTTCTCTACCTTGCGCTGATCGTGCATTCGGGCCTTGCGCTAACGTCGATCATACAACGACGGACCTTGCGCATGCCGTTCAGCTCGGCCCTGCAAATCGTGCTGGGGCTGCTGATCCCGATCCAGCTGATCGTCCATATCATTCACACGCGCTACGCGCATGAGATCTACGATGTGAATGACGAAATGGGCTATATCATCATCCTGATGTGGCCAAGCTCTGCGATCTGGATGCAAAGCCTGCTCTTGCTGATCGTGTGGGTACATGGCTGCATCGGGTTGCACATGTGGCTGCGGTTGACACGGTGGTGGGGCAAGACCCTGCCCTACCTGATCGGTCTTGCGGTTTTTGTCCCCTGTTTCGCCTTGGCCGGTGTGCTGACCGAGGGGCGCCGCATCTGGGCCGATTTTGCCGATGACTTCCTGCGCGAACAGTATATCGAACACTATAACTGGCCCTCGGCCGAGGCCTTTGAGGCCATGTTCCGCGTCGAAGACAACGCCATGACGGGGTTTTGGGCCGCGCTCGGGGCCACGGCGGCCTTCTATCTTGGCCGCAAGCTGTGGCGTCGTCGGCACTCTGTACAGGTGACCTATGCCCGAGGCCCCGAGGTTTTTGCCGAGAAGGGCATGACGCTGCTTGAGATGTCTCAGGCCAACGGAATTCCGCATGCAGCCCTATGTGGCGGCAAGGGCCGCTGCACCACCTGCCGCGTGATCGTCGAAGATGGCGGAGATCACCTGCCCCCGCCCAGCGAGATCGAAGCCCGCAGTCTGGCCGCCGTTGGGGCCTCGGCCCAGACGCGCCTGGCCTGTCAGATGCGCCCGACCGAGCCGGTAAAGGTCTTTCGTGTTTTCCGCCCCGACGGGAAGCACGACAGAGCTCATGCCAGTCAGGGGCAGGAACGTCAGTTGGCCGTGCTGTTTCTAGATATGCGCGGCTTTACCGCCCGTACCGCTGGGCAATTGCCTTATGACATCGTCTTCCTGTTGAACCGTTTCTTCGACGCGATTGTGCCTTCGATCACCTCTCAGGGCGGGGTCGTCGACAAATATATGGGGGATGGGTTGCTGGCGGTTTTTGACAAACCCGGCCCCCAGCAATCCGCCCGCGCCGGTCTGAAAGCGGCAATTGAGATCAGCCATGCGCTGGAACAGTTCAACCGGCAGCTCTCATCCGAAGACAGCCCGCATATCCGCATCGGCATGGGGCTGCATCTGGGCGATCTAGTGCTTGGGGAAATTGGCGCGGCCGGCCATGCCGCGCAGACCATCATCGGGGACGCGGTGAATGTCGCCAGCCGCCTTGAGGCCGAGACAAAGCCGCTGGGGGTTGAGCTTCTGGTGTCGGCCGAGCTGCTACAGGCCGCCGAGATGGATATCTCGGACGATCGTATTCAGCCCTTCAAGCTGCGCGGCGTGTCCGAACCCGTTCCAGCCCTGCCGGTGCCCCGCGCCTCGGAACTTGAAAAGGCCTAAGACAACAGGAACACGCATACTTACTGTGGCACATTTGCGCTAGATTACCGGAACTTTGATCGCCGGTTTTCCACCGAATTGGAAAATTCTTCCAATCACAAGAAAAACCGCTCATATCATCCTTAGTTTTATCTGACCCTGTGGACTCTGACTCAGTGGCGGGGCACATGCCGTTTCAAATGCCAAGATCACACTGGCGCATCATCACATCGACAAGAGAATTCCGATGACAATGTTAAGCAACCTCGCCCCCATTCCCGAACTCTACGTATCTTATGACTCGGCCCAGAAGCTGAAGGTTGAGGCTGCGGATCTGACCAGCCATGACCTGTCTCCGCGCCAGATCTGCGATCTAGAACTGCTGATGAATGGCGGCTTCAATCCGCTGAAAGGGTTCCTGTCTGAGGCCGACTACGACAACGTGGTCGAGAACATGCGTCTGGCTGACGGCACGCTGTGGCCGATGCCGATCACGCTGGATGTCAGCGAAGAATTCGCCGAAAGCATCGAATTGGGCCAAGACATTGCCCTACGCGACCAAGAGGGCGTGATCCTCGGCACCATGACTGTGACCGACCGCTGGACCCCCGACAAATCGCGCGAAGCCGAGAAGGTCTTTGGCGCGGATGACGATGAGCACCCGGCCGTCAACTACCTGCATAACGTGGCAGGCAAGGTCTATCTGGGCGGTCCCGTTGTCGGCATTCAGCAGCCCGTCCACTATGATTTCCGTGGCCGACGCGACACACCGAACGAGCTGCGCGCCTATTTCCGGAAACTGGGCTGGCGCCGCATTGTTGCGTTCCAAACCCGCAACCCACTGCACCGCGCCCACCAGGAACTGACCTTCCGTGCCGCGAAGGAGGCGCAGGCCAACCTGCTGATCCACCCGGTTGTCGGCATGACCAAACCGGGCGACGTTGACCACTTCACCCGCGTGCGCTGCTATGAGGCGGTGCTGGACAAGTACCCGGCCTCCACCACCTCGATGTCGCTGATTAACCTGGCGATGCGCATGGCTGGCCCACGCGAGGCCGTTTGGCACGGCCTGATCCGCGCCAACCACGGCTGCACTCATTTCATCGTTGGCCGCGACCATGCTGGCCCCGGCAAGAACAGCCAAGGTGAAGATTTCTACGGCCCCTACGACGCGCAGGATCTGTTCCGCAAATATCAGGACGAAATCGGCGTTGAGATGGTTGACTTCAAGCACATGGTCTATGTGCAGGAACGCGCCCAGTACGAGCCAAATGACGAGATCCTCGACAAGGACAATGTCACGATCCTGAATATCTCGGGCACCGAACTGCGCCGCCGTTTGGCCGAAGGTCTGGAAATCCCCGAATGGTTCAGCTTCCCCGAGGTTGTGGCCGAGCTGCGCAAAACCAAACCGCCACGCAGCCAACAGGGCTTTACCGTGTTCTTCACCGGCTTCTCGGGTTCGGGTAAGTCCACCATCGCCAACGCGCTTATGGTCAAGCTGATGGAGATGGGCGGCCGCCCCGTGACGCTGCTGGATGGCGACATCGTGCGTAAGAACCTGTCGTCCGAGTTAGGCTTCTCAAAGGAGCACCGCGACCTGAACATCCGTCGCATCGGCTATGTCGCGTCCGAGATCACCAAGAACGGCGGTATCGCCATCTGTGCGCCGATTGCGCCCTATGCGACCACCCGCCGGGCCGTTCGGGAAGAGATCGAACAGTTTGGTGCCTTCTGCGAGGTTCACGTGGCCACCAGCATCGAAGAATGCGAACGCCGCGACCGCAAGGGCCTTTATAAACTGGCCCGCGAAGGCAAGATCAAAGAGTTCACGGGCATCTCAGACCCTTACGACGTGCCCCAGAACCCCGAACTGAGCGTCGAAACCGAGAATGTCGAGGTCGACAACTGCGCTCATCAGGTTCTGCTGAAGCTCGAGAGCATGGGCCTGATCGCTGCGAACTAAGCGGTTGAGATAAACCAGATTGGAAACGGCCTCCGGTCACCGGGGGCCGTTTTTCGTGCAAAACAACGACCGAGATTGACAAAAATGCGTGGCCTTGATGCAGTCAACCCAGTCAAGTTCGCCACAGTCAATCCACGATGCACCCCCTTACTCAAATCGCCAGCTTCTGGTTTGGCTCCGATCTCAGCTGGCTTGAGGCGTTATGCATTCAATCCTATCTGGACCATGGCCATTCCTTCACCCTCTATGCGGCGCATGACATCGCGCACGTCCCGAATGGCGTCGACCTGCGGCACGCGTCCGAGATACTGTGGCCCGCCCCTTTCGCGTTACGTCCCGAAGATCGGCTAGGCGTTGCGGTTTTTTCGGACATTTTCAGGCTGAAGTTGCTGGAACGTACAGATTTCATCTGGGTAGATCTGGATGCGCTCTGTCTGAAGCCTTTCGATTTTGCGTCCCCTTTTGTCTTCGCCCCCTCTCAATCCGGCAAGTTTCCCAATGGGGTGCTCCGTCTGCCGCAAGAGTCCCAAACGCTTGCGCAGATGCTGGCATTTGTCGCCTCGGCCAACCCGACCCAACCCTGGCGCGGGGCCAAGCTGCGCAGACGCAACGAGCAGCGTATCGCTGAGGGTGAAACCTGGGGGATCGAGGCGCTGCCCTGGGGATGCTCCGGCCCGAAGGCGCTGGGGCATTTTCTGCGTGAGACCGGAGAGGACATCCACGCAATGTCCGCCGATACGTTCTACCCGCTGGCGAATGAGGCGCTTTGGAAGCTGCACGACCCCTATCTGCCCCCATCCACTATTGAACGAGACGGGGTACATTCCGTGCATGTCTTTGGGCATCAGAAGAAATTCATGGCCCAACAGACTGCGGGCCTGCCGGTGCGGGGATCGTTTCTCAGCACGCTATGCGCGCGTCACGGGATTGACCCACAAGACAACCCAATCGCACCGATGGCTTGGATGGGGTTTTAACCGGACGCGCCCGATAGCTCATGCCGCAGAGCGCGCACGGCGCGTTCTTCGAACTGACCGTAATCTGCAGCTGCGTCCTGAGTCGCCTTCAGATGGGGCAGACGCTGGGCATAGTCTTCTTCGGATGCAGACTGAATCGCTTGCTGTATATCTGCCTGTGTCTCGCAGAGGATCATCCCAGAAGTCTCCATGAAATCCCCGATATTCGGGCAACCCCAGTAAATCGGGACCGTTGCGCAGAGGATCGAGTCGATCAGTTTCTCCGAGAAGTAATTCCGCTCTCGAACATTCTCGATTACGACCGAATAGCGGTAAGGGGCCAAACCATCCGATTTCTGATCGAAAGGCGTGTATCCCCGCCCCATGATGTCCACATCGGCCCCGGTTTCGCGGATCCAATCTATAACGTCATGGCGTAGCTGGTGGCCCACGAGGTCCCGCTTGGCCGAGGCGATCAGCGAACAGGATTTGACCTTCTCAGCCTGTAGCTCCTGCCAGTCCGGCACCATGGTCACGCCATAGGGCAGAAACACAGCATTGGGCAGGTTTTCCAGTAGAACGTCGTGAAAGGTGAACACCCTAAAGAACCGCCGCCATGTCAGGCGCAGCTGTCGGTCATGTTTGGCGTGGATGGCCGAAGGCTCGCCCATCATCAGCGAAATTCGCGCCTTCGTGCCACGCCGCAACCGCCAATGGACCGTCGAATTGGGATACATGATCAGATGATCTGTCGGCGCGAGGTCCCCGACCGTTTTACCCAGCAAACGATCCGGGCAGCCCTCGTGCCAGATCAGCTCGGACAGAGGCACCTCGGCCAGTTTCGGGCCCAGACGGTGGCCGTAGGGTAAAACAGCAATCGATTGGGTCATTGATCCGTCTCAGGCAAGTCGACCTGTCCGCGCATCAGAACATAGCCTTGCCCCGCCACCTTGATCCCGGTCATGGCATCGCTTGGGCCGACGCGCGTCACCGTTGCCTGCCCCGGACGCCCCATGTCATGGCCCTGTTCAGCGATGAATTGGTCTTTCTCCATAAGCCCGTATTTCCAAAGATAAGCCGCCATCGCGCCCGTCGCAGAACCTGTGAAAGGGTCCTCGTGTGGGCTGGGCGGTGCCAGCAGCAGGCGTGAGAACGTATCCCCTTGTGTCGTCGCTCCCTGCAAGCTGACCAAAAACGGCTCTGCCATATCGGAACCAGAAAATCCCGCTAATGCAGCCACCTCGCGCAAAGGACCTTCGGCCAACCGCGCCGCGCGTAACGCTTCGTGATCCCGCAGCACCGTGATACAGAACGGCAACCCGGTAGAGACAAATCGCGGCGGAGAGATGATGGCCTCTTCGGGCAGCGAAATCGCGCTGGCAACCAGATCGGCGGGAACATGTGCTCCAAATTCCGGCGCAACCTGCGTCATCTCTATCGCGTCACCGTTCAGACGAATAGCGACAAGCCCCGCCCCGGTTTCCAAAGTCAGAGAGTCGCCCTCAACCAGACCACGCGACCGAAGTGCCTCGACCGTTGCGATGGTCGGATGACCGGCAAAGGGGATTTCACGACTGGCCAGAAAATACCGTACCCGGATATCGGCCACATCCGACGGGCCGGTAAAGGTACACTCAACCAGAGAGGTTTCGCGCACATAGGCCATGCAGACCTCATCCGACAGGTGGGCCGCGCCATGGACTACGGCGCAGCCATTTCCACCAAAGGCTTTGTCGGTAAAGGCATCCACCCAGTCAAAATCGAACCAGCTCATCCAGCGTTTCCTTACATGAACATGTCATCCCGGATGCGATCCGGAGCTTGTGCATGTTTCGCTGGTGTCGGGCGGAATGTCACGCGCAAACGCGTGTGGCTGGGGCCGTTCAGTGAACGGCCACCGGCGAGAGATCATGCTCGCGGGCCAGCACAAAGGCCAGCTTGCGGTCGGCGACAAGCGCCAATTGCTGCCCGTCGGAGTCATGCACGGCGTACAGTTGATCCAGATCACCCGCCTGATCGCGCAGATCGCTGGGCAGATCGGCAACCTCAACCGTTTTGACATAGACGATACGATCGCCTTCGGTGTTGATTTCAATCGGTGTGTTCATTGCTCTTACCCCTTCCGTATGTTGATTGTCTGCACCACGGTTTCCGGCACGGCGCGGGTCAGATCCACATGCAGCAGACCGTTCTCCATAATCGCCTCGCCCACCTCGACACCGTCGGCCAGCACGAACATGCGCTGGAATTGACGCGCCGCAATGCCGCGATGCAGGAAGATGCGCCCCTCGCTGTCGTCGCGTTGACGGCCCCGGATCACCAGTTGGCGGTCCTCGATGGTGATCGACAGATCCTCTTCCGCGAACCCGGCCACCGCCAGAGTGATGCGGTAGGAATAGTCCGAGGTTTGTTCGATGTTGTAGGGCGGATATCCTTCGTTGCCAGCCTTTGCAGACCGTTCCAGAAGGCGTTCCAATTGCTCGAACCCCAACAAATGCGGGTATGAGCCCAAGGTAAGTTTTGACACGTGTTCTCGTCCTTTTATGTCAAAGCGACGTTCTGGGCGGCCCCGTTCTGGCAACCGCACAAGATAGAATATGGGAAGAAACCCGGATGTCCACAAGGTCTGGCGCGATAACGTCTTGCACACTATCTTGTTGGGGACGCACCACAACAAGCCCGAGTCGCCAATGAACGCGCCCACTGACCTTTCCATGAAAACCGACGAAGTTCTGCGGGTTGAGCTGGAGGTTTTTCGCCGTCAGCACCGGGATCTTGATGAGGCGATCGAGGCGTTACAGGCCACCGGCACATCCGATCAATTGACGATCAAACGCTTGAAAAAGCAGAAACTGCGGCTGAAAGACATCATCCGCCTGATCGAGGATCGCCTGACCCCCGACATCATCGCCTGACGCATTGCCTCGCATGCGGATTTGGCTATAGTGCGCGCTCTTTCGAACGGCAGGGACGCAAGCGGATGAGCGATGTGAAAGTGGGGATCATCATGGGCAGCCAATCGGATTGGCCCACGATGAAAGAAGCCGCCAATATCTTGGATGAATTGGGCATCGCGTATGAAAAACGCATCGTTTCGGCCCACCGCACGCCTGATCGTCTATGGGATTACGGCAAGACCGCTGCGTCGCGCGGTTTGCATGTGATCATCGCGGGCGCTGGCGGGGCCGCACATTTGCCCGGCATGATGGCATCGAAAACCCGCGTGCCAGTGATCGGCGTTCCGGTTCAGACGCGGGCTTTGTCGGGCGTCGACTCGCTGTATTCGATCGTTCAGATGCCGAAAGGATTTCCTGTGGCGACCATGGCAATCGGCGCGGCCGGTGGGGCCAATGCGGGCCTGATGGCGGCTGGTATTCTGGCCTTGCAGGACAGCGCTCTGGCCGAACGGTTGGACGCGTGGCGTGAGGCTCTGTCGGCCTCGATTCCGGAGGAGCCTGTCGATGAGTGACGCTCTGCAACCCGGTGCCCGGATCGGAATCCTGGGCGGAGGCCAATTGGGCCGGATGCTGTCGGTCGCTGCCTCCCGCTTGGGGTTTGTGACGCATATATTTGAGCCGGGCGCGAACCCGCCTGCGGCGCAAGTCGCCGACCGCGTGACAACCGCGCCGTATGACGACGCCGACGCGCTGCGCGCCTTCGCCGACTCGGTCGATGTCATCACCTACGAGTTCGAGAACATCCCAACCGAGGCGCTGGACCTGCTGGAAGCCCACCGCCCAATCCGTCCGGGACGCGAGGCTCTGCGGGTCAGTCAGGACCGGCTGACTGAGAAAAATTTCCTGCAAGCTCTGGGCCTCAACACAGCACCTTTTGCGGACGTCACCGATCTGGCAAGCCTGAATACGGCCATTGAGGAAATCGGCACACCCGCGATCCTGAAAACCCGCCGGTTCGGCTATGACGGCAAAGGCCAGGCCCGCCTGCGCGCGCCTGAGGACGCCGAGGCTGCTCTGGCCGATATGGCGGGCGCCCCCGCGATCCTTGAGGGGTTCGTGGAGTTTACGCACGAGATCTCGATCATCTCGGCCCGCGGGCTTGATGGTCAGGTCGCTTGCTTTGACCCCGGTGAGAACGTCCACCGCGACGGCATCCTGCACACCACAACGGTTCCTGCCCGCCTGCGTCCAGCGCAACGGACGGATGCAGTTCTGCTCGCGGCCAACATTCTGAATGCTTTGGACTATGTGGGCGTGATGGGGGTGGAGCTGTTCGTCACACCCTCGGGCCTTATCGCGAACGAAATTGCACCTCGGGTGCATAACTCGGGCCACTGGACGCAGAATGGCTGCGCCGTCGACCAGTTTGAGCAGCATATTCGCGCCGTGGTCGGATGGCCCTTGGGCGACGGGCAGCGGCACTCGGACGTGGTGATGGAGAATCTGATCGGCGACGATATGGACCGCGTGCCAGAGCTGGCGAAGGAGCGGGACGTCGCCTTGCACCTGTACGGCAAGGCCGAGGTCAAGCCGGGCCGGAAGATGGGTCACTTCAACCGCATCGCCCGCTGAGGGAAATCACGCAGTCTGCGCGATGCCTCCGGCGAAGGTACTTTTAGAACAGAAGAGCAGGCGGTCAGGCGAAAAATCTGGCCGCGATGTCGCCGGACATATGGCTAACACGCCCGCCAGCAAAGGTGGCGGCGACGCGGTGGGTTTTTGCATCCAGAATGACGATATCGGCGCGTTGACCCGGCATCAGCGTGCCGCGATCTTTCAGGTCGAGAACCCGCGCGGGACCGGATGAGACCAGCGCCCAGGCCGCCGCAAAATCCAGCAACCCGCTTTTTGCCAACATCAATGCGGCGCGGCGTGGGCTGGGGTAGTGGTAGTCCGAGGCCAGCGCATCACACAGCCCCATAGCGATCAGGTCCAGCGCGCTGGCGTTGCCCTTATGGGAGCCTCCGCGCACCACGTTAGGCGAGCCGAGGATGATGTGATCTCCGGCCGCGCGTGCGGCTTCGGCTGCAGCGAGGGTTTCGGGGAATTCAGCGATCGAAACACCGCGTTTGCGCCATCCTGCGCGGGTCTCAGGCGTGGCATCATCATGGCTGCCCAAGCGCACGCCGCTTTGGGTCAAGTCAGCGCAAAGCGCGTCAAGTGCGGCGGGGACTTCATCGCTGCGGGCATGCATGGATAGCAGCATCTCAAAATGCACATCGGGGTTGCGCCCCGCTTTCAGGGCCTGCCCCGTCAGACGCGGAGGTTTTCGCCCTTCGGCCAGGCGGTCATGCGGCAGGTGGTCGTTGAAGACGACATAAGGCACCTGCCAATCCGCAACCTTTTCGGCCAGCTCGTTATAGTCGTCCAGCATATGCGTCTCGAACCGCAATTGCGGGATCAGATCCGTGACGGTGCTGTCCTTGACATCGGCAATCGCCTTGAACACCTGCGAGGCAAAATCCGGCCCACGCACCCCGCCTTCCCAGCTGTAGAACTGGGCCAGAACGCCGGTGGTGATCCCATTGGCGGCAAGCTCGGCCTCGACCGACAGGATACCTTCGTTCATCTGCTTCATGGCACCACGGCGCGGGGCAATATGACGTTCGAACCCGTCCCCATGCAGGTCGATTATGCCGGGCAGAACCAAATAGCCTGACAGATCAACGTGTCGCCCGGTCCGGTCGCCCTGTACGACCCCTTCGGCAATTGACAAATCGGCGCGCGACAACCCAGCCTCCGGCAGCAGAACCTCTGCTCCGGTCAACGTCAGTTCCAATGCCGTCATTCCGTGCGCTCCGAGTCCGGCTCCGAGCAATCCTGCCCGATACAGATCTCGTCAATGACGTCCATCACCCCATCAAGCCAAGTGATTTGCGGGTCGAACTGTCCAAATTCGATGAAGTGCAGCGCCTGGGCCATGACGCGGGGATTGTTCATCATAAAAGTATGCGTCACAGGCAGAACGATATGATCCGCCATACCTTCAACTCGGGTCGTGCGGATCGACACTTTGCCATCGTCTGGCCCATCAATCATCGACGAAAAGACCGGGTTCAGAGAGTTTTCACCCGCGATCACCCCAAGCTCGAACTCAACCGGGGGCAATTGGCGCGGGATGCCCTCGGGGCCTGTGCCCAACTGCAGCCCTGCCGGACCATTGAGGTAGCCGAACACCTCCCACGCGCCCAATTCATCAACCAATTGGCTGCCCTGATTGGGCGGCCCAAGCATGACAACGCGACCCAAATTCTCCGGCTCGTGATCCTGCAGCCAATAGCGCAACAGGATACCGCCCATGGAATGCGCCACGACATTTGCAGTGTCGTCCCCGCACTCGGCGAACGCATCGGGCAGAGTTTGCTCGGCCAGTTCCGGAATGCCCAGATCGGTCGACGGGTAACCCGGGCGAATGACTGTGTAGCCATGCACCTCGAACAATTGCTCCATCACCGAAAAGGACGCCTCGGTCCGAGCCAGCCCATGCAGCAGGATCACGCATTTCGCCTGGGCCGCAGCCGGGAGAAGGAGGAAAACTATGGCAAGCAAAACTCTCATACCCGCCAGATAAGGCCTATTTCGGCTCGGGGAAAGATGTGACCTCAGGTTCTGCGCTGTACTGCCAGCGCGATCCCGCCCAAAACCAACGCCGCGCCGATGATCAAGCGCATGCTTGCCACCTCACCCAACAGCAAAATTCCGGCAACGATTGCGATGACAGGGACGCTCAGCTGTACGACTGCCGCGACCGAGGGAGCAAGCTGCGGCAACACGCGATACCAAAGCGCGTAGCCAAGGCCCGAGGTCACGCCCCCGGACAGAGCCGCCAGAAAATAGCCAAATCCGGTCATCTGCCAAGTACCACCTGTCACCAGCAAGGCCATAGCCGTGACGGGTAAGGCGACAACGAAATTGGCCGCCGTGCCCTCCAAAGCGTTCGGTTCGGACCGTCCGGCCAAGGAATAGGCGGCCCAGCCGATCCCTGCCGCGACCATCAGAGCAGCCCCCAAGGCGTCCACCTGAACGGTCCCCGATGGCCAAAGCACATAGGCCAACCCGCCCAATGCGACCGCTGCGCCAGCCAATTGGCGCACCGTTGGGGTCGCTCCGGTCATAGCTCCGACTGCGAACATGGTGATCTGAACGACACCAAATAGGATCAACGCCCCCAACCCGGCGTCCAGCGTCAGGTAAGCCACAGAAAAACCAATCATATAGAGAGACAGTGACCCCGCCCCGATGATCCGACGTGGCGACCGAAGCGGCAGAACCTCGCCCTTCAAAAGAACCAACACGGCCAGAACCATCGCACCCGCCAGAACACGGACGACGGCGAACCATGCAGGATCGCTCGCCCCGCTCTCAATCGCCAGCCGGTTCAGAATCGAATTGGCCGCAAAGGCGCACATGGTCAGGGAGGTCAGAAGAAACAGTCTCATGAAACCCGCATAGCGCGTTGGCCACACTTTGCACACTCACTTTCCGGCTACGTGCAACGTCCAGTCTTCTTCTGTTCAAAAATACGTCCGCCGGAGGCATGGCCGCGCAGCGGGCATTCCAAACGCAAACGGGGCCGCCCAAAGGCGACCCCGCTCGTAAGCACTATGGCCCAAGCAGCTTACATCATGCCGCCCATGCCGCCCATGTCGGGCATGCCGCCAGCAGGTGCCGCGCCTTCTTTGGCGGGCTTGTCAGCAACCATTGCTTCGGTGGTGACCAGCAGACCAGCAACCGAGGCCGCGTCTTCCAGCGCGGTACGGACAACTTTGGCCGGGTCAATCACGCCGAACGAGAACATGTCGCCATATTCTTCGGTCTGCGCGTTGAAGCCGAACGATACATCGCCGGATTCACGGACTTTGCCCGCAACGACCGCACCGTCAACACCTGCGTTCTCGGCGATCTGGCGCAGCGGCGCTTCGATCGCTTTGCGAACGATGTTGATACCGGCGTTCTGGTCAGCGTTTGCACCTTCCAGAGTTTCCAGTGCTTTACCGGCCTGAACCAGAGCAACACCGCCACCCACAACAACGCCTTCCTGCACAGCAGCGCGGGTCGCGTTCAGAGCATCGTCCACACGGTCCTTACGCTCTTTCACTTCAACTTCGGTCATGCCGCCGACGCGGATAACAGCAACACCGCCTGCCAGTTTGGCAACGCGCTCTTGCAGCTTCTCACGGTCGTAATCCGACGAGGTTTCTTCGATCTGAGTGCGGATCTGAGCAACGCGTGCTTCGATCTCGGCTTTCTCGCCTGCACCGTCAACGATGGTGGTTTCGTCTTTGGTGATCTCGATCTTCTTGGCGGTGCCCAGCATGTCCATGGTGACGGACTCAAGCTTCATGCCCAGATCTTCCGAGATGACCTGACCGCCGGTCAGGATTGCGATGTCCTGCAACATGGCTTTACGACGATCGCCGAAGCCCGGTGCTTTGACAGCAGCAATTTTCAGGCCGCCGCGCAGTTTGTTGACAACCAACGTCGCCAGCGCTTCGCCTTCAACGTCTTCCGCGATGATCAGCAGCGGCTTTTGCGACTGGATCACCTGCTCGAGCAGCGGAACCATCGGCTGCAGCGAGGACAGTTTCTTTTCGTGCAGCAGGATCATGCAGTCGTCGAGTTCTGCGATCATCTTGTCTGCGTTGGTGACGAAGTAAGGCGACAGGTAGCCACGGTCGAACTGCATACCTTCGACAACATCAGTCTCGGTTTCCAGACCTTTGTTTTCTTCGACGGTGATGACGCCTTCGTTGCCAACCTTCTGCATCGCGTCTGCGATCTGCTGGCCGATTTCGGCTTCGCCGTTGGCCGAGATGGTGCCAACCTGAGCAACTTCTGCCGAGTCTTTGACTTCACGCGACGCGTCTTTGATGCCTGCAACAACTTTGGCAGTCGCCAGGTCGATACCGCGCTTCAGGTCCATCGGGTTCAGGCCAGCTGCAACCTGCTTCAGACCTTCGCGAACGATGGCTTGGGCCAGAACGGTTGCGGTGGTGGTGCCGTCGCCGGCTTCGTCATTGGTGCGGCTGGCGACTTCTTTCACCATCTGCGCGCCCATGTTTTCGAACTTGTCTTCCAGTTCGATTTCCTTGGCAACCGAAACACCGTCTTTGGTGATGCGCGGTGCGCCGAAGGATTTGTCCAGAACCACGTTGCGGCCTTTGGGGCCCAGGGTCACTTTAACAGCATCGGCCAGGATGTTCACACCTGCCAGCATGCGGTTACGGGCATCGGTGTCGAATTTGACGTCCTTTGCAGCCATGTCGTTTCTCCTTGAGAAATTAGTTGTAAATGAAGATCAGAGGAAGCGCGGCGGCTTACTCAATGATCCCCATGATGTCGCTTTCTTTCATCATCAGCAGCTCTTCGCCGTCGACCTGAACCTCGGTGCCCGACCATTTGCCGAACAGGATCTTGTCGCCAGCTTTGACCGCCATTGCGATCAGCTCGCCGCTGTCCTTGCGTGCGCCTTCGCCGGTTGCGACGACTTCGCCTTCGCTGGGCTTTTCTTTCGCGCTATCAGGAATGATCAGGCCGCCTGCGGTTTTCTCTTCGCTTTCTGTACGGCGAACCAGCACACGGTCATGAAGCGGTTTCAATGCCATCTTTGTAGCTCCTTGGGCTCAAAGTTTATCTATCCTCCCCCCGCCGACTGGCGAGGCGTTAGCACTCAAGGGTAGAGAGTGATAACGACGCATAGCTATGGGGTGCAAATCCCCGAGTCAACAAGCTGTGATGGATTTTTTTCGACCCAGACCCTCAATCAGGCTGGTCCCAACTATAGGCCCAGTGCTTCAAGCCCTCCTGCCCCGCATCCGTCAGGGCATAAACACCTTTTTCAACCTTGTCGAACCAGCCGTAGTGATTGGTGCGCATCAGCCGAGTGGCTTCGGCTACGCCTGTCGACTTCGCGACCTCGGCCCCTTTGCAGGCGCCATGTTCGGCAAGATGTGCCGCGCATTTCAAAGCATCCTGGCGATAGGCGGTTACAATGCCGTGCCGTGTTGCGCCGCCAGAGTTCGGGTCGCCTTGCAGCCGATCAAACTCTCGCAGCATCCGGCCTGCCTTGACCTTGTTCTTGCGCGGAGCGTAGGGGCCAGGATCGCAATGCACCTCGACAGCTCCGTCCGCGCGCACGGTGATCAGGCCCAAGCCCAACCTGCGGCAGAGCGCCAGATTATCCCGCAACGCTCGACGCGCAGTGCGTCCGGTTGGCTTGCTGACCCCCAGATAGACCTGATCCGTGATCCTGAGCCGCGCGACGGCCTGGTGGAACAAAGCCAGCGAAAAGCGCAGCTTCAACTCGACGATCACCGGCTCGGACCCGTCGCGCAAGGCCATGATGTCGGCTGCGCCAACCTCACCTTTCACGGTATAGCCCTGCCTCTCGAACAATGCCTTGATGGGGGGATAAAGATCCTGCTCGCGCTCCATGGCCCAATGCTATGCGTTTCGTGTCGAAATACCAGATAGGTCGCCTTGAATATGCTGTATTTGGATGCCTAAATCTTATGTCGTCTGTTTGACCAACCGAGGAAGGACCGCCTATGCGCCTGATGGCCCTTTTTGGACTATTGCTTCTGCCCCTGACCGCACATGCCGCCTGCGAAGGTCACGACCTGCGGCCCTTGATGTCGGAAGAGGATCAGGCCGCCCTGCAACAATCCCTTGCCTCGGTCCCTTACCCCGAGGGCAATCACTGGATCGCCACCAAGGGCGACACGACCCTGCACCTGATCGGAACACTGCACACCAACGATGCACGGATGGGGCCGGTCGTCGAACGGCTGACACCCATCGTAGCCCATGCAGACGCGATCTATTTCGAGGTCACCGAGGCCAAAATGGAAGCGTTCGAGCAAGGCCTGGCCAATGACCTGAGCCCCGTGATGATCACCGAAGGCCCCACACTGATCGACCTGATGAGCGCCGAGGACTGGGCGGCCCTTTCGACTTCTTTGGCCGAGCGCGGCATTCCCAGCTGGATGGCGGCCAAAATGCGGCCCTGGTTTCTGAGCATGATGCTGGGCATCCCGCCCTGCCTGATGCGGAACCCGGATGCGAACCATGGCATGGATGCCCGCCTGACAGATGTGGCCGAGGCGCACGGGATTCCCCAACACTCGCTGGAGCGGATCGAAGACCTGATGGCGATGTTCGACACGCTTTCACTGGAACAACAGGTCGACTCGCTGGTCCGCTTGTCCGGAGCGATGCAGGCCGATGCAAACCACCTTGCCACCATGGCCAATGCGTATCTCGAGGAAAAACATGCGCAGATCCTGCAATTGGCCCGGATTCAGGGGTTCGAGGCCTCGGGCCTGTCGCAAGAGGATTACGACGCAGAATGGGCGCAGTTCGAACAACAATTGCTGGTAGATCGCAATAACAGTTGGATGGACCATATCCTGCGGATTCAGGATCAGACGGCCGTCATCGCGGTAGGTGCCGGGCATCTCAGCCAAACATATGGCTTGCTCTCGCTTCTGGAACGGGAAGGCTACACGCTGACGCGCGCGCCGTTCTGATTTCTCGGCAAGTCAGACCAACAGTCGCAGCGGCCCGCAAGCAGGTGACAAGCCCTGTCATGCGCCCTATAAGGCGCGCAAAATTTCCAATCCGCAGGACGCTGACATGACAACCCTAGTATTTGGTCACAAATCTCCCGACACCGATTCCACCGGCTCTCCGATCCTGTGGTCATGGTACCTGAACGAAGTCAAAGGCGAGCAGGCTGAACCCGTGCTGCTGGGCGAGCCCAACACCGAAGCCGCCTTCATGCTGCAGCGCTGGGACCTGCCCAAGCCGCGCATCATCGAAGACGTTGAAGCGGACGTTCCGGTTGTTATCGTCGACACCAACAACCCGGCAGAGCTGCCCGCCAGCGTCAACAGCGCCGACATCCGTGCCATCATCGACCACCACAAACTGGTTGGAGGTCTGGAAACCAAAGGCCCTATCGATATCACCGTTCGCCCTCTGGCCTGTACTGCGACCATCATGGTCGACCTGATGGGTGACGACGCCGCCAAGATGCCTGAAGCCATCAAAGGCGCAGCGCTGACTTGCATCCTGTCCGATACGCTGGAATTCCGCTCGCCCACCACCACCGCGCATGACCGCGAAGTGGCCGAGAAACTGGCCGCAGAACTGGGTCTGGATGTCTCGGCCTATGCGGCGGACATGTTCGCGGCAAAATCGGATGTGTCCTCGTTCTCGGATGCCGAACTGATCCGCATGGACAGCAAGGAATATGAAGTCGAAGGCACCAAGTTCCGCGTCTCCGTCCTGGAAACCACCGCTCCCGGCGTTGTTCTGGACCGCAAGGACAGCCTGGCCACGTCGATGGTTGACGTAGCAAAGGAAGACGGCGTCGATCAGGTGCTGCTGTTCGTCGTGGATATCCTTAACGAAGAGGCCACCCTGCTGGTCCCGAATGATCTGGTCAAAACCGTCGCCGAGAAAAGCTTCGGTGCATCGGTCGACGGCGACGCCGTAGTCCTGCCCGGCATCATGAGCCGGAAAAAGCAGATCATCCCGAACCTCAAGGTTTGATACCTGACCCAAGGGCGCCCCAAGCGGGCGCCTTTTTTTTGCGAGGCTCTGCCTCGCGCTCCGGGATATTTGTAGCCAGATGAAGTGCGGACCCCCTGCTTCTTCTGTTTCAAAATACCTCGGGGGAGTCGCGGCTCGCCGCGGCGGGGGCAGCGCCCCCTCTGGCAAATCCTGCCAAGCTCTGCCATAGGCTTGGCTGTCCGCAGACCATGCCAAAGGGAATCCCATGACCCAGATCATCTCCGCCCTCCACGAGATCTCCGATCGCTACAAAGTGCTTTTCGTCGACCTTTGGGGCTGTGTTCACAATGGGATCACTGCGTATCCAGAAGCGGTTGCCGCGCTGCAGACCTACCGCTCGGAGGGCGGTTTCGTTGTTCTGGTGACAAACTCACCAAAACCGCGCGCGGGCGTCGCCACGCAGCTTTCGCAGTTTAACGTCCCCGCCGACGCCTATGACACGATCGCCACAAGCGGAGATTCAGCCCGTTCAGCCATGTTCCGCGGCACGGTTGGCGAAAAGGTTTACTTCATGGGGGAATGGGAACGCGATGCGGGATTCTTCGAGCCCCTGAAGCTGTTGGACCATCCTGTTCATATCGAGCGCGTCCCTTTGGATCAGGCCGAGGGGATCGTATGCTGCGGGCCGTTTGATACGATGGCGGATCCCGACGTCAATCGCCCGGATTTCCTCTATGCCAAGCAAAAAGGCATGAAGCTGCTATGTGCGAACCCCGACATCGTGGTCGATCGGGGCGAAGTTCGCGAATGGTGCGCGGGCGCTTTGGCAAAGCTTTACACCGAGATGGGTGGCGAGAGCCTGTATTTCGGCAAACCCCATCCGCCGATCTATGATCTGGCGCGTCGTCGCGTGCAGGAAATGGATGTTGACGTCTCGGACTGCGACATTCTGGCTATCGGTGACGGCCCGCATACCGACATCCTTGGCGGCATGGGGGAGGGAATCGATACGCTCTTTATCTCAGGCGGGTTGGCCGCGGCTGAGACGAAAACGTCGCACCACCCCCACGCGGAATCCCTAAGCGACTATATAGAAAGGGAAAAGATCAATCCCACCTATACAATCGGGCGTTTGCGTTAGTCATTTTTCACTTGATTTTCTGCAGTTGCGAAGTAATAAAGTTGCCAACGGATGGCCGATGGTAGACTTTTATTACTCGGCGGATTTCAAGTGAGGGCACCATGTTGGACAATCTTCCACGCGGAACGATCTGTATTGAAGACATCGAGATGGGCATGTCCCGCCACCTGCGCAAAGTGGTGACGGATGAAGATATCGAGATGTTCGCTCAGGTCTCGACCGACCGGAACCCTGTGCATCTGGACGATGACTACGCCCGCGATACGATCTTTGAGGGTCGCATTGCGCATGGGATGCTGACGGCCGGGTTGATCTCGGCCGTGATTGGCGAGCAATTGCCCGGTCACGGGACGGTCTACATGGGTCAGTCGCTGAAGTTCCTGGCCCCGGTCCGCCCCGGCGACATGGTCTATGCCGAGGTCAAGGTGATCGACATTGATTTTGCCAAACGCCGCGTGAAGCTGGATTGTCACTGCGCAGTCGATGGCAAGAAGGTTCTGGTCGGCGAAGCTATGGTCCTTGCCCCATCGCGTAAGTTCGACTGAACGAGTAGACACGCATCCCTGTCGCAGGGGGGTTTAATCCCTGCAGCGATGACTAGCGCGCTGCGATGGTCATCGCTGAACCGAAGGACACACAGATCTGCACCATCCGAGCGGGTCGAATTGTCCGAAATTCTCGAAGGTCACGCTTGAACATACTGTTGATGAACAGTACCCAAAGCGCATGCAGATCATCCGGGACTTCCAGTATATCGAGCCAGAAGATCGCGGCGCCAGCGTGGCGATCGGGAACTTTGATGGCGTCCATGTGGGGCATCAGTCGGTTATCGAGCTGGCGCGCAATGCGGCTCCGAATGCGCCTCTGGGCGTGCTGACGTTTGAACCGCATCCGCGTGAGTATTTTGCGCCCGATGCGCCTCCGTTTCGATTGATGCGCGGGAACGCGCGGGCACACCGGCTTGAGAAGCTGGGTGTGCAAAAGCTTTATGAACTGCCCTTCAATGCCGCTTTGGCCGGGCTGACCCCCGAGGAATTCGCGCGCAATGTGATCTGCGACGGTTTGGGCTTGTCTCATATCGTTGTGGGTGCCGATTTCTGTTTTGGCAAAGGGCGGGTTGGAACGGCGCAGGATATGGTGCGCTTTGGCGAGCAAATGGGGTTCGGTGTGACCATCGCCCCCTTGATGGAGCGTTCCGAGAACGTCGTCTCTTCGACCGCGATCCGCACCGCGCTCAGCGAAGGCCGCCCCGGCGATGCGGCGACCATGCTGGGCCATTGGCACCGCATCGAAGGCGAGGTCATCGGCGGCGAGCAGCGCGGGCGCGAGCTGGGCTTTCCCACCGCTAATATGTCGATCGAGGGCCTGCACCCGCCAAAATTCGGTGTTTATGCCGTTCTGGTTGATGTTCTGGACGGCCCCAACAAGGGCTCCTACCAAGGCGCGGCGTCGATTGGCGTGCGACCGATGTTCAATGGTGAGGTCCCCAATATCGAGACCTTCCTGTTTGATTTCTCCGGCGATCTTTACGGCGCAACCCTCTCGGTCGGGTTGGTCGAATTCCTGCGGCCTGAATTGAAGTTCGATGGTCTGGACGGGCTGATCGCCCAGATGGATGCCGATTGCGCGAAGTCGCGCGAGATTCTGGCCGCGCGATGAGCGTGGATCCGATCAACCGCGCAGGTCTGTCTCCGCGCTTTTGGGAACGCAAACCCCTGCGCAAGATGAACCAACGCGAGTGGGAGGCGCTCTGTGATGGGTGCGGCAAGTGTTGCCTGAACAAGCTGGAAGACGAAGACACGGGCGAGGTCGCCCTGACCTGCGTCGCCTGCCGTCTTTTGGACGATGAAAGCTGCCGTTGCGCCCAATATGACATCCGGCACCAGTTCGTGCCCGAATGCATCGTCATGACGCCGGACAACATCGACTCGCACGCCTACTGGCTGCCCCAAACCTGCGCCTATCGCCTGCTGTGGGAGGGTAAGCCTTTGTATGATTGGCACCCCTTGCTGACTGGTACAGCTGACTCTGTGCATGCCGCCGGTGTCTCGGTTCAGGGGCGTACCGTGTCCGAGTTCGAGACCCCCATGGAAGAGTGGGAAGACTATATCATTGAGGAGCCGAGCTGATGTATTTTGCCTCTGACAACTCCGGGCCTGTCCATCCGCAGGTATTGGCAAAACTGACTGAGGCCAATCATGGCTATCAGATGGCCTATGGGGCTGACACGCTTATGAATGAGGTCCGGGACCGCCTTCGCAGCATTTTCGAAGCCCCCGGCGCGGCGGTCTATCTGGTGGCGACCGGAACGGCAGCGAATTCACTGGCTCTGGCCACCCTCTCCAACCCGTGGGAGACGATCTTCTGCTCTCCGGTCGCGCATATCCACGAGGATGAGTGCAATGCGCCGGAATTCTACAGTGGCGCCAAGCTGACCCTAGTGCCGGGCACTGACAAGATGACCCCCGAGGCGCTGCGCCGGACGATTTCCGTAGAAGAAACGCGTGGTGTGCATGGACCGCAACGGGGGCCGGTGTCCATCACACAAGTGACTGAGCGCGGGTCGGTTTATTCGCTGGAAGAATTGCAAGCGCTCTGTGCGGTTGCGAACGAGTATGACCTGCCGGTGCATCTGGATGGCGCGCGGTTTACGAATGCTCTTGTCGCGTTGGGATGTTCACCGGCGGAGATGACATGGAAGGCCGGTGTGGACGCGGTCAGCTTCGGTGGCACCAAGAACGGTTTGATGGGTGTCGAGGCGGTGATCTTCTTCGACGAATCCAAGGCATGGGAATTCGAGCTGCGCCGCAAACGCGGAGCGCATTTGTTCTCGAAACACCGATACCTGTCTGCCCAGATGTCGGCTTATCTGGAAGAGGATCTTTGGCTGACATCAGCGCGCCAGGCGAATGCAAACTGTGCTCGTCTGGCTGAGGGTCTTCGGGCGAAAGGAGCCGATTTCCTGCATGAGCCGCAGGCCAACATGATTTTCGCCTCCTTCCCGCGCGCCAAGCACCGCCAGCTTCATGCGGCGGGCGCGGTCTATCACCTGTGGGGGGCGCAGTTGGAAGGCGCGGATGAGGCAGAACCTCTGCCCTGCCGTCTGGTCTGCGACTGGTCGATCAGCCATGAACAGATCGACCAGTTCCTATCCCATCTGTAGGCTCAGCCTTTCAACTCGGCCAAATGTTGGTCGAGGTCGTCAAGGCTGTCCTGCCCCCAGAACCGCTGACCATCCGGCGTGATGTAGAAGGGCGCGCCGAAGGCGCCGCTCTCCACGGCCTCTTCCAGATTGGCAGCGTAGGTCTCGGCCCCCACCAACAGGCCGCTATCGGCCAGATCGGGATCGAACCCAGCTTGCGTCAGGCAATCACGGATCACGTCGTCCTGCGCAACGTCTTTCTCTTCAGCCCAACAGGCCCGCAGCAGGGATTGGCACAGTTTACCTACATCCCCCGATCCATCTTTGGCCGCCGCAATCACAGCGTAAGAGGACGGAGCGATATTGGTCGGCCAATGCGCCGGTTTCAGGTTGAACGGTACGCCTAACTTTTTCGCGACCCGCACCAGATTCTGTGCGCGGTATTCAATGCGGGAAATATGCCGGTCTTTTGGTGGCGTGCCGCCCGTGCGCCCGAAAAGCGCCATGATGTCCAGTGGTTTGTAATTGATCGTCGCACCATGCTTGGCTGCGATCTCCTCCAGCCGTGTGCCCGCCAGATAGGTATAGGGTGAAATTGTCGCAAAATAGTAGTCAATCTGGGTCATCTGCACTTTCTCCGCTGCGTTGTCTTTGCGGAACGGTAAGGCCATGCTAAGCGGTGTCAACATCACGAATCTGTCACATTGCCAACGCTGCCCGGGGACTCCAGCCGATGCCGACACTCCACGAACCCAAGCTGATTGCTGGGAACGCTAACCTTCCGCTTGCCGAAACCATATCACGCCGCATGAGCCTGTATCGCGGCGTTGATCAGGGTCTGGTCGACGCCCGCGTCGAGCGCTTCAACGATGGCGAGATCTTCGTCGAGGTGTTCGAAAACGTCCGTGGCGAGGATATGTTCATTATCCAACCGACCTCAAACCCGGCGAATGACAACCTGATGGAGCTGCTTATCATCGCCGATGCGCTTCGTCGCTCGTCCGCGCAACGCATCACCGCCGTGATCCCTTACTTTGGCTACGCCCGTCAGGACCGCCGCACCAAGGCGCGCACACCGATCTCGGCCAAGCTGGTCGCCAACATGCTGACCGGCGCAGGGATCGAGCGGGTTCTGACGATGGACCTGCACGCGGCCCAGATTCAGGGCTTTTTCGACATCCCGGTGGACAACCTCTACGCCTCACCGATCTTTGCGCTAGATGTGAAAAACCAATTCAAAGACAATATGGACGAGATCATGGTGGTATCACCCGACGTCGGCGGCGTGGCCCGTGCGCGCGAACTTGCCAAGCGGATCGAAGCCCCCCTGTCGATCGTCGACAAACGCCGAGAAAAAGCCGGTGAAGTGGCCGAGATGACCGTCATCGGCGATGTTAAAGACAAGATCTGCCTGATCGTCGATGACATGTGCGACACTGCCGGCACCCTGTGCAAAGCGGCGCAGGTGCTGCTGGACAACGGCGCGAAAGAGGTCCACTCCTACATCACTCACGGCGTCATGAGCGGACCCGCGGTTGAACGTGTGACGAATTCGGTGATGAAATCTCTGGTTCTGACCGACACGATCCAGCCGACAGATGCGATCCTGAAAGCCAAAAACATCCGCATCGTGCCGACCGCGCCGATCTTTACCCAGGCCATCCTGAACATTTGGAACGGTACCAGCGTCTCGTCCCTGTTCGAGGACAAGACCCTGACCCCGATCTACGAATCCATGTACCAGATGGACTGACCTGACAGGGCGGCTTGCGATAGCCGCCCTTTTCTTTTCAGCAGCGGCGGATTAGGACGCCCCTGCCCTATCTCTACCACCATACAGCGGGACAGCGTTCTTATGACTGACACCAAACGCGTCGTTCTTTCCAGCGACCACGCCGCCATCGACCTGCGTCAGACCCTAGCCGCACATATCGCCCAAGCCGGGTGGGAGGTCGTCGATATCGGCCCCACCACGCCTGAAAGCACGCATTACCCTCTGCACGGCAAGGCTGCGGCTGAACGTGTCGCCTCGGGCGATTGTGCGTTGGGTATTCTGCTGTGTGGCACAGGCCAGGGGATCATGATGGCAGCGAACAAGGTTCCGGGTATCCGCTGTGGCGTCTGCTCGGATTCGTTCTCGGCCCGGATGATCCGCCAGCACAACAACGCCAACATGTTGTCCATCGGTGCGCGCGTCATTGGCGAGGGTCAGGCCCTCGATATCGTTGACGCGTTTCTGACGGCCGAGTTCGAAGGCGGCCGCCATGCAACACGCGTGGACATGATCGAAGACTGATCAAAGCATTGGCCCGCATGACCTGCGGGCCATGGCACCGGCCTCATGAGATGTCCCAATCATCCTCATGGGCAACTTCACCAATAGCCGTCCATGAGGCGCGGATACGCGCGATCTTCGTGTCGGACCAAGTTCGAAACACAGCCGTGAACCCTTCGGCCGTGATCTCTTCGGCCTGCACCTCGGCGCGCAGTGCCGAGGAAGTATCCACATCCCACAAAGACACTCCGATCTGGATCAACGGAGCTGACCGGAACGACTGGCTGAATTTCACCGGGGAACGACGCTCACGCGGGCCGTTGCCTGTCCACATGTCGCCGCCGTTGGAAAAGTCCGAGAACAGAACCGTCTCGCCTTGGTCAATACCTATAGGATGGGTTCGAAAAGTCTTCATATTATTATGTCTTTAACTCGTAATTACCGGAACTTATTCCACAGTTATCTCACAATCACGACAAAAAAACGGCCCCGCAAAAGCGAGGCCGTTCAATTCTTCTGCAGGTGAACCTGTTACAGGCTCATATGCGTTCCAAGGGCTTCCATATCGGCCAGCAGCTTGGCGGCTTCGTCGACGATGGACTGATCATCGCCTTCCTTGGCCGCATCATGCGAGGCACGCGCGTCGGCGATCAGGTCATCGAGATGCGACCGGGTCACTTCGGCAACCGGAATGGCCTTTTCGGCCAGAACCGACAGGCCATCACCGTTGATCTGAGCAAACCCGCCGGTCACCAGATATTCACTGGTGCCTTCGGGCGCGTCGACCTTCAGGATGCCCGGGCGCAGCGTCGTGATCGTAGGGGCATGATCGGGCATTGCCGTCATGTCCCCGTCCGCGCCGGGTAGCTGGACCGCGGTGGCCGCGAGCGAAGCGAGGCTCCGCTCGGGGCTGACGAGGTCGAATTGCATTGTATTTGCCATCAGGGATACTCCTTAGGCGGCTTCTGCGGCCATCTTCTCCGCTTTGGCGATCACTTCGTCGATCCCACCAACCATCAGGAAGGCCGCTTCGGGCAGGTGATCGTATTCGCCAGCCACAACAGCTTTGAACGATGCGATGGTCACGTCCAGAGGAACCTGAACGCCGGGCGAACCGGTGAAGACTTCGGCCACGTCGAACGGCTGCGACAGGAAGCGCTCGATCTTACGGGCACGGGCAACGGTCAGTTTGTCTTCCTCTGACAGTTCGTCCATGCCGAGGATGGCGATGATGTCCTGCAGCGACTTGTAGCGCTGGAGGATCTGCTGAACGTCGGTAGCAACCGCGTAGTGCTCCTCACCCACAATCGCGGGGTCCAGCAGACGCGAGGACGAGTCGAGCGGGTCAACCGCAGGGTAGATACCCTTTTCCGAGATCGCACGGTTCAGAACGGTGGTCGCGTCCAAGTGCGCAAACGAGGTTGCTGGCGCGGGGTCGGTCAGGTCGTCCGCAGGCACGTAGATCGCCTGCACCGAGGTGATCGAGCCCGACTTGGTCGAGGTGATGCGTTCCTGCAGAGCACCCATGTCGGTGGCCAGTGTCGGCTGGTAGCCCACAGCGGACGGAATACGACCCAGCAGAGCCGAAACCTCGGAACCCGCCTGTGTGAAGCGGAAGATGTTGTCGACGAAGAACAGAACGTCGGTACCGGACTGGTCGCGGAACTGCTCGGCCAGGGTCAGACCTGTCAGAGCAACACGTGCACGCGCACCCGGAGGTTCGTTCATCTGACCGTAAACCAGCGCAACCTGCGATTCCGACAGGTTGTCAGGCTTAATAACGTTCGATTCGATCATCTCGTGGTACAGGTCGTTCCCTTCACGGGTCCGTTCACCAACACCCGCGAACACCGAGAAGCCCGAGTGCACTTTTGCGATGTTGTTGATCAGTTCCATGATCAGAACTGTCTTACCAACGCCGGCGCCGCCAAACAGGCCGATTTTACCGCCTTTGGCGTAAGGGGCCAGCAGGTCAACAACCTTGATACCGGTCACCAGGATTTCTGACTCGGTCGACTGTTCGTCGAACTCAGGTGCGGGCTGGTGGATCGCGCGGGCTTCAGTTGCTTCAACCGGGCCTTTTTCGTCGATCGGCTCGCCGACAACGTTCAGGATGCGGCCCAGAGTTGCGTTACCAACCGGAACCGAGATCGGTGCGCCGGTGTCGGTTACAACTTCGCCGCGGACCAGACCTTCGGTCGCGTCCATCGCGATGGTGCGGACGGTGTTTTCACCCAGGTGCTGAGCAACTTCCAACACCAGGCGCTTGCCGTTGTTGGTGGTTTCCAGCGCGTTCAGAATTTCAGGCAGCTGATCTTCGAACTGCACGTCGACGACGGCCCCGATGATCTGTGTGACTTTGCCTTTTGCATTCGCCATGTTTCGTCTCCGGTTTTCTTACAGCGCTTCGGCGCCGGAAATAATTTCAATCAGCTCGTTGGTGATCACGGCCTGACGTGAGCGGTTGAACTGGATGGTCAGCTTGTCGATCATCTCACCCGCGTTGCGTGTCGCGTTGTCCATCGCGGACATCCGTGCGCCCTGTTCAGACGCTCCGTTTTCGAGAAGAGCCGAGAAGATCGCGGTCGCAACCCCCTTGGGCAGCAGGTCGGCCAGAATGGCCTCTTCGCTGGGCTCGTAGTCGAAGATTGCACCGCTGTCGTCACCTGCCGCTTCGTCTTCGAACGAGGCGGGGATAACCTGCTGTGCCGTCGGGATCTGGGTCACAACGTTGACGAACTTCGAGTAGAAGATCGTGGCAACATCGAACTCACCCGCATCGAAGCGAGACAGGACGTCCTTCGCGATGTCTTGCGCATTGGTGTAGCCAATACGTTTGACTTCGCTCAGGTCGACATGACCTACGAACAAATCGCCCAGATCGCGCTTGAGCGCGTCGCGGCCTTTTTTGCCAACGGTCAGAACTTTGACCGTTTTGCCTTTGCCGCGCAGCTCTTCAGCTTTGGCACGGGCCAGCTTGGCGATGTTCGCGTTGAAGCCGCCACATAGGCCGCGTTCAGCTGTCATCACAACCAGCAGATGGACATCATCACTGCCCGTACCACGGAGCAGCTTGGGGGCGCTGTCACTGCCCCCGACCGAAGCCGCCAGCCCCGCCATCACGGCATTGAACCGCTCGGCATAGGGGCGCGAGGCTTCAGCAGATTCCTGGGCGCGGCGCAGTTTTGCAGCCGCGACCATCTGCATGGCCTTGGTGATCTTGCGGGTCGATTTGACCGACTCGATCCTGTTTTTAAGGTCCTTCAGACTAGGCATCGGAACCTCCTCTTATGCGAAGGTCGCGGCAAATTCGTCGATCGCTGCCTTGATCTTGTCGGACGCTTCACCTTTGATCTTCGGATCTTCGTCGGTGAGCCATGTCAGCAGGTCAGCGTGCTTACCGCGCAGGTGCGCCAGCAGACCGGCCTCATAGCGGCCAACATCCGATACGTCGATCTTGTCGAGGTAACCGTTGGTACCCGCGAATATGACGCAGACGATTTCCGCGTTGGTCAGCGGCGAGTACTGCGGCTGTTTCATAAGCTCGGTCAGACGGGCACCACGGTTCAGCAGCTGCTGAGTTGCGGCGTCGAGGTCCGAACCAAACTGCGCAAACGCAGCCATTTCGCGGTACTGAGCCAGTTCCAATTTCACCGGACCAGCAACCGATTTCATCGCGTTGGTCTGAGCCGAGGAGCCCACACGCGAAACCGACAGACCGGTGTTCACAGCAGGACGGATACCTTGGTAGAACAGCTCGGTTTCCAGGAAGATCTGACCGTCGGTGATCGAGATCACGTTGGTCGGAATAAACGCCGAAACGTCACCACCCTGGGTTTCGATAACCGGAAGAGCGGTCAGCGAGCCTGCACCGAAATCTTCGTTCAGCTTCGCCGAACGCTCCAGCAGACGGGAGTGGAGGTAGAAAACGTCACCCGGATAGGCTTCACGGCCCGGCGGGCGGCGCAGCAGCAGGGACATCTGACGATAGGACACAGCCTGCTTGGACAGGTCATCATAGATGATCAGCGCGTGGCGGCCATTGTCGCGGAAGTATTCCGCCATCGCGGTCGCGGCGTAGGGCGCCAGGAACTGCATCGGCGCCGGGTCAGACGCGGTCGCGGCAACAACGATCGAGTATTCAATCGCGCCGGACTCTTCCAGTTTCTTCACCAGCTGCGCAACGGTCGAGCGCTTCTGACCGACCGCAACGTAAACGCAGTAAAGTTTCTTCGACTCGTCGTCGCCTGCTGCGTCGTTGTAAACTTTTTGGTTCAGAATGGTGTCCAGAGCAACGGCAGTTTTACCGGTCTGACGGTCACCAATGATCAACTCACGCTGGCCACGGCCGATCGGGATCATCGCGTCAACTGATTTCAGGCCGGTTGCCATCGGCTCGTGCACCGATTTACGCGGGATGATGCCGGGGGCTTTAACGTCTGCAACGCCACGCTTGGTTGCGTTGATCGGGCCTTTGCCGTCCAGCGGGTTGCCCAGACCGTCTACAACCCGGCCCAGCAGCTCGTCACCGATCGGAACGTCCACGATCGAGTTGGTACGCTTGACGGTGTCACCTTCTTTGATGTCACGGTCAGAACCGAAGATAACGACACCAACGTTGTCGCTTTCCAGGTTCAGCGCCATGCCCATGATGCCACCGGGGAACTCGACCATCTCACCGGCTTGCACGTTGTCCAGGCCGTATACACGGGCAATCCCGTCACCGACGCTCAGCACGCGGCCGATCTCGGCCACTTCGGCTTCCTGACCAAAATTCTTGATCTGGTCCTTCAGGATTGCAGAAATCTCTGCAGCTTGGATTCCCATTTATCCGACCTCTTTCATTGCATTCTGTAGGGAGTTCAGCTTCGAACGGATCGAGCTATCGATCATTTTCGAGCCCACTTTAACGACAAGACCGCCGATGAGGCTTTCATCCACGGTCGCATTGATAGTCACGGTCTTGCCCACACGCTCGGACAGCGTCTTGGACAGTTTTTCCATTTGCGTCTTGGTCAGCGCCTTGGCCGAGGCGACATCGGCGGTCACTTCGCCGCGCTCTTCGGCCAGCATGTCGCGCAGGACCTGCACCAGCTGCGGCACCACAAACAGGCGACGCTTCTGCGCCATCAGACCCAGCGTGTTGCGCAGGATGGCGTTCAGGCCCATCTTATCAGCAACAGCGGCAATGGCGTTTTCCTGTTCGGCGCGGGAAACCAGCGGAGATGCGATCAGGTCGCGCAGATCGGCGCTTTCGCCCAGTGCAGCTGCAAGATCATTGATGCCGGATTCCAGACCTGCAAGGTCTTTGTTCTCTTTTGCGATCTCGAAAATCGCGGTGGCATAGCGCTCGGCGATGCCTGTGGAAATCGAAGCTGGTTCGGACACGTCCACCCTTCCGATACTTAGGCCCCGAAAACCGCGCGCGCAGCCAACCCGGGGGCGTGAAGATACCCCGTCCTTGAAGGGCGGGGATCAAAATCACCGGGGATGTATCAGAGGTGCTTCCACCAAGCAATACGCGATAGCGGTAACTGAATTATCCACAAATCGTTAGTTTTCATAAGCTTAACCCAAGTGCGACCGTTTGGACCCCTTGGCGCAGTTGAAAAATGTTACTGATTTGCAGGTTTTTGCGATTCCTGTGACCTTTTTCCCGCATTTTTTCCCGATGACTGCGCGGAATCGTCACGCCGGCTTCAGCAAACCGTCCAGCGCCTTGATCGGACGTTTCACCTTGTCCTTGGTGACCGTACCGCTTGGCGGACGGATCAGCTTGCTGACCTCAACCATCAGTACGCCTCCGGCCATTATGGTAGGAATGCGCTGGCCAGTTTTTTCGATCAGGCTACCCGATTTCAGCCAGAACCGTCGGAACGAGGGCGGTAGATACAGCGCGGAACAGTGGTTTTCAGGCACGAAATGATGGCTGCGCAGAAGGTTCTCGAGTTGCGTGGCCGAATATGGGTGACCAAATCCGAACGGTGTCCGGTCGGACCGCGACCACAGCCCCGCCCGGTTCGGCACTACAAAAAGCGCTCTGCCCCCTGGCCCCAACACGCGCCAGCATTCCTCAAGCACCTTGCTGGGCTGTTCCGAGGTCTCAAGCCCGTGCATCACCACCAGCTTGTCCACGTGGCCCGTCTCAATCGGCCAAAGCGTCTCTTCGGTCAGGACGGACACATTGGGCATCCCGGCAGGCCAGGGCATCACCCCCTGAGGACCCGGCATCAATCCGATAACCCGCCGCGCGTCGGCGAGGTAGGGCCGCAGAAGAGGGACCGCAAAGCCAAATCCGGCCACCGTCTGGCCCTTCGCCTCGGGCCAGAGGTCGATCAGCCGACCACGAATCGCAGCCTGCGCCGCACGGCCCAGCGTGCTGCGATAGTAGAAATTCCTCAGATCCTGCACATCAAGATGCATTGCGGACACCCGGTCAATCGGCTTAGCTGAGGCGCAGTCTAGCAACGAAAGGGCAAAAGGCCATGCCTCTTGAGATCGTAACCATCCCATGTCTCAGCGATAATTACGCGTTTCTTGCGCATGATGCCGAAAGCGGAGCGACCGCGCTGATCGACGCACCCGAAGCCGGGCCCATCCTGGCCAAGTTGGAGGCGCGCGGCTGGACCCTCAGCCATGTCTTGCTAACTCACCACCACTGGGATCATGTAGACGGACTGCCCGGAATTCTTGAAAAACACCCAGCCAAGGTGATCGGAGCCGCCGCCGATGCACACCGCCTGCCCCAGCTCGACCAACAAGTCAGCGATGGCGATAGCTTTGAGTTTGCGGGCGAGCCAGTTCAGGTGATGGATGTCTCGGGGCACACTTTAGGCCACGTCGCCTATTACATGCCGCAAAGTGCCGCTGTCTTCACTGCGGATAGCCTGATGGCGCTGGGATGCGGGCGCTTATTCGAAGGCACGCCAGAGCAGATGTGGCGTTCGCTTAGCAAACTTGCGGCGCTGCCGGACAACACGCTCGTATGTTCGGGCCACGAGTACACCCAGTCTAACGCCAAATTCGCCGTAACCGTCGACCCAACCAACACGGCGCTACAACAGCGCGTCGTCGATATCGACCGCGCGCGCGCCGCAGGGCAGCCCACGGTGCCCTCGAAACTGGGTCTGGAAAAGGCAACCAACCCGTTCCTTCGCGCCGAAGATCCGGCGATTCTGGCCCATTTGGGCATGGAAGGCGCAGACCCGGTCGCTGTTTTTGCCGAGATCAGGGGTAGAAAAGACAATTTCTGATGCCTATTTGACCATCCTCACGGCCACTCTCACAACAAATGTGACTGTCAAGTGAAAGAAAACCCTTGAAGCCGGGCGTCGATCAACCAAACTCTAATAGTATGAGGACATGGTTGGGATGGGGATCCGGCCGCAAGCCTGCCCCCTTCTGACCCAAGACAGAGGAGCACCCGCGTGCCTTCATTCTCGAGCACTTTGGAACAAGCCATTCACGCAGCTCTGGCAGCGGCGAATGAACGGCGACATGAGTTTGCTACGTTAGAGCATCTACTACTGGCGCTATTGGAAGAGCCTGACGCAATCCGGGTCATGAAAGCCTGCAGCGTCGATCTGGACGAATTGCGCAGCACATTGGTCGAATTCATTGATGAGGATCTTTCGAACCTCGTCACCGATATCGACGGGTCCGAGGCCGTGCCAACGGCAGCATTCCAGCGCGTCATTCAGCGCGCGGCCATTCATGTGCAAAGCTCGGGCCGGACTGAGGTCACAGGTGCCAACGTACTGGTCGCCATCTTCGCCGAACGCGAAAGCAACGCCGCTTATTTCCTGCAGGAACAGGACATGACCCGGTATGACGCGGTCAATTTCATCGCGCACGGCGTCGCGAAAGACCCGGCCTATGGCGAAAGCCGCTCGGTCTCGGGCGCGGATCAGGCCGAGGATGAGGTGCAGGCCACCGCGAGCGACGAAGATCAAAAAGAAAGCGCCTTGGGCAAATATTGCGTCGATCTGAACGCCAAGTCGCGCGCAGGCGATGTGGACCCGCTGATCGGTCGCGCCGATGAGGTCGAGCGCTGCATTCAGGTGCTATGCCGCCGGCGCAAGAATAACCCATTGCTGGTGGGCGACCCGGGTGTAGGCAAGACGGCGATTGCCGAAGGCTTGGCGCATAAGATCGTAGCCGGTGAAGCCCCGGATGTACTGTCGAACACCACCATTTACTCTCTCGACATGGGCGCGCTGCTGGCCGGAACCCGCTATCGCGGCGATTTCGAAGAGCGTCTCAAAGCGGTTGTGACCGAGTTGGAAGATCACCCAGATGCGGTGCTGTTCATCGACGAAATCCACACCGTGATCGGTGCCGGGGCGACCTCGGGCGGGGCCATGGACGCCTCGAACCTCCTGAAGCCAGCGCTTCAGGGGGGCAAGCTGCGCACCATGGGGTCAACCACTTACAAAGAGTTCCGTCAGCATTTCGAAAAGGACCGCGCGCTGAGCCGCCGGTTCCAGAAGATCGACGTGAACGAGCCTTCGGTTGAAGACAGCGTTAAGATCCTGCGCGGTCTGAAGCCCTATTTCGAAGAGCATCACGCCATCAAATACACCGCGGATGCGATCAAAACCGCTGTGGAACTCTCGGCGCGCTATATCAATGACCGTAAACTGCCGGACAAGGCGATCGACGTCATCGACGAAGCGGGTGCCGCGCAGCATTTGCTGGCCGAAAGCAAGCGCCGCAAGACAATCGGTGTGAAGGAGATTGAGGCCGTTGTCGCCAAGATCGCCCGCATACCGCCGAAGAACGTCACCAAGGACGATGCGGTGGTTCTTAAAGACCTCGAAGCCTCGCTCAAGCGTGTGGTCTTTGGTCAGGATGACGCCATTGTGGCCTTGGCCAGCGCGATCAAACTGGCGCGCGCCGGGCTGCGGGAGCCTGAGAAGCCCATCGGCAACTACCTGTTCGCCGGTCCGACCGGTGTGGGTAAGACCGAGGTGGCGAAACAGCTGGCCGATAATCTGGGCGTGGAACTGCTGCGCTTCGACATGTCGGAATATATGGAGAAACACGCGGTCAGCCGTCTGATCGGGGCGCCTCCGGGCTATGTCGGGTTCGACCAGGGCGGTCTACTGACCGACGGCGTCGACCAACATCCGCATTGTGTACTGCTGCTCGATGAAATCGAGAAGGCGCATCCGGACGTGTTCAACATCCTGTTGCAGGTGATGGACCATGGCGAGCTGACCGATCACAATGGCCGCACAGTGAACTTCCGTAACGTGGTGCTGATCATGACTTCGAACGCGGGTGCACAGGAACAGGCGAAGGCCGCCATCGGCTTTGGCCGTGACCGTCGCGAGGGCGAAGACACCGCCGCGATCGAGCGGACGTTTACGCCGGAATTCCGCAACCGCCTGGACGCGGTGATCTCGTTCGCGCCGCTACCGAAAGAGGTCATCCTGCAGGTGGTCGAGAAGTTCGTTCTGCAGCTTGAGGCGCAACTTCTGGATCGCGGCGTGACTATCGACCTGACGCCCAAGGCCGCCGCATGGCTGGCCGACAAAGGCTATGACGACAAGATGGGCGCCCGTCCTCTGGGCCGCGTGATCCAGGAACACATCAAGAAGCCTCTGGCCGAAGAGTTGCTGTTTGGCAAACTCGCCAAGGGCGGTGTTGTTCGTGTCTCGGTCAAGAAAGGAGATCTACACTTGGATATCCTCGGCCCCGATCAGCCGCGTATTCCGGGCAACAAGCCTCCACTTTTGACGGCGGATTGATTGCAGATCATCGAATCAGAAAAACCCGCCAGTGTTTGGCGGGTTTTTTCATGTCGAAAACCCTTGTGGTCAAAGTCCGTTTGTCACAGCCCAGTTTGGATTTGACGCGCTGAAGCAGTATTGGCGACGGCCCATTTTCTCCGAACCGCCCAATAGCCGGATAGCAGGCTGGACGCATAGCGCATTCCTAGCTGACCTTGAAACAACGCCGACAGCACAGCGATGCTCAGATCGCGGGCTTTACGCAGCCTCCCCGCTTTGGTCGGCCTAAAGTACTCAAAATCGATGAACCTGATCTGCTGCCCGTCCCAGCACATATCGCGAAAGGCAGGGCGGCCATGGGCAATATCTGACGCATGAAGCCGCGCCAAGGCCCGGCCTGCGGCGCGACAGGCTGTTTGTTTTTTGAAAAGCTCACGGGAACGATCACCGCAAAACCGGGTCAGGCTGAGACCCGCATCCTCGACGGCGATGAAATCCGAACCCTCGGCCAAGATGCGCGGCACCGGCACGCCTTTGTTCCACAAATAGCGATGCGACGTCCGATCACTGGCAAACGCCGCCTGAGGGCAGCCTTTGACCAGCCAGAGATGGGGTGCAAAGCGCTCAACCCGTTTAAGCCAGAACTTGTCTCCGCCCGCGGTCTGGCACAACACCACCCGTCGGTATGAAGCTCGCAAAACCGTTTCAACCGTTTGGTACAGGTCTGCTACCCTATGGGCCACGCGCGTCTCCTCTCAACCTATGACAGTAATCTAGGTTTGAGGTGGGTGTGTTTCATCGGGTGCAGGCGGCAAATCCAGATCGCAAAGGCGGTTTTTCGCCACGCGAGGGGTTTAGCGCTCGGTCAGTTTCAACTCAATCCGTCGGTTCTGTGCCCGCGCCTCGGGCGTGTCTTCCGGGTTAACTGGTTGGAACTCTCCGAACCCGTTGGCGGCCAAGCGATTGGGTGGGATGCCCAGCGCTTCGACCATATAGCGCACCACGGAGAGCGCCCGCCCCTGGCTCAGTTCCCAGTTGTCGCGATACCGACCCGACCCGGCCAAGGGCACGTTGTCGGTGTGGCCATCCACCCGGATCACCCAGTTCAGACCTTCCGGGATTTCGGCAGCAACTGTGCGGAGGATCTCAGCGACTTTGGCGACCTCCTGCCGGCCTTCCAGCGACAACACGGCAGAACCTGTGGCGAACAGAACCTCAGAGGAGAACACGAACCGGTCGCCTTCGATCCGCACGCCATCCTGATCGCCCAACACGTCACGGAGGCGGCCGAAGAATTCCGACCGATAGCGCTGCAAATCCTCGGCCTGCGCCGCGAGTTCCTCATTCTGTCCGGCCAGTGCTTCGGCCTCAGCCTCAAGGCGTTGACGCTCGGCCTCTTCCAGCAGGCGGCGGCGGCGTTCCTCGGATGCGGCGCGCGCCAGAGCCGCATTCAGGTCTTGCCCCAGTGACTGGATTTGAATTTCGGCGGCCGTATTGCGGTCCTCGTAGTCATCCAGCAGCGCCTGCAACGATCCCAACTGTCCGCGCAATGCTGCGATTTGCTGGTTCAACAAAGCGGCCTCGCGCTGCGCCTTTTCTGAGACCGCCTGTTCCGCCGAAAGCGTCTCGCGGGCCACGGCCAGCAACGCATCGCGCTGTTCGGCCAGGGAACGCTGGGATGCTGCATCTTCCTGCGCCTCGGCCTGCGCTGCCAGAGCGGCCTGCAACTGGGCCTCCAGCTCTTCCGCATTCAACTCGCCAAACTGTCGTTCCAGTTCTGCGCGGGCAGCATTCGCAGCAGCCAAAAGGGTCAGGGTATCCTCAGCCTCTTTGCGCTGCGCCTCAAGCGCTAGGGTCATGGCGGTCAGTTCCGCATCGGCGTTCTGAAGGCGATCCCTCAGAGCTTCGGCAGCGGCGGCCTCCGCCAGCCTGCCAGCCTCTTCCGCACTCAGCTGATCTTCGAGTTGAGCGATCTGTGCGGCGCGTTCTTCGCCGCTTTGTTCCAGATCGGCAACCAGAGCCTCCAGCGCCTCACGGCGGGCAGCGGCAAGGCGGGCAGCTTCGGCCTGAGCGTCAATTTCTTCGCGGCTTTGCGCCAAGGCCTGGTTCAGACTGTCGCGTTCGCCCAAAAGATCCGCCCGTTGCGTCTCAAGCGCCGCAATCGCGTCTTGCGCCCGCGCCTGGTCAGCCAACAGCGCCGCGACCTGAGCCTCGAACCCAGTAATCTGGCTTTGCGCCTCAGCCAGACTATCTTCCGTTTCGGTCAGTGTGGCATTTAAGGCCCCCAACCGCGCTTGCAGGCGGCTGTTTTCTCGTTCCTCCAACCCTAGAGCACCAGCCAGTGCGGCAACCTCATCCGCAAGGGTCGTCAGCTCATCCTCCTGACCCGAGATCGTTTCACGTAGCACGAATTGGATGACCATGAAGATGGTCAGTACGAAGGTCAAAACCATCAACAGACCCGTCATCGCATCGACGAAACCGGGCCAGACCGAGCCCTGGAACCGTTGACCAGTGCGGCGGGAGAGGGCCATGGGTTATTCCCCCTCGTGCGTGGTTCGAACCGCGCCGCGTGGCAGGGTCAGAGCCTTCACTAGCAGTTCGATATCCTTGCGGAATTCGTTCATGCTGTCCTGACGACCGGCGGAGATCTCTTCGAGGATGCGCAGCAACTGAACATCCATCGACCGCAGGCGCATCCGACTTTCTGCATCGATGCCCTCGCCCGCCCCGTGTTCGCGCATGTGATCCAGCAAGGCGTCCTGCCCCAAAGCAACACGCTCCAACGCGGCGGCAACGCCTTCGTTGCCCGCCTGACGCTGGTTCATCTGCCCTATGACAGTGACCAATTGACCAAGCTTGTTGGACACGTCGGCCCGCTCGGCCTCCTGCGCCGAGAACAGATCCTGTAGCGCGTTCATTTGATCCGACATCGCGTCCAGAACAGGCGCCAGAACGGCGACCTCAGCCCCACCGTCCTCGCCTGAGGCGAATCCGACCCGAGTGATGCCCGACAGCCATTCCTCAAGCTCGCGGTAGAAACGGTTCTGACCATGACCGGCGAAGACCTCCAACAGGCCCACGATCAATGAACCGGCAAGACCCAGCAAGGATGAGCCAAACGCAACGCCCATCCCCTGCAGCTGCGCTTCAAGGCCCGTCATCAAACGGTTGAAAACGGCCAGCCCTTCTTCCCCTTCTTGTGGGTTCAGGCTGCGGATGGTGTCGACAATGGCTGGCACTGTTGTGGCAAGGCCAAAGAACGTCCCCAACAGACCAAGATAGATCAGAACGTTGGTGATGTAGCGGGTGATCTCACGCTCTTCTTCCACCCGTTCCGCAACCGAATCCAGAATGGACCGGGTCGAGGTGGAACTGATCTGCGACCGCGCACCGCGTTCGCGCAGCAGCGAGGCCAATGGCGCAAGCAATTGAGGGGTGCGCGCGTCCTCATGCACGACGCCGCCCACAAAGGCCTCGATCCAGCGGACCGAGCCGATCAGCTGCGCGACCTGATAAAAACAGGCAAAGACGCCGATAATGAACACCAGCAGAATAAAGCCGTTCAGATAGGGGTTGGCAAAGAAGACCGGCAGCACATAGGGCAGCGCCAGAAACACCCCGAGGCCCGACAGGCCGATTGCGATCAGCATCAGAAGAATCTGCCTGATCGGTTGCGAGAAATGCGGTCTCGCGCCCTGTTGTGCCTGCGCCATGCGCGTTATTCCTGGTTCTGCCTGCTCTGGCCTGAATCTAGCGAAAAGACGCCGATGACGCCAAGGGTTTATGCGGTGATGCTGCGCACCCGTTGCGACAACCACTCAAGATCGGGATCGTGCAGGCCGATCTCGGCCAGATGCTCGGTGGTGTTATGCAGATATTCTGTGTTTGGACCGCGCCCTCCAACGGCATGGGCGATGATCTGAGCCTGCTCTTCCAATGGCATGCCGCCGCAATACTGTACGTGATCGGCATCAATCACATAGGTTACGGCATTTACGACCTCACCATTGTCCAGATGCACGTCCAGCATCTTTTCGACATAGGCCGACGAGATCAGCTCGCGCTCACGCAGTTCGTGAAGGGTGCGGTCCTCATGCCCAGCTTCCACGGCCAGCGCCAAACCTTTGCAATGCGCCTCAGGCTGTTCGTCCAAAGCCAGCACAAGGCCGGGGTGATCCTCGGTGCCGCGATGGTGGATCGAACTCATGCAGAAAGAGCGCGCATATCCGTGCAGCATCGCAAGCTCGGTGCGTGCCACGGGAAAGCCCGGGTTCCACAGTAGCGATCCATATCCGAAAACCCACATCGTCATTGCTCTGGTCCTTGCCCGTTTGGGCCTATAAACATCAAATCCGAGGCAGGAAAAAGGGCCAATGCTCATGCGTCGTCTGATACGAGTGTTCATTTTTATCGCCATCGCATGGAGCGCCTATTGGTTCATCGCGGGCTATGGTCTGCGCAATGCGATCACCGGCTGGTTCGATGCCCAGCAGGCGCGCGGCTGGCAAGCCGAATTCTCGGGCGTTGATACGGCGGGCTACCCGACACATCACACCACCCGCTTGAACAACCCGGCGCTGGCCGATCCAGTCAACGGCACCGCCTGGAGCGCCGACTGGATCGAGTTTCAAAGCCCCGCAATCTGGCCCGGTCGGCAAACCCTCAGTTTTGCCGATACACCTCAGCGCCTATCCTATTTCGACCAGACCGCGACGATCCAGGCCAAGGAATTGCAAGCCGAATTGGAACTGCAACCCGGTGTCGCGCTGGTGCTTGAGAAGATGGCCCTGACCGCTGGCCCCTGGCTGATCAGCGAAGACAAAGAGGCGCTGGCAGGCGGTGGTACCCTCAGCGTTATCATGGAGCAGACCTCTGCACCCGAAGCCTATGCCATCACCGCGCAAATTGACGGGTTCACCCCCGGTGAAGATTTGCGCGCGCTGATGCAATCGGCGACCTCGCTTCCCCAGCGGTTCGAGACGTTGCAGTTGGATATGCTGACCACGTTCGACAAGCCTTGGGACCGGACCGCGCTAGAAGACAGCCGCCCTCAGCCCGTCGCCATTGATCTGAATCTTGCCGAGGTCAAATGGGGCGAGTTGCGCCTGTTTGCCGCCGGTGAGTTGGATGTAGACTCGCAGGGCATCCCAACCGGAGAGATAGCGATCAAGGCCGAGAATTGGCGTGACATGATCGCAATGGCAAATGCAGCCGGTGCCCTGCCCGATCAAGCCGTTGACCCGGTGACCCGCGCGCTCAACTTTCTGGCCGGACTGGGCGGCAACCCGAATGCGCTGGACCTGCAATTGAATTTCCGCGACGGATTCGTGGCACTGGGGCCGCTCCCTCTTGGCCCGGCCCCACGTCTGATCCTGCGCTAGCGACAGTAAGATCCCGTGCGATACCGCGCCGTATCCAGATGAAAATGGTCCCGATGATACCTGTCTGAATTGGGTCCCAACACGGTGCCAAACGGCCCGCAGGCCCCTCGCCATATCTTCTTGAGTTGCTTTTGCGAGGGATTCTTGCGCCATCCTTTCAGGACGGTTACGACCTCTCCATCCGCCATGACAAAGCCGGAAATATCGATGGCACGGCCCTTGCCATGCTCAGAGACTCGCGCGCCTTTTTGGTTGTTACGCGTGCGGCAAGCATAATGCGCGGCAACCTGCAGCTGGACCACAGGACCACGACGCTTGAACGTCGGCTTGACGGTTTTGTCGACCCATTTGTTCAACGCGATGGCCGTGCCGCAATCCATCGTCGAAGCCCGGCTCAGCGTCACTCCCGAGACCGAGGTGATTTGAACCGCATCCTTGACCCCGCAGGCCTTTGTTTTGCTGGAGACACGCCCGACAGGTTTGCCCTGTATCGCGATATCACCGCAGACCGACCCCTTGCGCAGCTTGCGCTTTTTGAACAGCACTTCCTGCTCCAGCGATTTGGGTCTGAGGTATGGCATCAAAGAGGTGTCAGGCCCCAGCAAGGGCAAATCCACCGGACGCGCGGCTGCGGCGATCAACTGAGGCGACTCGGGCCGTGTTTCGGGGCGCAGGTTCGGGATGGTCAGAGGCGTTGCGGCCCGGCTGGAGATCGCGACGATGCCAGCAGTTTCGACTGCTGCGCCGGGGCGCGCAACTGGATAAAGCGATTGATCGGGCGCGGCGGCTTGGGTGGATGTGGCCCAAAGCACGGCAATAAACGCGTATCGCAAAACCTGTATCATGATCCAGCCTTTCCCCGGCCAAAGTCCGGCGCATCAGTATCCTGACCCGCATCAATAATCCCACGCCGGATCGCGCGGGTGCGGGTGAAATAGTCGAACAGATGCTCTCCGTCCCCGGTGCGGATCGCACGCTGCAGGGCGAAAAGCTCTTCGGTGAAACGGCCCAGAATCTCAAGCGTCGCGTCCTTGTTGGTCAGGAACACGTCGCGCCACATGGTTGGGTCCGAGGCCGCGATGCGGGTGAAATCCCGAAAGCCGGCGGCCGAGTACTTGATGACCTCGCTATCGGTCACACGGCGTAGGTCGTCGGCAACACCGACCATCGTATAGGCAATCAGATGCGGCGCATGAGAGGTCACGGCCAGAACCAGATCATGATGGTCCGCGTCCATCTCATCGACATTGGCCCCCATGCCTTCCCACAAGGCCCGCAACTGGGCGATGGCCTCGGGGTCCGATCCTTCGACCGGCACAAGTAGACACCAGCGATTGTCAAAAAGCTCGGCGAACCCGGCCTCAGGCCCCGAATGCTCGGTCCCGGCCAAAGGGTGCGCAGGGATGAAATGGACGCCTTCAGGGATATGAGGCGAAACGGCCTCGATCACGCTGCGCTTGACCGAGCCGACATCCGTCACAGTTGCCCCCGGCTTCAGCATCGGGGCGATGTCCTGAGCGACCACGCCCATCGCGCCAACCGGAACGCAGAGGACGACCAGATCCGCGCCCTCGACCGCCTCTTGCGCGGTGTCGCAAACCCGGTCACACAAACCGATCCTGCGGGCTGTGTCGCGGGTGGCTTCAGAGCGGGCATAGCCGGTGACTTCGCCAGCCAGACCTGCGCGCTTGATGGCCCAGAACATGGATGAGGCGATCAGACCCAACCCGATCAGCGCAACACGGTCGTAAATCTGGCTCATGCTACGCCCTCTTTGAATGCGGTGATGGCTGCGACGACACGGCGGCAGGCTTCCTCATCGCCCACGGTGATCCGCAGCGCGTTTGGCAGGTTGTAGCCCGCAACGCGCCGCACAATCAAACCCTGCGACTTGAGGTAGTCATCGCAAGCCTCAGCCTCGGCCTGATCGGCAAAGCGCGCGAGGATGAAGTTGGTGAAAGACGGGTCAGACGGGACGTCGATCTTGGCCAACTCATCCGACAACCATGTCCGCAGGCGCGCGTTTTCAGCCTGACAGAAGGACAGGAATTCGACATCATTCACAGCTGCTTCGGCCGCAGCCAGCGCGGTCAAAGACAGGTTGAACGGTTGGCGCACCCGGTTCAGCACGTCGATGATCGACTGATGCGCATAGCCCCAGCCCACGCGCATGCCGCCCAGCCCATAAACCTTCGAAAAAGTCCGGGTCATGATCACGTTCTCATGGGCATCGACCAGAGACGCACCGCCATCGAAACCGTCGACAAACTCGGCATAGGCCCCGTCGATGACCATCAGGCAGCTATCCGGCAGACCTTGCGCCAAACGCTCCAGCTCCTGCTGCGAGATCATGGTTGAGGTCGGATTGCCGGGATTGGTGACAAACACGATCCGCGTCTGCGCGGTTACGGCTGCCAAAATGGCATCCACGTCGACCTTGCGGTCACGCTCGGCCACCATGACCGGCGTGGCCCCCGCCATCCGGGCAATAATCGGATACATGGAAAACCCATGTTCCGTATAGATCACCTCATCCCCCGGCCCTGCATAGACCTGAGCGATGAATTGCAGAACCTCGTCACTGCCCACACCGCAGATGATCCGCGCCGGGTCCAGACTATGACGCGCGCCGACTGCATTGCGCAGGCTGGCGTGGTCGGTGCTGGGATAGCGATGCAAGGTGGCGGCGCTGTCGCGCACCGCCTCAATCGCTTTGGGGCTAGGGCCAAACGGGTTTTCGTTGGAGCTCAGCTTGATCACATGCTCAACACCCGCCACATGCGACTGGCCGCCTTGATACAGCGCAATGTCCATAATGCCGGGTTGAGGGGTAATCTTGGTCATGAGAGGCTCCGTTTATTGGGCCTCTCATACCTGTCTCAACGCTTTCAGAAAAGCAGCAATTCCATCATGCGGCTTTGAAGCGCGCAGTCGCCGGGTCGGCATTGTAGAACGGTGCGAATTCTTCGGTCCGACGGGACAGGTCGTTGACGCTGTCGATGATGAACTGGACCGTTTCTTCGCGCATCAGATACGAGAAGTTCAAACGCACCCAACCGGGTTTCTTCATCTCTTCACCCGCGGACAGAGCGGCGTGCAGCTCCTCTGACGCGGCTCGATCTATGCCCAGGAGCCGATGCGCGTAAGGCCCGGCACAGGCGCATCCTCCGCGCGCCTGAATGCCGTATATGTCGCTGAGCATCCGCGTGAACAGTTGCTGATGCACCGGTTGCCCTGCGTTGTCGCGCACAAGGAAGGAAAAGATCGGCAGGCGATGCGCGTTTTCCACCCCAAGCAAGGTCAGGTTCGGGTTGTCATTCCACCCCTCCAGCGCCATTTGGTTATATTGCGCTTCGCGGCAGGCGATCTCATCTGTTCCGACGACATCCTTGACGATGAAGGCAAGTGCCGCGCGGATATCTCCGATCACGTTGGGCGTTCCCGCTTCCTCTCGCGTTGACAGGTTTTCGCTATAGTCGTGACGCCAAGGCGAGACGAAACTCACCGTCCCTCCACCCGGCCAGCTGGGACAACGACGCTGTACAACACTCTGGTTCACGACCAGTACGCCCGACGCCCCCGGCCCTCCCGGAAACTTGTGCGGAGACACCACGATCGCATCTTTGCGCGCATCCGCAGGCCCCATGTCCATCGGCAGGTAAGGCCCGCCCCCGGCATAGTCCCAAACGACCAAAGCGCCATGTGACTTGAGCAAACGCGTCACCGGATCGGGATCGGTGATGATCCCCGTCACGTTGGACGCAGCTGAAAATGACCCGATCACAAGATCCGCATCAGCGTGCGTGTCCAACGCCTCCTGCAGCGCGCGCAGATCAACGCCCCCTTCCGCCGCTTCCGGAATCTCAACCACCAGAGCCTTGCTCTCGCGCCATGGCAAGATGTTCGAGTGATGCTCATAAGGACCGATTAGGACAACCGGTTGGTCAGCTTCCGCCACCCCGAGCAGACTGACCAACCGGTTGAGCCCCGCCGTGGCACCGGACCCGGTAAAGATCACCGCGTCTTCTCCCCTCGCGCCAACAAGGCGGGCTATCTCATCGCGCGCTTCGCGACGCAGACGGGTCATGTAGGACCCACAGAAGGAGGCTTCGGTGTGGCTGTTGGCATAAAATGGCAACACGTGATTGGCCACAAAGTCTTCGACCTGTCGCAACGCGCGACCCGAAGCGACGTAATCCGCGTAGACAAGCGGCACGTCCCCCTGCAGACCCGGGATCAGAACATTCTCTCCGATCAGCCCGTCGCGCAGGTGGGAATTGTGAGTGGTGGAACAAAGATCCGCACGAAATTTGGACAGGGTCATAGCATTGGCTCCTTACTGTAAGTCCAATGTGATCCATCCAAACTGTGGAAACATTATCGTTCTTTGCATAGAAATCACTAATTTTGTGTCGTATGACTAGATATGAGCCAAAATTTAGATCAAATAGACACTCACATCCTGAGAGAGCTTCAAAAAGACGCCACCCTTTCGCAGCGCGAGCTGGCCGATCGGGTCGGGTTGTCCCAGAACGCGTGTTGGCGCAGGCTGAAAGCGCTGAATGAAAACGGGGTTCTGATCGGGTCAACCGCCCGCATTGCGCGCGAGACTTTGGGGTTGAACCTCGTTGTCTTCGTCATGCTGCGCACCCGACATCATTCAGCCGAGTGGCTGCAGGCGTTTCGCCGCCATGTTCTGACCATTCCCGAGGTTGTGGATTTCCATCGGATCGGCGGTGACTATGACTATCAACTGAAAGTCGTGACCCAGGATATGGCCTCATATGACAAAGTCTACCAACGCCTGATCGAGAAGGTCGAACTGGACAGCGTGACCTCATATTTTGCGATGGAAGCGATCGCTGAAGGGCGACCACTTCCGATCTGAACTCAGGCCAAACCAAGCATCGCCTTCATGCCGCCGATAAAAGTTGCGTCGTCCAGAGCCTTGCGGTTGTCCAGGTATTCAACGGCATCTTCGCCGGCACGATAGCGCAAAGTGTCAGTGTCGTCCGTCACCGCGGTCAAAATGACATCGGCGACAACACTTGGCGGCGACGTTCGCGCTGCCATTTCTTCTGAGCCCCACGTGCTGAACAAGGCCTGCACGACAGGTTGATACTCGGCCATGCTCTCGTCATTGACGAAATCAAACGAACGGCCACCAAAATCGGTAGCAATCAGACCAGGCTCGACAATCTTGACCTTGATACCAGCCGCAGCAAGTTCGTAGTGCAGCGACTCTGATAGGCCTTCAACCGCGAATTTTGTACCATGATAAAGCGTTCCGAGGGGGAAGGTGATTTGCCCACCTATGGAAGAGATATTGACGATGCAGCCCAAACCATTTGCGCGCATATGCGGCAGAACGGCTTTTGTCACAGCCAACAAACCGATCACATTGGTATCGAATTGCCGCCGGATACGCTCCATCGGGAAGGCCTCTAGCGGGCCGTAAGCACCGTATCCCGCGTTGTTCAATAGAACGTCAATCTGACCAAAACGCTCAATCCCTTCTGCAACTGCGGTCGCAATTGAACCCTCGTCGGTGACGTCAAGACGTGTGACCAGAATATTCTCGAGTTGCGTCAGCTCGGCTTCCTTGATGGGGTTGCGCATTGTGGCAATGACGTTCCAGCCCTGCCTATGAAACAGCTCAGCCGTAACTCTGCCAATACCCGATGAAGCGCCAGTTATGAGGATTGTCTGTGCCATAGTCATTCTCCGCAATTGTTAGTCTGACCTCTAGATAGGTTGGAAAACTGCGATGCGCCTGCCGAATTCTCCTCAATATCTGCCTAATTCTCTGGTCGTCGAGATTTTGGCTAGCACTGACTTCTTCCGCAAAATAGGCTGAACGAGGCAGTGGGGACACCATGACACAACATGATTTAGTTGAAAAAATCCGCGAAGCTGTGGGCGGACAGGGAGAAGATGCTGCTTTCTACCCGACCGCATTGGACGGTTTCGGCCTTCTTCATGACGTCAAAACGAAGTCAATCGAAGCACAGGTGTATGAACCGATTGTCTGCCTAGTTCTACAGGGGAAGAAAGAAACACGTATCGGCGATCGCCTTGTTCACTTCGGAGCAGGCGACTCTCTGATCGTCAGCCATTCCCTTCCGGTTTTGGCCGCCGTCACCGAAGCAAGTCGGGAAAAGCCCTATGTCGGCCTCGTATTCTCGTTGGACTTGTCCATCTTACGCGGTCTCTACGACTCGGTCGGCTCAGAACCTGCTGAAATTGAAACAGTCCAAAGCCTTGCTGCGTCAAAAGCTTCGCCCGATCTGATTGACGCCATGGCTCGCCTGTTTCACGCCAGTCAAAACCCTACGGACGCAAAAATTCTCGCACCGATGATCAGCCGTGAAATCCACTACCGACTCCTACAAGCAGATCACGGTGGCATGCTACGGCAAATGCTATGGCGCGACAGTGCCGCCAGCCGTATCGCGCGCGCAATAGACATCATTCGCGCGGATTTTCGAACAGCCCTGCCCGTCTGCGATCTGGCACAAAGCGCTGGCATGAGCGTTTCTGCCTTTCACGCCCATTTCAAAACGGTAACAGCCACCTCTCCACTGCAGTACCAAAAAGACCTCAGGCTGCTGGAAGCCCGCAGGCTATTGTCGCACGGTTCGCTCAGTGTGTCGCAAGCAGCTTTTGAGGTTGGCTATGAAAGCCCGACCCAGTTTAGTCGGGAATACTCGCGCAAATTCGGAGTGCCACCTCGTCAGGACATCGGGTCAAAATGCATAGCTTAGAAACTAAAAAGGCCGGGCTGAAAGCGCGGCCTTTGTAATCTGGAATGTCAACGAAGATTAGTTCTTCGCGTAGAATTCGACAACCAGGTTCGGTTCCATCATGACTGGGTAAGGCACATCGCTCAGGCCCGGTGCGCGTACGAAGGTCGCGGTCATTTTCGAGTGGTCGGCGTCGATGTAGTCAGGAACATCACGCTCGGCCAGAGCAACAGCTTCCAGAACAACTGCCAGTTGCTTGGACTTGTCACGCACTTCGATCACGTCGCCTTCTTTGACACGGTAGGACGGGATGTTGACCCGCTTGCCGTTCACTTTGACGTGGCCGTGGTTCACGAACTGACGTGCAGCAAAGACGGTCGGTACGAACTTGGCGCGGTATACAACGGCGTCCAGACGGCGCTCCAGCAGACCGATCAGGTTTTCACCGGTGTCGCCTTTTACTCGCTCAGCTTCGGCGTAGATGCGACGGAATTGCTTCTCAGTCAGGTCGCCATAGTAGCCTTTCAGCTTCTGCTTGGCGCGCAGCTGCAGACCGAAGTCCGACAGTTTGCCCTTGCGGCGCTGGCCGTGCTGGCCGGGGCCATATTCACGACGGTTGACCGGGGATTTCGGACGACCCCAGATGTTTTCGCCCATCCGGCGGTCGATTTTGTACTTGGCAGACGTGCGTTTGGTCACGGCTGATCTCCTTTAAAGTGGCATTTCAGCTTGATCCGAAAACCGGTTCCCACTTTTCGGGCCGAAATAGCGTCTCCGCTCGGACCGGGCAGTTCCAGTTCAGACCAGGCGCGGTGCCGGGTTATAAAGGGCGTTGTCCTCTTGAGGTTTCCCCCATGACAGGCATCCCCTTGCGGGGGCCACCAACACCAATGAAGTCGCGCTTATATCCGCAGAACTGTCAGAGTCAACACGTCCCGACGGCCCTGCTTAAATTTCTTGAAGGGTTTTTAGGCCAACGGGTTCAGCGCCAGCTAGGTAACCAAACCTATGAAAAGAAACCCGGCGCGGATTTTCCCGGAAACGCCAACACCTGTGCAGTCGGTTGCGGTACGCTCTGCAGGTCGACACCGGCATGCGTTACTTCGCTAATCCAGAAATCCTGATCCCGAGGGGGACAGCCAGTGTTGAACACCAGAGTCGGCCATTGTTCGTCATCGGTGATAACCAAATCTGCCGAAAAGCGCTGCGCCCCATTGGTCAATGTGACCGAACCGCAATACTCTCCCGAGATCTCTTGCGGGGCTGAAAACGCGTCGCGGGTGCGCACAGGGGTCGCGCCCATATTTCCCAGTTGCTCAAGATTTTGCTCCGCCACTTCGCCCAACACCAGCGCCTGACCACGCCAGGACCATGCGGACCCGACCGCCAAAAAGGCCAAAGGCGCTGCCTCAAGCCCATCAAGCTCAGTTTGATTCCATGAAATGGCTACACGACCGTTATATCCGGCTCTCATATACCTGCTCGCACTTATCAACACCCCACCCAGTACTTAACCCGCTTTATCAGGGGAGATTTCGGCGGAAAAGAGACAGAATTTGAGCAATCACGTGAATGTTGCCGAATAGAATCAACTATCCGTGAGCAAACCTGTGCCACCCATGCTTCCTTAAGCGAGCATAGAGACGACAAGTGCATGATATTAATACAAATATTTGAAATTCTGAAACCGCAGGCAGCCGTAGCCGCTCTGCAGTTTCAGCCTGAGACTTCCCGTTCACACCTCAACTTCGACCTTGCCGATCGGGTTTGAACAGCACGCCAGAATGTAGCCTGCTGCTATGTCATCCTCGGAGATACCGCCGTTGTGAACCATGTGAACCTCACCCGAGGTCTTTTTGATTTTGCAGGTGCCGCAAACGCCAAACGTACAGCCCGAGGCGATGTTCAATCCAACCGCACGTGCGGCGACCAGAACCGTATCTGTCTCGGCAACTTTGGCGGTGACACCCGAGGTCGCAAACACGATTTCGGCGGCGCTGTCATCGTCAGGAACGATATCATCCAGATCGGGCTGATCCGCTTCGGTCTCAACCGGAGCTCCAAAGCTTTCCTGATTATAGTTGTCCATGTCAAAGCCAAGACCCGACAGAGCTTCACGGACAGCCTGCATAAACGGCTCCGGACCGCAGCAATAGACCTCACGGTCCAGATAGTCTGGGGCCATCAGGCCCAGCATCAGCTGGTTAAACTGACCCTGGTAGCCGGTCCAGGGGCTGTAACGGTCAGCTTCCTCCACAACAAACTTCAAATCCAAACCCGGCGTCCGACTTGCCATCTGCTCCAACCGTTGACGGAAGATGATCTCGGACGGACGTTTGGCGCAGTTGATGAAGACGACATCCAAATCGCGGCCTTCGTCCCACATGCAGGTCGTCATCGACATCATAGGCGTGATACCCGAACCCGCCGAGATGAACAGATACTTGGCGGCGGCGCTTTCAGCATTGGTGAACAGGCCCGCCGGGCCAATCGCCCGCATCCGCATACCTGGCTGCAGATTGTTTAGCATCCAGCGAGTGCCGATGCTGTCCGGTTGCGCCTTGGCCGTAATCGTGATGGACCGTGGACGCGATGGGGATGACGATATCGTATAGGTCCGATGCACAACGCCTCCCGGCTGCCCCGGCGCCGGAATCTCGAGCGTTAGGAACTGACCTGGATGGTAGGCAAACAAGGCTCCGGAAGGGGCGCGGAACGTAAAGCTCGCGGTGTTTGGCGTTTCGGGCACGACCGAGACGCATTCCAGCGTCTCGTCATCCTGCCAGATCGAGGCAACAGCGTTCAGATCTTTCATCTCCGTCACTCCGCCGCCATCGTGTCAGGTGCCAGATGGCGCGCCAGGGTGCTGCAATACCAATCGGTGAATTGCAGAACACCGGATTCCTGGATCCCCGAATACGGCCCCGGGACATAGGCCGGGCTGTTGATGCCCATCTGGTTGTCTTCTACCACGCGGCGATCTTCGTCATTGGTGGCCATCCAAACTTCGGTCAGGCGCTTGACGTCATAATCGACCCCTTCCACTGCATCCTTGTTGACCAGCCATTTCGTGGTGACTTCGGTCTCGGTCGGGCTGACCGGAGTGACGCGGAAGACAATCGAATGATCGGCCAGGAAGTGGTTCCATGTGCTGGGATAGTGGAACTTCAGCAACGTCCCTGCATCCGCAAAAGGCGCTCGGCCCAGAAAGCGGCGCACCGCGGATTTGCCGTCCAGAGTATAGCTTTCCGCCCCTTCCTTCAGCGGCATCCGCGCCAGTCGGTATTGCCCGTCATCATGCAGATAGAACTGCGACGGCATTCCCGCAGCCTCGCAACGGTCAAAGTGAGCTTGCATGAAGGCCGGGGTTTCACCCCCTTCGATACCGGTTACTGAGGGATCATCAGGGAAGGTCCGGCACAGCGAAGGGTGGTTGCCGCCGCAGTGATAGCACTCGCGGTTGTTTTCCCAAACCAGCTTCCAGTTGCCCTTTTCGACGATCGTGCTTTCAAAGGCGACCTTGGCGTTGCCTAGATCATGCGGCTCCAGATAGGGCCGTGCTCTATTGGCGAAGGTGTCGAAATCGGGGGCTTCATCTGCAAGACAGAAATAGACCAGCCCGGCCAATTCCCGGCAGTGAACGGTTTTCAGCCCGTGTTGTTTGGGGTCGAAATCAGGGCCCATATCACGTGCCCACAACAATGAGCCATCAAGCTCATAGGTCCACTGGTGATAGGGGCAAACCAGTTTGGGCGAGTTGCCCTTGGCCGCTTTGCAGATGATCGACCCGCGATGGCGGCAGGTGTTGTGGAACGCCCGGATCTGGTTGTCCGCACCACGCACGATGATCACGCGGTATGCGCCGACAGTGTAGGTCACATAGTCGCCTGTCTTCACCAGTTCACATGCCGGAATGGCAAATAGCCAGTCACGGTAGTGGATTGCCTCAAGATCGGCCTGAAAGACATCTGGATCGGTGTAGAACGCCTGTTCAAGGGCATAGGCCGGGTTTCGACGCGCCAACAGGCTTTGAACGTTGCTCACTTCTGGCTCTCCTGCCGCGCCCGCGGCTCAGCTTGGGCAGATGACATAAGAGGCCAGTCCGGAGCCGTGCGAGGATCACGTCCGAAACTTGTGCCCCCACCGCCACCCGCGGTTTGACATATATGCAAGGCTGGTTTCCGGACTTGAAGGGGGCTTGCGCCCGGTCTCGACACCTTCCCGGGATCCTCGTCCCAGTGGTCACCTGTCGAACCTGACCTTTCTTACCGTTGCGGGGGCAGCGCCGGAATTGCACCGGCTTCCCAATTCTCTGCCGCCTGAGAATCAGACAGCAGCACCTCACATGCGCAACCTACTCGGGGATGGATTCGTGGCTGAAAGCCTTGCGACATTTCCAGAAACAAAACAGACATGCCCAGCAGAAATGGAAACCTGAAACAAGTCCGTGGTTTGAGGCAAGGACAAGAAAACCGAATTCACCCGTGTTGCGATGTGTCCCACAAATGCGCGTGCATAAAGGGCGCAATCGCAAGTGTCTTGCCCCCCAGCTTTTCAACCGATCCTGCAGTGAGCTCAAGCGTCATCCATGCCTCGGGGATCGTCAGAAGGTCCGGATATGGCGTCTCTTTGTCGGTCGGAACAAACCCGAATAAGGGGTAGAATGTCGGCACGCCCAACACGAAGACAGCGTCTGTTCCAATGAACCTCAAGTGCTTGATGCTGGTCTCCATCATCTCTCTGCCAACACCGCGGCCTTGATGCTCGGGCGAGACACCGCAGGGTGCCAGAAGATAGCATCTTACGTCTGGGTGATCCTGGAAAACTAACGGGGTGAACATGACATTGCCCGCGATCTGCCCGTCACGCCTTACGCTGATTGAAATCGTTTCCGGATGCTCAAGGAGATCTTCGGCGAGTTGAGCGATTTCGTCACCTTCTGCTTCGCCAAAAGCCAGCCTATGCAAATTCAAGATGGCATCGGTTTCTGAACGGTTCATGATCCATCCCTATCCTGAGCTAAACAGCCTGCACCGCGTCATGCTGCGCGAGATTATCCGACCGACGCCCCAGAGGTTGCATTCCACGAGCTTCCGCAAGACCAGCCGCTCAGGTCAATATGTTTCTTCGTACAATCGGCAGCGTGCGTCTGTGTCCAGATGTGCGGTTGTCGCGATCTCGGATTGTTTGTGGGCTTGGTACAGCTCGGCAAAGCCCTCGGGGAACCAGCCGGTCACGACCGAGTTGTTTACGAACCGGTCGAGCGCATCTTCCAAAGTCTGAGGCAAGCGCACCAGCCCTCTTTGGGTAAGTTCTGCGACGTCCAAAAGCGAAAGATCCTCTTCGGTTGGAACGGGAGCGGGTAGCCCTTCATTGATCCCCTGCGTCCCGGCCATGACAACCGCAGCAAGCGCCAGATGAGGCGAAGCTGCAGCATCCGCCGCACGGTATTCGATGTTGAACTGCCCCGCGATTGAGGCTGGGTCTTTTGCGGTCACCGGACAAATCCGCAAGGAAGCCTCGCGGTCGCGGAAACCCAGATTATTGAAAGCCGCAGACCAACGATGCGGTGTCAGGCGTTCATAGGAGATCACCGAAGGCGCTGTCAGAGCCAGGATCGCATCCAGATATTTCAGAACTCCGGCGGCGAAAGCGCTCGTCAGGTCCGACATGCCGCAGGGCCCGTCTTCGGCGTAGGTCAGCGGCGCGCCACTATCGTCCACAAAGCTCATATGGATATGAACCCCATTCCCAACGCTCGCGACATCGCGAATAGGGGTATAGGTAGCCCGTTCGCCATAAGCCTGTGCAGTCGCATAGGTCAGTTCGCGTACCATGATGGCCGCGTCCGCCGCGCGAACACCCAGCTCGGGGCCTATGACGACCTCATATTGGTTTGGCCCATATTCCTTCATGATCGAATCCGGCTTGAGACCGACCTGAGAAATCGCATTGATCAAGGTCTCGCACAGATCCCGCTGCAGGCCAAAGCCGCGGTGACCATAGGCTTCGTTGGCCTGGCTTGGCGGATCTTTCAGCTGGAACTCATGCTCGAACGCGGCCAGCAAATTTGCTCCTGAGACCTTGTGCAGCCGCTCCAGCGCCGCCCTTAACAAACTGCGCGTGCAGAAGTCCCAAGGGTCTCCGTCCAGAGTGACGATATCGCCCATAAGAAAGTGCAGGCCGGAGTCTTCGCCGAACTCGACCTTTGCCTCGGCCGTGGCGTCCGGGATCAGAAGAAGATCGCCCAGCGCGCCAAACGGGCTTTCGGCAATTCCGTCAAAGCAGTTGATCTGGACATTCGTAGGTGTCCACCCGACGCCGCGCTGCAACCGCTTGTTCAGTTGATCCGTCGGAAACGCCTTGCCCCGCAATTTACCGGCAAGGTCAGAGGTGGCGACGAACATCAGGGGGGTTTTGGGCATCATGGGTTGGGGTCCTGGTTGTGGGATCGCATGGCATCCCAGGCTTCGATGCGGGACTTCGTCTGGTCCCAGTTGTCTTCGGCAATACGCGTCACCAGCGCCTCGGTGACAGCAAGGGCCGCTGTGTACGTATCCCAGAGCGTGCCGCTTTCGATCGGAACTGGCAAGATTTCTGCCGCATGGCGGGATATGGGAGACAACCATTTGTCTGTCATGAGAACAACGCGAACCCCTCGGTCCCGCGCGGCAGTCGCGGCCAATCGCGCCAGCGCAGGTTGGTAGCGACGAAAATCGACCAGAAACAGGATATCGGCAGGCTTCATCCGCAGCAGGTATTCCGGCCAGACCTCGTTGTTGGCCGGAAGATGATACACGCCGCTGCGGGTTTGGCGCAGGTGAAAAGACAGGTGCTGTGCGATGGTATCGCTGATCCGACCACCCAATATATAGACATCGCTCTTAGGTTGGCTCAGTACCGAGCATATGCGCTGAAATTGCGCCTCGGTAATACCTTCTGCCGACAGCGCCATCTGGGACGAGGCCCGCGCGATGAAATCACGCAAGAACCCTCCATCGACACTGCGCCCTTCGCCGTGCAGATCAGTAGGCGAGCGTTGGCCCTCTTTCAGCTCGGACAACAGGGCACGCTGGAATTCCTGATAGCCCCCCAATCCGATCTTGGTAACAAACCGAGAGATCGACGGGGCCGATACCTCGGCCCGGCGCGCGAGTTCCTGAATCGTGACCAGACCCGCATAGGGGTAGTCGCTGAGCAAGGCAGCGGCCAGCTTGCGCTCGCTCGCCGTCATGTTTTCCGCCTTCGCTTCAATTCTCTGCCTAACCAGCAACCGGCACCTCCTGATCTGAATGGATCGCATGGAATAAAAATTTCAGTCAATCTATTTTTCATTGACTCTGAAAAAACTTGTTCTCTAACTTGGGCCACATGAACACTTCAGCCGCGACCCAAGAACTGCTGGTCGCCGGGGATCCCGCCCCGGTGGAATGGGTGAACCCTGACAGTGATGCGAAGATCGCGCTGCTCTGCGAACACGCCGGGCGCGCGATCCCGAAAAAGCTGGGCAATCTTGGCGTCTCGGAAGAGGTGCAGGCCAGCCATCGCGGTTGGGATATAGGGGCCGAGGCTGTGGCCCGGCAATTGGCTGACCGGCTACGGGCCCCTTTGATCTTGCAGCGCTATTCCCGGCTTGTGATTGATTGCAACCGCCCAATCGAAGCCCCGGATTCAATTCCGCCAAACAGCTTTGGAAAGCAGATCCCAGCCAATCTGAACCTGACCGCTGCGGATCGCGCAGCACGTCAGCGCGAGATCATGGCTCCTCTGAACGGTGCCATTGAACATATGCTGGACCGGGCACCGCGTGTACTTGCGGTGTCGATCCACTCCTTCGCCGCACAGGTCGATGGTGAGGCGCGACCTTGGCACGCTGGATTTCTGACCCGCGTTGACCCGACCACGGGGCAGGCCGCGATCGACCATATCTCGGCCCTACGTCCCGATCTGCATATGGCGTTGAACCAGCCCTATCAGATCGACAGTGAAAGCGACTGGTTCATACCGCGTTTCGCCGAACCGCGCGGACTGGCACATTCGCTGGTCGAGATCCGCAATGATCTGATCCGCGATGCAAAAGGCGTTGAGGATTGGGCGCATCTTCTCGCCGAAGCCTTTACCCGGATATTGGAGACCAAGACGTGACCTTGACCCGCAATGTTCCACTCATCCCATCGCAATCCGCGCTGTTGTTCATTGACGTGCAGAACTATTCGGCACATCGCGAAGGCGCCGAATTCAAAGACCTACCTGAGGCCGAATTCAATGAGAAATACGGCTGGTTTTTCGATCAGCTAGACACCCGCGTGATCCCGAACATGCAGGCCATACAAGCCGCCTGTCGCAGCGCCGGCGTCGAAGTCATGTATACCAATATCGAAAGCCTGACACTCGACGGGCGTGACCGGTCGCTGGATTATAAGATCACGGGTTTTCATGTGCCCAAGGGCAGCTGGGATGGAAAGGTCATTGACCAGATCGCGCCCCAAGGGGATGAGATCGTGCTGCCGAAGACGTCCTCTTCGGTGTTTGTCTCCACGCATGTTGACTACATCCTGCGCAACCTTGGCGTTCGCCAAGTTGTTTTGTCCGGTCTTTTGACGGATCAATGCGTCGAAAGCGCCATCCGGGACGCGTGTGATCTGGGCTACCTTGTCACTCAGGTCGAAGATGCCTGCCTGACTCATACGCAGGACCGGCACGACAATTCTCTGCGCGCGATCAAAGGCTATTGCCGACAGGTCACCACAAAAGAACTGGTCGAGGAATTGGCCGGTGCTTGATCTGAACGGCATCACCAAGACCTTTGGTGGGGTCCACGCCGTTGAGGATGTGACCATGTCCGTCGCACCAGGCGAGGTGCGCGGTCTGATCGGCCCCAATGGCGCAGGCAAGACGACGCTGGTCAACCTGATCTCTGGGCTGTTAATCCACTCGGCGGGCAGCTTGTCGCTGGATGGCGAGCCGCTGGACAACTTGCGCGCCCACGAACGCGCGGCGCGCGGTGTGGCGCGGACGTTTCAGAACCTGCGGGTCTTTCCAAGCCTCAGCGTCGCGCAAAACATCGACGTCGCCCGCTATTCCGGCCGCGGCGCCGAAATCGTCGACGCCGCGATCCCCGAGTTCGGCCTGTCGGACAAGCTCAACCACAATGCCGGGTCGTTGGCATATGGGCAGCTTCGGCGGCTGGAGATCGTTCGCGCGCTGGCCCTGAACCCGCGTGTCCTGATGCTGGACGAACCCGCCGCTGGGATGAACGAACAGGAAACGGACGCTCTGGGCCGGTCGCTGACATGGGTGCGGACGCATTCGGACTGCGCGATTTTGGTGATTGATCACGATCTTAAATTCATCATGTCGCTCTGCGACAAGATCACTGTTTTGAACATGGGTGCCATCATTGCTGAAGGCGCACCCGAAGAAATAACCAAGAACCAAGAGGTTATCGACGCTTATCTTGGCGAAACCGATGAACGTGCCGCGTGACGCAGGCGGCTTTCAACAGGAGAACAAGTATGAAGAAGTTGACCCTTACGACTCTGACCGCCATGAGCCTCGCCCTGCCCGCGGTCGCCGAAGATACGATCAAGATCGGACTGGGCGTACCGATGACTGGTGATCTGGCCATCTATTCCGAATACCTGGGCGCGCGCTGTATGGCGGACATGATCAACGCCGACGGTGGTGCTGGTGGCAAGCAGATCGAAGTCCTGGTTCAGGATTCTGCAGGTGATACGCAGGCCGCGATCTCACTGGCGCAGAAGTTTCTGGACGAAGGGGTTGTGATGCTGGGCACCACGCCGTTCTCGGACACGATGATCCCGGTGGCTCAGATCGCCCAACCTTACGGCGTGTCCATCTTCCAGCCGCAATCCACGCAGGTCGAGATGCACGCGGGCATCGTGGACAATTTCTTTACCGGTGTCTCGCCTGATCCGTTCACGGCAACGGCAGCTGCCAACCATGCGCTCAGCGAAGGGGTCAAGAACGTGGTTCTACTGACCTCGGACGAAGGCGGGTCGTGGTCCGCGCGTACCCCGCTGTGGTTCGGTCAAGTGATCGAGGAAGGCGGCGGCAAGGTGCTGGCTAAGATGAATTTCAGCTTTGGCACATCGGACTGGTCGCCTCAGATCGCGGACATGAAAGCACTGGGTGAAGAGATCGACGCCGTTTATATTTCGTCGATCATGCCCGATATTGGTGTGCTGGTTCGACAGCTGCGCAGCGCCGGGATCGACGCTTGGGTGGTCGGCTCGGACGGGTTTGACGATCCATCGCTGGATGCTGTCGCGGCTGATGATCCTGCGATTCTCAACAAGGTGTTCTTTGCCACGCTGGCCCCAAGCCACGACGAAAGCGCCGTGGTCAAGTTCATGGCGGACTGCAAGGATTTGGGCCACGATGTGCCCGGCTTGTTCCCAGCCACCGGTGCCGACACAGTCAAGGCCGTTGCCTGGGCGGTCGAAACCTCCGGCAGCAGCGACCCGGCGGTGATTGCGGAAACGATCCGCACGGCCGAGTCGATCCCGGTTCTGACAGTCGACAGCATTTCGTTCAAGGATACGAAAACCTATGCCCAGCGCACGATCCCTGTGATTGGCTACAAAGATGGCAAGCGGGTTCTGATCTCGAACGAAATTCCCGAAAACACACCGAAAGACTGGAACTGAGCCAAAAGACGGGGGCGGTTCCAGCCCCCGTTTCCAATCCCATGCTGAATGTTGAAAACCTGATAGTTTCTCACGGTCCGATCGAGGCCGTGCACGGCATCTCTTTCGCCGTGGAGAAGGGCCGCTGTGTGTCCTTGCTTGGGCCCAATGGCGCGGGCAAGACCTCGACCATCTCAGCGCTGATGGGGGTGGTCAAGTCCTCGGGCCGGATCACCTTTGACGGGGCCGATATCTCGGCCCTGCCTGTGGAGGCTCGAGTGCAGGCGGGTATGTCCGTGGCCCCGGAAGGGCGGCGGATCTTCTCGAACCTGAGCGTCGAGGAAAATCTGGTTCTGGGCGGCGCGACCCGTTCCGACCGCACGGCCAAGGATGCCGACATCACCCACTGGCTTGAGACCTTTCCAATCCTTGGCGAACGCAGGGACCAACCGGCGGGCACCCTGTCAGGCGGAGAGCAGCAGATGCTTGCCATTTCCCGCGCCTTGATGACACGCCCCAAGATCCTGCTGCTGGACGAACCCAGCCTGGGTCTGGCCCCCAAGATCGTAAGCCAGATTTTCCAGATGATCGAACAGCTGAAGGCGCAGGGAATGACGATCCTGTTGGTCGAACAGAACGCAACGCAGGCGCTGCGCCTGTCGGACTACGCTTACCTTTTGAACAACGGTCGGGTCGTGGCCGAGGGCACCAAGGAAACACTGGGCCAAAGCAGCGCGCTTATGGCGGAACTGACGGGGATCGCCTGACATGGAATACGTGGCCCAGCAGATGATGAACGCGCTCGCCTTTGGTGCGGAATATGCGCTGATTGCACTCGGACTGGCGATTGTCTTTTCGATCATGGGGCTGGTGAACTTTGCCCATGGTGAGGTGATCGCGGTTGGTGGCTATACGATGGTGGCCTTTGCGGCACTGGCACTGAACAACCCATTCATCGTGATAGGCGGAGCGATCGCCGCTGCGATCCTGATGTCCCTCTTGCTGGAACGCGTGGCGTTCCGACCCGTGCGATACGCGGACCCGACAACCGGCCTGCTGACCGCCTTTGGTGTTTCAATCATTCTGCAGAACGTGTTTTTGCTTGCGGTCTCACCACGCCCGGTGGCTGTGACGTCTCTGTATTTCCTCGACTGGCCCGTGCAGCTTTTGGGTGTTCAGGTATCTTCCCTTCAGGTGTTCGAGGCGTTGACGACGGTGCTGGTGATCGTCGGACTGATGCTGTTTCTCAAACGCACAACACTGGGTCTGGCCATGCGCGCCGCCTCGCTGGATTTTGAGATGGTCCGCATGGTCGGCGTCAAATCCAACAGGGTGTTTGCGGTGGCCTTCATGGTGTCGGGCCTACTGGCCGGGCTGGCCTGTATCTTCATCATGGCGCGGCGTGGATCGGTTGATCCGCATCTGGGGTTCAACCCGGTCCTCAAGGCCTTCGTGGCCTGCGTCGTCGGAGGGTTTGGCAGCCTGCCCGGAGCCGTGCTGGGCGGCTTTCTTCTCGGCGCGATCGAGGTCGCCATGCTAGTCCTACTGCCGCAGGAATATGGCGGCATGAAAGACGCCTTTGTCTTTGGAATCATAGCCCTCGTTCTGGTCTGGAGGCCGGATGGCATCCTGTCGCCCCCGACTGAGAAAGGGGACAAGATATGATCCTGAACCCCAGTCAGAAACGCGGGTTGGTGGGTGCTGCGATCCTGGCCGCCGTATTGATCGCGATTGGGCTGATCGTGACCTATTTCGGCTCTCGCTATCAGCTTCGGCTGGTATACAGCGCCTACGTGAACTTATTGGTCGTTCTGGCCATGCAGTTGTTCATGGGCAATGCGCGCCTGACCAACCTCAGCCACAGTGCCTTCATGGGGATCGGTGCCTACGTGGCCGCGATTTGCGTGACGCCGGTGACGGTCAAATCCATCTCTCTGCCGGATGCGCCTTGGGGGTTGAATGCCTTCTCGTTGGATCCGGTCAGTTCGGCGCTGCTTGCCATTGTGATCACCGCGGTTCTGGCCCTAATCGTCGGACTGTTTGTCGTGCGCCTGACAGGGTCTGGAGTGACCATCTTTTCCCTTGCCGTCCTGGTCATCGTGCACTCGGTATTCCTGTACCGCACCGACATTTTCAAAGGAAACCAGGCGTTTTTCGGCATTCCGCAGGTGTTCTCACTGACGTCTATAGTAATCTTGTCCGTATTCGTTGTGTTCATCGTGCGCCTTTTTCGCGAAAGCCGCTGGGGCATCCAGCTGCGTGCTTGCGCCGATGATGAGGTCGGAGCCGCCGCAATGGGTGTAAACATTCGCCGGTTACGCCTGATTGCCTGGGTCCTGTCAGCCATCCTGCTTGCAGTCGCCGGGATTGCTTACGCTTATTTCCTTGGCACGATCAGCGCACGGCCCTTCTATTTCAACCACGTCTTTCTGACACTCGCCATGCTGATCCTTGGAGGAATGCGGACAGTCACAGGTGCGGTTCTGGGCACGCTTTTGATCTCGTTCGGGTTGGAATGCGTGCGCTGGCTGGAAACCGGCCCGGTCCTGCTGGGCATCGACCTGCCCGAAGTGCTGGGCCTGTCGGGTATTGCACTGGGAACGGTCATCGTTCTGACTATGGCCCTGCGCCCCGGAGGGATCATGGGTGATCAAGAAATCGAAGACCTGGTTCTGAAAAAACAGGAGTAAGTCATGGGTTGCAAACACACTATTCACAAACACAACCACCATTTCGGTTGGGACAACTCCATCGAACCCGTCCTGAGCGTCGACCCCGGCGAGACCGTTGAGGTCGAAACCATCGACAGTTCGGGCGGGCAGTTGAACGCTTCCTCGACCCTGGCCGATCTGGGTAAGCTGTCTTTCGACGCGGTCAATCCGGTCACAGGGCCGATCCACATCAAAGGAGCCGAGCTCGGCGATACCGTTGCCGTGACCTTTCTGGATTTCAAACCCTCGGGCTGGGGTTGGACCGCCAACATCCCCGGTTTTGGCCTGCTGACCGATCAGTTTCCCGACGCGGCGCTTCATATCTGGAACTATGATTCTACCGCGATGACCCCTGCTCTGTTCGGCCCTGGCGGGAAGGTACCGCTCAAGCCGTTCGTCGGCACAATCGGCCTGGCGCTGGCCGAGCCGGGTCTGCATTCCGTCGTGCCTCCGCGCCGGGTCGGCGGCAATCTGGACATCCGCGACAATTGCGTGGGGACAACGCTTTACCTTCCCGTCGAGGTGGCGGGCGGGATGCTGTCTCTGGGGGACACCCACGCGGCACAAGGCGATGGCGAGATTTGCGGCACCGCCATCGAAAGCCCTATGGACGTGGCCATCAAAATCGACCTTCTCAAAGGCGAAAACCTGCCCTACCCCCGGTTTGAAACCAACGGCCCCGTCACCCGCCATTTCGATACCTCCGGCTACAAGGCGACGACAGGCATCGGTGAGGATCTCATGCAGGCCGCTCGCGATGCAGTGGCGGGTATGGTCGACTGGATCTCGGCCACGACGGGGATGTCAGCGCTTGATGCTTACATGCTCTGCTCGGTCTGCGGCGATCTGCGCATCAGTGAGATCGTGGATATCCCGAACTGGACGGTCTCATTCTACTTTCCGAAGACCGTTCTGAACTGAAGAATGCTGCAACTCCTGAGTGTCGGAGCTATGCGGTCGATGTCGGAAGCCGTCAGCCGTTCAAAATACGTCCGCAAGTAAGCGATCTTTTCAGTAGGTGTTCTTCGGCCTCGATTGTTTCGCTATCGTGACGACTGCGTCAAGCGTCTGACGAGCGGTTCACTTGCCCATTTTGTAGTGCGCCATAAACATGGCGATGCAATCGTCCATTACGCCCTTGGTGGTCGGGTTCTCGCCCAGGAAAAACTCTGGCCAGAAAAAGAAGTTTTTGACGAGTGCCAAGAGCTGGTTAGTCGCGAAGACCGGATCGGCTTTTCGGATTACACCCGCGTCCATGGCTTCGCCGATCAACTGCGTCATCGGGTAGTCGAGCGTTTCTGTCTCCGTGAAGAATTTCCGAGAACGATCGAGGTCGCGGATCAGCTCTGAAAGGACCATGCGGTTTAGACCAATTGCTGTCTCTTCCGTTATGATCGAGATGTACCCCCAAAGAGCGTCTTTCAGCTGCTCAACGAAGTCACGACTTGGGTCATAGGCAACCGGCTGCATACTCCTGTTCTGCTCCAACATGATTTCTGAGATTGCTTCGAAGAGGGCCTCTTTGCTTTCGAAGTGGTTGTAGAGCGTGCGACTCGAAACATTTGCTTTTTGGGCGATTGAGGTCGTCCTGGCCCCCAGAAATCCTTGTTCCCGAAACTCATCGATTGCTGCATCGATAATATCTTTTCTTTTCTTTTCAGTACGTTTCACGGATTTCGCCTCAAAAGTAAAAAAGTGTGTTTACAAACTTCACCCCCTCAACATAAGTAAACAAAGCGATTTACTTTAGCAAGGTGCAATCCTGCTTGACCTCGAAAGGACCCAAACCATGACCCCCCAAACTTTCATCGCTGGCAAAAACGCAGTGACCTTTAAATCTTTTGGCGTGGATTTGGCCGGTGATCTCTACCTGCCCGAAGGTTTTGATGAGACCAAGACCTACAAGGCCATCGTGGGAGCCAGCCCGTTCCCGCAGGTCAAGGATCAAATACCTGCGACCTACGGCCCTGAAATGGCGGCACGTGGCTTCATCTATCTTGGCTTCGACTATCTGGGGATGGGCGATAGCCCCGCACTGCCCGGCGAATTCAAACAATCGCGCTACAATTTCCGCCTGATCGAAAACACCTGGGACGCGGTTTCGTACCTGGGTACGCTACCCTTCGTCGAAGAAATCTATGGCCTGGGCGTCTGTCAGGGCGGTCAGACCATCGCATCGGCAGCGGTGACAGACCACCGTATCAAGAAAATCGCCATGGTGTCGGGCATGATGGCCTCGGACGCGTTCCAGTGGACCGATCGCGATATGGCCAATCAGATGATCGACGCAGCAAATGCCTCGATGCAGAAGCAATATGAAACCGGCGAACCAGACTACGTTGCACCGTTCGGCTTGAACGACGAAATGTCTCGTGAAGAGTTCACGGAAGCGGCGGCCTACCCGGACATGGCTGGCGAAACCTATGACTATTACGGCCGTGATGGTGCTAAGGGGCCGGTTGCAGTTCCCAACTATACCAACATGCACATTGCTGATCAGCCCATGCAGTCTTTGTTCTCAATTTGTGAAGCCTATGCGGACAAAATCGTGCAGCCGTCGCTGACCATCTACGGCACAAATGCCTCCACAGCGATCTGCTCGACCGCATTTGTCGAAAAACTGACCAATGACCACAAAGAGTTGGCATTCGATGAATTCAGCCACGTAGACTTTTACTACAAGCCCGAGGCTGTGAATGCGTCGACAGATGCAGTGGCAGAGTTCTTCAACAATTAACGCGATGGAGTGCTTCGTTTGATTTGGTCCACCGTTCTGTTTGAGAAACGGTGGACCGCGAATGTCGAACAAGAGACACAAGCAAGAGGAAATAGTTCAGAAGCTGCCGCAAGTTGACGTGCTAGTCCGTCAGGGAATGATGCCTACAGATGCGATCCGGGCAGCTAGCCAATATTCTGTTTTTGGTACAAAACTCGCGGGATTTCGGTGTGTACTTCCCAACTCGCACATAAAGGTCTCGGCGATCAAAGACCCGGCGCCATTTCTTCGCTAGAAACCCAAGAGTTTCGGATTGTGGGCGCAAATGACCTTGCGTATGGGCGACAATACTAACGAGATGGGTTCTTATTGCCTTGTGGTTCACAACGGGTTTCGCGCCCTCACCTCAGCCACATTTCGAATGACCGCAGCTTCTGCACGTCATGCAACCTTCGATCATCACCATGTCAAACTGCCCACAGGACGGGCACGCCTTACCACGTGGTACATCCATGTTGACCACCTGCGCCTGAGGGTCCGACTTCAGCCCCATCCCCTCTCCCTCCAGAAACCCTATGTTGACCATGTGCTGCTCGATCACCCCGCCAATCGCTGCCAGGATCGAGGGGATATACTTGCCCTTCACCCAGGCTCCACCGCGCGGATCGAACACGGCCTTCAGCTCCTCGACCACGAAGGACACATCCCCACCCCGCCGGAAAACGGCCGAGATCATGCGGGTCAGCGCCAGCGTCCAGGCGTAATGCTCCATGTTCTTCGAGTTGATGAACACCTCGAACGGACGGCGGCGGCCCCCGATGACAATATCGTTGATCGTCAGATAGATCGCATGCTCACTGTCGGGCCATTTCAGCTTGTAGGTCGACCCCTCTAGTGACTGCGGGCGGTCCAGCGGCTCGGACATGTAAACGACGTCACCGCCATCGACCTCATGCGGTGCAGCCGCGCTTTCACCCGGCGCCGTGTCCGCACTTTCCGATACGGTCAGAACCGAGCCGGTCACATCATTGGGGCGATAGGTCGTGCAGCCTTTGCAGCCCTGATCCCACGCCTGCATATAGACATCCTTGAAGGCATCAAAACTGATGTCTTCAGGGCAGTTGATCGTTTTCGAAATCGAACTGTCGATCCATTTCTGCGCCGCGGCCTGCATCTTGACGTGATCAGACGGAGACAGCGTCTGCGCATTCACGAAAAACTCCGGCAGGTCCTTTTCGCCAAACTTGTCGCGCCACATCTGCACGGCATAGTCCACCACCTCTTCTTCGGTGCGCGAGCCATCCTTTTGCAACACCTTGCGCGTGTAGGCATAGGCAAAGACCGGTTCGATCCCCGACGACACGTTCCCAGCATAGAGAGAGATCGTGCCCGTTGGAGCGATCGAGGTCAGCAAAGCGTTACGGATCCCATGCGCGCGGATTTCATCGCGCACATCGTCATCCATCTGCTGCATCGTGCCGCTGGTCAGGAACTTCTCGGCATCGAACAAGGGGAACGCCCCCTTCTCCTTCGCCAGTTGCACCGAGGCCAGATACGCGGCGCGGGCAATCGCGTGCAACCAGCGCTCGGTCTGACGCGCCGCCTCGTCAGAGCCATAGCGCAGGCCCAACATCAAAAGCGCATCCGCCAGACCTGTCACACCCAGCCCGATGCGGCGCTTGGCCTGCGCCTCGGCCTCCTGTTCGGGCAGAGGGAACTTCGACGCGTCCACCACATTATCCATCATGCGCACAGCGGTAGCGACCAGCTCTTTCAGAGCATCCTCGTCCAGATGCGCCGCGTCTTCGAAAGGCTCGGCCACCAAACGGGCCAGATTGATCGAACCCAATAGGCACGCGCCGTAAGGCGGAAGAGGTTGCTCGCCACAAGGGTTGGTCGCGGCAATCGTCTCGACATAGCTTAGGTTGTTGGCCGCGTTGATGCGGTCGATGAAGATCACGCCCGGCTCGGCATAGTCATAGGTCGCCTGCATGATCTTGTTCCACAGGTCCCGCGCCTGAACGGTGTGATAGACCTTGCCACCGAACACCAGCTCCCACGGGCCGTCGGCCTTGACGGCCTCCATGAACGGGTCGGTCACCAGCACCGACATGTTGAACATGCGCAGACGGGCAGGATCGGATTTGGCGGTTATGAATTGTTCGATATCGGGATGATCGCAACGCATCGTCGCCATCATCGCCCCCCGGCGCGAGCCTGCGGACATGATCGTCCGACACATGGCGTCCCAAACGTCCATAAAGCTCAGCGGACCAGAGGCGTCCGCTGCAACCCCTTTCACATCCGCCCCGCGTGGGCGGATGGTTGAGAAATCATAGCCGATCCCGCCACCCTGCTGCATGGTCAGCGCGGCCTCTTTCAGCATGTCGAAGATGCCGCCCATGCTGTCGGGCACTGTGCCCATGACGAAGCAGTTGAACAGGGTCACCTGCCGTGCGGTGCCCGCGCCTGCGGTGATGCGACCGGCAGGTAAATATTTGAAATCCTCCAGCGCGCCGTAGAACTTTTCTTCCCAATACGCCGGGTCTTTCTCGACCCGCGCAAGATCGCGCGCGATACGTCGCCAGCTGTCTTCAACCGTCTGGTCGATGGGCGTGCCATCCGCCTGTTTAAAGCGGTATTTCATGTCCCAGATCTGCTCGGCGATGGGGGCGGCAAAGCGGCTCATTGGTGATTCCTATTCAGCTGCGAGGCATACAAGATAGACCAAATTGGCCACCTAGCGCTACTATGACTTGATGCAATAGGCCGTTAACCCTACCTTCTTAACCAATTCCTTTGGGGCGACTCTGTGGGTAAACTGTGGATAAATTCGTAAACCTCGTCAAACTTTCGGTCGGGTCAGAAAGCGTCGACACGCTGATGGCGTGGCAGGACAGCCGCAAGCCGCTTTACGCGGATGGCTGCCCGCGCCACGTGACGCGCATGTGGCCCAAGCGCGAGGCCGAGATCCTGAACGGAGGTTCGATCTATTGGGTGATCAAAGGCGTGATCCAATGCCGCCAGCGCATCCTGCGCCTTGATGAGGTACACGGTGAGGACGGCATCCGCCGCTGCGGCATTGTTCTCGACCCCGAGGTACATCGCACCCAGAACGCGTTGAAACGCCCCTTTCAAGGCTGGCGTTATTTGAAACCCGAAGACACCCCAGCCGATCTTCCAAAATCGCGTGAGCAGGACGACGCCCTGCCAGACGATCTGAACCGCGCTCTGGCCGAAATCGGCATATTGTAGTCAGCGCAGGCGATCCAACAGCTCGGACAAAACCGCTTTGTCGCCAGCATCGTAGCTTGCCACACGGCTGCGCCACAGGGTCGCTTGCGATTGCAGGATGAGACCGTCCGAGAGGATCTTCAGGTGATTGGCCCGCAGTGTTTCACCGGTCGAGGTGATATCGGCAACGGCCTCGGCCGTTTCGTTCATCACGGTGCCTTCAGTCGCGCCCTGGCTGTCAACCAGAGCATAGTCGGCCACCCCAGCATCGGTCAGAAACTCACGCACCAAACGGTGGTACTTGGTCGCAATCCGCAGCCGGTGACCATGTGTTCTGCGAAACGCGGCGGCGGCTGCATCCAGATCGTCCAGCGTATCCACGTCGACCCAACAGGCAGGCGTGGCGATGATCAGGTCCGCCTTGCCAAAACCAAGCGCGGCAACCTCTTCAACCTGTTGCTCCCAGCGCGGCAGCTTTTCCTGCACAAGGTCAACGCCCGTGACCCCCAAGTGAATGCGACCTGCTGCCAGCTCACGCGGGATTTCCCCCGCTGACAGCAGTATCAGCGAGGCATCCTCGATCCCCTCGACCTTACCCGCATATTCCCGGTCCGACCCGCTGCGCGACAGAGTGATGCCGCGCTTTTCGAACCACGAGAAAGTCTTCTCCATCAACCGGCCCTTCGAGGGCACGCCCAGTTTCAGGCTCATTGTGCGTCCTCCTCGATCTCGAGCATCAGGTCAGGGCGGATGACGCCGCCAACAGCCGGAATTTCTTCGCCATTGCCCAACTGCCGGGTCAGCGCATCATAGCGCCCTCCGGTTGCGATCGGAGGCAGATCGGGGCGACCTTCGGCATAGAAGCCAAAGACAAACCCGTCGTAATACTCCATCGAGGTCCGGCCATACGCAGCCTCGAAATCCAAACGTTCAACATCCACACCTCGCGCCTGCATCGCTGAGATCCGGGCTTCAAGACGATCAAGCGCTTGCGTGATCTGCGGCAGGTCTACCGCCACATCGCGCAGCTGTTCCAACGCAAAAGGCATGGTCTCACGTACATTCAACAGCGTCTCCAACCCAGCCAGTTCGTTGTCTGAGATGGGCGGCGTGTCGCGATCTTCACGTAAAGCTTCGATCCGCGCCTCGATCTCGGAGGCACGGCGCTTGCCGATCATCGGAATGTCATTGTCCAGAGGATCTGCGGCATTCAGCAACTCGTCGCGCCCTTCGGGGCCCGGTTTGCGACCTGCAAACCGATCCAGAAGAATACGGAATCGGCGCGGGCGCCAGAGGTGCCGCATCAGGGCGGTCTTGCGACGCTCGGTCGTGCGAAGGCCCTCGACCGCTGCGATCAGAATTCCGATATCCCCGGTCGCGGCCCGCAGAGGCAGACCCCGCAGCTGCAACGCAAACAGCGAGAACACCTCGGCATCTGCGCCGGATGGATCGTCGCGATCAAAAACCTCATAGCCCACTTGGATATATTCATTCGAGCGGTCCGGGTCATGTTCCTGACGGCGAAAGACCTCACCGGAATAGGTGTAGCGCGCGGGTTCTGCGCCGTCGCTCATGTGCATCTGTACCACGGGCAGAGTGAAGTCGGGGCGCAGCATCTGCTCGCCCCGCAGGGCGTCGGACGTGACATAAGCACGCCCGCGGATGTCTTCACCATAGAGGTCCAGCAATGTCTCGGCCGGTTGCAGCAGAGGCGTATCGACCACCTGCGCGCCTGCGGCCTCGAACCGGACGCGCATCATCGCGGCGCGGGCCTGTATCTGGGAACGGTTGGCCATGGCTCAGTCCTGACTGTCCAGAATTTCACGTACCTTTGCTATCAGATCACCGCGCGGAACTTCGAACTGGCTGGGGCGTTCCTTCCATTCCTCGAGTGTGGCGCTTTCGGCAATTTTCGCACCAAGGATCAGGTCTTTGATCTGAACGATGCCATTCGTCTTTTCGTTACCACCCTCGATCACTGCGATGGGAGAGTTCCGCTTGTCCGCATATTTCAGCTGATTGCCGAAGTTCTTCGGATTGCCTAAGTAGACTTCGGCCCGGATACCCGCATTGCGCAGCTCAGCCACCATCGCCTGATAGTCAGCCATACGGTCGCGATCCATCACGGTGACAACCACAGGCCCTGTCGCCTGCGCACTGAGACGACCCTTTTCGCGCAGAGCGGCCAGCAGGCGGTCAACACCGATCGACACACCCGTTGCAGGCACCTCCTGCCCGGTGAAGCGCTTGACCAGATCGTCATAGCGCCCGCCGCCCGAGACCGACCCGAACTGCCGCTTGCGGCCTTTTTCGTCGAAAATCTCAAAGGTCAACTCGGCTTCATAAACCGGACCGGTGTAGTAGCCGAGACCGCGAACTACCGACGGGTCGATCTCGATCCGGTCCGAACCGTAGCCGCCCGCATCCAGCAGCGAACCGATCTGTTCCAGTTCAGCAATGCCATCGGCACCGATCTTGCTGTCGCCAACCGCAGCACGCAGGTTCGCGAGCGTTCCGGCGGTATCCGTAGCTTTGGAGGTCAGGAAGGCAAGCACAGGCTCGGCCTGATCGTCGCTCAGACCCAAACCATCGATAAACGCACCAGAGGCGTCCAGACGGCCCTTGGTCAGCAGCTCTCGGACACCGGCCTCACCGACCTTGTCGAACTTGTCGATGGTGCGCAGAACGTTGTCGCGGGCGGCGGCGTCTTCGCCCAGCCCCATCGCCTCGAGCACACCGTTCAGAACCTTGCGGTTATTCACGCGCACAAGGTAATCGCCGCGTGGAATGCCAACGGTCTCCAGCGTGTCCGACAGCATCGCGCAGATCTCGGCATCCGCAGCCATTGAGGCGGTGCCTACAGTGTCCGCATCGCACTGATAGAATTGACGATACCGCCCCGGCCCCGGCTTTTCATTCCGCCACACAGGCCCCATCGCATAGCGGCGATAGGGCGTCGGCAGATCGTTGCGGTGCTGAGCATAAACGCGGGCCAAAGGCGCGGTCAGGTCATAGCGCAGGGCCATCCAGTCACCGTTGCCGCCCTCGTCGAATTCCTGCCATGCGAATACGCCTTCGTTCGGGCGATCCACGTCGGGCAGGAACTTGCCCAGCGCCTCGACGGTCTCGACCGCGCTGCTCTCCAAAGCATCGAACCCATAACGATGATACACGCCTGCAATCGTCCGCAGCATCTCGGTGCGCTGTGTGACTTCCTCGCCGAAATAGTCACGGAACCCTTTCGGCGTTACGGCCTTGGGGCGGGGCTGTTTCTTGGGCTTGGCCATCGGGGGCGTCCTTCACGGGTATTGTTCCGCGCGCGGTCTATCCCATGGCCCGCATCGGGGCAAGGCGCGCTTTCGCTGGTCTTGGCTTTACAGGCCCGCTATGACCGTCCCTGAAGGAGACCCCACAGGAAATCAACATGCAGCATCTGGAAGAACAGATCGCCCATCTGACCCGAACGGTCGAAGAGCTGAACACCGTCGTCACACGTCAACAATCCGAAATCGACCGCCTGACCCGCCGCGTCGAAATGCTGCTGCAGCGCGAGGCCGAACGGGCGCAGGAAGGCTCGGGCGGGGTCGTGTTCGGAGACGAACGCCCGCCGCATTATTGAGACAGATTTCGATGTTGATGCATGCTTTTCTGGTTCTTGCTGGTCACGCCCTATACTAGTCACAGGGTTACCTTTCGAAATCTTGTTGGTAGGCTAATACTTTAACATCAGTTCACTGGCAGGAGACGTTCATTGGCCAACAAACTTGCTCTTGTCACAGGTGCCGCGCGTGGCATCGGGCTTGCGACAACAAAACTGTTTCTACAAAACGGCTGGAACGTTGCGATGATCGATCGCGACTCTGAGGCGCTTTCTCTTGCCGCAAAGGATCTAGACGGTGCGGTTGCGTTCGTCGCGGACGTTTCGGATCAAAATCAGGTTGTTGGCGTGGTCAAGGCCGTTCTCACCGAATTCACTCGCGTTGATGCTGTGGTGAACAACGCGGGTGTCGCAGATTTCGGGCCAATTGAGGAACACGATTTCGCAGTGTGGCGTCGGGTTATGGAAACCAACCTTGATGGCGTGTTTCTAGTCTCTCAGGCGACTATACCGGCCCTACGCAAAAGCCGTGGCGCTATCGTAAACATGGCATCGATTTCGGGGCTGAGGGCGAGCACACTTCGCGTCGCATACGGAACGTCGAAGGCGGGTGTCATCCACCTGACCAAGCAACAAGCCGCCGAACTAGGAGAATTCGGTATACGCGCCAATTGTGTGTGTCCTGGCCCGGTCCGGACCAAGCTTGCGATGGCAGTCCACTCGCCCGAAATCATCGCCGCCTATCATGACGCTATCCCACTGAACCGATACGGTTCGGAGGATGAGATCGCGCAGGTGATCTATTTCCTTTGTTCGGACAAAGCCAGCTACGTAACGGGTCAGGTGATCGCGTCCGACGGCGGGTTCGAAAGCACTGGCGTGGGCTTGCCGGCTCTACGATCGAGCAACTGAAATTCGGCCACGATTTGCCCGCGTCGGGACGCAATACAGGATAATTGTGTTCACAAACCCAGCGACGATTTCACCGCGCTATCAACAACCCCGCCAAGAAGGGCATTTTTATCCGCAGCACAGCCCTCGGACAGAGCGGCGATGAACGCTTCGCGCAGTTGCGCTTTGTCTTCATCCGTGGAGACGTGGTCCTCGATATTGATCTGTCGATTGTAGAGCGACAGAGCCGTCATCTTGCCCACAACCTCGACAACAAAGGCCTCATCCCCGTCCGCCTCTTCGGCGATTGAGGCGCAGGTGTAGTGCATGACAGGCAGGGCATCTTGCACCATCTGCTGAGCGGCTTCGTCGGCCAAAGCAAAGACCGGAGCCGTCAAAAGTGATGCCAACACAACAGGCTTGAGAGTTTTCATCCGCATCGCAATCACTTCCAGTTATGTCCGATAATCGCACCGGCCACACCGCCGATTGCCGCGCCCTTGCCGTCACCGATCAGGGCCCCAACCCCGGCGCCGATCAATGCACCTTCGATTGTCTGCTTCTTCTTTTTGTCGTCCGCAAAAGCCGCAGTCGCCACGGAAAGCGAGATCGCCCCCGCCAATACCAACGCTTTGGAGCCCATAGCTGAAAGTGCCAAACCCTAACCCTCCTGTTTCATCTTTCACAGAATATGCAGGTACAGCCTAGCCGGGGGACATCGCCGTGGCAACAAAGCCGGGATCAGACCTCTTCCACTGACAGAACGCCATCCAGCGACTTGATCGCGCCTTTGATCTGCGGGTTGATCGGGAAGTCCTGCCCCAAATCCATCTCGACATCGCCCGGAAGTCCTGGGTCCATCAGGCACAGCTGGATCGGCCCTTTGGCAGCCCCTTTCGCAGCACTGGCCGCGTCTGCCAGCACGGTTGCCACCGTGGGCAAGACCTGCGGCTGATCGACGAAGATACGTAGGCCCGTCGCGCCCGCCTCGGCCACAACCGAATCCACCGGGCCAACCGAGCGACCCAGCAGTTTCAACTGATCGGCCTCCATCGTCGCTTCGGCGGTCAGAACCACCTGTGCGCCCGTCTCAAGATATTCGCGCGTTTTCTCCAGCGTTTCTGAGAATAGCGTGACCTCATACGCTCCAGTCGGGTCCGAAAGCTGCGCAAAGGCAAAGCGATTGCCGCGGGCCGATTTCCGTTCCTGTCGGCCGGCAACAACCCCGGCCATCTTCGCGATCAGAGGGCCAGAGCGCGCCTTTTCCGTCACCTCATCCAAGGTCAGCACCTGTTTGCGTTTCAGCGCAGGCATGTAGTCGTCCAGCGGATGGCCCGACAGGTAGAAACCGATGGCTTTGAACTCTTCGCTCAGGCGTTCGGCAGGCAGCCAATCCGGCGTCGGCGACAGGCGCGGTTCGGGTAGGTCGTCCCCCGCCTCGCCAAACAATGACACCTGGTTCGAGTTCTTCTGTTCGTGGATCGCCGCCGAATACTGCACTAGCGGATCGAGGCTTTCGAACACGCGGCGGCGGTTCTTGTCTAGTTCATCAAAGGCCCCGGCCCGTGCCAGCATTTCCAACGGGCGCTTGCCGACCTTTTTCAGATCAACGCGACGAGCAAAGTCGAAGAGGTTGACGAAGGGTTTGTCGCCCTCTTGGTCTGGCGCGCCTCCGGCACGACGCCCATCAACCACAAGGTTCATCGCCTCGACACCGACGTTTTTTAACGCGCCCAGCGCATAGACCAGATGCCCGCTGTCCACATCAAAAGTAGCCTGAGAGCGGTTCACGCAAGGCGGGATGTAAGGCAGATCCAGCCCCTTGCGGACCTCTTCGAAGTAAACGGCCAGCTTGTCGGTCAGGTGGATATCGCAGTTCATGACGCCTGCCATGAACTCAACCGGGTGGTTCGCCTTCAGCCAGCCGGTCTGGTAACTGACCACCGCATAGGCGGCCGCGTGGGATTTGTTGAAGCCGTAGTTGGCGAATTTCTCCAGAAGGTCGAAAACCTCGGAGGCTTTCTTGGCATCCACGCCATTTTCTGCAGCGCCCTTTTCGAATTTCGGGCGCTCGGCATCCATCGCCTCTTTGATCTTCTTACCCATTGCACGGCGCAACAGGTCAGCGCCGCCAAGGGAATACCCTGCCATCACCTGAGCGATCTGCATTACCTGTTCCTGATAGACGATGATGCCCTGCGTTTCCTCAAGAATATGATCGATCAGAGGATGCACGGATTCAATTTTCCGCAGCCCATTCTTGACCTCACAATAGGTAGGGATGTTCTCCATCGGACCGGGGCGATACAGCGCTACAAGGGCCACGATATCCTCGATACAGGTGGGTTTCATGCGTTTGAGCGCATCCATCATGCCCGAGGATTCCACCTGGAACACCGCCACCGTCTTGGCAGCCGAATAGAGCTTATATGTCGCCTCATCATCCAGCGGGATAGCGTTGATCTGGTTCTCGGCCCCTTCGGCTGGTTCATAAAGCTCCGTTCCGTCGGCCGCGACATGCAGAGGCCGCCCGGATTTGAAGATCAGGTCCATCGCATTCTGGATCACAGTCAGCGTTTTCAAACCGAGAAAGTCGAACTTCACCAGCCCGGCCTGCTCCACCCATTTCATATTGAACTGGGTCGCAGGCATGTCGGACCGAGGGTCCTGATAAAGCGGCACTAGCGCTTCCAACGGCCGGTCGCCAATCACAACCCCTGCCGCGTGGGTCGAGGCGTTCCGCAACAGCCCTTCGACTTGCTGGCCGTAGTTGAGCAACCGCTCCACGACCTCTTCGTTCCGCGCTTCTTCGCGCAAGCGCGGCTCGTCCTTCAGGGCCTTTTCAATCGAAACGGGTTTGACCCCCTCGACCGGGATCATCTTGGACAGCCGGTCGACCTGCCCATAGGGCATCTGCAAAACGCGCCCGATGTCACGCACGGCAGCTTTGGACAGCAGCGCACCAAAGGTGATGATCTGCCCCACCTTGTCGCGGCCATATTTCTGCTGCACGTAGCGGATCACCTCTTCCCGGCGATCCATACAGAAGTCGATATCGAAGTCGGGCATCGAGACCCGCTCGGGGTTCAGGAACCTTTCGAACAGCAAGCTGTAGCGCAACGGGTCAAGGTCCGTGATCGTCAGGGCATAAGCCACAAGAGATCCCGCACCGGACCCCCGCCCCGGCCCCACCGGAATGTCATGATCCTTGGACCATTGGATAAAGTCTGCAACAATCAGGAAGTAGCCGGGAAACCCCATGCCTTCGATGATCCCCAGCTCAAAATCCAGACGTTCCTGATATTCCTCGGGCGTCACCGCATGAGGGATCACGGCCAGACGTTTCTGCAGACCCTCATTCGCAATGCGGCGCAGTTCGGCCACTTCATCATCGGCAAATTTGGGCAGTATGGGATCACGACGATAGGCCATAAAGGCGCAACGGCGCGCGATCTCGACCGTGTTCTCGATGGCCTCGGGCAAATCTGCAAACAGGGTCACCATTTCCTGCTGCGACTTGAAAAAATGCTGCGCGGTCAGACGGCGGCGACCGGCTTGCTGATCGACATAGGCCCCCTCGGCGATACAGATCAGCGCATCATGCGCCTCATACATATCCGAGGTTGGAAAATAGACGTCATTGGTGGCGACCAGAGGCAGGTTCTTCGCATAGGCCATCTCGACATGACCGCGCTCGGTCAGGCGCTCGGCCTCAGGCTGGCCGTCCTCGCCCGGATGGCGTTGCAGTTCGATATACAAACGATCCGGGAACATCCCCGCCAACCGGTCGACCAGAGCCTCAGCCGCAGGGCGCTGACCTTGCTGCAGCAACATTCCCACTGGGCCTTCTGGTCCACCAGTCAAACAGATCAGACCCTCCGACCGATCCGCCAGCTCCTCCAACGTGACCTGCGGCAACTGCCCGCCTTTGTCCACATAGAGGCAGGAGCTCAGCTTCATGAGGTTCTCATACCCAACCTCGGACTGCGCCAGCAGCACCAGAGGCGCAGGCGCTTTCGGCTTCTCACCGGGTTGCGGCTGCACATAGGTCAGATCGACCTGACACCCCATGATCGGCTGAATCCCGGCCCCGCTGGCGGTGACTGAAAACTCCAGCGCCGAGAACATCGAATTGGTGTCGGTCACCGCAACGGCGGGCATTTCTGCCTTCTCGCAAAGGCCGGGCAGCTTTTTCAGCCGCACAGCGCCTTCCAGCAGGGAATATTCAGTGTGAACGCGAAGGTGAATGAATCGAGTAGTACTGCTCATACCCCGCAAGCTATCCCAGTCAGCAGCGACGAAAAAGCGGGAACCGACTCTGTGGACTGCTTAAAAAATCAGCAGAGATTATTCTGATTTTTTAGAAGGTGCTTCGGGCCAGACTCGGCACCGCTTCAAAAATGGTCTTTATTTACAAGTGCCTGACTTCTAAACAACTGCAACATTCACAGGCCGTGCGGGTCCAATGGTGCATCATATAGGCAGTTTTTCTTGCCAGATAAGGTGCGCTGTTTCTAACATCTGACGGCAAGCACTTCGCCCGCCACTCTTTCTACGTCGCATCGAAGGAGGGCCCAACGGGCGCAACCGGGTAAGGCGACGGGTTTCACGAATGGACATCACGTTTCTTCTGAACGGAGAGACAGTGCAGCTGTCGGATGTCGGTCCGACGGTCACCCTGCTGGACTGGCTGCGCGAGGAGCGTGGCCTGACCGGCACGAAAGAAGGCTGCAACGAGGGCGATTGCGGCGCCTGCACCGTGATGGTCACCGAAGAGGGCAGCGCCAAGGCATTGAACGCATGCATCCTGTTCTTGCCCCAACTGCACGGCAAAGCCGTCCGCACCGTCGAGGGCGCAAGCGGCCCAAACGATGAACCTCATCCAGTCCAGAGCGCGATGGTTGATCTACACGGCTCGCAATGCGGCTTCTGCACCCCCGGCTTCGTGATGTCGATGGTTGCAAGTCACGCAAATGGCGCAACCGACCACGACACCCAACTGGCGGGCAATCTGTGCCGCTGCACCGGCTACGCCCCGATCATCCGCGCCGCGAAAGCCGCCGAACCACATCCCGTCCCGCAATGGATCACTGACGACCAGTCCTTCTCTTGTTCAAAAATACCTCGGGGGGAGGCCACAGGCCAGGGGGCAGAGCCCCCCTTCCTCCCCACCTCATCCGACGAATTGGCGGAAGTCTATGCCCAGCACCCCGACGCGACACTCATCGCTGGTGCTACCGATGTCGGCCTCTGGGTCACCAAGCAACTGCGTGAGCTTGACCCGGTGATCTTCCTCAACGGCTGCGAAGACCTCAAGGAGATCACAATCACCGATGACGAAATCCGCTTCGGAGCCATGGTCGACATGAACCGGATGGGCGAGGCTCTCGCCGACCTCCACCCATCCTACGCCGAAATGATCCGCCGCTATGCCAGCGTCCAGGTGCGCCACGCGGCGACCGTGGGCGGCAATATCGCCAATGGCTCGCCCATCGGGGACAACCCGCCTGCGCTGATCGCTTTGGGTGCAACTCTGTACCTTCGCAAAGGCGACACCCGCCGGTCCCTTCCTTTGGAAGAGTTCTTCATCGACTACGGCAAACAAGACCGCGCGCCCGGTGAATTTGTTGAGGCCGTCAGTTTCCCCCGTCAAGCGGATCGACTGAAGGCTTACAAACTCAGCAAACGGTTCGATCAGGATATCTCGGCCGTGTGCGGGTGTTTCAATATCACCGTCTCAGAGGGCACCGTCTCCGCAGCGCGCATTGCGTTTGGTGGCATGGCTGGTACTCCGAAACGGGCAACCCATGTCGAGGCCGCACTGATCGGCAAACCCTGGACGCGCGAGGTGATTGACGCCGCGCTGCCCGGTTTTGCCGAGGATTATTCACCACTCACGGACATGCGCGCCTCAGCAACCTATCGGCTGGAGACCGCCAAAGCGATGCTGGAACGGTATTTCCTAGAAGATCAGGGCGAAGTGACAAACGTGCTGAAGGTGACAGCATGAGCGTGACCAAACCCCTCCCCCACGACGCGGCCCCGCTGCATGTGGCCGGTGCCGCACGTTATGTGGATGATATCCCGACGCCAAAGGGCACCCTGCATTTGGCCTTTGGTCTGAGCCCGATTGCCAAAGGCACGATCACCGCGATGGACCTGTCGGCGGTGAAAGGTGCGGATGGCGTGGTGCAGGTGATGACGGCCGAGGATCTACCCTTTGCCAACGACGTCTCTCCCTCGATCCATGATGAACCGCTGCTATCGGATGGCACGGTTCACTATATCGGACAGCCCGTGTTTCTGGTCGTCGCCACCAGCCATCTCGCCGCTCGCAAGGCCGCGCGGTTGGGCAAAATCGACTATGCCGAAGACACCCCGATCCTGACCATCGAAGAGGCGCTGGCCGCCGACAGCCGGTTCGAGGATGGCCCCCGCATCTACGCCAAGGGCGACGCAGATGCCGCAATCGCCAGTGCGCCCCATATCATCGAAGGAAGCTTCGAGCTTGGCGGGCAAGAGCATTTCTACCTCGAAGGACAGGCAGCTCTGGCCGTGCCCAATGAAGGCGCGGATATGCTGGTCCACAGTTCCACCCAGCACCCCACCGAGATTCAGCACAAGGTGGCCGATGCACTGGGCGTTCCGATGCACGCCGTCCGGGTTGAAACCCGCCGGATGGGCGGAGGGTTCGGTGGCAAAGAAAGCCAAGGCAACGCTTTGGCAGTGGCGTGTGCCATAGCCGCGCGAGCAACCGGCAAGGCCTGCAAGATGCGCTATGATCGTGATGACGACATGATCATCACCGGCAAGCGCCACGCCTTCCGCATTTCCTACAAAGCCGGGTTCGATGAGAACGGCCATATTCAGGGCGTCTCGTTCTTGCACCACGCGCTCTGCGGCTGGGCGCAGGACCTGTCTCTGCCTGTCGCCGACCGAGCGATGCTGCATTCAGACAACGCCTATCTGCTGCCCAATGCGCGGATTGAGAGCCACCGGCTGAAAACCAATACCCAATCCGCCACCGCCTATCGTGGGTTCGGAGGCCCTCAGGGCATGGTCGGGATCGAACGCGTGATGGACCACGCCGCGCATGCGCTGAGTATGGACCCGGTCGAGCTGCGTCGTCGGAACTATTATGAACACGCCCACAAGGTTGCTGCGGCTGCGCCGGCGGAGAAACCATTGGGACACCCCGATCCGCATGAAGACCTGACAAGTAGGGGTGCTGTTGAGATGGGCGAGGCGCCCGTGCGCCCTCTGCCCGCAGGCGGCAACACGACGCCCTACGGCATGGAGGTCAGCGATTTCGAACTGCATGGCATGACCGAAGCTCTGCTGAAATCCAGCGACTATACCGAGCGCAAGGCAGCCATCGAAAAATGGAACGCCGAGAACAGTGTGATCAAGAAGGGCATTGCGTTCTCTCCGGTCAAGTTCGGGATTTCCTTCACGCTGACCCACCTCAACCAAGCAGGTGCGTTGGTGCATGTGTATCAAGACGGCTCGGTCCACCTAAACCATGGCGGCACCGAGATGGGGCAAGGTCTGTTCCAGAAAGTCGCACAGGTCGCTGCGTCGCGCTTTGGCATTCCGCTGGAGATGGTCAAGATCACCGCCACAGATACAGCCAAAGTGCCGAATACCTCGGCAACGGCGGCGTCTTCGGGTAGTGACCTGAACGGAATGGCCGTGAAAGCCGCCTGCGACACGATCCGGGATCGGATGGCCGACTATCTGGCCGAGCGGCATCAGGCCGATCCGTCAACTGTTACATTTTCGGATGGTCACGTGTCGGTCGGCGAGGAACGCTATACCTTCTCCGAGGCCGCCGCTTTGGCCTATCAAGGGCGCATCAGCCTTTCGGCAACCGGATTCTACAAAACCCCAAAGATCGAATGGGACCGGATCGCAGGCCGGGGGCGTCCGTTCTTTTACTTCGCCTATGGGGCCTCGGTGACCGAGGTGGCCGTGGACACACTGACCGGCGAAAACCGTATTCTGCGCACCGATATCCTGCATGATGCAGGCGCATCGCTGAACCCGGCGCTCGATATCGGACAGGTCGAAGGCGGATACGTGCAAGGCGCAGGCTGGCTGACGACCGAGGAATTGGTCTGGGATAGCAAGGGCAACCTGCGCACCCACGCGCCCTCGACCTACAAGATCCCAGCCTGCTCGGACCGGCCCGACATCTTCAATATCGCGCTTTGGGATGGCGAGAACCGCGAGGATACGATCCACCGCTCGAAAGCTGTGGGTGAACCGCCTTTTATGCTGGGAATATCGGCATGGTTGGCCCTGTCGAACGCGGTCGCAGCCTGCGGCGACAGCTATCCGGCACTGGATGCTCCCGCCACAGCCGAGGAAGTCTGGCGCGGCGTTCAGCGGATGAAAGGAGGCATCTGATGGGATTTGACCTGGAGGCATTGAGGGAAGCGGTCAAAACCCACGGACAGGTGACGCGGGTGGTCATCGCCGCGATCAAGGGTTCGTCCCCGCGCGAGGTTGGCGCCGCGATGTTGGTCTGGCGGGATGGCCAGAGCGGAACGATCGGCGGCGGCACTTTGGAGTTTCAGGCTGCCGAGGCCGCACGGGCCCAATCCCTACCCGCCCGTCTGACCCATCACGCGCTTGGCCCCGAATTGGGCCAATGCTGCGGCGGTGCAGTTTCACTGTTCAGCGAGGTCTTTGATCAAAAGGCGCTTGAAGCTCTCGACGACACGGTCATAGCGCGATCCGCTTCTGCAGGCGAAATGCCTCTGTCCGTTAAACGGTTGCTGGCAACTGCGCGCGGTCAGGGGATTGCCCCCGGATCGCAGCTGATCGACGGCTGGATGGTGGAACCCGTTCACAAGCCAACCCGAAACCTGTGGATCTGGGGTGCTGGCCATGTGGGCCGAGCGCTGGTGGACGTTCTGTCCCCCCTGCCCGACATCGCGATCACCTGGGTCGACACGGGACCCGAGCGCTTCCCGGCCTTGGTCCCAGCAGGTGTCACCACGGTCCCGGCGGCAAAACCGGCCGAGCTGGTTCGCCATGCTCCGCCCAATGCCGAGCACCTTGTGCTTACTTATTCACACAATCTGGATTTAGAGCTTTGCAACCGGCTGCTTTCGCATGATTTCCGCTTTGCGGGGCTGATCGGCTCGGCTACGAAATGGGCGCGATTCCGGTCGCGGCTGGCAGCTCTTGGGCATGCACCTGAACAGATCAGCCGGATCACCTGTCCAATCGGCGATCCCGCTCTGGGCAAACACCCGCAAATGATCGCCGTTGGCGTCGCCGCGCAGCTTCTGCGTCCGGCCCGACAGACTGAGTTGAAGAAGGACCTGAGCGCGTGACCACTCCACTCTTAAGCCTGCAAGGGCTGACCAAAGCCTATCCCGGCGTCGTGGCCAATGATCAGGTGTCGTTCGACATCGGCGAAGGCGAAGTACATGCGCTTTTGGGCGAAAACGGCGCGGGGAAATCCACGCTGGTCAAGATGATCTATGGGCTGGTGAAGCCGGACAGCGGCACCATGATGTTGCGCGGCCAACCCTTTGCCCCAGCGGAACCCCGCGCGGCTCGGGCGGATGGGATTGCGATGGTGTTCCAGCACTTCTCACTGTTCGACGCGCTGAACGTGGCCGAGAATATTGCGCTGGGGATGGAAAACCCACCGCCGATGGGCGATCTGGCCTCGCGTATCCGCGAAGTGTCCGAGACCTACGGCTTGCCTTTGGACCCGTACCGAACTGTCGGCGATCTTTCCGCGGGGGAGCGTCAGCGGGTCGAGATCATCCGCTGCCTGCTGCAAGACCCTAAGCTGCTGATCATGGACGAACCAACCAGCGTGTTGACCCCGCAAGAGGTCGAAATTCTGTTTGAGACGCTGAACAAATTGCGGTCTGAGGGCACCTCGATCCTTTATATCTCGCATAAGCTGGAAGAAATCCGCACGCTGTGTGACCACGCCACGATCCTGCGTCTGGGCAAGAATGTGGGCGAGTGTATTCCGGCCGAAACGTCAGCACGCGACATGGCCGAGATGATGGTGGGATCAACGCTGCAAACGCCCGAACGCTCGGGCCGTGAGTTCGGCGAGGTTGCGCTGGATGTCAGCGGTTTGTCGGTGCCGTCGCCTTCGGAGTTTGGAACGGCGCTGAAGAACGTCCATATGACCGTGCGCAAGGGTGAGGTTCTCGGCATCGGCGGTGTCGCTGGTAATGGTCAGGATGAGTTGCTGGGCGTGCTGTCCGGTGAGATTCAAACCCCTGCCGATGCGATCAAGTTCAATGGTCAACAGATCGGCAAACTCGGGCCCACTGCCCGCCGGAAACTGGGCGTACTGACCGCGCCCGAGGAGCGCTTGGGCCATGCCGCTGCGCCGGATATGAGCCTGACCGAGAACGCCCTGCTGACCGGGTCGGTGCGCGAAGGTTTGGAGAACAAAGGGTTCCTCAAATGGTCCGAGACCAAAAGCTTCGCTGAAAAGATCATAAGCGTGTTTGACGTCAGAACCCCCGGCCCTGAAAACGCAGCACGGTCGCTGTCAGGCGGGAACCTGCAGAAGTTCGTGATTGGTCGGGAAGTCTTGCAGAACCCTGAGGTTCTGGTGGTGAACCAACCGACCTGGGGTGTGGATGCGGCAGCGGCTGCGTCGATCCGGCAGGCCATTCTGGATCTGGCGGCCAAGGGAACCGCGGTGATCTGCATCAGTCAGGATTTGGACGAGTTGATGGAGATCTCAGACAGTTTTGCGGCCCTGAACGAAGGACGGCTGAGCGCGCCTCGGGAAACAACAGGCCTGACCGTTGACGAGATCGGCCTGATGATGGGCGGTGCCCATGGCATGGAGGTGGCGCATGTGTGATCTATCGCGTCGCCTTCGGCGAGAGTACTGGAACAAGATGAAGACGGGCGGGGAATAAATACATGATTGTGTTGGAGAAACGGCCGCAACCGTCGAAAGCGTGGTCCTATGCGACCCCAGTGGTGGCGGTGATTGCTACGATGGTCTTTGGCGGCATCCTGTTCGCCATTCTGGGCAAAAACCCGATCGAGGCCATCGGTACCATCTTTTGGGAGCCCCTGTTCGGCGAGTTCGCATTTTACTACCGCCCGCAACTGCTGGTGAAAGGCGCGCCATTGGTGCTGATTGCGATCGGCCTGGCGTTGGGTTTCCGCGCCGGCATCTGGAATATCGGGGCCGAAGGGCAATACATCATGGGCGCCATCTTCGGGGCCGGGGCCGGATTGGCCTTTTACCCTCTGGACGCCTTTTACATCTTTCCAATCATGGTGATAGCGGGGGCCTTTGGTGGCTGGCTCTGGGCCATGATCCCGGCCTTTCTGAAAGTTCGATTCGGCACCAACGAAATCCTTGTCTCGCTGATGCTGGTTTACGTGGCCGAGCAAATGCTCGCCTCGGTTTCGCTGGGCCTGTTGAAAAACCCCGAAGGCTTTGGCTTTCCCGGCTCGCGCAACCTGCAATCCTATGACAGCGCGCATAATGCCGAGTTGATCGCGGGATCTGGGATGCACTGGGGCGTCGTGACGGCCCTCATCGCAGTGATCTTTTCCTATATCCTTCTGAACCGGCACATGCTGGGCTTTCACATCCGGTTGACCGGAGAAGCGCCACGTGCGGCGAAATTCGCGGGTGTGAACCCGGCGCGGCTGATCCTGTTCTGTCTGGGCCTGTCCGGCGCTCTGGCCGGGCTTGCGGGCATGTTCGAAGTCTCAGGCCCTTCGGGTGTGGTCAGTATCGACTTTAACGTTGGCTACGGCTTCACAGCGATCATTGTAGCCTTTCTAGGCCGACTGCACCCAGTGGGTATCCTGCTGGCCGGTGGCTTGATGGCGCTGACCTATATCGGCGGTGAAATCGCGCAGTCTCAGCTCGGGCTGCCTGCCGCTGCCATTCAGGTGTTCCAGGGGATGCTTTTGTTCTTCCTGCTGGCATTCGATCTTCTGACAAACTACCGCATCCGTGCGGCCCGTAGCGAGGTAGCGTAATGGATCTTGGTGAAATCAATCCCGTCCTTCTGGTCGCCTCGCTCATGGTTGCGGCGACCCCCCTGCTGCTGGCCGCGATCGGAGAGCTGGTCGTCGAAAAAGCAGGCGTTCTGAACCTCGGCGTCGAAGGCATGATGATCGTCGGCGCGATCAGCGGTTTCGCGATCTCTGTGGAAACCGGCTCGCCATGGCTGGGTTTTATCGCGTCAGCTATTGGCGGTGCGGTGCTGTCACTACTGTTCGTGTTGCTGACACAGGTCGCTCTGGCCAATCAGGTGGCCAGTGGCCTTGCGCTGACATTGTTCGGCCTCGGGTTCAGTGCCCTTCTGGGCCAAAGCTATGTGGGGATCAAACCCCCCAGCATGGAGGATATTCATATCCCCCTGATCAGCGATATCCCTGTCATCGGGCCGATCTTTTTCCAGCATGACCCGATCCTCTATGTCGGCATCGCTTTGACTGCGGGTGTTTGGGCGACGCTGAAATACACGCGTGTTGGTCTGATCCTGCGCGCGGTGGGTGAAAACCACGATGCAGCGCATGCGTTGGGCTACAAAGTCATCAAGATCCGCATCATGGCGATCCTGTTCGGCGGGGCCTGTGCCGGGCTGGGCGGCGCCTATATCAGCCTGATCCGGGTCCCGCAGTGGACAGAGGGCATGACCGCCGGTGTCGGCTGGATCGCACTGGCGCTGGTGGTGTTCGCCAGCTGGAAGCCATGGCGCGCCTTACTGGGTGCCTATTTGTTTGGCGGCATCACCGTGTTGCAGCTTAATTTGCAGGCAGCGGGCGTTGCCATTCCTGTCGAGTATCTGGCAATGTCGCCCTACATCATCACGATCCTTGTGCTTGTGATCCTTTCGGCCGACAAGAGCAGCGCACCTGCCTCACTGGGCCGGATTTTCCACGCCTCGCACTAGGGGCCAACTGAACCAACTTGGGGAGTAACACATGAAATTCACGACACTTCTGGCAAGCGCCGCCATGGCGCTGGGTCTGGCCTCGGGGGCCATGGCCGCTGACGACAAGACCAAGGTCGGCTTCGTCTATGTCGGTCCGGTGGGCGACGGCGGCTGGACCTATGAACACAACAAAGGTCGCCTGGCCGTTGAGGAAGAGTTCGGCGACAAGGTTGAAACCGTCTTTGTCGAATCCGTTCCCGAAGGCCCGGATGCCGAGCGCGTCATGACGCAAATGGCGCTGGAAGGCGCTGACCTGATCTTCACCACCTCGTTCGGCTATATGGATCCGACCATCAACGTGGCGAAGAAATTCCCGAACGTGAAATTCGAACACGCCACCGGCTACAAAACCGCCGACAACGTAGCGGTTTACTCGGCCCGTTTCTATGAAGGCCGCGCCGTTCAGGGCCACATCGCGGGTAAGATGACCAAGTCGAACATCATCGGCTATATCGGGTCCTACCCGATCCCTGAGGTGATCCGCGGCATCAACTCGGCCTATCTGCACGCCAAGAAGGTGAACCCGGATGTCGAGTTCAAGATCGTCTGGGCCTACACTTGGTTCGACCCTGCGAAAGAGGCTGACGCCGCTACCGTTCTGATCGAACAGGGCGCGGACGTGATCCTGCAGCACACCGACTCGACCGCGCCTCAGGCGGCTGCGCAAGAGGCTGGCAATGTCGTGACCTTCGGTCAGGCCTCGGACATGAGCGAGTACGCCCCGTTCCCGCGCGTATCCTCGATCATCGATGACTGGGCGCCCTACTACATCGCACGGACCAAGGCCGTCATGGATGGCACATGGGAAAGCGCCAACACATGGGACGGCATCCGCGAGGGTATGGTCGCAATCGGCGAGATCTCGGATGCAGTTCCCGCTGATGTCAAAGAAGAGGCTCTGGCGCTGAAAGCGGCCATGGCTGCAGGTGAATACCACCCCTTCACCGGCCCGATCAAAAAGCAGGATGGCAGCGACTGGCTGGCCGAAGGTGAGGTCGCAGATGACGGAACGCTGGCAGGTATGAACTTCTACATCGAAGGTCTGGAAGGCGAGATCCCGCAGTAAGCTGCAGGGCGTATCGAAAAACCAAAGGCCCGCATTTAGCGGGCCTTTTTTTGGGCTACATTGCCCAGATCAAGGTTTGAAACCTCAGTGCCCCGTCAGCACCAAGGTGTTCACCGGCATCAGGATCAGACGCAACCGCAGACCGGCCGCATGAACCACTCCAATCGTGTCGACCACATGCAGGAACGCCTTGTTCCAGAACCCTAGGCTTTCATCCTCTAGCTTGTGGTGGTTGTCGGTATAGACATTCGCCAGACAGTTGCTGCCCGGAGGGATGTCATCCGCCATGCCTTTATACAACGGCTCCATATACACCAGAATCGAACCCGGCACTTTGTTGTGCTGGACGTCCCGCAACTCGTCTGTTGGACGAATCTGACCTGAGGGGATGACGTCCTGCACCTCGACCACAACCATCGGGATCACCGTGAAGGGTTTGGTCATGCAACCCAGTTCTCCAATCATTCCAGGTTTGATGACCTGAGCAGACATCTGGTTGAACGCAGCCTGAAAACGATCATGGCCCGAGTGCGAAGGCACCAGAATGCCAGCCGGGCGCAACAGCGGGCTGACATAGTCACCAACCTGCAGACCGAACTGTTCGATCCGACCTGTAACGCCCGCGCTGATCACCGTCTTGTCCAGCTCGGTCAGGGCCGCATCCAGCTGCGCATTGGCACTGGCCAGTTGGGCTGGGATCAGCTCCTCAATCTGCTGCACCACGGCGGCGCGTTGTGACTGGGCGGCAGTGACCTGCGCTTCGCGCTCAGCCACCAGATTCTCCAACCGCTCGATCTCGGCCAGACGCACCGCGCTGGAGCCTTCGTCGCGCAGTGTGGTGTTACGCTCTAGGTCTTCGACCGATTGCGCCAAAGCCGCGCGCGCACCAGCGATCCCGGCATCCGCCTGCGCCAGGTCCGTCTCGGCCACTTTCAGTGAGGCTTGAACCTGCGCGATCTGTGCATGGGCGGCCTGAACCTGCGCCTGCTGGGTGAAATCTTCGATCCGGAAAATCGGCTGGCCCGCTGTCACCGTATCGTTGTTGCTGACATAGACCTCAGACACCCGCCCGCCCAGTTGCGGCAGGATCGTGACCGTCCGGAAATACGAGGCCGCCGTGCTGGAGGCCGGATGAAAGTAGAACAGCGTGGTGATCACGGACAGCGCCAGAATGGCACAGGTGGTCAAGCCCCAGCGCAGCTCGTACCACATGGTGAAAAGGGTGATCTCATGCCCGATCCGCTTGCCTTGGACAAAGCGTCGGAACAGGAAATCCGGCAGCACCGTAATCAGGGCGCAGAGCATCGTTTCGATCATGGCTTACTGCTCCAGCGTGGTGGTGTTTTGTGGTGCCGGAGGGGCCGGTTCGGCAGTAGCCTGAGGTGCAAGAGACTGTCCGAGTGAGCGAATGGCATCCGCTATGTTTCGCATCGGGGTCGCAAAATCGGGGAATTGGAACCCGGCAACCAGAACGGCCGCGATCCAGAAAATGCCGTTATGTGTAAACAGCGCCAACAGCGCCAAAATGCCCACCAACTGGAACTGAGGGTGATTATTCTCATGCGCCATTTTCTCGGGCACCGAATGCAGCGTCAAATATCCGACACCAATCAACACAACCAGAACGACAAAAAACACGACCATTGCCGAAAAGAGGTAGTCGCTCCCATCGGCTGCGACGACATATTTTGGGATATGTCCCGTGGCCATAGGATGGAGGTCCGCTGCAGTCACCTTAATCTCCTTCTTTTCTATGATGCGTCTTTGGCCGGGTTGATCGCCAAATTCAAGCCTGCTTATAGTCTCCCGAAATCCAAGCATATTCTTATCACAAGCACCAAGAGCCTTATGACATCTGCTTCATCACAATCCTTCCCGGTCACCCTGCGATGATCGACTTTCTAATCATCGGCGGCGGCATCGCGGGCCTTAGCGCGGGCGCGCGTTTGTCTGCTCATGGCTCTGTCACTGTTCTCGAGGGCGAGGACGCTTTGGGCTATCACTCATCTGGCCGCTCGGCCGCGATGTTCGAGGAAAACTACGGCCCGCCCTCGGTGGTTGCGCTCAATCAGGCCGGGGTCGATTACCTGCGATCCGCGAACGGAGGCTACCTGACCCCCCGAGGCCTCATGCTGGTTGCAGGCCACGATCAGGCTGACCTGTTTGCCAAAGACGTCAAAGAACTAAACGTACGCTCCATTTCGCCGCAGCAAGCCATCGACAAAGTCCCGATCCTAAACCCGGACGTTCTGGCCCACGCCGCCATCAGCGTAGACGCCTTCGACATTGACACCGACCGCCTTATGCAAGACTTCGCACGCGTGATCCGAGGCAATGGCGGCGCGGTCCTGACCCGCCGGGCTGTCACCGATATCCGCAAAAGCGACCATTGGGTCGTTCAGGCAGGCGACGTGTTCGAGGCTCGAAACTTGGTCAACGCAGCCGGCGCTTGGGTGGATGAGGTCGCCGCGATGGCTGGCCTCCCACCTATCGGCATCGTGCCGAAGCGCCGCTCCATGGCGCGTATTCCCGCACCTGGAGGTCATGACGTATCCAACTGGCCCATGCTGATGGGGCCGGGAGAAGGTTGGTATGCCAAGCCTGATGCGGGGAAGTATCTGGTTTCACCCTCCGAAGCCGAGCCGACAACGCCTCATGACGCCTATGCCGACGATATGGTTCTCGCAGAAGGTCTGGCGCGGTATGAGGCGATGGTGACAACACCTGTCACACGGCTCGAGGCGAACTGGGCCGGGCTGCGTAGTTTCGTGGCGGATGGCACGTTGGTGCTGGGGCCAGATCCACAGGACCGCTCGTTCATCTGGTGCGCGGGCCAGGGTGGATACGGGTTCCAGACATCGCCAGCTGCATCGTCCCATCTCGCCAGCCTTGTGACGGGGGCGCCGTCTGAACTGCCTCGGGACATCGTCAATCAGTTGCATGTGAAAAGGTTGCGATCATGACCAAACGCGCTCTGCCTTCGAATGCCAGCGTCGCGACGCAAGGCGATGGGGCCCGTATGATCGCCCCAGCCGCAAGCCGCAACTCGGACGCGCTATGCGCCTTGCTGGCCAAGATGGCGCCTGCCGCGGGCCGCGCACTGGAAATCGCCAGCGGCACCGGCCAGCATGTTGCCGCCTTTGCGCGCACACTGCCCAACTTGGTATGGCAACCCACAGAAATCGACCCCGAACGCCGCGCCAGCATCGACGCCTATGCGACGGGTGTCGCCAATATTCTGCCCGCCACCGATTTAGATGCAACCACTGCAGGCTGGCATGAGGCATTCCAAGAGCAGGACCTGATCGTTCTGATCAACCTGCTGCACCTGATCTCTTGGCCAGAAGCTGACACGTTTCTCAGCGAGGCCTCAAAGGCTCTGAGTCCGGCAGGTCGCTTGATCATTTACGGCCCCTTCATGCGAGCCGGCGCTTTGACCAGCCCAGGCGACGAGAAGTTTCACGAAGCCCTGATCTCACAAGATCCAGAGATCGGGTACAAGAACGACACAGAGATCAAAGCCTGCCTACAGCACTACGGCCTGCAACTGCTTCGCTTGGTCGAAATGCCCTCCAACAATCTGGCGTTTGTTGCTCAAAGGCCGAAAACCTGACCAGCGATTGGGCCGATCAAAGCCTGCTGGCGCAGGCTTGCCTCCGGCGGAGGTATTTTTGAACAGAAGAAGTAACGGACCGTTAACTCTGATATGCGACTGTCGATTTGCGGTACAGGCGGAGGCGCCGATGACCGCAACAGGAGAAGGCCCCCTTGCCAAAAGCAGGGGGGCTGGATCTTACACCAACCCCCGCTTCTTCTGTTTGAAAATACCTCCGCCGGAGGCATGTGTCGCCGGAGGCGGCGCATTTTCTCACGCCGCCGGAGTTGTCCAAGACGTCAGCCGTCCTTGCGGATGACCTCGTTTTTCGGGTCGTAGGGGCTGTCGCAAGTGACGACTGCGTCCCAAAGCTTGTCCTGAATCTTGACCTTCAGCTTGGTGCCTTCAACCGCGAGATCAGGCGTCACATAGCCCATGCCAATGGATTTCTCGAACGCCACCGAGTAACCGCCCGAGGTCAGACGACCCACGCGTGTGCCTTCCGTTGTGTACAGCGCCTCGCGGCCCCACGGGTCGGCATCGTCTGGTCCGTCGACTAGAAGGGTGCAGCACTTGAAGCGCACGCCGGTCTCTTCCAGCTTGGCCTTGCCGTAGAAATCTTTCGACAGGTCGACAAAGCGCGGCAGGTCAGCCTCAAGCGGGGTCGCATCGCGACCTAATTCAGTGCCGAAGGCGCGATAGGATTTCTCCTGACGCAGCCAGTTCTGGGCGCGGGCGCCGACCAGCTTCATACCGTGCTTCTCACCGGCTTTTTCCAAGAGGTCGAACAGGTAATTCTGCATCTCGATCGGGTGGTGCAATTCCCAGCCCAGCTCACCGGTGTAGGCCACACGGATCGCGTTTACGGGGCACATGCCCAATTCGATCTGACGCGCCGATAGCCAGGGGAAGCGCTTATTGGACAGGGCGGTTTCCGGATCGGCGTCTTTGATGACGTCTTTCAGAACATCACGCGACTTGGGTCCGGCGATGGCGAAGACGCCCCACTGGGTGGTCACGTCTTGGATCTCGATGTAGCCGAACTCCTCCATCTTGCCTTCGGCTGCTTTACGCAGGTAGTCCGCGTCATACTCGGTCCAGGCACCGGCAGAGACGATGTAGTAGTTGTTCTCGCCATTGCGAACGATGGTGTATTCGGTACGGGTCGTGCCGTGCGAGGTCAGCGCGTAGGTCAGGTTGATACGACCGACCTTGGGTAGTTTATTGCAGGTGAACCAATCCAGGAATTGGGTCGCACCGGGGCCTTTGACGACATGTTTGGTGAAGGCCGATGCGTCGATCAGGCCAACGCCTTCACGGACCGCTTTGGCTTCTTCAACGGCATATTGCCACCAGCCACCACGGCGGAACGAACGGCTTTCTTTGTCGAAATTGTCCGGCGCATCGACAGGGCCGAAATAGTTCGGACGTTCCCAACCGTTGACCCACCCGAACTGCGCGCCGCGGGCTTTCTGACGGTCATAGACGGGAACAGTCCGCAGCGGACGGCAGGCTTCACGCTCTTCATCTGGGTGGTGCAGAATGTAGACGTGCTCATAGCACTCTTCATTCTTGCGCGCTGCAAACTCGGTGGTCATCCAGTTGCTGCTGTAGCGCTTGGGGTCCAGCGAGGCCATATCGATCTCGGCTTCGCCATCGACCATCATCTGCGCCAGATAGTAGCCGGTGCCGCCTGCAGCGGTGATCCCGAAGCTGAAGCCCTCGGCCAGCCACATGTTGCGCAGACCCGGAGCCGGACCAACCAGCGGGTTGCCGTCGGGGGTGTAGCAGATCGGGCCGTTGAAATCGTCTTTCAGGCCGGATTCGGCACAGGACGGCACGCGCTCAGCCATCGCCATGTACTGGTCTGCGATCCGGTCGATATCCAGCGGGAACAGGTCAGCCCGGAAGCTGTCCGGCACGCCATGTTCAAAGCGTGCTGGCGCGCCGTGTTCGTAGATGCCCAGAATCCAGCCACCGCGTTCTTCACGCGCATAAGACTCGTTGTCCGCGTCACGCACAACGGGGTGCTCTGGGTTACCGGCTTCACGCCATTTGACCAGCTCAGGGTCTTTGTCCATGACGATGAACGTGTGCTCGACCGGGATCGCTGGCATCTTGATGCCCAGCATCTTGGCGGTGCGCTGCGCGTGGTTGCCCGATGCGGTCACGACATGCTCGGCGGTGATCACCACCTGCTCGTCGGAGGGAACAAGGTTGCCGCCCTGCTCGATCATCTTGGTGCAGGTGACTTCCCAATGAGTGCCGTTCCAGTGGAAGGCATCCGCCTGCATCTTGCGAACGATGTCGACGCCACGTTGACGGGCACCTTTGGCCATCGCTTGGGTCACGTCAGCCGGGTTAATATAGCCATCTTCGGTGTGATAGATCGCACCCTTCAGGTCGCCAGTTTCGATCAGCGGCCAGCGTTCTTTGATCTGCTCGGGTGTCAGCCATTCGTAAGCAACGTCGCAGGTTTCAGCAGTAGACGCATAGAGCATGTATTCGTCCATACGTTCTTGCGTCTGCGCCATGCGCAGGTTGCCAACCACGGCGAAGCCCGCGTTCAGACCGGTCTCTTCTTCAAGCTGCTTGTAGAAATCGACCGAATACTTGTGGATGTGGGTCGTCGCGTAGGACATGTTGAACAGCGGCAGCAAGCCAGCCGCGTGCCAGGTCGAGCCTGAGGTCAGCTCGTCCCGTTCGATCAACATCACATCATCCCAGCCCGCTTTGGCCAGGTGATAGGCAATCGATGTTCCGACGGCGCCGCCGCCAACGACCAGTGCTTTGACTTGGGTTTTCATAACCGGGTGTCTCCCCTTGGAATCTGTTGCCACCATATGGCTTGATTCCGAATTCAATCGCGGAAGCCATCCGACCAGTGATATAAGAAAAACGACCCGCACGGGAGATGCAGGTCGTTAAATGGCGACTTCGAACCAGCCGTCAGCCTTCCGAGCGACACCGCTTGGTATTTCCGACGGTCTTACACACCAGCTTGCCGGGCGGCTCGGCGGCTTCGGGTTCCTGAGCTTCCGGTGTGCTGTCAACGCTTGCGGGCGCATCCTCGACCCCGCCAGTGAAGGCTGCGATATAGTCGCTTGCGCTTAGCCCGTCACCCGAGGCTTTGGCTTTCTGGTAGTAGTCCAGCCCCGCGACCGCCAGCCCCGCCACCGCGATAAAGCCCACCAGATATTTTGCACTCATGTCGATCACCTGTTCGTCTTTCGCGGCAAGACACCACATCACCTAGACGTTTTGTGGGCACAAAGCGGACAAGATCGCGGAAACTGCTAGGTGTGATCGGTCAGTATCTTTCCCGGATTCATGATGTTGTCGGGGTCCAGCGCCGCCTTGATCGCGGCCATGTAGTGTGTAGCCTGCCCCAGCTCTTTCTCAAGATAGGGGCGCTTGCCCTGCCCGATGCCGTGCTCGCCCGTGCAGGTGCCCTCCATCGAGATGGCCAGATCGTTGAGCCAACCGACGAACTCATCGGCACGGCGGACTTCTTCGGCGTCGTCCATGTCGATCAGGGGCAGAGTGTGAAAGTTCCCGTCGCCGACATGCCCAACGATAGGCGCAAGTAAGTCAAGCTCGGCCGCTTTATCCTGAGCGGCCCCTACGGCCTCGGCCAGACGAGAAATCGGCACGCAAACATCGGTCGAGATCCCCTTGGCACCCGGTCGCAGCTGAAGGCTGGCCCAGTACATGTCGTGACGCGCCTGCCAGAGCTTGTTGCGTTCCTCGGTGGTTGAGGTTGCCGCAAAGTCTGTACCGCCAAACTCTTCGGCAATCTGGCCGAAAATCTCGGCCTGTTCGGCGGCGCTGGCATCCGAGCCGTGGAACTCTAACAGCAGCAGAGGCGTTTCGGGCAGGGTCAAGCCGGAATAGGCATTGGCGGCTTTGACGGATAGTTCATCCAACAATTCAATCCGCGCGACAGGTACGCCGTATTGGATCGTCATCATTACTGCCCGGCAGGCAGCATCGACGGTTGGGAAAGAGCAGCGGGCGGAACTGATCGCCTCGGGGATGCCGTGCAGGCGTAGGGTCAATTCGGTAATGATACCTAGCGTGCCTTCGGCCCCGATAAGCAGCCGCGCCAAATCATACCCCGCCGAAGATTTCTTGGCGCGATTGCCGGTCCGGATGATCTGCCCATCCGGCATCACCGCCTCAAGACTCAGCACATTGTCCCGCATTGTGCCATAGCGCACCGCATTGGTCCCGGACGCGCGGGTCGCAGCCATCCCGCCAAGCGAGGCGTTGGCACCGGGATCAATCGGAAAGAACAGGCCCTGATCGCGCAGATGGGTGTTCAGATCTTCACGCGTCACACCGGGTTGCACGACGCAATCCAGATCCTCGGCATGCACGGCCAGCACTTTGTTCATCTGGCTCAGATCGACCGACACTCCACCGGCAGGCGCGTTCACATGCCCTTCAAGCGACGTGCCCGTGCCAAATGCAATCACCGGCACCTTATGCGAAGCGCAGGTTTTGACGATCTCGGAGACCTCCTGCGTGGTGTGGGGAAACACCACCGCGTCCGGGCTTTGATTGGTGATCCAGGTCGTGGTGTGGCCGTGCTGTTCGCGGATGGCCGCACTGGTTTGCAGACGATCCCCAAACTGTTGCTTCAAGATGCCAAGGGCCGTTCCAATCCCAGCCTCATTTCTCGGCAAAGCCGTCGCTTGTACCATGCTACCCCTCTCCTGCCCGCCGGTTGTGCGAGCCTTTTCCAATGTGTCGAAAAGGCCCGCCCGAGCCGGCCAAGACCTAGATTTTATTCTCCCAGCGCGATCCCTTCGCGCCGATGGTCTGCCCCACCGCTGAGAGTTTCGCCGATCTCAATCGCATGCAGGCCCGAGGTCAGATCGCGGGGGTTCACCTCGAACCCGATTTCGATCAGCGCATCTGCATAGCCTTCGGCGGCAGTATCCACCTCAACATCATAGGTCCCGAACCGGTTGACCAGATGCGGCAGCGAGATCGCCTGCTGCACATCCATATCCCAATCCGCCCAGGCGATGATCGACTTGGCAACGTAGCCAATGATACGGCTGCCTCCCGGAGACCCGATGGCCAGAACCGGCGCGCCGTCCTGCATGACGATGGTCGGGCTCATGGACGAACGCGGGCGCTTGCCGGGTTCCAGACGGTTCGCTATGGGCACTCCGTCGCGATGGGTGCGGAACGAGAAATCGGTCAGTTCGTTGTTCAGCAAAAACCCGTTCGTCATCAGACGCGAACCAAAGCCGTTTTCAATCGTCGTCGTCATCGACAAGACGTTGCCGTAACTGTCCACGATCGAGATATGCGACGTCGAAGGCAGCTCCAATGACTCGTCATCAGCCCAGTTCATCGCATGATCAAACTCGGGATTGCCCGGGGAGACCTCGGTCAGTGCGCCCTCTGCGTTGAGAAGCTCCGCGCGCTGCGCCAGATAGTCCGGGTCGACCAGCCCGTTGGTCGGCATCGGCACGAAATCACTATCGGCCATGTACCGCCCACGATCCGCAAAGGCGAGGCGTGAGGCTTCGCCGATCAGGCGCCATGCCTCCATGCTCCCTGGGCTCATCGCGGCCAGATCATAGCCGTTCAACATACCCAGAATCTGCCCAACGGTCAGCGCCCCGGACGACGGCGGCCCCATCCCGCAGACCTCATAGGCGCGGTAGGCCGCGCAGACCGGATCGCGTTCAATGACTTGATACAGGGCCAGATCGGTTCCCGACAATACGCCGGGGTTGCCCGGCGCGGTGCGGACGGTCCGAACGATATCTGACGCGATTTGCCCGCCGTAGAACCCGGCGGCACCGTCCTCGGCCAGAGCGCGCAGTGTATCCGCATAGGCCGGGTTCATCAGGCGTTGGCCCTGCTGCAGTGGCTCGCCTTCGGGCAGGAAATACTCAGCCGTTGCAGGGAAGCGCGAGAGGCGCTCGGCGTCATTGGCGACCAGACTGGCCAGACGAGGCGAGACCAGAAACCCGTCATCCGCCAGCCGAATACCATCGGTGAACAGCCCGGGCCACGGCGAACGGCCCCAACGGCGGTGCGCTTCCTCCAGCAAGGCAGGCGTTCCGGGCGTGCCAACGGACAACCCTCCGACGACGGCATCAAAGAACTGCAAGGGCTCGCCGTTTTCATCCTGAAACAGGGTCGGCGTCGCGTTCAATGGGGCCGTTTCACGCCCGTCCAGTGTTGTAAGCTGTCCAGTGGCGGCGTCATACCAGACCAGAAACGCCCCACCCCCAAGGCCCGAGGATTGGGGCTCGACCAAGCCCAGAACAACCTGCACCGCGACCATGGCATCCGCGGCCGATCCACCGGCGCGCAGGATTTTTGCCCCGGCCTCAACCGCCAGAGGGTTGGCCGCAGCAACCATCCAATTCTCGGACTGCACAGGAACGCCGCTTGTTTTGGCCTCGAGCGCCGCGATCAACTCGTCGGTCAGAGCTTGAACTTGACCTTCGCTCGCGCCTTCGGGGGCCACGGAGTCCGCTGTTTCCTGGGCAAAGCCCGGAGCGGCAAAGGCTATGACAGACAGAAGTAATCCTGAAATCCGATTGGTACGCATAATGTGCTCCTGGAAAAGGTTACAGCATGGATGGGACCACCTGATCCGGTGGTCTGTGCCCATCCTCGAAGGTCTTGATATTGATAATAACTTTCTCACCCATTTCGATCCGCCCCTCCAGCGTGGCCGATCCCATATGCGGAAGCAGCACCACGTTGGGCAGCTTGCGAAGGCGTGGGTTCACCTGTGTGCCGTGTTCGTAAACATCCAGCCCTGCACCCGCGATATCCCCGGACCGGATCAGCCGCGTCAGCGCGTTTTCGTCGATCACCTCACCACGCGAAGTGTTCACGACCACAGCCGAGGGCTTCAGCAGCTTCAATCGCCGCGCGTTAAGCAGGTGGAAAGTCGACGGGGTCGAGGGGCAGTGGACCGATATGACGTCCATCCGCGCCACCATCTGATCGAGGCTTTCCCAGTATGTCGCCTCCAGATCCTGTTCAATTTCGGGGCGCAACCTGCGGCGGTTGTTGTAATGTACCTGCATCCCGAATGCACTGGCACGGCGCGCGACGGCCTGACCGATCCGACCCATGCCCAGAATACCCAGACGTCGCCCTCCGATCCGACCGCCCAGCAAAGCCGTCGGAGCCCAACCGGACCAATCGCCTTGCTGCATCAGCGCCACGCCTTCAGGGAAACGACGCGTCACCGCCAGAATCAGCGCCATGGTCATGTCGGCCGTATCATCGGTCAGAACACCCGGAGTGTTCGAGACCAGGATGCCACGCTGACGCGCGGTTGAGACGTCGATATTGTCGACCCCTGCCCCGTAATTGGCTATCAAGCGCAGCTTTTCACCAGCTTGCCCCAACAGACCACCGTCGATTGTGTCGGTCACCGTCGGCACCAGCACGTCGGCCTCTTGCACAGCGGCGACCAGTTCCTCACGGGTCATGGGGGTGTCATCGTCGCGCAGGCGAACATCAAACAGCTCACTCAGTCGCGTTTCCACTGCTTCCGGCAACCGTCGCGTAACAACAACACTCAGACGTTCTCTTGGCACTTCCGCCCTCCCACTGCTTTGCAAACGCGCTTGCGTCATGGCATCGTGGCGCAGGATAAGGCGGGGCACAAGAACCCCAAAGGCATTGAGTCGACCTTTTTTCGAAAGCAGATCAACAGGCACAAGAGCAGGCAGTCAGTGAGTGGTCTTCTACCGGTGAAACGCCTTTGTTTGGCGATCCTATCCGCGTATCTTATTGCGTTCGGCTCTGCGCCGGTCGCAGGCCAAGACGTGCGCGGCCCGGTCACCAACCTACCCCTTCCGCGCTATGTCTCGATGAAGGCTGCCGAAGGCAATGTGCGTCGTGGTCCTTCCCTGACCCACCGAATCGACTGGGTGTTCAAGCGGCGCGGCATGCCATTGCAGATCACCGCGGAATACGGCAATTGGCGCAAGGTACAGGATCGCGACGGGGCCGGAGGCTGGGTTCACTACGCCCTGCTGTCCGGCGTGCGCACGGTGCTGATCGAATCCGAGATGCTGCCGGTTTACGCCCGCCCCGACCCGAACTCGACCGTCAACGCGCATTTCGAAACCGGAGTGGTCGCCCGTCTAGGCGCTTGTTCGCTGGACTGGTGTCGCATTTCGGCGGGGGGCTACAAGGGGTGGACGCTGAAAGCCAACCTCTGGGGCGTCGATCCGTCGGAAATCCGGGAATAGCCCCTTGTTTCTAGCCCCTAGTCATTTGGCAAAGCAGATATTTCGTTGAGCGCGCCGATGATATCTTCTGCGTGATCCGGATCGGCAAACAAGGTCCGAAACAGCGCCGCCAGAGGGTAGCCGGGCCAGGCTTCATCCAACAACAGGATTGTGGCCCGCGCGCGCTCATTGTCTCCGAGCCGTTGATAGCTTGCCGCCAGATAACCAATCGAGATCGCGCTGACCGGATCACCCAGCCTGACCGCCTCGTTGAACTGGTCTACCGACGCCTGGTAATCCCCCAAGTGATAGCTGGAGGAGGCCAACACGCTGCGATAGGGAAATCTACCGTTTGTCGTATTGGCACCCCGCGCCCGATTGGCGGACGCTATAGCGCGCTGGAAATCCCCACCAAACAACGCGAACAGAGCATCAAAGTTGGTGACGTGGATATCATCAGGGGCAAGCCCTGTTGCGCGCGTGGACTGCGCAAGTGCTGCCTCATGCTCGCGCGAGCAAAATGCAGCCAGGGCAAGGGCGGAATGGCTCCAACCTTCGTCTGGCGCCAGTTCTATTGCCCGCTGCGCGCGGGTTTTAGCAAGGGCCAAAAGCGCCTGTTTTTCAGCTCCTGGCGGGGTTGTTAAGGCAAGGATGCTGATCGCCTGCGCCGAACCGGCGTAGCCGCCGAAATATGTCTCATCCAGCGCCATGGCGCGTTCGAACATGCCGCGCACGGCTTGCAGCCTGTCGCGGTCCAGAACCGGGAACATCAGCAGGCGCGCCTCAGTGGCCAGATTAACGGCTTGTAGCTTGCTCGGGTTTGTCGAGAACAGCGCCTCTCTGACAGCTTGTTCCTGGTTGGCATTTGCAGAGACCGTGACCGGGCTTGGCGGTGACTGGGGCGTGCGAGAAAAGAGCATCACGCCGCCCGCGACGGCCAAAGCGCCCAAAACCGCCAATGAGATCCAGACCATCCTTGAGGGACGCGCTCGGTTTGACGGTATGTCTGGGTCCAAAACCTCAAATCGAGGGACGTAGCCGCCCGGATCCACATGGATGCGCAGCCTCTGATCCTTGCCGGAGTTCGAATAGAAGCTCGCCAATCGCCGACGCATGCGCCCCGCATCGACACGCACGACGGCCATCGGGTCGCCCCCGGAATCCAGCGCCCTTCCGTAGACATCCTCGGCGATCGACTTGGCGCGGATATCCTCGGACTGGCCCGCCAGAAGCTTATCGATAACGTAACTGAGGAAAGATTGTAGTCGCTCGGCCCCATCGAATTCCGGGCTGTCCAGGACCGCCCTCAGTGCCCGCTGAATATCTTCATCCGAGAGCGTTTTTTGGGCCGGTTCTGACTTTACGCTGGCGTCTGACATCGCTTTCGTTAACCGCTGGCTGGCTTCAAGTATTTGAAAAATAACATGTTACCCCGTAACATACGTTAAGATACCTGAATGTGTAAATGAATTTCGGACAGAATGATTAGCAAAGGAGGGGAACGGACCTCGTCGCGGGGGCACAACTGGGTTCAGACACCGTGAGGCTTATGATGGCTTGCTTGTCGATACACTTTCCTGATGAGGCGAATGACATCCGGCGCCTGCGCAGCTCAGACACGGTCTTTGCGCAGATCTGCGCTGACTTTGAAAGCCTGGCTGCTCTTCTTCCCTGCGATGCAAGTGACCCAAGAAATTCTGATCTCATCGACAGCCTCAGAGGGCTTGAGGACGAAATAAAAACTTACCTTTCGTCTCACTCGACCCCGCCCGAGGGCTAATCAAGACGCAAAAAGGCGATTCAAATGTTGGCCAATCTTCTATTCTACGTCGGGCTCCTCGTGTCGTTGACCATCGGGTTCATGTATTTCCGCGATCTCGGTGACGTCAGCCAAATGGTGCTGAAGGTTAAGCGCAATAACATGATCCGCTTTATCCGGAATGAGAACACCTATCTTGCCGCCGGAATCGCCGGGCTTGCGCTGATGCTTGTCGGGCATTTTCTGGGCGGCGGTCCCGGCTGGCTGTTTTTCCTAGGCGTGCCTGCAGTGACTCTGGTGATCGTGTTCCTATTCGTGTTTCCATGGGTTTGGGTCCATATCGGCCTGCGCAACCAGCAAAACACCGCCCGCTACTACCCAATTTCTGAGGCGCAGCGATACATCAACCCCTCTGCCAGCGTTCTCGTGATCGAAAACAACGGCCACGCACGGGCGCACTCCGACGCCCAGCTGATGCGCCCTCATCTGGCCGGAAACGATAAGGGGTTGGGTGGCGACGACATCGTCATGACCTATTGCGCCATGGCCAATCTGGGGCAGGCCTACAAACCCGAGATCCACGGCAAACGTCTGGATCTTGAGGTGATGGCCCAGCATGGTAACAACCTGATCCTGCGCGACAACACCACCGGAGAGCCAATCCAGCAGATCTATGGTCGCTTCGACAGCGATGCCTCGAAAACTGCGGCAATGCAGCCATGGCCCACCTTTCGGATGAGCTTTCGGGGGTTTCAGAAAGCCTATCCAGATGGTGAGGTCTTTCTGAACAAGCCCTCCTCGAACCCGCTTCTCAGGCTGTTCGACACCTTTACTGAAACGGTTTTCTCCTCGGGCATCGCCAAGCAGCACCAAGAAGAAGCGCCGGTCATGGACAACATGAGCCACAGCGACAACCGCCTGCCCAACAAAACCTATGTCTGGGGCATCACGATCGGTGAGGATGCAGTTTGCTGGACCGATGACTTCCTGGCCGAAAACAAAGGGCTGATCAACGCCACGGTTGGCGGGCATGACGTCGTGGTTTCCTACGACCCAATCTATGAAAGCGTTGGCGTCTGGTACAATGACAGCGGCGCGCCCATCACCCATGTCGATTTCTTCGGAAACGCGGATTGCGGCCAACTGACCCGCGTTGAGACCCTTCGATCAGGCATGTTCTGGCATGTCTGGGTCGAGTTCTTCCCCGGCACGGATATCAACCGCTCCGGCCCGCCCCACACCACATCTGACCCCCGCCAGACCCCCGCCCAAAGCGAATGAGGATTGTTGAAATGAAAACCCTAACCAGCCTGTCGGTGCTGTTCTGCCTATCGGCCACGATCTCAACCGCTCAGGACGCGCCGATCATCCATGATGCCGAGTACTACATCCTCGAAGCGCAGAATGCCGAACAATGGGCTGCTGACAATGCCGAGGTTGACCAGTTGCTAGAAGACTTCCGAAGCTCGAACGACGGCAAGCCACCCAACATCATCAATATCCTGATTGACGATATCGGCTTTGGCGATCTGGGTATTCCGGAACTCAACGCAGTGCGCGGCTATTCCACGCCCCATATCAACGCCTTCTCGGACGAAGCGATGCGAATGGTGCGCATGTATACCGAACCCTCCTGCACACCCACACGGGTTGCGATGATGACCGGGCGGCTTCCAGTTCGGATGGGCATGGGCGACACCACCGTGGATATCGCCGGGTTCGGCCTGCCCGCAGACGAAGTCACCTTGGCCGAAATTCTGTCGGATGCGGGCTATGCGACGGTGCATGTGGGTAAGTGGCACATGGGCGACATCCCCGAGGCCTGGCCCCATAACCAAGGCTTCGATTGGGCGGGGTTCCCGGTTCACCAGCAGGGCCAACTGACAATCTATAACGATGATGCGATCAAGGAACAGGTCTCGGTCGGGATAGCGGATTTCGATGACCGTTTCGTACTCGACGACTTCTTTCGCCCCGACCCCGCCGCTATGGTCACCGGTCTTGAAGCTGAACGCGGTGGTCTTGCGCGCGAAGTTGACATGACCGCGGGCGAGCGCTGGACCGCCGAAAAATATGACGAAATGAACCGGCGCTATCAGGATCAGACGCTTGAAAAAATGCGCGAGCTGGCTGGCGGGGACGCGCCTTTCTTCCTGCAATATTGGCCACTCATTCCGCTGGATAACACGCGCGCAGGTCGTTCGGGGCCGCAATCGCCGAACGGAGGGCTCTATGTCGACAAGATGCAGCAGCTCGACAGCTGGCTGGGCGATATCTTCAACGAGATGGAGGCGCTTGGCCTGGCCGACAACACCATTGTCATCGTGATGGGCGACAACGGCCATTTCACCAAGTATTCGCCGCAATCAGGTTTCACCCCGATGGTTTTCGCCGGTGGCAAGGGTGATGTGTCCGAGGGCGGCATTCGGGTCGACAGCTTCATCCGCTGGCCCGGTATGATCGAGGCCGACGGCATCGTCGGAGATATCGTCCACGTCTCGGATCTCTATACCACGCTCGCGCGGTTCGCCGGGGCCGAGAGCGGTATTCCTCGGGATCGGTTGGTGGACGGGGTCGACCAATCCTCGCTGCTGCTGTTGGGCGAGACAAAAGGACGGCGCGATCATCTGATCGTCTATTCCGTCCACACACCCCGCGCGGTCATCAAGGATCAACTAAAGCTGCGCATTCCCGGAGCCGGAGAGAGCGCGATTCTAGCCGATTTCTTCGATGTTTACCGCGATACCCACGAAAAATACCCGGTGTCGACCGAGGTTGGAGCTTGGGGCGGGCAAGAGTTTGTCCGCATTCTGGGGCGTCATCTAAAACGCAAGGAAAAGTATCCAGACATCGAACCAGCCCGTGGTGTTCCCTATGAAGGCATCGAAAACCTGCGACCTGAAACCGAAGCCGCTGTCGAGGCATTCCTGCTCAAACAGTCTTCTGTTGGCAGATGATCGTATATCCGGACACAGACGCCTTGAAGCAAGGTCGTCGCGAAATTTGAAAGTAAGGAGATTCACCTATGGCAATCAGATCCACTGCCGCGATAGCGGGCACCACGGCCCTGTCCTGTCTATTGTCGAGCGCAGCATACGCTCAGTCCCTGCCTGCACCGGGTCAGACCGAAGAGGGCTGGCGACACACTCTTGGCTTTTACCTGTTCACCCCGCTCCGCACGCATGGAACGTCAACCGTCTCGGGCGTTTCAGCCGATATTGACCTCGATCTTGGCGACGTGCTGGATGTTCTCGATTTCGCAGCGGCCGGGCGGTATGAGGCCTGGAACGGAGACTTTGGGATCATCGTTGACGCCAACTATGTAGGCATCGGAGAGGATACCACTCTCCCCGGCCCCGCCGCCACTGCAGTGGATGTAGATGTGCGCCAAAAATGGTTTGCGGTCATGGGTGCCTATCGCGTGGCGGATGGGACCTATGGTGCCAACAACCAGCGATACACCGTCGATCTGCAAGGCGGCATTCGCTACAACTCGATCCGGCAGGAAATCAGGTTCACGACTCCGGGGCCGACGAACCCGCCCACCCAAGGCGGTGACGAAGGCTGGATTGAGCCCGTTGTGGGTGCCCGGGGCATGTGGCGTCTCAACGACCGGTGGACCACCATCGCATCGCTGGAACTTGGCGGGTTCGGAGCCGGAGGCAACGATCTGCAAGTCGGCGCAAATATCGGCTTTGACTATCAGCCGTGGGATCGAACCGCGATTACCTTTGGCTATCGATATTTCAGTGTCGACTACAGTGATTCAACGTCAACCGGCCCGTTCGCCTATGATGTCACGCAGCAAGGGCCCTATGTGGGGCTAAAGGTCTTTCTCAATTAGATCCAAACGCCTTTCCGTGCCTCGTTCATGCCGGGCTCGATCACTCTATGCTTAGAACCAGTTTGCCGGTGGTTTCACCGGCTTCCAAACGACGGTGCGCCTCGGCGGCTTGGGCAATGGGTAGGATGCTCACCTGCGGGCGCAGAACACCCGCTTGCAACAATTCAAACACCGTGGCCATATCTGCGCTGAACTGATCGGGGCGGTTGACGAAATAAGTGTATATGTCGCTAACCCGGACCGAAATCGACTTCTGGAAGTGCTTCGCCAAATCCTCGGCAAAATTACCTGCGGGCGGACCGGCAAGGAACCCGAACAGAACTGCAGTGCCCAAGGGTGCCAGAGCGTCGAGGTCTGATTTGAGGGTTTCACCCGAGATCGGGTTCAGCGTCAGATCCACGCCGCGCCCTACGGTGAGGTCCATCACCCGCTCGGTGACATCCTCGGTGCGATAGTCGATGACGTGATCGGCACCTTGATCTTTCGCATATCCAACCTTGTCGGTACTGGTCGAAGCGATCACCGTCATGCCCAGATGCTTGGCAATGTGTAGCGCCATGGTGCCAACACCCCCGGCCGCGGCGTGAACCAGAACGGATTTACCAGCTGCCGCGCCGCCCAGATTGACCAGCATGTGGTAGGCGGTCATGCCATTGACGGGGATTGCGGCTGCGGTTTCGAACTCGACAGTATCGGCCAGCCGGGTGACGTACGGAGCACCAATCACCGACTGAGTGCTGTATCCACCGGCTCCGATCGGCCCCATCCACGCCACGCGGTCCCCGACAGAGAATCCTTCGACCCCCTCGCCCAGCGCCTCAACCACTCCGGCCCCCTCGACCCCAGGTACATGAGGTAGCTCGGGCATCATCCCCTCGGGCATTTCACCGCGACGGATGATCGTGTCGATGAAGTTGACCGCCCCAGCCTTGTTGCGGATCAGGATTTCCCCGGCATTGGGGGTCGGGGTCGCACGGTTGGTTTCGCGCAAAACATCTGGTTTGCCGGTCTGGGTGATTTCAATAGCGAAAGGCATGAGCTGCCTCCTTCTGTTGCGCGGAAGGTAGAGGCCACGTCGCTGGATGATAATAGTTGATATCAGGAGAAATAATCCCAAAAATAGAATAATGATCTACAACGACCTTGCCCTGTTTACAGTCGTCGCAAACCATCTCAGCTTTTCCAAAGCTGCGGAGCGTCTGGGGATACCGCTCAGCCGTGTCAGCCGCAGGATTGCAGAGTTAGAGGACCATCTTGGCACCAAACTGTTTGAGCGAACGACGCGGCAGGTGCGCCTGACGGAAGAAGGCCGCCGCCTTCTGGATCAATGTCAGGACCCGATCGAGGCTCTGCAAGGTATCGCAGGTTTTACGGACGACACGAGGCGCCAGAGCATCCGCATCACAGCGCCCCCGCTGGCCGCGCGCACGACCATTGGACCTCGGTTGTTGGATTTTGCGACACGAAATCCGGATGTGGCGTTTGAGATGACCACAACCAATGTCATGCTGGACTTCTTTCGCGACAATATCGATCTGGCCTTCCGCCTCGGCCCCTTGACGGATTCCAGCCTTGTCGCGAAACGGCTTTGGTCAGTTCCCTACTGCTTTTGCGCAGGACAGGGCTTCATTCGAGAGCGTGGGCTGGACAGGTCGGTATCCAGACCAGACTTTCTTGCTTTGCCTGCCTTGAATGCGGGTCAACCCTGGGCGCTGGAGAGCGGGGAAACACTGCACCCGAAGCACATCGCCCACAGTTTGACCGACCTTGATGTCATTGCGCAGGCCGCCCGTCGCAACCTAGGTGTCGCGATGCTGCCTTCAGATATGGTAAACGGCGAACTGCAACGGCTTGAGGTCACGGATGCCCAACCAATGACGCGGGACATGTTCGCCGTCTATCCCAGCCGCCGCCTGTTGCCCGCGCGGGTCAGGAAGCTGATTGATTTCATGACGCCCGGCTGAACCTACCAATCAATTGCGACGCCATCGCGAAAGAACCCTCCGGTCGGGCCACCTTTCGGTAAGACCGCCGCCCAGACAACGCCTCTGGCACCCTCAGAAATCGGACGCCCCCCGCCGCCCATATCCGTGGCAACCCAGCCGGGACAAACGGCGTTCACGAGAATGCCCTGAGGTTTCAAGGCGGCAGCGGTCTTGAGGGTCAACGCGTTCAGAGCCGCTTTAGATACGCCATAGCCAGGCGTTCCGGCGGACATACTGGTCAGCGACCCCGCCCCAGAGGACACGTTGACGATCCGGGCATCCGTGCCTTGTCTTAGCAGTGGCACCGCCGCAATCGTGGTCTCCCAAGGGCCAAAAAGATTCGTGTCAAACGCGCGACGGACCCGGTCCAGATCGGCGAGGTGGACCTGTTGGTCAGTGTCATAATCCAAACCCGCGTTATTCACCAAAACATCAAGGCGGCCATAGGCCGATTCAACCATCAAGAAGAAGGCCGCCGCGACAGAATCCGGACTAGAAACATCCAGTTGCAAGGCTTCCGCCCCATACCCGATCTCATCCGCGGCAGCCTGCCCTTTTGCCAGATTGCGCGCACCCATCAGAACCTTCATCCCATGGTCTCGGGCCAATTGGCGGGACACTTCTTTACCAATACCGCGGTTGGCTCCGGTCACGAGTGCGATACGCTGACTGGTCATGGTTACTCCTTCAATTCGCCTCGGCAGCGCGCTGGCCGGCAAGAGCCACAAGCCCACGGTCACCGGATTCCCAGATTGCCGTCATGGTCATTGATGTGACAAGCCAGCGGTCGTCTGATTTCTCAAGCTCATAGTCATAGCGGCCACCAAGCACCCACAGGCCATCATCAAGACGATGGGTTGCTGTGAAATCAGCCTGTGCTGTGGCGGATGTATCGGACAGGGAGGTGATGGTATGATTGGTCACCATATGGTGCGTCGCGTCGAAACCGGGCAGAAAGGCGGACCATCCAGCCACAAGCTCGTCGGCGGGTTGCGTGACTGCGTCTCCGCCCCAGAGGCTGGTATAATCCGTCGTGACGGTATCGGAAAACGCGCCGCGTACGCGGGTCCAGTCGTGGCGGTCAGCACCTGCCGCGATATCGGTGATTGCGGTCGAGATATCGGCCTGTTGTTCAGCAAAAGCTGCGGATCCGATCATAGAGACGGCCGCAAGGGTCGATGTGAGTTTTCTACGCATGAGGATGCTCCGAATAGATGAGGGTGGACGCCGAACGATTGCTCGGCGTCCAGACAGGGATTAGTTGGTTGAACCGGCGCGGAAGTGGTCAGCGACGGTATCGGCCGCGCGGGTGACATCCTCGGGGTTGTCGTAGAAGTCGAACTGCGTGACGTCCTCCAGCCATTGCGCGGTCGCGTCGCCTACGAAACCGGCAAGGAAGGTCTGCACGCCCTGTGGGATCGCCGCGCTTTCCGAGTGCACAATTGCCAGTGGCTTATCCAAACGCTGCGGATTGTCGGCGGGATGATAGGTCAGCCAGCCTTCCCAGCCCGCATTGTTCCACTTGTCGTCATACTCCGGGATGCCGCCACGGTCGGCCTCATAGTAGTATCCGCCGATTGGCATCAGAACGCCCTCGGCACCCTCGGGTCCTGCCGCAGGAATGATCTGGCCACCAGCGGCCTCGGCAGCGTGGGACACCTCAATCAGCCCGGCGACACCTTCTGCGCCGCCATAGACCGCCTCGACGATCTCTTCGTTCTGCAACCACGGTGCAACCAGACCCAGCCGCTGAACCAGCGGATTGCCAGAGACCGCATCGACCATGTACCCGGCCGAGGCGCAGATCCCCAGACCATTGATGTGGTCGGCATCTACTTCGGGTAGGGTCGCGACGAAATCGATTGCGGCTTTGATGTCCGATGTCTTGGCCTCGGGGCTTTCAACGAACCGCACGTTGTTCGGCAGGTCACCCGATTTGCCCCAGCCGCGGAAATCAAAGGTGAAGGCGGCAAAGCCGCGCTCCGCCATCTCGCGGGCATAGTTTGCGGGCATCTGTTCCTGAACCGAGGTCCAGGCCCCGGTCACCACGACTGTGGGTAGCGGTTCAGATCCGCGCTCTTCCGGCAGGTACAGCGTGCCGGACAGCATAGCGCCTTCGTTCTCGAAGGTAACGGTGCGGGTTTCAACCTGCGCAACGGCGGCTGTTGATGCCAAAAGCGCTGCGGCGGTGTTCAGAGCGAGGGTATTCATAGCGATATCTCCCAAAATCTGTCTGGATGGGCACAAGCCCGATGACACTTGAGATATGCTGTCGACGGCAGGGATACTTGCACCGGACTGCCGCGTTTTTGAAAGATCCTGCTTTAGACGGCATTTGCTGCGCGGAACGCGCGCGGGGTCTGCCCTACCACCTGTTTGAAACTGCGCGTGAAATGCGCCTGGTCTGAGAAGCCACAAGCCAAGGCAATATCGCCCAGAGGGCGCGCAGGGTCTTCGATCATCTTCATCGCCTGTTCGACCCGGTAAGCCATGACATATTGCATGGGGGTCGAGCCCAGCGTTTCCTTGAAAACCCGCGCGAAATGCGAAGGGCTCATGCCCGCCTCAGAGGCCAGTTGATCGACGGTAATCGTTTGGTCCAAACGGTTCTGCACATAGGCCAGCACCCGTTGATAATGCTGAGAGGTAAAGCGCGCCGACAGTTCGACCTCTTCAGCGCGACGTTTGCCGTATTTCTGCAGCAGCTTGACCAGAAACACCCTGCTCATGGCCTCGAACATCACGGCGGAGGACATGTCGTCCGTTGCCAGCGCATCGCGCAGAATGACACCTGCGGCACATAGGTCGGGATCGGAAAACTGCGGCAGATCGCGAAACTGTTCAGGTGCCAGCAGCATACCCAGCTCAGACTGCGCAAAGTGCTGGACCTTGTCCGGATGCAAGGTGACTACGATCACATCGGACTGCCCGTACCACCGCCAGCCCGACCGCATACCTGCCGGGGTCACGATGACTTCATCTTTGCAAAAGGTGAAATCCCGCAGCGTGCCGTCCCGCCAGTTTTGCACGCGATGCCCCTTCTCCTGCAGGTTCAGAAGGACGTGGTGTTCTGAAAACACCTCCTCTGGCATCCGATCAGGTTCGGCCCGAAAATACCGCACTGACATTAAACCAGCCGCCGAAGGTCGCTGCATCGCATCACTGTTCAGCAACGGTTCTGACGGGTAGATATCAGCGTATCTTAGGGGCAAGGGGCGGCTCCGGCTGGCACTATTCGATATGTGGGGTCTGCGCGCGTAGGGTCAAACGCTTTGCTGGCGTTTTATGTGGTCGATGAACAGCCTCAGGGGCATCATGGATTTATACTCGCGTGGGAAATACATGAAAATACCGGGGGTGAGGCCCAAGTGACCCACGAGAACCGGCGTCAAAATTCCGTTATCAATCAGTGGGGCGACATAAGCCCTGAAGGTATAGGCTAACCCCAAGCCTCTTTTCGCCAGATCGACGGTAGCAGGAAGGGCGTTTGCGATCAGATTGCCCTGCACATCGACTGCATATTCCTCATCGCTCGATTGAAAGCTCCACGGGGCAATCTGGCCTGAGGATTGAAACCTGTAGCGGATACAGGTATGCCCCAGCAGGTCAGGCGGCGTTTCCGGGATACCCCGAGCCGCCAGGTATTCCGGGCTGGCGACGACAGTCACTGGAAGCGGCGGCGTCAACCGCACCGCCACCATGTCCTGCGCCACACGATCCCCCAGACGGAATCCAGCATGCAACTCCTCGCCGAGTATGTCTGACAGGGCATCCGTCAACGACAGTTCCAGTTCGATCTCGGGATACGCGGCACAAAAACTCTTGAGGATCGGACCCACGTAAAGGTGGTAGGCAAACTCCGGCATCGCCAGTTTCAACGTGCCCCGCGCGGCGTGACCGGTGCTGCGCGCGCTTTCGACCGCCTCGGAGAGTTGATCAAAGGCAGGCCCCGCGCCGCGGATCAGGGCGCGCCCGGCCTCGGTCAGGCTGATTGAGCGCGTTGTCCGAATGAAGAGCGCAGTGCCCAGTTGGTCTTCCAACGCTTTCAATTGATGGCTAACGGTCGAAGGCTTGATACCCAGCGCCTCGGCCGCTGCACGTAGCGATCCATGGCGCGCGATGGCGGTAAAGATTTCAAGCGTGGCGAGTGGCAGGCGCATAGAGTCCCCCAATAGACTTATTATTCGATCTTACACATGAAAGTAATGCCGACAGGGTGAATTATCACGTCCTACCGGGATTATTATCTTCGTGTCATCGCAGCCCAAAAGGCTGTCACCACGTATTCAGGAGGACACAAGATGAACACTCTGACCAAAGTTGCTGCCCTCACCGCTGCTCTGATCACAGGAGAGGCCGCCATGGCCGCATCCCCCGAAGACAATATCAAAGTCGTACAGGACTTCTTCGCCGCCTATGGCGCCAGTGATCTGGACGGCATCGCAGCCGTGATGGACGACAACGTCAAATGGCACATCCCAGGCCGCCACCCCTTGTCTGGAACCAAGACCGGCCGGGACGAGGTTCTGGCCTTTTTCGAACAATTGGGCACCGCTGGTTTTCAGGCAGAACCCATCTATTTCGGAGCCGACGAGACCCATGTGGTTGATATCCACCGTGGCTGGTCGAACGCCGATGGCAAACCGAATGTCGATACGACCTGGGCGCTCGTCTATCGGATCGAGAATGGCAAGATCGTCGAGGCAACCAACCTATCCGCCGATCAGGACGCGGCAAACACGTTTTTCTGGTCCCAATACTCGCTGGCTCCGGTCCCTGAGCGACTGGCCAAGTAGACCATCAACAGGTGATTCAAGTGACCGATTTCCCCGAAATCCGCGGTTTCATCGCCGACTGGTTTGCCCGGTTTGACAGGCTGGATCCGATTGACGCGTTCCTGCCTGACCTCCACCCAGATGTGGACTGGGACATGCCTGACGTCGATACCACTCTCAACGGGCACGATCGCGTGCGGGCCTGGTATCGTGGCGTGCTTGAAACCGTGCAACTTCCAACAGAGCATCACGTTAGCAAGATCACAATCACGCCCGGCGCAGCCCAGTTCGAAGTTCTGTTTCGCGCGACGACCGTCGCGGGAGAGCACATTGAAGCCCGCGTTCAGGAAGACTGGCGATTTGAAACCCGACCTGATGGCCGCCCGCTGATCACCCATTATTCCGCAACACTCCTGCAAGAGGCAGATACATGAAAACCCTCGTACTCACCGCCCATCCAGACCTGAGTAAATCGCGCATCAACCGCGCCTGGTTTGACGCACTTTCAGAAGCCGCCGACGTGACGACCCGCGATCTGACCGCCATTGGCGGCGGCGAGATGCGCTTTGACATCGAAGCCGAACAGGCCCTCTTACTGGCCCATGATCGGATCGTGTTCCAGTTTCCATTCTTCTGGTATTCCGCACCTCCGGTCATGAAAGCCTGGATGGATCAGGTGCTGAACTATGGCTTCGCTTATGGGCCGGGAGGCGACCAACTGAAAGGGCTTGAGTTCCTCATCCTTGTCTCGACCGGAGGTCCCGAGCACAGCTATCACGCGGGCGGATACAACAACTTTACAATGGCCGAGTTTCTGAAACCGTTCCAACAGACGGCGAACTTGGCCGGAATGACGTATCTAAGGCCTTTCGTGGCCCATGGCATGGCGTTGGCAACTCGAGAGCAGATTGAGGAGAACGTGCCCCATATGCTGGCCTATTTGAGCGATCCCGAATTGGACCCCAAGGTGAGACAGGCCCGTTTGCTCAAACAATTGGAAGACAACCCCTCACTGGCAGCGGCGGTAAGCTGAGGTCGACCGATCCTGCGCTGGACAGAAAACACAGGTTTTTCAGCCAGCGCGGGTTCTCCGATGCCCAATGAAAGGTAGACTATCAGCACGGAACAAGGGTGTGAGACAACGATGGCCGAGACTGATCACCTGAACCACTGGTTGATTTCTGATGGTCGCCTGTTGGGCGACGAGAGGCTTATCGTCAAAGGCTATTGCGAAGGATTGGCCGCGCTTGGCGTCCCCCTCGCCCGCGCAAGGATCGCGCAGAATTATTCGAACCCTTTGCTCAGCGCTTGGGGGATCATCTGGACACCCGAGGAAACCCGCCGCTATACCGTACCGACCACGGTTTTATCCACCAGCGCGTGGCACGGCAGCCCGTTCGAATATGTCGTCACCCAGCGGCGCCCACTACGCAAACGCCTGACCGATCCGGACGTTCTGGCAGAGCATCCGGTCTATGCCGAGCTGGCCGAAGCAGGCGCCACCGATTTTCTGGCCATCCCGCTGGAGCACGGCAACGGCTCGGTTCAGGGCACCAGCTTTACTTCAAACGCAGATACTGGGTTTTCGGACGCACATATCCACTACATCGAAGACACGCGATACGCACTTGCCGCGGCTTTGGAACCCATTGCGATGCGCCAGTCGCAAAAGAGCCTTCTTCAAACCTATCTGGGGCACGGCCCCGCCGAAGAAATTGATCAGGGGCACATAAAGCGCGGAGAACACAGAACAGTTTCTGCCGCAATCCTGTTTGCGGACCTGCGGGGCTTTACCCAAAAGGCCTCAACCTGGTCCGAGGGCGATTTGCTTGTCATGATGGGTAAGTATTTCGAGATGGTTGTGTCGCCCATCCAGGAAGAGGGCGGTGACGTTCTCAAATTCATGGGGGACGGCATACTAGCCGTTTTCAACACTGATGACGACGCTGAAGCCTCGTGCAGATCTGCGGTGCGGGCGGCAGAACACGCCCTGACCAACCTACGCGACCACAACGAGACAGCCGCCGAAAACGGAAACGAGCCAATCGAGTTCGTCGTCGGCATTGATTTCGGTCGCGTCACCTTTGGCAATATCGGCAGCCCTGATCGCTTGGATTTTACGGTCGTTGGTCAGGCTGTGAACGTGGCCAGTCGCGTTCAGGAACTGTGCAAGAAACTGGACGAAAAGATACTGGTGACTCGGAGCGTCGCAGAGCACATGAATGGTAGCAAACAGTCAGCTGGCTATCATTCTATCCGCGGCTTGCAGAAGAAAATTGAGGCTTTTGCGATCGGCGCGTAGCTCTTTCGGCGGCAACAATTCGCTAAACGCGGTTGTTTGTGTCGAACCTATCGCAAGGATTTATCGTTTACACAGCGCAGATTAGGCACATGCCTGTTGGCTTGGACAAAACGGTATAGTTGTTGCTGAGGAATATGGCTGGGGTGGTAGGATTCGAACCTACGATACACGGTACCAAAAACCGCTGCCTTACCACTTGGCTACACCCCATCGGTGAGCGGCTGTCTACGATTGTTGCTGTCAGGGTTCAAGAGGATTCAGATAAAAAAGTGGGCCGTCTAGAAAAAAATTTGGTCGCGCTTGCTGCTGCGTGCGCGGCGGGGTTCCTTTGACCTGTTTTCGACACCGATATCGCCAAGCGACAGTCTCGGGATAGACAAACAAGGGCACTAAGATCCCTCGGAACTTAGATCCTGTGAGTTCGAATTCAGGCCTGGCACTGTCACCTTTGCTGACCTCGGTGCCCGGACGGCTTACGTTGAATTTCGGAGCCCATGGCGGAACGGATACTGCGAAAGCTTCAATGGCCGTGTCAGGGACGAGCTACTCAACGGCGAATCTTTACAGCCTGCGCGACGAACAAATCCCGATAAAACAATGAAGGAGACACTAAAACACAAAACGCCCCCACAGTGCATTGGGCTATCGCCCACCGGCGCCCGAAACCATCATACCGATGGATCTTAGGCCGATGATGCACTAACAACCAACTTGGACCAGTCAGATTAGGCTGCTCACTAAACAACTGGGTCGTTCTGGATCGCCTCAAGGGTGATGCAAGGTCAGACCCGGCTGGGTTGCGGATCTCCATTCGTGAACCGAATGTTAACGGCCTGTTTTCTGCGTGTTCAACCGTGTTCTTTAATACTCCTGTATGAATCCTTGCCTGAAGAATCTGATGGCCGAGATACGCAACGAAATCCGGGGGGTATGGATGTTGGACCTTGCTTTAACCTTTTCAGCTACTTCAGTTTGGGTTGCCGTTGGTTTCTTGTCAGGGTTTTCTTTTTTATTGACTTGAAGGAACTTTTTGGCAGATGCACGAGCCCTCAACCCCTTACACCGCTGCAATGAACGCATTTCAGTTAGAAAGCGAAGACGCCGACGGCTACGCGGCGATGTGGGCCGCTTGTCAACTCATGGCTTTGCTTGAAGATAGGCCGGAACTAATGAAAGAATTTGCGGGCTTGTGGGCGAAAAAGTGGAAACTCAATACACATTCGCACTTTGAAGCAGACCCCATGTAGCACCTTTTGCAGCGCGAAATCTGCGTTCAAGAGGCCCAGTAGTACCCGGAATTACCGGCCCGTTCAGCAAGGGCCTGCCCCTATCAACAAAGGGGTTTGCAGCGGCCATTTGCTCCACCACCTTACGAATAGGGAAAGCCCACATTGACCGCAGAGGCCCTCAATATGCCCGTCGATCACACGAACGAGTTTCAGGCGCAGCTTCGTCGTTCGATCTCCAGAGACTACTTAAGATCAGAATTGTAGCAATTGATAAGAACCGCATTCGAGGCAACGAACTCGAAATCATGGAAGCATTCGTTGAGGGTGGCAGCTTTGGATGAAGAAAAGACAATCGACTAAGTAACAATCGCTCCAAAGCTCAACCTAGAGCGCGGTGTGCATAAAACATAGTAAGTTAAAGGGAACTCGAAAAATACCTGATTACCAACAATGTATTGAGAGAGGTATTTGGTAGCGGAGGAGGGACTTGAACCCCCGACACGCGGATTATGATTCCGCTGCTCTAACCAACTGAGCTACTCCGCCATAAGTGAGAGGCGATTTACGGGAGCGGTCAGGGAGGGTCAAGAGGGAAAACACCGCCAACTTGCGGATTCTTTCAGTTCGGCGGCTGCCCCTCATGCGGAAGAGCAGAACCCGCTGCAATCCCAGCGGCAACACCGGCAATGAAAGCGGCGCAGCGGTCAGGCTCGGTGATCAGGATCATGTGCCCTGCCCCGTCAATCGCCTCATATCCCAGCCCAAAGCGTTCCATCGGCGGTCCGTGGTGAGGGGCCGACAGGATTGCATCCTCAGTACCATAGAGGATGGCACCCGGTGTCCGGAGCGCATCATAGCGGTCGACTTGCTCGGAGATGCTGAGATCAACGCCGATCACATCCTCGGACGCCGTGACGAAGGCCGAGGGGCGCAGGCCAAGGGCGCCGCCCGCGCGATCCAGAAAATCCGAAGGCGGCGTTTCCGGGTCGAACACTGCGCCCAATGTATGCGGTGCGGTTTTTGCTGCGATGGGAACGGCCAGCGTGTTGCCAATCAAGCGTCGCAGCCATTGCGTGCGAATCTCCAACGGTTTGAAAACCGCTGGCGTTCCCGGCAGTTTTTGGGTCAACGGGGCAAGCAGCGCCAGCCCGCCCACCCTTTCGGGAAAGTCAAGCGCCATCGCGAGCGACACCGCTCCGCCCAGCGAGTGCCCAACCAGAATCGCGCTTGAGACCTCTTTTGCCGCAAGAAACTCGGCAATCATCCGAGCCTGCTCTGACAGTCGGGCTAAATCTGCGCTGTCGCGTGTGGAATACCCGCATCCCGGCCGATCAAGCGCGATCACGTGGTACTCCTCGGCCAGTTTGTCGGCCAGTGCGTAGGTATAGTGCTGCAATTGACCCGCCAGCCCGTGGATCATCACGATGGTTTGCGCGTTCGGGTCACCTTTTTCCACGTAGTGAATGCGCCCACCGCGCACCGGAAGGATTTGCCCCATCTGCGGAACGGTTTTCAGACCCTCCCGCATCAGGCTCCGAGTCCACAGGTTCATCGCCAGCAGAAACACCGCGAAGATGGCCAGTAGAATAAAAAGCGTCGTCATATCAAACCTCGCTGCTCGCGGCTGGAACTGGGTCGTATTGCTCTAACCCGGATTGTGCCATGCGTTTTTGAAATTCTGCAACTGTTCCGGGCCACAGAGTCGTGTTGCGCCCTTCGGCGTCTTGGTACCACGACGAACACCCTCCGACCTGCCAGACACTGTCAGTGTGACGGTCCTGCATTTCCTTGGTGAACGCGGCTTGCCGTGCGGGGTCTGGAACAACCACCTCCAGCCCTTGGCTTTGCATCCCGTCGAGAACGCGACCGATATGGCCGACCTGAGCCTCAATCATCAGAACGACCGAGTTGTGGCCAAGGCCCGTATGCGGCCCGAGCAGTATAAAGAAATTCGGAAATCCAGCGATGGCGGTGCCGAGATTGGCTTGCATCCCCCTTGCCCATGCATTGCGCAAAGTCTGCCCATCTGGCCCGGTGATATCGAGGCGTTCGACCATATCAGTGACATGAAATCCGGTGCCCCAGATCAGGATATCAGCCTGTGTTTCGCTACCATCGGCTGCGATGATCCTGTCTCTTTCAATCGAACGGACTGCTTGCGATATGACGTCGACATTGTCGCGCGCAAGCGCCGGATACCAATCGTTCGAACTTAGAATCCGCTTGCAGCCGATGCGGTAATCTGGCGTCAGCTTCTCGATTTCGGCAGGGTCTGAGATCGCGCGTTCAAGCTCTTTTCGCCACAACTTCATGGCATATTGCACCATTCGCGGATCACCGCGGAACACCCGATGGCGATACTCGAAGATCGCGAAGATCAGCTTGCGCCGCAGTCGCGGCAACAAAGGAATCCGCGCGTAAAGCCTGCGAACCCAAGGCGCGATCGGGCCGTCAGGACGCGGCAGAACATAAGGCGCGCTGCGTTGGAAAATCGTGACATGGCGGGCCGTTTTGGCGATCTCTGGAACGAATTGTACCGCTGAGGCGCCCGTGCCGACCACCGCCACGCGCTTACCCGCGACTGAAGCGTTGTGATCCCAATGCGCCGAATGAAACGTCGGGCCCGGAAAGCTTTCGGCCCCTGGAATGTCCGGAATACTGGGATGATGCAGCGCACCGATGGCCGAAACCAGAAACCGCGCCGACCAGATTTGCCCCGACTGCGTTTCGACGTGCCAGCGCGCGCCATCCCATTTGGCCGACTTCAACTCCTGCTGAAAATGACAGAGGTCGTAAAGGCCTTCCTTGCGCGCAACATCTTGCAAATAAGCCTGAATTTCGGCCCCACCCGCATAGGCGCGGCTCCAGTTCGGGTTTAGATGCGTGGCCATCGAGTAAAGGTGCGAGGGGATATCGCAGGCAACACCGGGATAGGTGTTCTCGCGCCATGTCCCGCCGATATCACCAGCCTTTTCCAGAATAACGATGTTGCGGAGGCCACGTTTGCGCGCCTCAAGCGCCATTGTCAGCCCGGAAAACCCGGCCCCGATGATCAGCATATCGACATTGTGATCCACGCCCTCACCCCTCTTCAAGACGACCAGAGTGTATTGGCGAAGACTATAAGCGCAGGCGGCGCCCTGAACAGCGTCCCGTTGGGTAATGCCGCCAAACTAGCACTCGCATACCCTGAGTGTGACGTGCCACTATGTCGTTTTCGACGAATTCGATCAGTCAAAACGCCCCTTTTTGGCAATAAGGCTCGCAGAATCCGTCGTCATTGCGACCGAAAAGGTCGGAATCCGGAGCACCGCACACGCAAAGAGTGTCTAGCCTTCCCAACCAACCCACATAACCAAAGACGCCTTTTCGGTGTCCGTTTAACATCGAAATCACAAGGAAAAATTCAAGGCGCGACAGAACCTGAGTGGGTCAGGATTTAAAGCCGCGCGCCTGAACGACCGGTGCGATCACCGCAAAAACATAAGAGAAGAGCCAGCAGACAGAACGGCCTTCCACCTTATCAAATCGACAACACGGAGGAAATTGATGTCGATTAAAGAACCGTTTACGGATTTGGACATTAAGACCGCGGATAGCGGTTTTTATGAGAATAACAGCGTTCCGAT